>JBATRF010000016.1:0-2058 GCA_049292455.1 Thiolinea sp.
TAAGATAGCTCACGCAACACCGTATCGCTCGGCGGCTTCTGTCTTCAAGCTTGACATCTTCGTGCTTCTTGCCTTCGAGTATTTCGTGTCTTCGTGATCTAAGTTGGGTGGAACCGCGTGATCAACCCCCTCGCCCCAACAGGTGAGGGGGTTTTTGATTCACACAAGGAGACGATCATGGCAAAGTCAAGCGATTTGCAGAAAGACGACCTGTACAAGCTCCGCCACAGCGCGGCGCACGTCATGGCGCAGGCCGTGATGGAGATGTTCCCCGGCGAGGCGCGCACCGCCATCGGCCCGCCGATCGAGGACGGATTCTACTACGATTTCGACCTGCCGCGGTCGCTAACGCCAGAGGATCTGGAGGCGATCGAGAAGCGCATGCGCCAGATCATCGGCGGCAAGCACCAGTTCCAATACCGCCAGGTCAGCGCTGAGGAAGCGAAGGCGTTGTACGCCGACCAACCATATAAGATCGAGTTGATCGACGGGTTGGAGCGCGGCAGTTTCGACGAGTACGGCAACCCGCTCGCCGAGGCGCCCGTCATCAGTACGTACAAGCACGACACGTTCGAGGACCTCTGTCGCGGGCCGCATGTCGAACACACGGGCCAGATACCACCTGACGGCTTCAAGCTTCTCGCCACGGCCGGCGCATATTGGCGCGGCGACGAGAAGCGGCCCATGTTGCAGCGCATCTACGGAACGGCCTGGCCCAACAAGAAACTGCTGGCCGATTATCTCAACCGGCTCGAAGAAGCTAAGAAGCGAGACCATCGTAATATCGGCAAGGAGTTGGACTTGTTCAGCGCCGACTCGGACGACGTGGGCGGTGGACTAATCCTATGGCACCCTAACGGCGCTCTTATGCGTCACCTGGCCGAGGACTTCTGCAAGCAAGAGCATCTGGCGCATGGCTACGTCATGGTCTACACGCCGCACATCGGCCGCGCCAAACTGTGGGAAACCAGCGGGCACCTGGACTTCTACAAGGAAAATATGTACTCGCCGATCGAAATCGACGGGCAAGAGTACTATCTCAAGCCGATGAATTGCCCGTTCCACGTCAACATCTTCGCCAGCAAAGTGCGCAGCTACCGCGACCTGCCCATCCGCATGGCGGAGTGGGGCACGGTCTACCGCTTCGAACGCAGCGGGGTGCTGCACGGCCTGGCGCGCGTGCGCGGCTTCACGCAGGACGACGCCCACCTCTTCTGCCGATCCGATCAGATGCCGGCAGAGATTGATCGGGTGCTCAACTTCTGTCTATACATCCTCCGCAGCTTCGGCTTCACGGAATTCAACGCCTATCTCAGCACGAAGCCGGCCAAAGCCGTTGGTCCGGACGACATGTGGGTCGCTGCCGAGATGGCACTAGAGGAGGCACTCAAGCGAGCGAGCATCCGATACGAAGTGGATGAAGGCGGCGGTGCGTTTTACGGCCCCAAAATCGACTTGAAGATGTTGGACGCGCTGGGTAGGGAATGGCAGCTCAGCACGATTCAGTTCGACTTCAACCTGCCGGAGCGTTTCGACCTGCACTATGTCGGCGAAGATGGGTTGCAGCACCGCCCCTACATGATTCACCGCGCACTGCTGGGCAGCATGGAGCGTTTCTTCGCCGTACTGATCGAGCACTACGCCGGCGCGTTTCCGGTCTGGCTACACCCAGTGCAGGTGTCCGTGATCCCCATCACGGACCGCAACAACGATTACGCCCACGAAGTCGCTGATCGGCTGAAGGCTGCCGGGCTGCGAGTGCAGGTACACGATGGCAGCGACCGCATGCAGGCCAAGGTACGCGACGCCCAGCTCATGAAGGTCCCGTACATGCTGGTGTTGGGTGACCAGGAACAGGAGCAGGGGCAGGTCAACCTGCGACTGCGAACGGGCGACCGCAGAGGCAATATGAGCCTGGACGAGTTTCTGGTGATTGCGCAGGACGTCATAAAAACTAAGGCCCTGATTTGATCGCAGTGTTGGCAAGTGCAGAGAATGACAGTCATGGCTTCCGGAAGGATTATTCCCGGAAGCCGTGACTGCCATTAGGACTGAAGG
>JBATRF010000017.1:0-1707 GCA_049292455.1 Thiolinea sp.
CCTTTATGCTGGACAAGCAGTACTACCCGTACGACAAGTGGACCATGGCCTACTTTAGGCATCTTCCAAGAATGTACGGACGCCTTGGCTCGATCGTCGACGAAGCCGTCGACATCGCCACTAGCTGGGAACGCAAGTTGGACCTGCTCGACGCGCTTTCCGACGTCCTCGACCAGACAATGGTAGAGGACGCCATTATCCCGCCCCATCCCACGTTTATCGGATCGCCCACATCCGGGTATCGCCTGATGGAGTTCGCCTATTGGGAGATCATTCGCAAGCTGCCGGCGGATCTTCTGGCGATTATCCCGCAGTGGGAACAGGTCTATTTGGAGAAGTCTGTGGTGGCCTATGTGGCCACGCTGGATGGTCCGAGTTGGATTGCAGCGCTCAATTTGACGCCGGTGGACGAGTAGCGGGATGGTATGGAATATCACAACGAATAGAACAACGAATGGCGGAAGCGGATAGCGGAAGCCGGAAGTTGCATCGCTTTTTGATCGTTGCTCTTCAATGGAACCATCATGAATTCTAAAGAACGCGTCCTCGCTTGTATCAATCGTCAGCCCATCGACCGCACGCCGCTCGACTGCTGGCTGTACCAGCGGCAATTCGTCGACAATCTCGAGGCCGAGTATGGACCGCGGGATACGTTCCTTGACGAGTTCGGTATCGACATCTTCGTGGGATGGACCCCGTACCCAAACCAGTTTGGGCGGAAATTCGATATCAAGGAATTGGCCGGGTTGACCTTGGAGGATGCGCGCGATCCGAAATGGATCGGATACAGCGCTTGGAACCCGGATTTTGCAGGCGCCAACGTCGTCGACGCCGTGGCACAGCAAGGCGATCGGCGAGCGATTATCGCGCACATGTGGGGCATGGTCGAAGGAACCAGCTCTTTCCTCGGTATCGAGAAATGCTGGGCCAACCTTCGGCGCAACCCCGACTTGATGCATGCCTGGTTTGACCGCTACGCCGATTGGCTGTGCAGCCTGGCCGACAGCTGCATCGACGCGGGCGCCGACATCGTGCAGATGTCCGACGACTGGGGCAGCAACCAGACCATGCTGTTCCGCCCCGAGATGTGGCGCGAGCTGATCCGGCCCTACGCCGAGCGGGTCATCAAGCACATTCGCAGCCGGGGCGTGCCGATGAACCAGCACAGCGATGGCTACATCATGCCGATCATGGACGACCTGGTGGAGATGGGAATCAGCATGTTGCATCCGGTCCAGGAAAGCGCCGGCATGGATCCGCAGCAGGTCAAGGCGCTGTACGGTGACAAGCTCGTGATCTATGGATCGCTCGACACGGTAGACGCTCTGCTGTTGGAGAATGAAGCGGCGTTGGCAGCGTACATCCGTGGCCGCTTTGAGGTGTATGCGCCAGGCGGCGGCTACATCTTCAACACCGGCCACTTCGTACAGCCTGACACGCCGCCGCAGCGGCTCGTTCGTGCGTATAAGTTGGCTTACGAGCTGGCAAGCACCTACGCGACGTGATCAGATTAGTTTTTATGCCGCGGGCGGCACTAAGACCAATTAAAAAGTAGTGCAAATCCACACAGTGTCCTTCCCACTGGCAGATGTTGGTCGAGTAGGGTCTGGCGGCCCTTAACTGACGACAGACTAGTTCGCTAGCGATCGCCAACGGGTCGAGTCTCGCCGCCAGACCCTACTCCCTCCGGGACGGTTCCCAGTCGAC
>JBATRF010000018.1:0-1660 GCA_049292455.1 Thiolinea sp.
GGTGTCGGGATCGACGCCGCCCAGAAAGCCGATGGGTAAAGGCGAAACCAGCGCCCTGCCCTCGGCTCGACCACCGCGAATCACTCGGCCTTGCATACGGGTTACATCAGTCATGGCATGACACCTATCACAGGGCTTCAACTGCCGCCAGGATCGCGCTTAGCAGCGACTCGTCCTGATCGGGCAGCACGGTGCGCGGGTCGAAGCAGACAGCATCTTCGACGATCCGGGCTACCACCGCAGGTTGGCCGTTCCGCAAACGGGCCATCATTGGGTCCGCCGGCAGGCCGGGTAGGGCCAGCAGGTAAGTGGAAAGGGTTTCTCCTGGCAACGAGCCGCCGCCGATGGTCGACTGGCCAGGGTTGACCTGGGTCACAAAACCGTTGTCCTGCAGCCGACCAGCCCAGCGCCTGCTGCGCTCTTCCAGGCTCGCCGGGGTAGCCTTAATCATGCGCCAAACCGGGATCGTCTCTACGGCCTCGCCGCGCAGGTAGTGGCCCAGGGTCGCCGCCAGGCCGGCAAGCGTGGTTTTGTCGACACGCAGCGCGCGCGTCAGCGGATGGGAGCGCAGTTGGGCGATGGCGTCCTTCCGGCCGACGATCAGGCCGGCCTGCGGCCCACCCAACAGCTTGTCGCCGCTGAAAGTCACCAGCGTCGCGCCCGCCTGCACGCTGTCCTGCACGCGCGGCTCGTAGGCGAGGCCAAAGGCCGTTGTGTCCAGTAAGGTGCCGCTGCCCAAATCGTCGACGACGTGCAGGCTGTGTGTGTGGCCGATGGCGACCAGCTCCGCCAGGCTGACTTCCGCAGTGAAGCCGATCTGACGAAAGTTCGAGCTGTGCACACGCAAGAGCAAGGCGGTAGCAGGCCCGATGGCTTCCTCATAGTCGCGCAGATGCGTGCGGTTGGTGGTGCCGACCTCAACCAGCCTGGCTCCGCTGGTTCGCAAGACGTCAGGGATGCGGAAGCCGCCGCCGATCTCGACAAGCTGGCCGCGTGAGATGATTACCTCGCGGTCGTGCGCCAGGGCCATCAAGCAGAGCAGGACGGCCGCGGCGTTGTTGTTGACTACCAGCGCGTCCTCGGCGCCGGTCAGGCGGCGCAGCAGATCCACCGTGTGGACGTAGCGCGAGCCGCGCTGGCCGGCATCCAGATCGTACTCCAGGTTGCTGTAGCCACCGCCGGCCATCTGCATGGCCGTCTGGGCGGCGACGCTGAGCGGCGCCCGGCCCAGGTTCGTGTGAACCAGTACCCCAGTGGCGTTGATAACGGGGTGCAGCGTGGGACGGGTCACTGCTTCGAGGCGGGCTAGCACGGCCT
The DNA here is from genome assembly GCA_049292455.1 of Thiolinea sp. Lineage (GTDB taxonomy): Bacteria > Pseudomonadota > Gammaproteobacteria > Thiotrichales > Thiotrichaceae > Thiolinea. The sequence goes on from JBATRF010000018.1 coordinate 1,318, forward strand.
GCGCCAACGCCGGCAGATCGGGACAAGGTTGCCCTGCGTCCTGAATGGCCCGGCGCGTGGCATCGAGCACCTCGCGCGTCGCCTGGTGCGTCAGGTCATGGCCGTATTCCGTGCGCGCGGCGACCACGGTGCTATCTTGCAGCAGCCGGTCGACGCTGGGAAGTTTGCGCAGTTCCTGGTGAGCCATGTGGCAGTGGAAACAAAAGGCCCCCGGCCAACCAGCCGACGGCCTTGCAGAGATGTTAGTGGGCGAAACAGGACTCGAACCTGTGGCCTCCTCGGTGTAAACGAGGCGCTCTAACCGGCTGAGCTATTCGCCCTGGTGGTTGTTGCCAGCCTGTGG
>JBATRF010000019.1:0-1615 GCA_049292455.1 Thiolinea sp.
AGGCCGATGACCATACGCACCTGGCTCGGGGTCATGTTACTGAAACGCTCCAACGCTGCCGTGGTGGGCGGCACGATGTAGACACTAAAGAACATGGCGAAGGTCAGGATGACGATAAGGGGGAGAATCGTGCGGAGCTGCTGGCTCAGATAAGCGTCAGCCCCTTGACGGATGGCATCCCAGACCTCGATCATCTTGGCCGTGCCCTTGTCGTGCGCCAATACTTGTCGGCGCAGTAAGATGGCATAAAGCAGGCCGACGATGGCGATGCCGAGAACCACCCAGACTGAGATGATCTCGAACTGTGTGAGTCCCATTTGGTACATAGCGAGAACTTACCTCCCTGAAAGTCAGGATAAAACCTACCGGCCGCGCCGGCCGGATAACACACGAGAGTCCAGTCCAAGCAATACTCTAGCGACAGTGCTAGGCTGGGTTGCGAAAAAGGGGCCAATCGAACCAGCGAGAGGACAACGCAGTGGGACGACGCGTGAAACAGCCCTCTGAGGCGCCTTGGGCCCTAAAGAACAACCAGTGGCGCCCGTTGTGGCACCCAAATAGCGCGTGAATTATAGCGCGATGACAAGCATAAGTCAAACACTCATGAGGCCCTAGGTGCCAGACACCGGACATCATTGCAGGGCCTTTCATGGTATCTTCTCAACAAACCGGGGTAAGGGGCAAGGCATTACGCCCGTCCTCCAAGGCGACCGCAAAGGCTTGCCCTTTACAAATTGAGACGATACCTTTCATGGCAAAAAAGGGTTCTCCTATACGCAGATTCACGTGCACTGCGCCTGATTAGCCGCATAATGCCTTGGGTTTTTCCGGCATGTGCTATAATATGTCTCCAGTTGGATCGTAGCGACACGGTGAAGGCGCTACGGAGCCAGCCAGCCGGAGATGCCGCACAGGTGGAATCCAATGAGCGTTGCCGCACTAACTCATCAGCGCCTGACCTGGGTGAACATCGAGAAGCCTACACCGGACGATGTGGCTTACCTACGAAAGCATTACCCTTTCCATCCATTGGATCTCGAAGACATCCTGAGCCCTATTGAGCGCCCAAAAATCGACGACTACGACGACTACTCGTTCATCGTGATGCAATTCCCGATCTACGACCGGCAGATGTTGTTCACACGTCCTAGCGAAGTGGATTTTTTTATTGGGCCAGGATACCTGATCTCGATTCAAGACGGACAGCTCAAGCCGCTCAACGATCTGTTCAGCGCCTGTCGCTCCGACGGTATGGTCTGTGCAAAGACCATGAGCCACGGGCCAGGACGTCTCTTGTACCATATTCTGGACGGCATGGTGGACTACATGTTCGCCATGTTACGCAAGCTGGATGCTAAGATTGTGTCGATCGAAGAGATCATGTTCGCCGAAAACATGCGCCAGATCGTCCAGGACATCTCACTGACCCGTCGGGACATCATCACGTTGCGTCGCGTCGTCAGGCCACAGATTGCTATCGTCAGCAATCTGGAGCGCAAGGAGCGGCCGTTCATCCAGCAAGACATGGAAGTCTATTTTAGCGACATCGTGGACGCAGTCTCGCGCGCCTGGGACATTCTGGAGGAGTATCGCGAGATCATCGAGGGGCTCAGCG
>JBATRF010000020.1:0-1714 GCA_049292455.1 Thiolinea sp.
GGTCGGTGGCGGCCAGTACAACGTCTACGCCTTGCCTGCGGAAAGTCCCAGCCACGGCGGCCGAAGTGTGGTCAGCGATCCGGCCAACTCCCTGGCGTCGCCCTACGGCTGGCATGACACCAACGGCGCAGCCGGCGCGGAGTTCACCACCACCCAAGGCAACAACGCCCACGCCTACACCGACACCGACAACAACAACTCGCCCGACAGCGGCAGTTCCCCCAGCGGCGGCAGCTCGCTGAACTTCGACTTCCCCGTGGATCTGGGCCAGGCGCCTTCGACCTACCGCCCGGCGGCCGTCAGCAACCTGTTCCACTGGAACAACACGGTCCACGACCTGATGTATCAGTACGGCTTCGACGAGGTCAGCGGCAACTTCCAGGAGAACAACTACGGCCGCGGCGGCAGCGCCAGCGACTACGTCTACGCCGAGGCGCAGGACGGCGGCGGCACCAACAACGCCAACTTCGCCACACCCGTCGATGGCGGCAACCCGCGCATGCAGATGTACCTCTGGAACTACACCAGCCCGCAGCGCGACGGCGACTTCGACAACGGCATCATCGTTCACGAATATGGCCACGGCATCTCCATCCGCCTGACCGGCGGCCCCAGCAACTCCAGTTGTCTGAACAACCAGGAGCAGGGCGGCGAGGGCTGGAGCGACTTCTTCGGCATCTGGATGACCATCGAGCCCGGCGACGCCGGGACCGACCGCCGCGGCGTCGGCACCTACGTGCTGGGACAGACGACCACCGGCGTCGGCATCCGCACCTACCCCTACAGCACCGACATGAGTATCGATCCACGCACCTACGACACCATCAAGACCGCCGCGGTGCCGCACGGCGTCGGCTCGACCTGGGCGGCTATGCTGTGGGAGATGAACTGGGCGCTGATCAACCAGTATGGTTTCGACCCCAACATCTACACCGGCACAGGCGGCAACAACATCGCCCTGCAACTGGTCATCGACGGGCTGAAGCTGCAGCCGTGCAGTCCCGGCTTCGTCGACGCGCGCAACGCCATCCTGCAGGCCGACCAGGTCAACAACGCCGGCGCCAACCAGTGCCTCCTCTGGACGGCCTTCGCCAAGCGCGGCCTTGGCTACAGCGCCACTCAAGGCAGCACCGGCAGCCGCAGCGACGGCGTGCAGGCCTTCGACGTCCCGGTCTCCTGCCAGCAGACGCTCAAGATCACCAAATCGGCCAGCCCGTCGCCCGCTACTGCCGGCCAGTTGCTGACCTACTCGCTGCTGGTCGAGAACCAGACGACCGGCAGCCTGTCCAACGTCACCATTAGCGACAACGTGCCGGCCGGCACGACCTACGCTGGCGGGCTGACGTGCAGCGGCAACGAGGCAGGCGGCGTAGTGACCATCACTGTCGGGAACATGGCGGCCGGCGCTTCGCAGACGTGTAGTTTCAATGTCACGGTGAACAGCGGTCTCGGCACAGTCACCTTCTTCAGCGACGACATGGAAACGGGCAGCGCGGCCTGGACAGCCACAGCCGGCTCGGGGTCCTACAACTGGAGCCTGGGCACGACCAGTCCGCACAGCCCGACGCACGCCTGGTTCGCCCAGGACGTGTCGACGGTGTCGGAGCAGCTGTTGACCATGGTGGGACCGGTTGCGCTTAGCGGCTCACCGGTGCTAAGCTTTTGGCACAGCTACGTTACGGAGAACACCTGGGACGGCGGAGTGGTGGAGATC
>JBATRF010000021.1:0-184908 GCA_049292455.1 Thiolinea sp.
CGCCGCCAAATTTACGGGATTGAACGACCGTCAAGGCCGCCGTCAACGTGGTCTTGCCGTGGTCAACGTGACCTATCGTTCCGACGTTCACGTGCGGCTTCGTGCGCTCAAATTTACTCTTTGCCATCTCGAAAACCCCTAAGAAGGATCAATAACTTGGTGCTCTTGGGCAGAATCGAACTGCCGACCTCATCCTTACCAAGGATGCGCTCTACCATCTGAGCTACAAGAGCGTAAATTTTTAAACGACTCAGCCACACAGTTGGAGCGGGTGATGGGAATCGAACCCACGCCATCAGCTTGGAAGGCTGAGGTTCTACCATTGAACTACACCCGCTTAATCGATCTCGCATTAGCACGAAACGTTAAACGTGCGCACCAAATCAAAAATATGGTGGAGGGGGAAGGATTCGAACCTTCGAAGGCAGAGCCAACAAATTTACAGTCTGTCCCCTTTGACCGCTCGGGAACCCCTCCGACTGGAAAGGCGCATAGTGTGATTTAATCGTTTTCCTTTGTCAACTCAAGTCTTGAGCTTTTTTTCATAAAATTTAAGGAAATTGTTTAAGATCTATACGCCCAAAACCCCTATTTACCAAATGGCCCCGTATTTGTTTCAAGCTTATAAATTAAGCCGATACTTTGACTAGCGCCACTAGTAGCCTCGATTTGCAAGCGCTTATTCACTTGATAAGTCACTGCAACTCGTTGCAAGGAATCAAACAGGCCAACAATATACTTCACATAAAGCTTGGAGCCAAGCTTTTTACCTAAGGCCAACTCACTTTGCTTGTAATCACCGCCATTGGAATTGATACCAACCTCATCCAAACCAATGCTAGTTCCAAGACTTTGCGCGAGACTTTCCCCGCCTGCTAAACCTAAACTGGTGATAGCACGCGTTAATAAAGCGGTATCACTGCCAGAGATACCTGACAAAGCGCGCCCTGTTAATAGATAACTCAAGGTATCGCTCTGGGTCTGTTGCGGCGATGAGAATAAAGTTGACTCAGGCTGTTTAACCGTGCCGCCCAAACTGATACCCACCGTAATATCATCTTCAACTTTACGGGTAGCGCGCACATCTAGTCCCGGATTGGTCATTGGACCATTGAAAATTAAGCGCCCACGCTCAATGCTCAAGTTCTGCCCATAAGCCTTATAAAAACCATCCACTACACTGAGAGCACCCTCGGCGACAATATCCTGCTTATTGCGTAACAAGCGAATCTTGCCAGTTAAACGCGCTTCTAAGCCAAAGGCATTCATTCTGACCTTGTCACCCACCTCAACTAATACATTAGGTTGAATATCAATCGCGGGGCCATCTTGTGGCGTACGTAATTTTTTCCGTGCAGTGCTCGCAGGCTGAGTACGTCCTACAAAGACAATATCATCCGAACGGACACTCGCCCCTACGGGCAAAGCCTGAATATTAATCGATGCCTCAGGAATACGGAGCGTGCCCGTCACAACCACAGCTTTAGGGGTGGCTTGGATATTGAGATCAGGAGATACCTGCCCTTGAACTTCGTAGGTATTCATGAGCAGCAAATTATTACCTTGTAAGCGCAAATCAGCGCTCCAATTCGGCAGATTAGCTAAACGTAATACCCCACTCGCTTTTAAGACACCCTGCCCTGCACGCAATGAGCCAGTGATATTCATTTGATCAGCTTGACTGGCCTGAATCGCTAAACTGATATCCTCAAGCTTGGCGCCCGTTTCTGGCAAATACAAAGAAGCACCTTGTAGACGCAAATTGCCCGTCACCTGCGGTTTATTCAATAAGCCAACAATACGCAAATCCCCATTCACCTGGCCTTTTAGCTCATCAATTTGCGGCGAATAGGCTTGTAGCCAACTAATATCAGGCATCGCTACCGTTGCTTTGATATCTAACTTAGGCTGACCACCTTCGGCTAATAAATCAATGCGTCCATCAGCGCGCAACTGCCCACGCCCCCGAATATCCACTTGAGCCTGTAGCGTCGCAACCCGATCATTCAAAATTAAGCTACCTTTAGCTTGGGTATATTGTAGGGTTTCGGCACGTTTATTAGCGGTACGTAGCACGATCACATTATCCGGCAACTGCACATTGATCCGCGCAAAAGGCTTGCCGCCACGTTGTTCAAACTGATAATCCGCATTGATGAGCCCCGGCAATTGCAGAGTTTTCGGCAAAAAAGCAGCCGCTAAACTCATGGGCACTTGTTGAAGCACACCATTAGCAGCTAAGCCACGCTGCGCAGTCCAATCAGCCTTACTACAAATACGTGCATTTTGGGGATTCACCAAACAAGCATTAGCAAGGCTAAAGGCTTGAGCTGAAGCCGTGACACCCACTGCATTCGTTAGCTGCCAATTACCGGCTGCTGTGTCACGCAAAGCTAAGGATTCAATCGCTCCCCGCCATTGAGAACCATTCCAAGAGCCTGAGGCGCGCCCTTCTAATTTGCCTGCTTGATGGACTACTTTGAGATTGAGCGTATGCCGCGCCAACTGACCTTGCAAAGTGAACTCAGCTTGCTTGATTTGATTGTTACCCTGACGCAGCCCTTCAACTGTACCGCGCAAATCATACTGAGCAGCAGTTTGATTGGCTTGTAAGGAAAGCTTGGCGATCTTCAAATCTTTATAGCCCACTTGATTGCCTTGCAGATTCCCTTGAATTTGTGGCTGAGCTAGATTACCTCGCAGTAACCCTCCACCTTTTAAGCTACCACTTAAGCCCGGCCATAATTGAGCTAAATTAGGTGCCTGAATTCGCCATTGAATATCAAAAGGCTCACTAGCACGCCCATTAGCTTCTAGCTCATTGGAACCAGCCAACACTTTGACTGACTGCAAAGTAATTTGCTTACCCTGAATTTTGACTTTGCCATAAGCTTGGAGTGGGCGGCCTTCAATCTGCCCTTGTAAGCGCGCTACCTCTAAATCAAACTGGCTACCATCCAAGCGCCCGGATAAACGTCCATTACCTTTAACACTCCCTCTAAGCTTTGGATTTAACTGGCTTAAGTTTTTGGCATCCAGCTCCCAATCCACGCCCAAGGTCGTACCCGCACTGCCATTGAGACGTAATTGATTCTGTCCAATATCTAGCAAGACATTATTCGCAGTAACGATCTTATCGCGAATTTTTAGCTCGCCTGTGGCACTCACCGGAAAGCCTTGTACCGTACCTTTTAAGCTATCGACCTTCACCGCCAGCTTAGAGGCGTCGAGCAAACCTTGTAAGCGGCCAGTCCCTTTCAGATCACCCTTGATGCTGGGCGCAAACTGACTCAAATCTTTAGCATCTAAAGCCCAGCTCAAACCAGCTGGATCGCTGGCTACCCCGTCCAACTGAATACGGTTTTTGCCTAAGGACAGCACCAAGCCATTAGCCGAAATCTGTTTATTCCGAATCCGCACTTCACCACTGGCATTGATCGGGAAGTTTTGAACAGTACCGCTTAGATTATCGATATTCACTGCTAGGCGAGAGCCATCCAGCAACCCAGTTGCCTTACCCTTACCTTTTAAGTCACCTTTAATACTCGGCACTAACTGGCTTAAATCTTTAGCCTCTAAAGCCCAACTTAAGCCTTGCTTTTCATCAGCAACACCATCCAAGCGAATTTGATTTTTGCCTACCGCTAAACTTAAGCCTTGAGCCGCGAGTAATTTATTTTCTAGCTTCAGTTGGCCTTCGGCACGCACTGGGAAATCTTGAACGACACCCTCTAAACGATTCACTTTCACTGTAAAGCGTGAACCATCCAGTAAACCCCGAAAATTACCCTTACCCGCCAAATTGCCTCTTAAGGTTGGATATAGTTGAGCTAGCTTATTCGCATCCAGCGACCAATCCAGTCCTTTAGCTTCATCGGCGACCCCTTCTAGTTTCAGATGGTTATCACCAACATCCACTTGCACACCTTGCGCACTAATTACCTTATCTTGGATGCGCACACTTCCAGTGGCTTTAATCGGATAATCTTTGACCGTACCTGCTAAGCGATCAATACGCAGCGCCAAGCGTGAACCATCGAGCAAACCTTGCAGATTGCCTTTGCCTGATAAATTACCGGGTAAATTGGGAATTAGCTGCTGTAATTTGGGCGCTTCCACCACCCAATCCAAACCTTGTTGCTCATCCGCGACACCTTCTAAGGTTAGGCGGTTATCTGCCACATCGACACGCACACCTTGCGCTGATAAGACTTTATCTTGAACCTTGACCGTACCCACTGCTTTTACGGGCTGATCAAACATCGAACCTGCTAGCTCATTAACCTGTAAGCTTAAGCGTGAGCCATCTAATAAGCCCTGCGCTTTACCATTACCGACTAAGTTACCTTTAAGCTGAGGTGAGAATTGACTGAGGTTTTTCGCGTCTAGCTTCCAAAGCAGGCCTTGGGCTTCATCAGCCACCCCATCTAAATCGATTTGGTTATCGCCTAAATTGATTTTGACTGCTTGAGCCGTAAGCACTTTATCGTTAACCAATAGGCTCCCAGTAGCCTTTAACGCATGATCAAACAGCTCGCCTTGTAAGGTATCGACCCGCAACGCTAAGCGTGAACCATCCAATAAGCCTTGTGCATTCCCATGGCCTGCTAATTGCCCTTTTAAGGTCGGCAGCAGCTCACTAAGATTTTTAGCATCAACTTTCCAGTTAATCCCCTGAACCTCATCTGCAACTCCATCCAACTCCAGATGATTAGTCCCTACCTCCACTTGCAAAGCTTTAGCGGTCAACAATTTATCGCGCAGTAAGACTTCACCTTTGGCTTTAATCGGACGCTCTAAAACCTCACCACTCAGCTCATCAATCCGTAAGGCTAGACGTGAACCATCTAATAGCCCTTGTGCATTACCTTTACCTTTGAGATTGCCGCGTAAATCTGGATATAAGGTACTGAGATTTTGCGCATCGATCAGCCAATCAATCCCCTGCTGCTCGTCTGCCACCCCATTCAGGTCTAAATGATTTTCCCCTATGGCCACTTTAAAGTCGCGAGCGGTTAATAAGCCATTGGCTAAGCTCAAACCACCTTTAGCATCTATTGGATAGTCCAAAACCTGCCCGGCGAGTTGTTCAACATCCAGCATGAACTCTGAGCCATTAATCTTGCCAGAGAGCTTACCTTTACCGGCTAACTTGCCCTCTAACGACGGATGCAATTGCGATAAGAAGGGAGCATCCAGCTCCCAATCAATCAACAATCCATCAGCCGCTTGGCCTTTGGCTTTGAGCTGATTTTGCCCTACCGCTGCATTAATAAAATTAACCGCTAAAGCGCCTTTATCTAAGCCTGTAGAAAAGGTGGCATCAATGGGATAATCACGCAGCGTACCTAACAACTTACTAGCATCTAGACTCATCACCAGTTGCTGGTTGGCATATTCGCCTTTGGAAGCCAGTGCTACTTCTAATGAGCCAGGCAAATCGGCTACGAAGGCTTCTGGATTCAGTTTGGAGCCATTCAACTTAGCATCCCAAATGAGATGCGGTCGCCAAGCCAGTTTGCCGGTGATATCTAGATCACCCGATGCAGTTTTTAAATCGCCCGTCTCAATAGCCACCTCATCAAAACTACCGGTTCCGGCTAGCTTGACGGCTGCTTCTGGATAATCTTTATAAGCCCAAGTGCCATCGGCTTGAAAACGATAGCTAGGTAGATCGCCACTGGCCGTTACCTTAAGTGAGCCAATACCGCATTTAGAGCCTTCGGAAGACACTACACCCGCCAAAGTAGTAGGGTGCGGCTTCATTAAGCCCATATTGCCCTTAACATCAATTTTGACCGTCCCACCCAATGGATCAACATAACTCCCGATCAGCTTATCAACTTGCAGCAGGCCATTTTGGTTATAGGCCTTTAGATTGATGTCTTTGAATTGCATACTAAAGCTGCCATTTTTAATCAACAGCTCATCCAAAACTACATTATCTAGGGCTATTTCTGCAGGGATACGAATATCAGGAATCGTAATGGGATCAGTATTTTTCTTATCCGAAGGTGGAATGGTAATAACCAACTGCTTACCAGTTAATTGTTTTACCTTTAACTGTGGTGGTAAGGAAAACTTCTCAATCGAAACATCCACCAAAGCTTCATTAATTTCAATTTTGACTGCAGGATTTTCCCACTCGATGCGCTGTACTTTCATTTCATCCAGCAAGGCACCATCCACGCCCTCTAAGCGCAGACCCGGTAAAATTTGCTGGACGCTGCTAGCAAGTAATGAGGTTCCTACACGGGTGGTCGATAGCAGCACCGCTGCGAGTGCGATTATAACAATAATAACTGCCAAGGCAGCTAAGGGGTGGACTACAAAATATTTGACTGAACGTCTCACAAATCAGGCCCTAGACTAAAGTAGAAATGCAGATCTTTAGCATCATCTTTAGGTACAGCTAAATCTAAACGCACAGGCCCTAGTGGCGATTTATAACGCACGCCCACCCCAGCACCGACATTCAGCTCATAATCATTCCAATCATCAAAAGCGCTGCCTGCATCAGCGAATAATGCCGCACTGATTTTCTCAGTCACTGGATACTCATACTCAAGACTAGTGACGATTAAATGTTTGGCACCGGTCACTTCACCATATTCGTCCAACTCGCCTAGCGTATTTGAATTGAAACCCCTCACTGAATCTTGTCCACCCGTCGTAAACCCTAGCGACTTCGGCATGAGGCTGTCTTGATCCACCCAAGTCGAGCCTAATGCACCTCTGGCGATAGCTTTGCTCTGATTTTCAAAGCTATGTAAGTATTTACCATCTAAACGAGCTTGCATTAGAGTTTCATCACTCAGCACGCTTTTATGTGAGCCTTTGATTTCCCCTGAGGCACGCCAGCCTTTTTCTGGAAAGAGCGCATCAGTGGATTTGGTCTTGCTGGCACGTAACCCTAGCAGCGTGAGTTGAGTCGTATCAGGCAAAGTATCGCCATCAATTACTAAGCGAAATTTTTCCTCAAAAAAGGAAATGAAGGCAGTTTGTTGCCAATCATTATCAGTGCGCCGATTGTAGTTAAACTCTAATTTAAGCTGATCTAAATAGGTGGTTAAGGGTATGCCATCAAAATCAATACTGTCCTTTGAGCTAATCCACGAGACATCAACACCTGCATATTCGTGCTCTGGCTCCCATAAAGGGACGATGTATTTGAAGCCTGTTTTGAGATAGCCGGACTGGGTATACAGTAACGCAGTATCAAACTTATGCCCTTTGCTATTAACCCAACGGGCATTCATCCCGCCTTCAATCGTAAAACCATCTTCCGATTCAAACGCCAATTTACCGGTATAGGCATAGCGCTTATTCCGTAAAGCTTTAATTTCAACCGGAACTTTATTGTTTTCGATATTCTGATAGCTGCTACTAATTTGCACATCACTATAGTAGCCACTGTTTTCTAATAAGCGCTGCTGGCGTAATAATTCATCAGAATTATAATCTTTGCCCGGCTGGACTCGCACATAACGATTAAGCGTTTTTTGGTCAAGGATATCCTGTTCAACATTTACTTGGCCAAATTGATAGCGCTTACCAGTTTCAAAATGCAAATTTACCACTGCTTGCTGGGTATCAATGTTGACTTGAATTTGGCGCTCCACAAATTCAGCATCAAAATACCCCAAGCGACTCGCCGTGCGGGTTAGGCTAGTTTTGAAATCTTCATATTTTTGCGTGACCAGCACTTCGTTATCCACATACGGCGGATTACTGGCAAGTGTTGCAAAATCCTCTAATTTAGCGCCCTCACCGGTAATTTGAATATTCGACTTGGCTACTTTTACGGTAGGCCCTGCCTCAACAACAACATTGAAAACCCAACAATTATTTTGTCGTGCCGAGGTCATCTCAAATTTTGCAGAAAAATACCCCATCGCCTCAGCGCCTTTCGTTAACTTAGGTTGTGCTGAACTAATATAAGGCTCAATGCGTTCTGCGGGGGATTCACACTTTAAACTACGTAAAGAAGGTAAATAGGCGCGTAAATTCTGCTCTAAGTCTTCTCCAGCGCCCTGGATAGTGACTTTGACGGGTGATTCTTCAGCGTCTTTCTTATTTTTTTCAGCAGCCGGACTAGCGGTGCTCATCACTAAGGCCGTTAAGACTACGACACCTAAGCGATACTCCGGCTTCAATTTCATATCACTATCCTAAACTATTGCTCGAAGACCCATTCCAACAGCATATTTTGTAAACTATGTCCAAAACCTGCCGAACGTTGGCCATTTTGCTGCATCACAATCACCATCCGTTTACCGCTACGTGTCAGCATATAGCCAGCAATTGCACTCACATCGCGTAAAGTCCCTGTTTTTAAACGAGTGCGACCTTTTAATTCGCTATGCCGAAAACGCCTTGCTAGCGTGCCATCCTCACCCAATAAAGGTAGAGAATTTAACATTTCTGGCATATAGGGATCACGCCAAATCACTTGTAATAATTCACCGAACTGACGTGCACTCACTCGTTCATTACGTGATAAACCTGAGCCATTTTCAATCACTAAACCTTGAGTAGAAATGCCTTGATCGGTCAGGGTTTTTAAGACAGCTAAACGGCCTTTATCCAGTGTAGCAGGCGCATCAAACATTTTCGCGCCTACTGTTAACATCACTTGGCGCGTCATGACATTATTACTCCACTTATTAATCAGCCGAATCTGCTCAGCCAAGGGCATAGAGGTATGCACATAATATTGACGATCACCTGCTTTCACTTGCCCCGTTTGCAGATTGCCTGTGAATTTACCGCCCAACATCTGCCAAAAATCACGAAACGCATTAAATACATGCTCTTCAGGGCTAGACAGCACTAAAGTTTCTAATTGTGAGCCACAACTCCCGACATAAGGCCCCGATACTTTAATCATGCCATCAGAGTGTGCTTCAACATGAGGTTTATGCTTGCGCTTAGAACAATCACCAGCAACAAACTGTAATTGGTCATTCAGTGCCGTTTTCGACTTAGGAAAGGCAATGACATTCACTTTACTCGCAGCCAGATCCGGCTCAAATAACAAGCGAGTCGCCTGAAAGTTAAACATTAAGGCTGAGGGTGGTGCGTTATAAACCCGCTCTCGCTCGCCATCAAAAGCCGCCGGGTCAATCGCTGGTAAATCAAAAAAGCTATTATCAATAATAATATCGCCAGTGATCTCTTCTAAACCTTTAAGGCGAATATCATGCACCAGTTGCCAAAATGACTCATAAACTAAAAAGGGATCGCCATAGCCCTTCAAAATCAAATCGCCGTGTAAGACGCCATCCCGAACCTCACCCCGTGTCCAAACTTGGGTATCCCAAGTCCAAGCAGGGCCTAAGGTTTTAATAGCTGCCCAAGTGGTGACTAGTTTCATGGTTGAGGCTGGATTGCGTGCGATATCAATTTCATGCTGAATTAACGGCGCATCAGCCGCTACATCGCGGACGTAAACACTAAGCTCATCGGCTGAAATATTTTTCTCCTGCATGAAAGCCAGTAGCTCTTCAGGCAAACCCGACGGTTGCTGATGCCTCAAGACCGTCTGCTCAGCAGGTTGCGGAGGGGTATGATTAATCAGTGGGCTAGACTCTTCAACACTGGTAGCTGCAGACTCTTCTTCATCCAGCGCCCAAACAGTCGGCAGAAATAAAACCACGAATAGCATCAAGCCTAAGAAAATAACTAAACCGCGCTCAGGCGAATATAAGGATAATTTTAACATGCCTATTTATAATAAATTTCAACAGCGTTAATTTGTAGATGATGACTTTACTAAGTCCACTAGCCCAATGACTTCGATGAAGTTTGCCTTATAATGCCATCGCAAGTCGAAATCGTACAATTTCATCGCGTAAATTCGCGTATCTTCCTGTTTGCCTCGATAGGAAGGTCGAGGATCTTGCTGCAAAATTTGCCGAATCAATAATTCAATATTGGTCGTTAATTGCTGGCTTTTTTGTTGGCATTGCAACTCAGCTTCTTCAGTAAACACCACTGTCCAATCACTATCAGGAGCCTGCTCTGCAAAGCCGCCTTTGGCTGCCGGAAGGCTATCTGCATAAGGCAAATAAGGCTTAATATCGAATACCGGCGTGCCATCCAAAAGATCGGTAGCCTTTAAATAGAGACAAGCCTGCTGGCCGATAAATTCAATTTTTTCTAACTGCGCAACCGACAAGCCTAGCGGATTAGGCCGGAAAGTCGAGCGCGTTGCAAATACACCCAAGCGCTTATTCCCACCCAAGCGGGGCGGACGCACCGTATTTGACCAATCAGCGTTTGCATTAGCATGAAAACTAAAAATCAGCCATACATGGCTAAACTGCTCTAAACCTTTAAAAGCTTCAGCTTGAGAAAATTCGGGTAATAGCCTGAGTTGTGCTTGTGCAGCAGTCACTAAACCCGGTTGGCGGGGAATGCCAAACTTTTCCTTATAACAAGATTGAATGAATCCAATAGGCTTTAAACTTAACCAAGCCTCAGCGCTCATTCCAGAATGCCGTCCAGTTGTCACTTGAGATTGCCATAACCCTAACAAAATTTAATAATTCGCCTGCAACTTTTCCAGTGTCACCTGCTCTACATTATTAGAATAATACCAAAGGTCCAGCATCGTGATTAAAAAAATCCTCGGCTCCATTGCGGGCCAACTTTTTATTGTTCTGATGGGATTAGCCATTATGTCTGCCTGCAGCATGGGATTAACCGCTAATAGTCCTGAACCACAACTCGCTTTAGACAAGCAGACTTGGCAACTCACCGCTATCGAAGGTAAAGCTCTGCCCAAAGACGCAGCAGCACCTACTCTAAAATTCGAAAATGGACGTTTAACAGGCTTTACCGGCTGCAATCGCTTATTTGCAAGCTATGTCGCAACGGCTGAAGGTGGCTTATCTTTAAGTGCTTTAGGCACTACCAAAATGGCCTGTATGGGAGTTGGTGGCGATTTAGAACGTGCAGTGCTGGCCGCCCTTGAGCAAACTGATCTTTATGCTTTGCCGCCTGGGCAGTTGAATTTACTGGATACGAATCACAAAGTACTGCTGACTTACATCCCTGAAAAAAAGTAAGCCGACTTAATCCCCTTCGAAGTTGAAGGGGATCTTAAAGGCCAAGTTATTGCGCCATCAGTTTTTCATACTTTAACTGCAACTCTGCTTTACTTTCAGCACGCTCAGGGTCTTTAGGAATACAATCCACGGGGCAAACAGCGACACATTGTGGCTCATCATAATGCCCCACACACTCAGTGCAACGCTCTGGATCAATCACATAAATTTCGTCGCCGGGCGAAATCGCATTGTTAGGGCATTCTGGTTCGCAGACGTCACAGTTGATGCATTCATCAGTAATCATCAAGGCCATGAAGAAGATTCCTTATAGTATTTAAATGGCGCACATTCTACCAAGCAATCGCTAGAAAGAACATTAACCCAAATCAGGGTCGGACTTAGATTTGAATGCTATCTTGGCCCGCTTTCCACTCTGCGATTTTGAGCTGCAAAGCGTCATTGACTCCGGGTGAGACGAAGCGCGAAATATCCCCACCTAGCTTGCCCACCTCTTTAACTAAAGTGGAGGATACAAAAGAAAAGCTCTCACCCGGCATCAAAAAAACAGACTCCACATCCGGTGCTAGAGCACGATTCATACTAGCCAGCTGAAATTCAAACTCAAAATCAGACACTGCCCGCATCCCACGAATCAGCACGCGAGCATTACATTGGCGTGCAAAATCGACCAATAAACACTCAAAACCGACTACCGTAACAGAACCATCCAAGCCGTGATTGAGCACTTCTTGCTGAATCAAGCTAACCCGCTCTTCTAAAGAAAACAGCGGTTTTTTACGAGGATTAGCAGCAACACCGACAACCACGTGCTTAAATAAACGACGGGCACGTTTGATCAGGTCTAAGTGCCCGTTCGTTAAGGGGTCAAAAGTTCCCGGATAGATTGCTGTTAGTTCCATTCAAAACCGCCACTTCATTAAATTAAACAATAGATTGGCATAAAGCCGAGTTTAATGTTGTATCACTTTTTTGTGCAGTGCACAATAAAGAAATGCATGCACTAAAATGATTAGTGAGTGGCTAGCTTAGCGACCTACAGAAAACTTACATCAACAGACTCTTACGGCTTGGACGCAGCTCGCCACCTGCATAATCAAAGCGTTTAACCTCAGCGACTTGCGCATCGGGTTTATACTGGCCTACTTTAAAAGAACTTCCGCCACGGAGCATTACAATATTGCGATCTAGCATCCGTAATTGCAAAGTAGCCCCGCGCACGGTGTTGACTGTGTCATCGGAATAAATCGTATCGCCGCGCTTTAAGATGCGCATCGTTTCCCCAGGGCGAGTAGCGGTCACTTTGCCACGCTTGGAGAGTACTGATCCTACTACTGTTAATGCTTCTAGCTGTTGTTGAGCCATAATCAAACTCCTTTTTGGTTCATGGTTCTTCCTCTGATAAGCATAGACTAGTTGAGCACAGATACTTAGTTACCCCAGCGGAAATACCCTAAATACAGGCTCAATGGCGCGTTTAGTCTAGGAATAGCCAGCACAAGCTATTAAAAACTGGCATAATCTAAACCAGCAGCAATTAAGAAAGTGGGTCTTTTTCTCTTATGCTAAATGAAATCCCTTTATTTGAAGGTTTGCCAGAACCTCAATTGGCTGAATTACTCAGCCTTACCCATGAGTTTACTTATCCGCGTGGCAGTATCATTACGTCCCAAGGGGAAATGAGTAATTCTTTACATATTATTTTAGAAGGTCGTTTAAAAGTTTTCGTCAATGGTTCTGAAGGTAAGCAAGTTGTTTTATCTTTTTTAACCACTGGTGACTTTGTCGGTGAGTTAAGCCTACTCGATAATGAGCCACGCTCTGCTTCAGTGTTAGCAGTGGCAAAAACACGCACCCTAATGCTCACCCAAGAAGCGTTTAATCGCTTCGTCGATAATCATCCAGAAAGTTTGCTACCGATGCTGCGAGTCTTGGCTAAACGCCTACGCGCTTTGGATGAAACGATTTGCTCGTTGTCTACTTTGGATGTGTATGGTCGGGTTGCACGTGTTTTATTGCAACAGGCGCAAGAACAAGAAGTCGGACATATTACGCCACGCATGACCCATCAAGATATTGCTGAGATGGTCGGCTGCTCACGTGAAATGGTCAGCCGCATCCTGAAAGATTTACGTACTGGTGGCTATATTAGTATCGACGGCCAGAAACGTATTGTCATTAATCGCAAACTACCTTCACGCTGGTAAGGTGGTTTCGCCACGCCATAAGTCTTCGAGCGCTTCACGCGCTCTCACGACATGAACTTGCGCCCCATCCACCATTAATTCACAAGCACGCGGGCGCGAGTTGTAATTCGAGGACATGGTAAAACCATAAGCGCCTGCAGAACGCACTACCAAGAAGTCGCCTTCTTGAATAGTCAGATCGCGATCTTTACCTAAAAAGTCGCTGGTTTCACAGATCGGGCCGACAATATCAAAGGCTTCAGTTTCACCACTAGTACGTGGCTGTGCGGGAATAATTTCATGCAAAGCATCATAGAGTACCGGGCGAATCAAATCATTCATCGCCGCATCCACTATGGCAAAGTTTTTGTATTCAGAGCGCTTTAAATATTCAACTTTCGTCACCAGAATCCCAGCATTAGCCGCAATCGTTCTGCCCGGCTCAACCAGAATCTCGTAGCGCTTCAAGCGCTCATCGGTGAAGAGTTGGCGCATATAATCAGCAGGCTCTGGTGGTTGCTCTTCGTTATAGCGCACGCCTAAGCCGCCCCCTAAATCCAAATGGTGGATGTGAATACCTTGCTGTTCTAAGCGCTCAGATAAGACTAAGAGACGATCCAAAGCATCCATAAACGGCGAAAGCGTAAGCAGTTGCGAGCCAATATGGCAATCAATCCCTTGCACGCTAATATTCGGTAAATCAGCCGCACGCCGATAGACAGCCTCGGCACTCTCAATGTTAATCCCGAATTTATTTTCCTTTAAACCCGTAGAAATATACGGATGCGTCTGCGCATCAACATCTGGATTAATCCGTAAAGAGACTGGAGCGACTTTTCCCATCTCAGCAGCGATGGCTTGAATACGGTCTAATTCAGCTTCAGATTCGACATTGAAGCAGCGAATTCCCACTTCGAGTGCATAGCGAATTTCAGCATGCGTTTTGCCCACACCTGAGAACACGATCTTATTCGCCGCGCCACCCGCAGTGAGCACCCGATCCAACTCACCACGCGAAACAATGTCAAAGCCTGAGCCTAAACGGGCGAATAAATTTAAAATCGCCAAATTCGAATTCGCTTTCACTGCATAGCAAACCAGGTGCTTCTGTTCGCCAAAAGCATCATTGAAGGCGTGCCAATGCCGCTCCAAAGTAGCGCGCGAATACACATAACAAGGTGTACCGTATTCTTTAGCTAAAGCAGCGACTGCTAGCTCTTCAGCGAATAATTCGCCATCCCGATAATTAAAATAATCCATTACTGCTTTTCTCAATTTGTTGTTTTTGCGGAGCTTTACTGACTGTTGGTACAGGCTTATTTGGATCTGGCTGCTCAGGTAAGTAAAGTGCACCTTTATTCCCACAAGCGCTTAAGCCTAATACCAGAGCTAAACCTAGGCCTAAAACGCTTAACGGCTTCACGCTTTAAAATCCTGTAACTCAAAGCGCATGGATAGATCCAAAGCGCGCACATGCTTAGTAATACTACCCACTGAAATGAAGTCAACCCCCGTTTCAGCGATAGTCTTCACTGTCTCCATATTCACACCACCCGAAGCTTCTAAAGGAATGCGCCCTGCGGTAATTTTCACTGCTTCACGCATTGTTTCCATAGGATAATCATCCAGCATGATAATGTCTGCATTCGCTGCTGTGGCTTCGGCTAGTTCTTTTAAGCCTTCCGTTTCGACTTCAACTTTAATAGTGGGATGTAAGCGCCGTGCTTGGGCGACTGCTGCAGTGATTGAGCCAGCGGCCATAATATGATTTTCTTTGATCAACACCCGATCATAGAGACCAATCCGGTGATTTACCCCGCCACCGCAACGTACTGCATATTTTTGCGCATTACGTAGCCCTGGCAGTGTTTTACGGGTATCTAAAATTCGGCAGCTGGTATGCTCAATTAGATCAACATAACGACGCGTAGCTGTCGCAGTACCGGATAAGGTTTGTAGGAAATTTAAAGCGCTACGTTCAGCTGTGAGCATGCCGCGCGCATTCCCTTTAATGTGACAGAGAATGTCATTCGCTTTGACCTGATCGCCGTCTTGAAAATGCCAAGTAATTTGGATACTTGGATTCACTTGGCGAAACACTTCGTCAAACCAAGCAATTCCACACAAGATGGCATCTTCGCGAGTAATGACCGTGGCACGCGAAATCGTTTCAGCGGCAATTAAATCAGCAGTGACATCGCCACTACCAATATCTTCAGCTAAGGCAAGTTTGACTGACTCAGCAATTTCAGCAGGATTTGGAGTATTCATAGGCGTATTGTATGTATTTGTGATCCAAATAAAAACGGGAAATAGCATACACTATTTCCCGTTACAAAAGCCCAGACTCCTGATTCTGGATTTAGGTGCGTTCCTAAATTCGGGTGATACCCATCATTTTTAGGATCGACTTTTCATAGAACGGCTCGGAGCTGCCTTTTTTCATTTTGCGGATAAAGTACTTTTCAAACGCGATCTTCGCTAAATGTACCCATTTACCCTTCTTGAACCACGCTACATTGCGTGGAGGCAACTGCGGCAAGGCCACAAACGCTGCACCGGTATCGCCGAAATCTGCTAAGCAGATCGTGTTCCAAGTGCCGGTGGTGTGAGGCTGATTGCCTGCCAGTTCGTCTGCTATATTATGTACCGCAGAAGTGACCATCGATTCAATCATATAACCGGTCTTCGGTGCACCTGTGGGGACAGGCGTAGCTTCGACGGGTGGAATAGCAATACAAACACCGGCTGAATAAATATTTTTGTAGGTCGGATTGCGATGTAATTCATCGACAAACACAAAGCCGCGTGGATTACACAGATTTGGCACCGCAGCGACTGCATCCACACCTTTGAAAGCAGGTAACATCATCGCTAAGTCAAAAGCAATCTCATGAGTTTTCTTCAGCGCTTTATCTTCGCCATATTCTTCGACTTGCATTTTGCCTGCTTCAACATTCACCGTCTTAGCATTCACAATCCAGTCAATATGATGATTACGCAGTTCATGCTCAAGCATACCTTTCGAATCACCCACCCCACCTAGACCGAGATGTCCGATATAAGGCTCAGAGCTTACATAGGTCATTTTGAATTTATGGCGGATTTTGCGCTTACGCAGATCGCAATCGACAATGAATGCAAACTCGTAAGCTGGGCCAAAGCAACTAGCAAACGGCATCGCGCCGACTACAATGTGACCACTACCTTTTTCTAACAGCTTTTGATAATCCTGCCACAGTGCTTCAGCGTGATCGACTGTGCAGATAGAATGCGTATTGCCTGCTTGCGGGCCTGCTCCCGGAACTTCTTCAAAGAATAATTTCGGGCCAGTAGTAATCATTAAATAATCATATTTTAAAATTTGACCATCGGCTAATTCGAGCTGATTCGCATTGGGATCGATTTTTTCACAACGACTCGCAATGAACTTAATATCCTTGCGATTTAAATAAGTAGCAATTTCAAACGTAATATCCGCGCGATTACGCCAGCCAACCGCTACCCAAGGATTCGAGGGAACAAACTGAAAATAATCACGTTCATTGATCACCGTGATTTCATGCCCACTCCCTAGAGCATCGCGTAATTCGTAAGCAGCCGGCATACCCCCGGTTCCTGCACCTAGCACCACTACATGAGCCATGTTTTAAACTCCTAGACTTACAGTTACCACACCCCTCTCAAAAGTGCGGCAAATGGACTCCAATCATATGTATTGAACTTTCCCAAGCCATCCGATAAGACCATAAACCCCCTAGAGCGTCAATGTAATAAAAGGAATAAGTCGAAATAGGTCAAGTAAATCCTTTTCAGCTGTTTATACCCTCATGCTATGCTTGAATAAGCAAAGTTAAAGCATTAAATAATGAACAAAATACAATATTACTTAGTGGGTGGAGCGGTACGTGATCGCTTATTAGGCCGCCCGATTAAAGACCGCGATTGGGTCGTGACGGGTGCCACGCCAGAAGCTATGCAAGCGCTCGGTTTTCGCCCTGTTGGTAAAGATTTTCCGGTCTTTCTCCATCCTGAAACCCATGAAGAATATGCTCTTGCCCGCACTGAGCGTAAAACAGCGCGTGGTTATCATGGCTTTGAATTTTATACCGACCCAAACACCACGCTTATCGAAGACTTGCAACGCCGCGATTTAACCATTAATGCACTCGCTGAAACTGCAGAGGGCGAAGTCATCGATCCTTACGGTGGTCAAGCTGATCTTGAACAGCGCATCTTACGCCATGTTTCAGACGCTTTTGCAGAAGACCCCGTGCGCATTCTGAGGGTCGCACGTTTTCATGCACGTTATGCTCGCTATGGCTTTACAGTCGCCCCAGAAACCCTAGAACTGATGCGTTCAATGGTCGCTGCCGGTGAAGTGGATAGCTTAGTACCAGAGCGCGTTTGGCAAGAATTAGAAACTGCGTTACAAGAACCGAATCCCGAATGCTTCATTCAAACTTTGCGTGACTGCGGTGCATTAAAGGTACTATTTCCAGAAATTGATCGACTGTTTGGAGTCCCGCAACCGGCCCAGCACCATCCAGAAATTGATACAGGCGTACACACTTTACTGGTGCTACAACGTGCTACTCAACTCAGTGACTCAACCACTATACGTTTTGCTGCCTTGATGCATGATTTGGGCAAAGGTTTAACACCTGCAGATACTTTGCCCTCACATCATGGCCATGAAGATCGTAGTTATGATTTAGTCCGCGAACTTTGCCAACGCTATCGCGCACCCAAACATTTTCAGCAGTTAGCTGAACTGACTGCACGCTATCACACGCATATTCATCGCGCTTTTGAGCAGCAAGCCAAGACTTGTTTAAACGTACTGGAAGCTTGTGATGCCTTTCGCAAACCCGAACGCTTTGAAGACTTATTGATTACTTGCCAAGCGGATAGCCAAGGGCGCGCTGGCTTTGAACATCGACCTTATCCACAAGCTGATTTTTTCCGAGCCTTGCTAGTCACCTGTCAAGCAGTCGATGTACAAAGCATCATCCAACAAGGCTATCAGGGTGAGCAGATCCGTGAGCATTTACATCGAGAACGCCTTACTGCCAGCAAGCGTATAATCGCTAATTTCAAAAATCAGAGCTCTTGATAAGTAGACCAATAAACCCCATATTTAGCTTATTAGCTTGTGTCTGGTGAAAGAAAATTCTAGAGATGAACAAAAAAGCAGACTTTGCCATCGGTCAAATTATTCAGCACCGTCTTTTCAATTATCGTGGCGTCATTTTCGATGTGGATGCTGAATTTCAAGGCTCTGAAGAGTGGTATGAAAAGAATGCGCAAACAGGTACTCCGCCTAAAAATGAGCCTTGGTATCATGTTCTGATCGACGAAGATGGCCGAGTCGCTTATGTGGCACAGCGCAATTTAGAACGCGATTATTCGCATGAGCCGATTGACCATCCCTTGATTCCTAATTTCTTTGCTGGCTACGATGAGGGTCAGTACCAATCGCGCTATGTGCTTAACTAATAAGCATGGAAGACCTTGTAGCGGCGCTTAGCCAATCCCAATATCTTGCCGCCTTAATGGTGGGTCTGTTAGGTGGCGTCCACTGTTTAGGCATGTGTGGTGGTCTAATTAGCGCTGTCGGCTTTACCAACCAAGCAAAAACTCAACGTTTCCCTATTCTTTTTGCTTATAACTTAGGCAGAATCAGTAGTTATGCCCTAGCAGGAGCCTTAGCCGGTGGTTTAGGGGCAAGTGTTTTATCGTTAAGTGGCCTACATTATGCCCAGCAAATTCTGTCTTTGTTTGCTGCTGCTTTCATGATTGCTTTAGGTTTGTATTTAGCGTGTCTATGGCGAGGTGTAGGACAACTTGAGCGCCTAGGTGCTGTTTTCTGGCGCAAATTAGAACCGTTAAGCAGACGCTTTATTCCTATTAAAACCCCTTGGCAAGCGCTCCCCTTTGGCATGATTTGGGGTTGGCTACCTTGTGGCTTAGTCTATAGCGTGCTGATCTGGAGTTTATCTGCCGGTAGTGCTTGGCAGGGTTTATTGCTTATGCTGGCCTTTGGTCTTGGAACTTTACCTAATTTATTATTGATGGGTACAGCAGCCAACCGTTTAAACCATTTAACTCGCCAACCTAGGGTACGCTTATTAGCAGGCTTGATAGTGGTCGCGTTTGGTGTGCTCATGCTCTGGCGTTTATGGCTCGGCGTTTAGCTAAACTTTTTAGCCAGCCATAAGCGTAAACGTAAGCCCCAACTCGTACTTGCGCCGACCTCACGAAACTGAACCGAACCTTCTTTATCTAGCACATAAGTAGTGGGCACACCAACCACCCCGTATTGACGTGCTAGCTCGCCATCGTTATCCACAATCGTCACCCAATTGCTAATACCCTTGCGCTCCATATAGCGCTTAACTTCCTCAGCCTCACCGGATGAATAGGCGACCGTCACCATCGGCCAACCTGCCTCCACGACCTTAGTAATGCCGCCCTGCTCTAACTCACAGATCGGACACCATGAAGCCCAAAAATGTAACAACATCGGTTCGCCACGATAAGCAGCTAGAGAGACTTCTTCGCCTTGCAAGCCAATTTCATTGAAAGTGGGAGCTTCACCCACAATTAAACTGCGCTGTTGCCAAGCTCGAAAGCCAAAAATGAGCGCTAGCACGATGGCTATTTCAATACTCCATCTAAACCAAGGTTTTGGCCGCTTGATGGGTGGAGCTGCTGGTGTCCCAATCACTAAGATAACCCTATATATCAACTGCTGACTCTGACCCTACTCAGCAAGTTTTAGTTGCATGCGCCTTTAAAGCAGATCGCTTGTTTTGATCCGCCAAGACCAATAAGAAGAAGGCAATGATCAGAAAATCATTGCCCCTTTAGGTGGGATTATGAAGTAAGTACGTGTTTAATCAATATTGATGTAGACGGTCGCTGTTTCTTCGTTGCCAGACGCATCACGTACGGTGTAGGTAAAGGTATGGTCATTACAGTAACCGTGGCGTGGCGTATAGATGATGGATTGACCATCAGCACTAATTGTTGCGTGACCATATTGAGGTTGGGTAACTGCAATAATCGTCAACTCAGTGCCTAGATCATTGTCTAAAACAGTCAAAGTACGGGATTTAATATTACTCGACGCGAACTCGGCACTTGTGAAATTATACAAGCTATCTTTGCCATCAGCGCCATCATCAACTGCGTCGAAATTAGTACCCGTACCTGTGCTCGATAAAGTTATCGTCACGGTAGCCGGTGCACTCACCATACCGTCTGTATCGACTAGGGCATAGGTAAAGCTATCTGTTTCACCAGAGCCAACAGCAGTCGGCTTATACTTAACTGTGCCGGTAGTCACACTGCCCACAGCATCCGCATTAGTAATAGTACCTTTGCTGGGCTGAGTGAGAATGCGAATGGTCACGTCACCTGGGTATTGGTCGCCGCTTAAAATATCTAAAGCGACTTCGCCTTGACTATCTAAATTCCCCGCTACGACTTTATAAGCATCATCATCGGGTACTAAGCTAGTATTGGCTTCACCTACGGTAATAGTGACTGTACCAACAGCCGTCGCGCCATTACCATCGGAAATGGTATAAGTGAAGGTATCAGTACCCGTAAAGCCTGCGGCAGGCACATAAGATAACTGTCCATTGACTAAGCTTACCGCACCACCTTTGGTACTGGTTTCGTCATGGCTAGCTAGCATTAGTGTATCGCCATCAGGATCAGTATCATTCGCTAACACATTGATTGTGGTTTTAGCATCTGCATCCGTGGTTACATAATCACTCGCGGCAATCGGGCTGTGGTTAGTACCTGTATCATTTGCATTAACCTTGATCACCACCGTAGCGTTAGCCGTACCACCTCGACCATCCGAAATAGTGTAGTTGAAGGTATCTGTGTCTGTAAAACCTGCCTTAGGAATATAGGACAACTTGCCATCGACTAAACTGATGCTTCCACCTGCGGTACTGATTTCATCAAAATCAATAATAGTTAAGGTATCGCTATTAGCATCGGTATCATTAGCTAAGACATCAATGATCGCTTTAGAGTCTTGTACCGTGGTTACCGCATCATCTGCTGCTACCGGCGCGGTATTATTCGGTGTAGTACCACCACTGCCTGCCGCCCCTAAAGTACGATAAGTATCAATCGTTTGCTTATACTGAATATTATTATGCAGTGCTTGCCCAACCCAAGTTGGAGCTGATTGGATCAATTCTTTACGCCAAACAATTTGTGGTTCAGTTTGCGTGCGTACTTCCTGACCTTGCTGCACCGTTTTGTCTTGGTATTTGGTTTCGTAGGTCACATACTCAATATCCACGCGGCGATTTTTATGCGCTGTTGCAGGCTGGTTGGGATATTTCGGACTGGTTTCACCTAAACCTTGTGCTAATAACTCATGCTGAGCAAAGCCATTATTAATCATAAAGTTACGCACTGCATTGGCACGATTTTCAGATAAAACTTGGTTATGCTCCGTTGTGCCTTTATCGCAGGTATTGCCGGTGATGCGAATATTACCTTCATGCCCCGACTCACGGATGCGCCCCATGACGCTTGACAAGCGCTGCTGAGCTTCGGGCGTTAAATGGTATTTACCTACTTCGAAGAAGGTATCGGATTCCAGCTCCATTGTATGCTTAACTAGTTTACGCTCGACCTTCGGTGCTTTCTTGGTGACTACGGTTTTGCCTGGAATCTCTACCCGCACGCGGCGATATTTTTGATCCGCCTGGAAAATACCTTCGCCCCCAAAGTCATAACGATAATTCAAATTACCGCGCACCTCAGTTTCGTGCTTGTCATCAACATAGCCACCTTGTTCTTTCACCACTTCAACATTCGCACCCACGCTATGCGGAGAGTCAAAGAAGAACTTTTCAACCCCACCTGTCACTGTTAATTGGGACGCTGTTTTTTCAGAAGCAGCTTTTTCTTTGCCCCATTCATAATCCAAGCCACCTTGAAGGCGCATTAACTGCTCATCAACAAACGTACCCACGCGACCACCTACGCCATAATCGTAAGCCTGTTCATAAATAACTTGGCCAGTGGTTGTTTTGCCGGATTCGCGCTTATCCGATAAGCCTTTGCTGACATGCCCAGACCAAAACATATCTTCAGTTTCTTGGCCGTAACCTAGGCTAACTTTTTTATCCTTGATTTCATTTTGGTCATAAGCGCCAAAAATCTTATGCACATTAGTAGGCTGACCGGTTGCATCGGTCGCTACCCAATTGTGATTTAGCTTAACTCCAGCACCGGTTAGAATCTCTTCATCTTTGTCAGCAGCCGTTTTGGCTTTTTTCGCAGAAGGATTGACTCCAACCCAAGCTTGTCCACTGGTAGCACTGCCTTGGCTCTCAGAGAAGGTATGGCTAACATCGGCACGACCCTTAAACTCAGTATCTAGCCCGATACCGATGCGAGTTTGGCCGCCGACATAACTCATGCTAGCACTATTCGTTTCTTCAGCATCATCCAGAAAGCCATCGCCTTCTTGCGCTAGCGCATTCGCTTGCATGGCTGCAGCCCCTTCCATGCTAGGATCAGCGTAAGGCATTGGAACCATTGCATCGTTTGGTGCAGGACAGTTAAGGCAGGGTTCTTCAGCATTGAACATAGGGTCTTGATCAGATGCTAATACCGTTGCAGAGGAAAATAAGATCGGAAGTAATATCCATTGGAGGGAAGCCCCCGCCCCCTTTTTGTAGTTCATAGCCACTCTCTCTATTATTATTATTTTCAGCGCGCTTAGAAAAAAGAACTGTTATAGAATAAATATATGCTAGCTTGCCATGAAAGCTTAGGTTGAGCCGACAAACGTCAATAAACGCCTAAAAAGCGCCCAGAATCGGCGAAAAAGCTACAGTCCTCAGTCTGACGGAGTGTCGACTGTGGTTTATAATGCTAGCATTTAGAATTCTCGGGCTTGCCAAGTAGCTGTCCAAAGAGAGGAGTTTCTACTGACCTTAAGTTGGTAGTGGAGTGAGGAGCACTTAATCTCCCTCCTTATCGAGCAACCCCAATGGAAGCGAGTTTATGATACGTACTCTGCAATTCATCCCTTTGTTTGGAGTTTTGCTGCTGATTTATTGGCTTTGTGTCAAAATTAATTTTTTTCCGTGGCATCTGAACGATGTATTGTTCACTTTACGTCTACCCTCTAGAGTGATATGGAAACCTACTTGGGGCGATTTGTTGGTCATTGTTGGGGTGATGACACTTTATGTTGAGTTGTTTAAATCGACTCGCACCTCAGAAGTCACTATATTTGACCATCTTTTCTCCACTTTTGTGCTAATAGGCTATTTAGTAGGATGGTTGATCTATCCTTGGGGTGGGAATTCAGTATTTTTAATTTTAGCGGCGATGTCTTTTTTAGACGTGATTGCGGGCTTTACCATCACGATTTCCGCCGCACGACGTGATTTATCTTTAGGCGGCAAGTAATGTTTAACCACATCACTCTGCTTAAACACAATTAACTTGGAACTGAGGACTATAGCATGCAGAAATTTCCGACGGGTTTGATCCTAACAACCCTGATATCGGCGAATGTGCTTGCGGAAACGCAAACGGCGGCCCCACCTAGCACTGACCCTCCTGTTTATAGCAGTTCCAATAACAGTGCATTAGCGCCTCAAACTCCAACTACTTATAATAATGCGTCTGGCTTGCCGCAATCGGGCGAACTTTATCCACAAGCATTTGATATGAACAGCCCGGAAGCAGCCGCTGCTTATAGTGGTGATGTTGCGGCTAATACCGGTTATCCACCCACTAATAGTATGTACTGTATCCCTAGTTCGCTAATGCTCGCACCGCCGATGCTGGTATCTGCAGTTCCGGGGCCAATGCCGATGGCAGCACCGATGATGCCGTATCCGATGGAGCCAATGCCTGCTCCCCAAGCCTTGATGCAAGTACCTCAACAAGCGGCTGTTGAAGATACTCAACAACAAGATGAATTAAAGGAAAAGCTTAGCCAGCAAGCTGAAGCCTTAGATAATATGCGCTTCCAGCTGATAGACACCCAAGAAGATCGCGATGGCTTTGAAAACAAACTCTTGGCTAGTAAAGAAAAAGAAGCTCAACTGAATAGTCAATTAGAAGAAGCGAATACCAAGCTCGCTGACTTAACAGCTCAGTTAGATACAGCGAATGCTAAACAAGCCGAATTAACCAGCCAAGTTGAAACTGTCAGCGCGCAGCCTGCTGAGTTAACCAGCCAATTAGAAGCAGCGAACGCTAAACAGGCCGAATTAACAGCACAGCTGGATGAAGCGAATGCCAAACAAGCTGAATTGGCTAGCCAACTAGAAGCTTCCAATGCCAAACAAGCTGAACTCACTAGTCAACTTGAAGCTTCTAGTGCCAAGCAAGCTGAATTAACCAGCCAGTTAGATGCCTCCAATGCTAAACAAACTGAGCTAACTAGCCAGCTAGAAACAGCTAATACACAACAAGCAGCGCTGAGTTCTGAATTACAAGCTAGCCAGGATCAATTAGCTGATTTAGATACTTGTAAGCTCAGCAGTCAAAATATGGAGCAAGAAGTTACTGCCTTACAGCAGCAAGTAGCTACGATTCCTGAAATTGCTAAGCAGCTGAGTTTAGTTAGTACCAATTACGGTACTTTAGAAACTGAAAAGCAGCAACTAGCCGGTGCTTTAGAAGCTGCCAAAAAAGATACAGATACTGATGGTGTTCTAGACCAAACTGACCTCTGCCCAGATACTGCTGCTGGCACTAAAGTTGACTTCACTGGCTGCGAAATGGATACCGACAAAGACGGTATTAAAGACGGTGCTGATCAATGTCCAATGACCAAAGAAGATAGCGTCGTCGATGCAACCGGTTGCGAACCTGATGCGGATAAAGATGGAGTCAAAGACAGCGCGGATAAATGTGCTAGCACTCCAGCAGGTACTAAAGTCGATGACACTGGTTGTGAGCTAGATACAGACAAAGATGGCGTAGTCGATAGTGCTGATAAATGCCCAACGACTGAAGCTGGTAAAACAGTGGATGCCACGGGTTGCGAACTCGATACCGACAAAGACGGCGTAGTTGATAGCGCCGATCAATGTGCGAATACAGCAGCAGGTATTGTTGTTGATGCCAGCGGTTGTGAGCCGGATGCGGATAAAGATGGGGTAGTCGATAGTGCCGACAAATGTGCATCTACTCCAGCAGGCACTGCTGTTGATGCGACTGGCTGTGAACCCGATGCTGACAAAGATGGTGTAGTCGATAGCGCAGACAAGTGCCCAACGACTGAAGCAGGCAAAGCAGTTGACGCGACTGGTTGCGAGCTTGACTCTGACAAAGATGGCGTGGTCGACAGCGCTGATAAATGCCCTACCACTGCCGAAGGCCTTAAAGTCGATGCGACTGGCTGTGAACTCGATACCGATAAAGATGGTGTAGTCGATAGTGCTGATAAATGTGCGTCTACCCCTGAAGGTACTAAAGTAGATGCTGCTACTGGTTGCGAACCCGATGCCGATGCCGATGGTGTTGCTGATAGCGCCGATCAATGCGCATCTACTCCAGCAGGAACTACGGTGGATGCCACTGGTTGCGAACCGGATGCAGATAAAGACGGCGTGGTGGATAGTGCAGACAAATGCCCAACGACCGAAGCTGGCAAAGCGGTTGATGCCACTGGTTGTGAGCCAGATACTGATAAAGATGGTGTCGTCGATAGCGCTGATAAATGCCCTACCACGGCTGAAGGCGTTAAAGTTGATGCTGCGACCGGTTGCGAACCGGATGCGGACAAAGACGGTGTAGCCGATGGCGCGGACAAATGTCCAACCACGGCTGAAGGCCTTAAAGTCGATGAAACGGGCTGTGAGTTAGACACCGATAAAGACGGTGTGGTGGACAGTGCCGACAAATGCCCAACTACTGAAGCCGGTAAAACGGTCGATGCCACGGGTTGCGAACTCGATACCGACAAAGACGGCGTAGTCGATAGCGCTGACCAATGTGCAAGCACCGCTGAAGGCATCAAAGTTGATGCAACCGGCTGCGAACCTGATGCTGACAAAGATGGTGTAGCGGATAGCTCTGATAAGTGCGTGGATACAGCTGCTGGCACTAAAGTGGATGAAACGGGCTGTGAACTCGACTCTGACAAAGACGGTGTAGCCGACAGTGCAGACAAATGTCCTACTACTGAAGCCGGTAAAACCGTGGATGCCACTGGCTGTGAATTGGATACCGACAAAGATGGTGTGGCCGATAGTGCGGACAAATGTGCTGATACACCAGCAGGCACTAAAGTCAACGAAACCGGTTGTGAGCTCGATACCGACAAAGACGGCGTTGTGGATAGCGCGGATAAATGTGCTGACACTAGTGAAGGGACTAAAGTCAACGAAACCGGCTGTGAACTGGATACCGACAAAGACGGCGTGGTCGATAGTGCGGACAAGTGTGCAGACACTCCAGCAGGCACTAAAGTCAACGAAACTGGTTGCGAGTTAGACACTGACAAAGACGGTGTAGTTGATAGTGCAGACAAGTGTACTGATACGCCAGCAGGTACTAAAGTCAACGAAACCGGCTGCGAACTGGATACCGACAAAGACGGTGTCGTCGATAGTGCTGACAAATGCGCCGACACGCCAGCAGGCACTAAAGTCAATAAAACCGGTTGTGAACTCGATACCGACAAAGACGGCGTCGTCGATAGTGCTGACAAATGTGCTGATACGCCAGCAGGCACTAAAGTCAATGAAACCGGTTGTGAGTTAGACTCTGATAAAGATGGCATCTTGGATAGCGCGGACAAATGCCCCACTACCGAAGCGGGTAAAACTGTGGATGCCACCGGTTGTGAACCAGACGCCGACAAAGACGGCGTCGTCGATAGCGCTGATAAATGTGCAAACACTGCTGAAGGTATTAAAGTTGACGAAACGGGCTGTGAACTCGATACCGACAAAGACGGTGTGATGGATAGCGCCGACAAATGTCCAACCACTGCTGCTGGAACTAAAGTTGATGCCACCGGTTGTGATGCAATCGCTGATGCTGACACGGACGGTGTCGCTGATGATAATGACCTCTGCGCCGGTACTCCAGCTAATACCCCTGTCAATCAAGTAGGTTGTTCTAAGACTGAAAGCGTCAACTTGCAAGGCGTAAATTTTGAGAAAGGCTCTGATCAATTAACTGCTGCTTCTTCACCTATTTTGGATGCAGCAGCTGAGACTCTCAAAAAATATCCTGAGTTAAAAATTGAGGTCGGTGGCCACACCGATTCGAGTGGTGATAACACGCTCAATAAAAACCTCTCGCAAGCACGTGCTGAGTCAGTGAAAAAGTACCTCACTAGCAAAGGTGTGACAGCGACTTTAACTGCAGTCGGTTATGGCGAAGATAAACCTATCGCTGATAACAACACTAATGAGGGTCGTGCTAAGAACCGCCGTGTTGAACTGAAGATTCAGGAATAACTCTTGGGTCATTACGAACAACAGGCTAAAAAACGCTTCGGTCAGCATTTTTTGCATGACCGCGGCGTGATCGAGCGCATGTTACGTGCATTGAGTTTAAGCCCTTCGGATCGAGTCGTGGAAATCGGCCCAGGTCCAGGGGCTTTAACCTTTCCACTCCTCGAACGCTTACCGCATCTCGACATCGTTGAAATCGACCGCGATGTCATTGCTTGGTGGCAACAACAGCCACAAGCGACTGGCAAGCTCAGCATTCATGCGCAAGATGCTCTCAAGCTGGATGTTGCTAGCTTACGCGGCGAGGGAGAGCAACTCAGAATCGTTGGTAATCTGCCTTACAATATTTCCACGCCACTACTTTTCCATCTGCTAGAACAGGGCAGCGATATTCGCGATATGCTGTTTATGCTGCAAAAAGAAGTGGTGGATCGAATTACGGCTGAGCCGGATAGCAGCGACTACGGGCGCCTATCGGTGATGATGCAGTACTTCTGTACAACTTCTTATTTAATGAAAGTTGGCCCTGGTGCATTTAAGCCGCCGCCCAAAGTCGACTCCGCAGTGGTGTATTTAAAACCTTGGGCAAGCTTGCCGTATACCGCCAATAATCTAGACGCCTTTTCACAGTTAGTAGCTCAAGCCTTCTCGCAACGCCGTAAGACCTTGCGTAATACCCTGAAAGGTTTAGTCACAGCTGAGCAAATGGAAAGCCTTGGTATTGACCCGACGAGGCGCGCTGAAACTTTAGCGGTTAAAGATTTCGTGCAACTTGCCAACCTGATTTCCTGAGATGCCCTTCATTCCCTTAGCACTCTATATCCACATTCCGTGGTGCATTCGTAAATGCCCGTATTGTGATTTCAACTCACATAATGCACCCAACAACTTGCCTGAAAAGCAATATATCCAAGCGCTATTGAATGATCTTGCGCAAGAGCTGCCTTCTATTTGGGGGCGGCGCTTAGAGTCGATTTTTATTGGCGGCGGCACGCCTAGCTTGTTTAGTGCTGAGAGCATGGATGAGCTGATTTCAGGAATCCGCGCCCTGCTGCCGTTTCGCCCCAATCTTGAGATCACGTTAGAAGCTAACCCTGGCACCTTTGAACAGGAAAAATTTAAAGGCTTTCGCGAAGCAGGCATTAATCGCTTATCAGTCGGTATCCAAAGCTTTAACCCTCAACATCTACAAGCTTTAGGCCGTGTACACAATCAAGCCGAAGCACTCAAAGCCGCTGAAGTTGCGCGCTATGCAGGCTTTGATAATTTCAATCTAGATTTAATGTTTGGCTTGCCCCAACAAAATTTAGAACAAGCTGTGGCTGATTTACAGCAAGCGATTGACTTGCAGCCTACGCATTTGTCTTGGTACCAACTGACCTTAGAGCCAAATACTCTATTTTATAAGCATCCGCCCGTCTTACCAGACGATGATTTGCTAGTCGATATGCAATACGCAGGTCAAGCTTTGTTGCAACAAGCGGGCTATGCCCAATATGAGGTATCGGCCTATGCTCAGCCTGAGCGTGAATGTCGTCACAAT
This sequence comes from Thiolinea sp., assembly GCA_049292455.1. GTDB lineage: Bacteria > Pseudomonadota > Gammaproteobacteria > Thiotrichales > Thiotrichaceae > Thiolinea. Next base: position 29,282 of record JBATRF010000021.1, read on the forward strand.
TTAAACTACTGGCAATTTGGCGATTATTTAGGGATTGGAGCGGGCGCACATGGCAAAATCACTGATCATTTTGGACAAGTCACACGCCATCAAAAATACCGGCAACCTGCCCAATACTTGCAACAAACCGAACTCGGGCAAGCACGCAGTGAAACGCAGACTTTAACAGCGGCTGATTTGAAGTTTGAGTTCATGCTCAATGCGCTGCGCTTAAAGTCTGGTTTTGATTTAGAACTATTTACCAAACGTACTGGCTTAAGTAGTGAAACTTTACAAGAGCCATTAGCACTTGCTGAGCAGAAAGGTTGGTTGGTCATCGACCAAAATCATATCCAAACCACTGAACTTGGTTGGCAATTCCTGAATACGGTCATTCAGTTATTTTTAAACGATTAAAACGGTTTTTTTAGCACTTCTTTAAAGGCGAGCTCACGCCGAGGCATATTCATCAGTGGGTAGTACACCAACCAAGCGACCAGTGCCATCATCCAGCCTGACCAGATCACATCGGACAAATAATGCGCTCCTACTGAAATACGCGCTAGACCAATGGCATAGCCTAAGACCAAGCCTACCCCTAAACCCCAGATTGCCCATTTCGGACGTTCACGTCGCCATAAAAACCAAAGCGCCAAAAAGGTAAAACCCACTGAACTATGCCCACTGGGGAAAGAACGCCCGGCGCTGTGTAGAGTGATTTGACCGGGTGGGGTATAGGCTTGCAGGCCGCCAAAATCCTGAGTTTGTACCGGACGTGGACGCCCCCAATTAGGCTTAAAAATCCCATTCACGACTAAGCCCGAACCCAAGACAAACACCAAAGTGAAATAAGCCATGCGCAAGCGCAGCCGTTTAGAAGCTAGGGTTTTAGGCCGCCAAAAGATCACCCAAAGACCTGACACTACAATCACGGTAGAAATGGCTGGGATGGTGGAATAAAACAAAAAACGATAAACCGGATGACAGTCTAGCAGCCAACCGGTTGGGCTACAGGCTGGGTGATAGAAAAAATTAGTGACTTTAAAATCAAGTTGCCAAGCAGGAATCCAAAAGATCAACAGACTACCTATCGCCAGTGCCACCCAAAACACTGCACGCCGAAGCCAGTTAGCGCTTTTCATTGTTGTTTTAATCCTTTGAAATTCTGCAGTCGATACACAGGATAGCGTAGCTCATAATCAGCATAGATGCGCACAGCCAATTCCCCAACCTGCTCGGTCGTCGCGAAATACGCTTGAATATTAGCGGGCAAAGCGCCCGTACTCACAAATAAGAACTCCTGCCCTTCGCGCCCATCTAAGCTGGTCACCAAATCATAATGATGGCGCAATTTATGCTCAGGATTCCAACTGACGATATTTAAACCCGCTGGGCGCGCATAATAAGTTAGCTCACTCATCGCGCCACGCTCCTCAGCCATTGGTAATGCATTCGGATACTTGGCTTGCAGTGCTAAATATTGTTGGCCGATGTCACTCCAACCACGCAGACGCTTATACACATCATTTTTCGCAGTGATTTCAATGCCTAACCGACTTGCAACTGCTTGATAGTGATACACGCCAACAAATAGAAGAGTATTTAACAGCAGGCCAACTATTAATAAAGTGCGGTGTTGTCCATAAACCAACCATGCGGCTAATAGTAAGGTCGCAGCCACATAACTCGGCGCTGCCCAATTTGCATTCGCAGTCCCCAACAAGGCTTGTAAGGAAATAATGAGTAAAAACGGCAGCGTAAAACTAATCAATAAGCCGGAATAAGGTAGCCGCTGTAAGCGTTTTAAATTGAATAAAATAATCAATAGCAGTGGAAAAAATAGCAGGCCAAACACCCCAAACTGCCCCACAAAAAATTCCGCGAATGAGTCCCAATGCAAACCCGCTTGCTCCAAATGCGAAATTTCTGCGGTGTGTTGGAAGGTCGGAAAATTATGCTGCCAATTCCACCAGAGATTCGGCGCGAAAATGACCGCAGTGATCAGCACAGCGACCCAAGCACGTAGTTTGATAAAGAAATGCCAGCGCCCACTAAAGAACAAATACAAAGCCGCCGACAGGAAAAACACGCCCATCGTGTATTTGGTCAGTAACCCTAAACCTAAAGCCACGCCTAGCAAAATCCAATCCCACCAAGCATCCGATTTCAGGACACGCACAAAGGCGAATAAAGCCAAAACCCAAAAGAAAAATAGCGCGACATCGGTAGAAATTAGCAGAGACGACACGCCTACTGCGGGCAAAGTGATGAACATTAAACCGGCGATAAAAGCAACTTTTTCATCAAACAAGCGCCGGGCGAGGAAGAATAAAACGAAAGTCGAGAGTGGATAAAAAATCAAACTACCAGTGCGTATACAAGGCTCAGCGTTACCACAGACCGAAGTAGTGGCGGCAATCACCGCAGCAATCATCGGCGGTTTAGAGTAATAACCCCATCCAAGATTCTGCGCCCAATACCAATATTGAGCTTCGTCCACATAAAGCGGTAGGCTATTAGTTAGCACCACCCAAGCACGATAGGCGGTGATAGCCAATACCATTAAGAATAAAGCAACAAAGTAGCGCACTGTATAGCCCTGAAATTTAGCGCAAAGCGAATCCGGCAAGTTTATCATTTTTGCCGAAAAGGCTGGTATGGAGTTGTGGAAAACTCGCACAAACCTAAGGATCAGTTACAATGACAGAGTAAGTAGAGAGCTAGCTAAGCCTTGGCTTTCGCTCTATAGTGAAGGCATTGATTTCAGTGCTATTTTCGATTTTATGTAGAGGAGGATTCTTCTTGGGTATTCTAGATGTGCTGCTTGGCAGCGATAACAATGACGCTATTGCTCAATTAGCTAAACAACTGGGTGTGAGCGAAGAGCAAGCGCGGGCAGTGGTTAAAGAAGTAACGCCTGCTTTAACTCGCGGTATGCAACACAACACCAAAGATGAAACCGGCGTAGAGGGTTTAATTACTGCACTGCGCACGGGCAATCATTCGCGCTATATTGAAAATCCGAAGGTGCTGGGCACGCAAGAAAATATCGATGATGGCAACTCGATTCTCGGTCATATTTTTGGTAGCAAAGACGTCAGCCGGAATGTCGCTGAACATGCTAGTCAAGAAACCGGCATTGCGAGTTCCTTGATTAAAAAAGCACTGCCTATCGTTGCGACGATGGTCATGGCTTCGCTCGGTAAGTCTTTATTCAGTGGCACTGCTTCGGCTAGCACTGGCAACCAACAACAGCCTTCTGGCGGTATTTTAAGCTCACTGCTTGATTCCGACCGTGATGGATCAATCATTGATGATGTTCTAGGCATGGCCTTCAAAATGGCCTTCCGCTAAAAATAATACTAGCCCCTCTTCCCTGCTGATGAGGGGCTTGCCAACCTTCCACAGTTTAAGGTAGCCCGCTATGGCTTACAGCACGCTCCAGCTCGAATTCAAAGATAAAATTGCCCATTTAATCCTCAATCGCCCAGCCGCTTTAAACAGCATGAATCGTGCTTTTTGGCAAGAATTACCAGCTGCGCTGCATGAGGTGGCACAAGCTGAAGATGTGCGCGTTTTAGTCATTTCCTCAACGGGTAAGCATTTTAGTGCGGGCATGGATTTAGAGGTTTTCAGCCAACCTGATCCGCGCATGTTTGGCGGCGAAGTTAGTCGACGTGCTGAGTTTATGCGCCGCTTAGTGCTGGAACTACAAGCTTGCTTCAGCGCTTTGGAAGCTTTACGCATGCCTGTATTAGCAGCGATTCAAGGCGGCTGCATTGGTGGAGCCTTAGATTTGGTTTGTGCTTGCGATAGCCGCTATTGCACTGAGGATGCCTTTTTTACCATCAAAGAAACTGAATTAGGCATTACTGCTGATTTAGGTACTTTGCAACGCTTGCCCAAATGGATTAGTCCAGGACTCGTGCGCGAATTGGCCTATACCGCACGTAATTTACCCGCCACCGAAGCCAAAGAATCAGGCTTGGTCAATCGGGTATTTGCCGACCAAACTGAGCTGCTGGCAGGCGTGATGGAAATCGCTACCCAAATTGCGGCGCATTCGCCCTTAGCTGTGGCTGGCAGCAAAGCGATGTTGAATTATGCCCGCGATCACAGTGTCGCTGACAGCCTGCAATATATGGCGACTTGGCAAGCAGGCATGTTCCAAGCAACTGATTTAATGGAAAGTGTACAAGCCAAGCAAGCGAAACGTGCTAGCAATTATGCGCCACTGCATCCACAAACACCGATCATGACTAAAAACTCAAATTAACGATGGATTTCTCAACCTATTTAGCAGCCTTTACTGGGCTGTTTGTCATTATTGACCCCATAGGGGCTGCCTTAATTTTCAATTCAATGGTGCCTGCCAATGACACCCGCTATGGCAATACGATGGCGATTAAAGCCACGATTATTAGCGCCGTTTTATTAGTAGGCTTCGGTTTATATGGCGAACCGTTGCTGCATCATTTAGGCATAAATATTAATTCAGTACGGATTGCGGGCGGCTTGCTACTGTTTTATAGCGCCTTTGGGATGATTACTAAGGAAGCTGAAGCACCTGCCGAATCAAAAAAGGCCGATATCTCAGTTTATCCGCTTTCCATTCCCTTAATCGCAGGCCCCGGCGCGCTCACTTTAGTCATTCTCCTGTTTGCTAAAGCGCCCACCGTAGCAAGTGATCTGGCGGTCTTTGCAGCGATTATCAGTGTCCTCTTGTTGAATATGGTGCTGATGATGCTATCCAAACATCTGCAAAAGATTATTGGGCATACGGGTGATGAGATTTTGCGGCGCTTTTTAGGCGTAATTTTAGCTGCCTTAGCGGTGCAGTTTGTCTATGATGGCATTAAAAATTTAAGCAGCAGTTTATAACCTAACACACGCACACGGAGTTTATATGCCACAGTCAGCTTATCCGCACTACCCCCATTTATTCACTCCGCTAGATTTAGGCTTTACCACTTTAAAAAATCGGGTGCTGATGGGTTCGATGCATTTAGGCTTAGAAGAAATGCCGGATGGCTTCGAGCGCATGGCAGCTTTTTATGCCGAACGCGCCCGCGCTAATGTAGCCCTGATCGTGACCGGTGGAATTGGCCCCAATCCAGAAGGGGCTGTGCATGCCCATGCAGCGATTTTAAATAAGCCGGAACAAGTGCCCCAACATCAAATTATTACCCAAGCCGTGCATGCTGCAGACAGTAAAATTTGCCTACAAATACTGCACACTGGACGCTATGCCTATAATCCCAAATTAGTAGCACCCTCAGCTATACAAGCCCCGATTAATCGCTTTGTCCCGCATGAATTGACGGGCGCTGAAATCGAACAGCAGATTGCAGACTTCGTCAATTGCGCAGCACTGGCTCAACAAGCGAATTATGACGGTGTAGAAATCATGGGTTCAGAGGGTTATTTCCTGAATGAATTCATCGCTAAGCGCACTAATCAACGCACTGATGAATGGGGTGGTAGCTATGAAAATCGGATTCGCTTACCTATTGAAGTCGTGCGCCGCGTGCGCGAAAAAGTTGGCACGAATTTTATCATTATCTTCCGCCTGTCCATGCTCGATTTAGTCGAACAGGGCAGCACTTTGGAAGAGATCATTCAGCTCGGCCAAGCGGTCGAGCAAGCAGGTGCTACGATTATTAATACCGGCATCGGCTGGCACGAAGCACGTATTCCGACTATAGCGACTAAAGTGCCCCGTGCTGCTTTCACTTGGGCAACCCATACGGTGCGTAAAGCGCTGAAAATTCCGGTGATTACCTCCAATCGCATCAATATGCCAGAAGTTGCTGAAACTGTCTTAGCTCGCGGTGATGCCGATATGGTGTCAATGGCGCGCCCCTTCTTGGCTGACCCTGAGTTTATGCTCAAAGCCGAGCAAGGCCGCGCTGCCGACATTAATACTTGCATTGGCTGCAACCAAGCCTGCTTAGATCATATTTTTGTAGGTAAACCGGCGACTTGTTTAGTCAATCCTCGCGCTTGTAATGAGCAAGACTTAGTCATCGAGCCAACTACTCAACCGAAAAAACTCGTGGTAGTGGGTGCTGGCCCCGCTGGCCTAGCCTTTGCAGTGACTGCTGCGCAACGTGGGCATCAAGTCAGTTTGTATGATTCGCAAGCTGAAATCGGTGGGCAATTTAATCTCGCCAAACAAATTCCGGGTAAGCAAGAATTCTACGAGACCCTACGCTATTTTAAGCAGCAACTCGAAAAGCACAATGTCAAAGTAAGATTGGGCGAATTTATTACGCCTGCCGAATTGGAAGCGACTGATGCAGATGAAATCATTTTAGCAACCGGCATTACTCCAAGAATTCCGCCGATTCCGGGCATTAAACATCCTAAAGTAATGCTTTATACCGATGCTATCAAAGGTGCAGCGGTGGGCAAGCGTGTGGCTTTAATTGGTGCAGGCGGAATTGGATTTGATGTCGCTGAATTATTAACACATGACGACGATGATAGCAGCGCCAATATCGAGAACTTCATGCATAAATGGGGCGTGGATATGAGCATGCAGCTACCCGGCTGTGTGCAAGCAGAGCTGCCTCCTACGCCTAGCGAGCGTACCGTTTATTTACTACAACGCAAAACCAGCAAAGTCGGCGATGGCTTAGGTAAAACCACTGGCTGGATTCATCGCACCGACCTTAAGCGCAAAGGCGTGCACATGCTTTCAGGCTGTGATTACCAGAATATTGATGATGAAGGTTTGCACCTTACGATTAATGGGCAAACTCAAGTATTGGCGGTCGATACTATTATTATCTGTGCAGGCCAAGAGCCACGCCGCGAACTACAAGCTGAGCTGACTAAACCGACGCACCTAATTGGTGGTGCTGATGTAGCCACTGAATTAGATGCGAAGCGAGCGATTGACCAGGGGACTCGCTTAGCTGCAAGGATATAAATTGAGTCAAGCGAAGAAGCGGTTTTAGTAACCGCTTCTTCAAGCAAACTACAACAAGACTTTCTCAATCCCGCCATGCGTGGCACGCTCAATAAAGGCCTGCTGCCATTTTTCGCCGAGTAAATGATTAGCCATTTCCACAACGATATAGTCGGTTTCTAAGCCAGTATCATCTGCATAGCGCGACAAGCCTTGCTGGCAAGCTGGGCAAGAGGTCAGTAATTTCACATTGCCATTTTTGGCGCTGGTTTCGCCGGTTAGCTCTTTGATACCTGCTCGCAAGCTTTCTTCCTTGCGGAAACGGAGTTGGCTAGCAATATCTGGGCGGCTCACTGCAAAGGTACCTGCTTCACCGCAGCAACGCTCAGTCAGTACCGCTTGCTTACCCATCAACTCACTAACCACTTTAATCGGTGCATAAGTCTTCATCGGTGTATGGCAAGGATCATGATACAAGTATTGAACCCCTTGCACCCCATCCAGCTTTAAGCCCTTTTCCAGCAAATACTCGTGAATGTCTAATAAGCGGCAGTCAGGGAAAATACGCTCAAATTGATACTTCAAGAGCTGATCCATGCAAGTACCACAAGATACAATGACTGTCTTAATATTCAGATACTTAAGCGCACCAGCAACACGATGGAAGAGCACACGATTTTCTGTGGAGATCTCAGTGCCTTTGTGTAAATCACCACTGGAATTCTGCGGATAGCCACAGCACAAATAGCCGGGTGGCAAGACCGTGGTTGCCCCAACATCATATAGCATGGCTAGAGTCGCTAAGCCCACTTGGCTAAATAAACGCTCAGAACCACAACCAGGGAAATAGAACACCGCATCCCCACCTTCTTTTTGCGGATCACGGATAATCGGCACAATCTTACTGTCTTCTAAGCCTAGCATTGCTCGCGTCGTTTTCGTTGGTAAGCCTGTTGGCAACGGCTTTTTCACGAACTGAATGACTTGCTCTTTGATCGCAGGCTTGCCCGTTGTACCGGCTGGGCGCTTATTGTTTTGTAGTAAACCAGTATTTTTAGCTACTTTATAAGCAGCACGCTGCGCCTTGAACCCTAACTCAATCATACCTTTACGCATGATATTAATTTTCATCGGGTCTTTCAGATTCAAAAACTGCATCGAGGCCCAAGTCACTGCACTAGTCTTTTTCTTGCCCTGATCGCGCAAAATGCTACGCATCCGAATGCTGACTTCACCGAAATCAATATTCACTGGGCAAGGATTCAAGCATTTATGGCAAACTGTGCAATGATCTGCGACATCATTCATTTCATCGAAATGACGAATCGAAATCCCACGACGGGTTTGCTCTTCATACAAAAACGCTTCGATCATTAAACCGGTCGCAAGAATTTTATTGCGCGGTGAATACAGCAGATTCGCACGGGGAATATGTGTATTACACACTGGCTTACATTTGCCACAACGCAAACAGTCTTTAATATCGTTGTTAAGCGCGCCTAATTCATTGTGTTCCAGCAATAAAGCTTCACGCTCAACTAACCGTAAGGACGGCGTATACGCATTTTGCAGGCCAGAGCCGGGCATCAATTTACCCTTATTGAAATGGCCTTGCGGATCAACTTCCTGCTTATAAGTGGCAAATTCGTCTACTTCACGCTTCTCAAGGTATTGGTATTTGGTAATCCCAATCCCATGCTCGCCAGAAATAACCCCATCTAAGCGTCGCGCTAAAATCATGATTTCATCCACGACTTTTTCTGCGTTATGCAGCATTTCATAGTCGTTGGACATGACTGGAATATTGGTATGGACGTTACCATCACCCGCATGCATGTGCAGCGCTACAAATAAACGCCCTGAGCGATAACGTGCATGGATCTTATCTAAGGACTCACACAGCGGATCAAGCTCACGCCCTGCAAACATTTCCTTTAACGGGCGTTCGACTTCAGCACGATACGAAATGCGCAAATCTCGACGCAGCAATAGATCAATAATCCGATCGGTAGGGCGCAAAACTGCTCGTGCAGAATCGTCTAATAACTCAGATACATTCCCTGCTGGTTGATCAAAATTAGCAAGTAAAGTTTCCCAACGCGCTTTTACTTTCAATAAGTAATCTTGAGCATGAATGCGCTTGGCATCGACCATCGCAGAGCGCTCAGCGCTGGCCTCATAATCTGGAACATTACGGAGCTCTAGCAAATCGCCTTGCAAATAAGCAAGCACTGCATCAATCATTTTCAGCTTATTTTGCATTGATTGACGCACATTAATGCGCTCAATGCCTTCGGTATATTCCGCTAAATTGTGCAGCGGAATGACAACGTCTTCATTGATTTTAAACGCATTCGTATGTGCAGCAATGGCTGCTGTACGCGAGCGATCTGCCCAAAATTGACGACGTGCTTCTGGGCTAATCGCAATGAAGCCTTCTGCATTACGCGCATTCGCTAAACGCACCATTTCTGCTGCAGTACGTGCGACAGCTTCCTCATTATCACTCACGATGTCTGCTAGCAGTACCATCTTGGGCAAGCTACCACGCGCACCCTTGGGTGTGTATTTGACTGCTTTGACATAACGTTCGTCTAAATGCTCAAGACCAGACAGCAGCACATTATCGCGGCTATCGACATAGTCCTTGATTTCTACAATGGCAGGTACGGCTTCATGCAAATCAGTTCCATAGAACTCTAAGCAGATCGTCCGAATCTGATCGGGCATGCGATGGAGAATAAACTCAGAGGAGGTAATTAAGCCGTCGCAACCTTCTTTTTGAATGCCGGGTAAGCCACCTAGGAATTTATTAGTAACATCCTTGCCTAAGCCTTCTTTACGGAAATAACGTCCGGGAAAAGTTAATAGCTTCGGTTCGCCCTTTTTGGTTTTGCCATCGCGTCCAAAATATTGCACAGAAAAAATCACTTCAGGCTGATCATGAATTTTGCCTAAATTATGATTAATCCGTGTTACTTCTAGCCATTCAGCGTCTGGCGTAACCATCCGCCAAGACAACAAGTTATCAAGGGTCGTTCCCCACAGAACTGCTTTCTTACCGCCCGCATTCATCGCGATATTGCCGCCAATGGTGGAAGCATCTTGAGAAGTCGGGTCAACCGCAAAAACCAGTTTATGTTTACCTGCTAAATCGGAAACGCGGCGCGTCACTACCCCTGCACCTGTGCGCACGACTGGGACTGTCTTACTAACCCCAGGTAAGTTATTACGTAGCTCAACTTCACCTAAGAACTCTAGTTTTTCGGTATTAATCACCGCGCTTAAAGCATCTAAAGGAACTGCCCCGCCTGTGTAACCTGTACCGCCGCCCCGTGGAATCACGGTTAAACCCAGCTCAATACTCGCCTGCACCAGATCAGCCATTTCCTCTTCAGTGTCGGGAGTGAGCACCACAAACGGCAACTCAACCCGCCAGTCAGTGGCGTCGGTAACATGCGAAACCCGTGCTAAGCCATCGAATTGAATATTGTCTTTGCGGGTAAAGGCGGCGAATTGTTTGCGGGCTTTTTCGCGTAAAGCTTTGTGCTTGGCAAATTCCTGCTCAAACGCATCAATCGCGCGATTAGTAATCTGCATCAGCTCTAAAGTCAGTGCATTATTATTCGCACGGCTTTGAATACGCTCGGAACGCTCACGCAAGGTCTCTAGCAAAGAGTCGAAACGCTTCGGATTATCCAATAAATCATCTTGGATATAGGGGTTACGATTGACCACCCACAAATCGCCGAGCATCTCTAATAACATATGGGAGGAAATGCCAGTTTCCCGCTCAGCCCGTAACTGCTTGAGAATATCTAACGCACGTCGACCTAAGAGACGTAAAACAATTTCTCGATCAGAAAAGGAAGTGTAGTTATACGGAATTTCCCGCACTGGCACTCTGGCCGGAGCGGTGGCCAGCGGTTGTGCAGCTACCGGAGCAGTCATAGCATCCACCCATAGAAAAAGAAAGCGAGTTTAACGCGATGCAACATTGAAAAAAACCTTAGATTTTTTAGTTATTCATTCAATGATCTGCAAAGCACTCTTAAAAACTATGCGACAAACCCACTGCAGAGGTTTTTACCTCGTCATTTTGGACGTAAGCACGATTTTTATTAATACTGTATTCAAAGCTTAAAACGGTTTTTTTACCTAAACGATAATCCAAACCGACTGCAGATAAAGTCTCTTTTTGATCCTTATCTTTGGCCTTATTTTCACCGTATTGAGCCTTAAGGAAGGAAGAGCCTGCCTGATAACCCCCACTGACTACAAAAGCGTCATAGCCTTCGCCTACTTCAGGGCGAGCTTGTTCAAAAGTAGCCCCTACTTTATGCCCCTCAAAAAAGGTATAAGCACCTGTGATGCGCGACATCTTCAAGCTATCTTTGCCTTGCATCATCGCTAAGGCAGCATAGACGCCATTTTGGGAATAATTTACTACGCTATCAACGGCAGTAATTTGAGTATCAGTGCTGCTGTACTCTTTATCCTTACTTAGCTCAATAGCAAAGCCTAAGGGGCCAAACTTGTTGATATAAGCAAAACTTTGGTTGTAGGTGAATTCGGATTCTAAGATCGCATTATAGTCAGCGAATTGATCGCTAAATAAATCAACCGGTGCAGAGGATACTTTGGTCGCACCAAACTGCCTACCGATGCGTATCTCCCCCAAATTACCGCGCAAACCAAACCAAGCCTGACGGGTATCTGTGGTTACCTCATTACCATCCAGATCAACGCCAGCCTCTAAAATATAAGTGCCCTCGACGCCTGTAGAAAGTGGCGTAAAACCCCTTACCCCCAAGCGGGAACCGGTCATGCGGACTTTATCATCACTTTTACCGTTTTCTTTTAGAAAACCGTAATTGGCATTTAAGGTACCAAAGATCGTGGTGTCTGCCCCCACCATAAGAGGGGTAGCAAAGCCGGTCATGGCTACGAGGAACTGAATGCGCTTCACCTATCGACTCCTTGCCTATAATTATCGAATTCTAGCTGGCTTAACCATCACCAGTCGCAATGTTTGCCCCAATTGAGACTTAGAATAGTGAGTCTAATACAAAAAAAGCCACAAATGCGGTAACACTTGTGGCTTTCGGATAAGCTGAGAGAAAAGATTAACGTTTGGAGAATTGAGTAGCGCGGCGTGCTTTGTGCAAGCCGACTTTCTTCCGTTCAACCTTACGCGCGTCCCGAGTCAGGAAGCCATCTTTTTTCAATGAAGGACGTAAACCTTCATCATATTGCAGTAATGCACGGGCAATACCTAAACGAATTGCACCTGCTTGACCTGTTGTACCGCCACCAGTCACTGTCACATCGCAATCAACTTTGTCAGTCATGCTGATGCTATTTAGTGGTTGGCGAATCACCATACGTGCGGTTTCACGAGCAAAATATTGGTCGATCGGTAAATTGTTTACCGTAATATTGCCACTACCCGTGCGCATGAACACACGAGCAGAAGAAGATTTGCGGCGACCAGTGCCGTAATATTGAGTTGCAGCCATTTATTCTTACTCCTTGCCCTTAATTTCCAGCACTAGTGGCTGTTGAGCTTGATGGTTATGCTCAGCACCAGCATAAACTTTTAGTTTACGGTACATCGCACGACCTAATGGATTCTTTGGCAGCATGCCTTTAATGGCAAGCTCTACAACACGGCCTGGGGCACGTTGTTGCAGCTTCTCAAAAGAGAAAGACTTCATATTACCGATATAGCCGGTATGTTTATGATACATCTTGTCCTGAGCTTTATTACCGCTGACGGCAACTTTGTCAGCATTGATGACAATGATGTAGTCCCCTGTATCAACATGGGGGGTATATTCCGGCTTGTGTTTTCCACGCAAACGCCGGGCTACTTCTGTGGCCAAACGGCCTAACGCCTTACCTTCGGCATCCACGACGTACCAGTCGCGTTTAACCTCAGCCGGCTTTGCACTGAATGTTCTCATTCCAAACTCCAAAGAGTATGTAGTAATTATCTGAAAAAATAGACCGCGGATTGTATGGTAATAAAGCCGCCGACACAAGGAGTTATCACTTAAGCTTGCAAAAAAAACGCGACCCCGAGGAGTCGCGCAATTACCACCAAAGGAGGATGTATGAACTGTTCAATGGCCTTGCAATGATAGAATATCATAATAATCTAATATTTATAAAGGCAAGCACACTACCTCCATTTTGGCTTGCTGTACCCATCTAGAGATAGGCACAGCTGAGTCTTTTAAGAAACCGCGCTAATCGGTTTAGCGGCTAAACGCTGTACGGTTGGCCGCAGCAAAGTGCTTGGCACGGACAGTTTTTTGGGAACCAGCGCCCTACTCGCTCCATTGTAAAGCCAGCTTTGCTCCCAACTGGTGGGCGTTTCATACCAATACGCTTTTTGCAAACTGATCGCATGACACCATGAAGCAGGCAACAACTCATAGGCTTTACCGACTCTAAAACCAATTAGTTTTACTAAGGTCTGTAAAGCAGCTAACCAGAGCAACCGCTTACGGCGCTCACTTAAATAGCTAATCAAAGAGCGTACATACACCCAAGCCTCTTTGTCTGGCTTGCCAATACCACGCAATAAGGTCGCCTCACTAGCATGGAAGACGCCAATATCAAAATAGCGGCGGAAAATTTGTAAGAGTGAATATTGGTGCGAATGGCGCACTGCACTGTCCGCCGAATAAACAACCTTCCAACCCGCTAGCAATAAACGCGCTGATACATAACTATCCTCACTGACGATCACATGCTCAGGAAAGCCACCTACGCTGCGTAAAGCACTCGCCCGATAACCTGCATAAACATCTGAGGAAAAGGCGGCGCGAAAGCCTAATTCATCTAAATCAGCTTTGCTGCGGACTGCCGAAGTTTCAGGATAAGTATAAGCACGTGCATGTTTCTCAATTAAAGAGGCTTGTGGATGCGGGAGATGCCGACCATAAGCCATACCTACCTTAGGATCGTTAAACTGCTTCAAGAGCAATGCTAAGGAATCAGGTTCATCCAAAATCGCATCTTGAGTCAAAAATACTAAATACTCAGCGCCGTGACAGAGTTCTGCCGCCAGCTGACGCGTGCCGCCATGATTAAAAGTATCCGCATCAATAGAATAAACCTCTAAACCGACGGCGAGGGCTTGCTCCACTGTTTTGTCAGTTGAGGAGGAATCCACCACTAAATAACGGCCTGCTTGCACCGTTTGCTGCTGAATACCCGCTAGCCATTGGCTCCACAAAGAACCTGCATTCCGAGTTAAAACAATGACTGCCACATCAGGACGGTTTATTTTTTTTATCATGTTAAAATCCTGCTTAACTGCTAGGCAAATAATAGCAAAGCTACATTCGCCAAAATCCCCTGTTTAAATAAGCGATGCTGCACAATATGCCGCCGCCTTTCCCAGCCTTTTAAATATTGTAAACCTGCTAATGCCGCCACTAAGCGATAATCAGTACGACTTAGCTCATCACCATAACGCTGCAAAAATTCCTCGGCTTGCCGACTCCAAGCATCAACCCGCACTGCAATTTCAGTGGAGGGAATCGACTGCAACTCAGCGCCAATTTGATTATTACCATGCTGCCGATAAAACAGCAGTGGCTGTCGAACCGCATTAACTCGCCCAAACCAAGCACAGACCAGCGCCAACCAACGATCATGCTGCATCGCCTGCTCGGGTATAGGAAAAGCCTTGTCAGCTGCAGCGCGATTAAATAGGCTCGCACAGCCTGAAACTACATTGGTCAACAAATACGCTTGCTTACGCTGCTCCACATCAAAGGCCCGTAAAGCCCAGAAGGAAATTGCTGCCAAATCTTTAGCTTCATCCACCACCGCCATATCGGTATGAACCAAAATCGGTAAGTCCGTACCTAGTTCCTTTTCCAACTTTTTTAAGGCCGCCAGTGAAAACTCAATCTTTTCTGGGAACCAGATATCATCTTGATCGCAAAACATTAAATAAGGCGCAGTACTATGCTCCACCAAACGGCTAAAGCTTTGCGTACTCCCCAAATGTTCACCATCCGTAATCAATTTACTGGAGTGATAGGGATATTCACGCTGCCATTCAAGAATAATTTTTAAGGTTTGATCTTGTGAGCCATCATCACGAACTAGTAGCTCCCAATCTGCAAAGCTCTGCCGAGTTAACGAGGTCAGCAGCTCAGCTAGCCAAACCTCACCATTCCAAGTCGACAATAAGATTTGCACTTCAGCCATGATTTAGCCTTTCCCTAGCCAAACCCGCCACCAGCGGATCATGCCCCGATCAAGCAATTGATTACGTAGGCTCAAAGCCTGCCAAATACACAGCGCCGTAAACCCCGGACTAAAACAGCGCCCCCGCCCTGAAGAAAAACGAAACGCTTGCGCATAAATAAACAAGCGATTTGGATTGATAAGCAAAGGTTTACCTAACGGTGATGACTTCATCTTGCCCCCTATTTCCGCACACTATGCAAATAGGCCATGCGGAAGGCAAAATTTGGCGCACTAGTCGGAATACTATCTAACAAGGCATAACGCCAAGCCGACTGTTGCACGCGCTGCCACAGATGCTGAGGATGCAAGAAATCTTGCCAACTCAAGGCTTTACGCCCCAACTCCAAGACATGATCATGGCCGAAATCTTCGGTATGCACTAAGCGTGTGAGGAACTGAGCCTCTTCGCGCGTAGGATAGACCACTGCACGTTCTAGCAAGCCATACACATACGGCAATAAATCGCTGCTTTTATAATCGGTTAAGCGCTGTACTACTTGGAACTGTTGCCAGTGCAGCATCACGCCCTCTTGAATCGCTGCGACCATCCGATTGCAAGCCACTTCCGCCAAGCGATCAGGGGCTTGTGATGACTTCAATACCGGCTCGATACTGCCATCAGCCATTTCGGTATAGCCCACCGTTGTCGCCTCTAAAGCGCGTGCACCTTGCTCAAAAATCTCTTCAAATTCAGCAGGAATACGCTCACAAGCATTATCACGCCGCGAATCATGAATAATGCCTTCACAATAATTTTGCTTGCCGAAGTCGTTATACATTTTCGGCACAAAGGCGAAATAATAGCCATTCACCATCGGAAAATCTGAGCGATGCCCAAAAGCCTGCTTCAGGAATTTTTGCACCGTGCCATTCCAGCCAATATCCACGATAGCTAATTGTTGCTGCGCGAAAAAGCCAACTTGCTCTAAATACTTTTCTAATAGCAGTCGATGCTTCGCACCAATTGGGCGAATACAGGCCTGCACTTCTGCATCCGCTAAAAAGGCTAATAAGCGCGGATCTTGCCAATCCAAAATCGGCTCGGCGAAATCCTTAAAACCATGACGCGCTGCTAACGGCTGCAAGCAATCTTCTGGTAAACCATAGACCTTGCAAACTGAACGCAAACCCTGCTGTTTAGGATTATAAAAAGCCACCCGCGCCTGCTCGTGCGTCAAACCATCAGCAGTGGAGGCCGCGGTAATCACTCGCCGCGATAAATAGACATATTCATCCTCTGGCTTAGGCTCAGCCAATTGCTGATACATTTGTTGGAACAAATAGCCGTCGCGTGCCACGAAGAAGATCTTCTCTACCGGCTTGCGTTGCAAGCGCTCTTGCAGACCTAGCATGAAAGTACTAAACGCAGCACCCAAAACATCACGGCCATAACGAAAATAAAAATCATCGCGCTCAGCACTCAAAGCCTGTAATCGATTTTGTAACACTGAAAAGAAATAACGACCCGCCCAAATACTGGCACGTTGTGCCATTTTCGCAGCTAATTGCTGCTGATCAATACGCTGTAACTCAGCTTTTTCATACAGCCAAACACCTTGAGTCCCTTGTTCACAAGCGGCTTGGTAATCCGATTTTGGGTTATCGCCGATATGCACCCATTTGGTTTTGTCCAGGTTTTGCTCGACGGCGATTTGCTGGTACAGCCTGCCTGAATACTTACATTGCAGAGTATCTGCCGATACGTAAATGGCATCGAAATAGGCGGCCAATTCGAATTTTTCTAGTAGTTCATGCAAATATGGGCTATCCAAATACATATCAGAGATAGCGAAAATGCGTGTATTGGTTTGGCTCAACCATTCCAATAAGGGTACAACGCCGGGTTTGACATATAAAGCCAAACCTTCCAGCTCAAGCTCAGTGCGAATAATGAAACTTACTAAATCTGGATTAGACGCACCCAACAAGTGCTCAACCCAAGCAGGCACTAATTCACTGAAGCGGCATTCATAATCCAAACCTTGGGCTGCTGCTTGCTGGCGCAGAGTCTGTTCACTAACTTGACGTGCTTGCCAAATTGCTTCCGCTTTGAAGGTATTGCCCAAATACTGCGACACTTTGCGACAGACTGAGCGCTGAACCTGTTCTGGTGTATCAATGCGCGCCAGCAAAGTATCGAAAATATCCAATGAAACCGTCTGTACTTGCCAGTCTTGAATTTGCGGCTGCAACCAAGCTTGAATGGCTGGCCAATCGCGTATAATACGTTTGTTGCTAGCGTGTTTAAGCATGACGCACACTCCGTTTTTCGGGGATTAAGCGTCGCAAAATACGCAGCGGATTTAATAAAGCATTGCCCAAACGGAAAGCGCGGCTATTGATTAACTCAGCGTGCTGCTGGCGTGCATTCACTAATGCAGTATCACGTTCGGCGATCCAGCGCTCGCGATCACTGATCCATTGCTGCTGGCTTTGAATCAGCTGATCACGCTCGGCTATCCACTGATCACGATCTTTTACCCAAGTAATATGTTTAGTCAAGGCTTGCTGCAGGCGTTGAATATGCTGATCGCGCTCGCTAATCCATTGATTGCGCTCTTGAATCCATCCATCACGCTCTTCGATCCATTGTTGCTGGCTTTGAATGACTCGATCACGCTCGCTAATCCATTGATTACGCTCATAAATCCATTTATCGCGGTCTTTTACAAAGCGCATTAAAGTTGCTTCGCGCGCCACCAAGCGGTGATGCAAAGCACTTAACCATTCTTCACGGGTATAGCGGTAGAGATCACGCAGCTGAATTTGCAAGCCTGCCAAACTATTCGAGGTCAGCTGCTCAGAAAGTAAAGTGAGATTACTTAGGAGCATGTGCATATTCTCCTCAATCGCCGCTAATGGTTTTTCACGAATCGTATTGCTGGTATGCAGGCGATAATGCAGCAGTGACTCATTCCACACACAAGAAAGCTTGAAGCCTGCACGATAAAGGCGCAATACATATTCATAATCATGCACATAGCGCAAATCCGCAAATCCGCCTTGAGCTAAGAAACATTCGCGTTTGAAAAAGAAATTTGAAGTGGTAATGCAAAAATTACCACGTAACAAAGTACGTAATAGATTTTGATGCTTTTGATAATCAGCGCTTAAGCCTTGATACCAAGCCAGCCAATCCGCTTCGCTTTCATCTTTGGCTACAGACTGCTCATCCCATAAATCGACAGCAGTCACTAAAAAATCATAATGTTGCTGCTTAGCCAATTTATGTAAACGCTCTAAGCGCTGTGGATACCAAGCATCATCTGAATTTAAAATAGCAATATAGTCGCCTTGTGCCAGCGCTAAACCTTCATTCAGCGTGGCTGGAGCACCTTGGTTTTGAGTGTGTTGAAGGCAACGAATCGCCAAATGTGGATGATGCTTCACCCAAGTCGTGATGAGTTTCCAGCTATCATCACGGGAAGCATCATCAATGATAATTAGCTCCCACGACGTAAAGCTTTGCGCCGCTACCGAATCCAGTGCTTGTTCGATCCAAGCAGCATGATTGTAAGCTGGAATAATAATGCTGACGGCTGGTGTATGACCACGCATGCGGCTTGCAACCTCGTTATTATTGTTATATTCGCGTTATCCGCTGAGTGAGCGAGTAATCCGCTCTTTAGCCCATAGCTGCAGTGTATTTAGCTATGGGTTAATCCCTCCTGAACTGGCATTCCTCTAAAGAAACTCGCTAGTTTGCGCAATAGACGCCAGCTGCGAGTAGCATACACACGCGTTAATTCATCGGCCTGATTTTGTACTTGGGCTTTGAGCCAAGTCACTTCATTTTGTTGGTCTTGAATACACATTTCTAAACCTTGAATGACTTGTTCTTTCTGCTGCAAATTCGAAAATACATGCCCCCACGTTTGCCAGGAAGCAGACATCGGCTTGAGGTGATCTTTAAAAAGATCCTGCTGATCCGACTTTTGCTCTGGCTTTTGATTCGGCATGCTAATAGAAATGATAAACTGATAAGCGACTGCATCGGGTTGATGGAAATATTCCAAAATACGCGGCGTCGCCTCAACACCCACTTGACGTAAATAGCGCGCTATCACGGAGTCAGGTAAATCATGCCAAGTGTAGTCAATCTCATTAATCATAAAGCCACTACGTTCAATCAAGGCTTTTAGAGAATTGAGGGTGAAAAACTTCAAATGCGTCGCATCGAGAATGCCCGCTTCTTCATAACGGAAATCGCCCGTTAATAGCTCCAAACGTACTGAAGTATGCGCCACATTCGGCACTGATAGCAGGATGACGCTTTCATCCATCATGAAGGGTTTTAAGCGCTCTAATAGCTGCTGTGGATAGCGTAGATGTTCTAAAACATCCACTAGCGTAATGACATCGAATTTCTCAAACTGCAAAGCATCCAAGCTTTTCGGGTCGTCCAAATCCTCAGTAAAGACATAATCACAATAGCGTTGAGCCTGCCAAGCCGCTTGAGGGTCTTTTTCAACCCCAAAAACTTGAGCTTCACATTGCTCTTTCATCAAGCGCGACATAGCACCGGTAGAGCAGCCCAGCTCTAGAACTTGCGCATAACGTGGAATAAGTTGAACGATTTTACTATGCGAATGATTCGCGTCCAAACCACTAGCATTCGCTGGAGGATAGGCGGCAACTGTTTGATTCATTTATTGTCTCCGCAGCAGAGGTAGAGCTTCCCATAGCCACCATTGCCCTGGGCGCGCCCTGATTCGCGACTCCAATTGCGTGGCCAGCAGGCTCATAAATTCCTCATCATTATAATTATGTGGATCTAGCAGCTCTGAAAACTCAGCGACCACTGTCCCGCTCCCACTATCATGCATATAAAACGGCGCAACTACGGCATTCGTCTTTTTTGCAATTTTATAAATACCAGCAGGTACTCTAATAGTACCGTTGAGAAATGAAACTGTCACGCTCCCTCTTGGAGTTTCCTCATAAGAAACATCAAATAATAAAGTAATCAAGTGCTTACTGAGTTCTTTATATAAAGGCCTTAAATCTTCACCCTCGACTAAAAAAGGCCCACCCAGCACCTCTTGCAAGCGCTGTAACTTCCATAAACGATAGCGATACTCCGCCGGATGCAGGCCGTATTTATTGGTAGTGCCCCCATCGCGAGTGATGGTTCCAATGGTATGCCCCGCTTGACGCATGGCTGGCCCTGCCATCCAAAAGCGCCCAAAATGCCCGCTACTTAATAAGACTTTTTGTCCAGCCGCACGTGCAGTTTGCACTGCTTCAAAACCAGTGAGTTGTACGATTTTTGGAATGGCCGTTTGATCTAGAAACCAAGTATCCAGCGCCTCATGTTCGACCATACGAAAATAATCGTGCACCCAACTATTCACCAGCTCGATACTCGCTTCTGGAAAGGCTTGCTGCATATGCAGTCGGATAATTGCTTGAGTAGTGCTTTGTTTTTGATAAAAATAATTGGATTGCCAACTGGCTAAGCGATAAGACGCCCGCCAAGGTAAACGCGCATACAGAGGGAAAGCCAGATCGTAGCGCCATGAGTGCTCAACGGAACGAGTAAAGAGCATTTAGCTGACCTCCATTTCCCATTGATGCGGCATCCAACTCAAACCAATCCCTTGAGCTTGGCTGGATTGCTGGACACGGAAGGGACAACAACGCTCGCGTGCATCGTAGACATGCAGACCGCTGCTATCAATCAGCCAAACTTCCAAGCAATATTCACCGGATAATAGCGCCAGCTTTTCAATCACAAAACGCGCTTTAATGCTGCCATTGGCCTGTGCTTGTAGAGAAATTTGATCGTGTAAAGTACTAATGCCATAGCATTGAATTTCATCATTGCGCCGAATCACGAGACCAATGTGAATATCCTCTACAGTACAGCCCGCACTATCAACCTTCAATTCAACAACGAAACGCTGCCAAGTGGCAAATAGCGGTAGCAACCCGGCCTGTTCCTGAGCACCTCGTAAGCACATCTCCTGCAATACAGGAAAACTTGAACTTGCCCTAGCTTCAGCACTATTTTTGGTGATAACAGGGCTAGGCGATTGTCGAGCACGAACCGCGTCTTGATAAGCATCCACCACTGCTTGCGACTCACCTAGCATTTTTACTTGGCCTTGCTCTAGCCATATCGCTTGTTTGCACAGTTCACGGACTTGATAAAGATTGTGCGAACAAAACACTAGCGTTGCACCCTGCTCTAAACTAGCACGCATATGATCCAAGGATTTTTTCTGAAAATACTGATCACCCACCGCTAAAGCTTCATCCACAATCAATACTTCTGGCTCTACTACAGCGGCCACTGCAAACACCAAACGCACTACCATGCCGCTAGAATAAGTTTTTACCGGCTGCTGAATAAATTCGCCCAACTCAGCAAAGGCCAGGACTTTCGGTAATTGTTGCTCAATAGCAGCCTGATCCAAACCTCTAAGTGCTAAACCTAAACGCGCATTTTCTAAACCGCTGTATTCGCCATGTAGACCCGTACCTAATTCCAATAATGCAGAACGTCGCCCCTGTACCAAGCAACTACCGCTACTCGGCAGCAAATTGCCAGCCAGTAAGCGCAGCAGCGTGCTTTTGCCTGCACCATTATCGCCAATAATCCCTAGTGAACTACCCTGCTCTAGTTCAAAACTAATATGTTGCAACGCATGAAATTCTTGATGGCGAGTTCGGCGCAGCACCCACTCCAATAAAGCGTCGCGTGGCTTGGCATAGCGTCGATAACAGACGCCTGCATTCTGCAAAACAATCGCAGCGCTCATAGCACATACCTTGCACGCGGCATTAGGCTTTGGAAAAGTAAGATTGCAGCCGCTAATAAACTACTGCTAAGCACTAGCAAACCCACTAAGCGCGCCACATCTAATTGCCCCTGCAACCAAGCAGCACGATAAGCTTCAACTAATTGCGCTAAGGGATTCCAGTAGTAGAGTGGACGTAGATTTTCTGGAATTAACTCCAGTGGATACAGAATCGGCGAAACGAATAAGAGCACGGTCAAGATAGCAGGAACTAACTGGCGCAAATCACGTAAGAACACACCCAAGACTGCCAAGCTATAAGCCGCCGCCAGCGAAAACAGGATGCGAATCAGTAAAACCGGTAAATAGAAAACGAAACCCAGTGGATTAAAGGCATTAGTCAGCCATAAAGCAGCAACCAGTACTAAACAGGAAAGTAATTCCAAGGCAACTGAAACAGCGACTGGAACTATCGGCAAAACCCAGCTAGGCAGCGCAGTGTTTAGCAACAAGTCACGGCGCTCGGTAATGACATTAGTTGAGCGCGTCAGCACTTCTGAAAGCGCATTAAAGGCTAGTAAACCAGTGAACACATACAAGGCGAAATTAATATTGGAAGCCTGCGCATTAAAACGCACTTGTAAGACTTCGCTAAACACCAAGGTATACAGACCCAACATAAATAAAGGCTGCACTAACAACCAAGCCAAGCCTAAGACGGTACCGTGATAGCGTTCGCTCAAATCTCGCCGAAATAATTGATAGATAAGAGTCAGATGACTCCTAAACTCGGCCTGCTCCACACATTCGCCCTCAGGTTTGTTAGTTATTGTTTATTGATAAGCGGGAGCAATCTCCACTTGGCTGAATTCAGCGCGAAATTGCTCAAGCAAGGCTTTACGCTGTTCTTGTTTATAAGTATCGGTTAATTCAGCCAGAATCTTATCTTTCACTTCTGCATAAGTTTGCTGCATAGCTTCTTGCCGCCCGATGAACTGCAATAAATAAGCCTTGCCTTCGTATACAAACACCTCACTTAAGGGTTTATCCGCCGATAGAGCCTGCGCAGCCTCATAGAACGTTTTCACTTTTTGCCCTTGGTGGAACCAAAAACTATCGCCTTCTGTAAGCTTTTTATCACTGGCTTCGCTTTCTGCTAGCACTGCCGCTTTGAAATCCAAACTACCTTTAGCCACTTGCGCTTTCAGTTCTTCTAGCTTTTTAAGAACCGCGACCTCATCAGTACCGAGATTTTTCTCCAGCACTCTGACGCGCAAACGTAGGGGTAATTGGTAGTCGGTGGCTTTACGAGCTTCATATAGCTCCTTAGCGCGCGGCTCAAAATCGGGAGCTTTTTCTAAGGCTAATACATCTAAAATCAGGCGTGAGACTTGGCTTTTACGAAAATCCTCAATTTGCTTGTCTAATAAAGCTAATTGTTCAGGCTGCAACACGGCGGCAGCTTGCCTAGCTAGCAGACTTTCCCGAATAAACATTTCCTGCATCAGCGCTTGGCGGTTTTTGCTATCTAAACTAAGCGCATCAAAACCGCGTGCTTTTAAAGTATCTTCAATGATTGCTTTGGAAATCGTTAAATCTTTAGCTTTTAGCGCCCAGTCATCCGTCGCTTGAGTGGTTAAAGTGAATAAACCTAGCCCCAGCAGTAGCAGTGTTTTCTTGAATAGCATGTTTTTATTCTTCAACAATAGCCCAATAGAAATGCGAAAAACTGGCCAGATTTAAGTCTGACCAGTTTTAAGTGTTACCGCGTTCGCCTTAAAAGCTAAGGCTATTAGCGGTTGATTTTATGCGGTAACGCATCGCCGAAACGTGCGCCCGCATTGCTGCTGACATTACCTTCAATCGCTGAGAAACCAGCCACTGGAACGCCTTGGTAGATACTACTTGTAGCAGAATGAGTAGTAGTACTAGCTTTACTGCCATAAGTCACTGAGCTTACATAACCTTTAGAAATGTCATATTTCGGGAAGGAAATGCTAGTCCAACCATGAACGAATGAACCTACAGATAAGGTCTGGCCACTATGGCTAGAGAATACTGTACGTTTATCATCATAAGATGGATCGCTAGTCAGGAAGGTCACTACGTTCACTTCACGCTTCAGCTCAGCTTCTTCTTTGGTTTTTCCTGGTAAGACTGGCGAGAAACCGAAGTCCATATCAGAGGTAGCATTTGGACTGGCTTCTTCACGGTCATACATGCCATCCACTAGGATAGATACATCCGTGTCCGCATTATGAATACCGTGCTTCTTCATTGGGAAGGTCATAACCCAATCCGTATGCCCGTCATAACCATTGGTTGGATCGAGGAAATACTCGTTCATCACATTGGATGCTAACAATACGTGTGAGATTGGATACGGGTTAGTACCGCACTGAGGCGTCAGATCATCTTTATCATTTAAGCAAGTATCTGGCACTGAACCCCAAGTGGTTGTCACTAATTGATTATCGCCATAACCGTCTTGAACCGTAATCGTACTGGTGCTTACATCACCAGACGCTAATGACGGCAATAAGAAGTTATTTGGATCATCTGACAAATAATGCTGTGGAACTGAGCTGTAGTTATCCACAGATACCGGATCAATAGCATAAGCCACGCCTTGTGGAATATTCAGGACTGCTGAAGAGCCGAATAGACCACCCGTTGGAGCACTTAAGCCAGTCGCTTTAGCACCAAAGCCTTGTTGGAATACACCGTTTTTCCATGCATCTTTAACAGCTGTACAATTCACTGGCGTACCATTTTTGTGTAGGACACCTGCTTGTACTGTTTTATCCTCAACGACACCCATTTCAATGACTTCAACATAACCTTCACGGGTATCTGCTGCATCAACACCGGTATAAATCTGATGACCGGTGAATGGGATCGTGACTTCGCACTTATCATCTTTGCAAGATGCGAGTTGTGGCAACGTACAAGTACGGTCGCTAGTACTGATCGAGCCAATCACGTTCTTATCTTTGTCCTCAACCGAGCGGACACTGCCCGTCCAAACGTCTTGTGGCGACATATAGATATTAAAGTCGAGCACGTCATTACTGCGATCGCCTTCACGAAAACGAATCTTAACGGCTTTAGTTTTATCAGTTGAGTTCACAAGGTTAATGTTCGTGACATAACCAGGATGAGCATTAAAATAAGGAAAAATTAAAACCTGTCCAGTGCCATCTGGATTAACATGAACCGCCTGAGCGCTAGTTACAATACCTAATGCACCAGCTAAACCAGCTACGATTCCTAGGGCGAGCTTTTTCTTCTTAAACACTTTCGTGCCTCCCGAGATTTTTTTATATTTGTTACGGAGTACCTTACTACGCGCAGGTTTAAAGCTAGTTAGGCTGAGAAACCTGAGAATAACCTATAAGTAATTCTAATTTAGTCAATCATTTTTTAACATACCGCCAGTCTGAAAAACCTCCCTCTTTCGTCCAGGTTTCGTGAATCACATCGCTGGTTTCCACTGGCTTCGGTAAACCACGCATTTTCATGGCTACAGTGACTTCAACTTCAGCGTTACATTGATTACCCGAAGTATCACAACTCACTTTTTGCACCTGCGCCTTGCTCCACAATCCTAATCCTTGAACACTATTCCGAAAGTGATCAAAGGGAACCGTCTGTTTAAACGCATCCGTATAATACTGATACGCTTGTTGCAGATCTCCCGCTAGTAATGCATTCCAACGTTGCTGAGCAGCCTGTTTCACGGTAGTTTCGCCAGAAATACACGCTGTCAACATCCAGCATAGGGGTAGTACAATTACCCAGTCAAATCTACTCGACATACTCACCTCTTAATTGTTGTAGAAAGGTATTGTTATCCATTAAACGCTTCATCCGTTCACGCATTTCATTACCTGTCTGTACTAAAGCTTCCTGATCTTTGATGGCCGTTGGTGTGATCAACACCAATAATTCAGTACGCTTACCGCTCTTCGAGCTACCACTAAAGGCACTACCAATGACTGGCAGATTCTTTAAGACTGGCACACCGCTATTACCCTGCGTCTGGTTATCCCGAATCAAACCACCCAAGACAATGGTTTCCCCGCTTTGAACGGCAATATTGCTTTTGATATTCCGCTTGAGGAAGGTGCGCTGACCGGTTGCCGAATCAATTTCGCCCACATCGGTGATGTCCTGCTGCACATCCATTTTGACTAAACCATTCGAATTCACATGCGGAGTCACATTCAAAGAAACACCGGTATCTTTATATTGAATGGATTGCACGCTGCTGATGGTTCCATCGGTAGAAACCGAGCCAGTTTTAATCGGCTGCTGGTCACCAACGCGAATTTCGGCTGTTTGATTATCTAAAACCAAGACTGACGGTGAGGAAATAACTTTAACCTTGGAATCTTTAGCTAAGGCATGAATGAAGCCTTTGATGCCATTCGACCCACCCGCTAAAGTAAACGAGAAACCACTCGGTGTCGCATTAGCCCCAAATTTCCCAACCCCAAACTCACCGAACGTATTGCCGTTCTGGGTTAAGTACCACTGCAAACCATTCGACATTTCATCACTTAAGGTGATTTCCATAATCGACGCTTCTACCTGCACCTGCATCGGCATAATATCAATCCGCTTTAAAGCTTCTTGAATCTGCTTATACATCGCTTCACTGGAAAGGATCATCAGTGAGTTATTAGTTTTATCGGCAACGATTTTAACTTCGGCAGTTGGATCAATACTCACGCCTGACGAGCCACCACCGAGCATGGTTTTTAAAGCTGCTGCGGTTGAACCGGCTGCTGAAGCATCCCCACCAACCGTAGCGGCTTCTAAGCCAGGCGCTAAACTCGAAGGTACTGCTGAAGCACCTAGTTTTTTGCCACCGCCACTTTTTCCAGAAAATATCTGAGTCAGCATTTCTGCTAAATGTTCTGCATTGCCATTTTGCACGTGATAGACAAACAATTGCTGCCCATCCACAGGACCAGTTTGATCAAAACGATCCACCCAGCTTTTCATTTCCTTTAGATAATCAGGGCTAGCAGAAATCATCATTAAGCTATTCATGTGCTCAATCGGCATGATTTTAACCATGCCAGCCATAGGGCTATTACCACTTTCACCGAATAAAGCATCAAGATTTTTAGCCACTACTTGGGCTTCCACATTCTTAATCCGGTAAATACCGACTGACATTCCTTGCAATACATCAACGTCAAAGGTTTTCACCGTTGCCATTAAATTCTGTAATTCAGAGCTAGTGCCTGCTAATACTAGGAGATTACGATTAGCATCGACGCGCACAAATGCATCTGGACTCGCAATCGGTTCCAAAATCTTTTGCATTTCGGTCACAGGGATATAGCGCAAAGGCACAACTTGAATATTGTAGCCGGGTTTAATTTTGCCAGTAGAAGGCATAAAGCCACGGCCTTTTAAATTAGCCCGTGCAGCAATTCGATAATCGCCATTATCATCTTTATAAAGCACTGCACCCTGAGTTTGCAGCAGTGATTCTAAAGTCGGAATTAAGCTTTCACGCGGAATCGGCTCGCTCGAATTAATCGTGACTTCGCCTTCAACGCCCGGCTCGACAATATAAGTTTGCTTGAGAATATCGCCCAATACGACGCCAACCACCTCTCGGATGCTGGCACGTTCAAAATTTAGCGCCACCCCTTCGCCCTTACCTGCTCGCCCTGCAGCAATGCTTGGGCGCTCGACATCCGTTCGATAGTATTGATGATTACCTAGAACTAACTCCATATCCTTAGGATTGGATCGGGAGACAGGTGTTGAATTGGAAACATCTAGCAAAGCACTGCTAGAACTAGTACCGGCAATACCCTCAGCTCCACTACTTTTAAGTTTTTTGGATTTTTTCGCAGGCTTAAGAATGGGATGTTCGAGATTGACACTGTTTACATCCAGCTCTTTAACCGCTGCGCTACGCTGAAAAGGATTAATATCGACATTTTTACGAAAGCCGGGACCGTCTTTGATTGAAACACAGGCAGACAGCAGTACGGAAATACTGGCCAGCCCCACTAATGTAGTCCTGTTAATCACAAACAAACCCCATTTTTTATTATTATTATTTAGCTAATATCAGTTTATCTTTTCGATTTGTACAATGTAACCACATTTCGTCGGATTTAACGATTGGCTGCGGTGGGCGCTGCAGCTCCAGCGTTGGCTTTTTCACCACCCGCCCCTTCAGCGGCTCCCCAACGTGACGACATCAAGCGCTGCCTTGCTTCTAAAGCTTCCTTTAGAGACATGACTGGCGGCGGATTCTGTGCCGCATTCGCTTGCGCCTGATTGGCAGCTGCTACTGGCTCCAAATTTGGGGGAATCGCTAAACTTTCTGCAGGTGCTGCCCCTTGTTGAGCTTGCTGCTGCCGAGCTGCAGCCATTTGCTGCTTTTGCTCTTCTTTCTTACGTAATTGCGCTAACTGTACATTCTCTGCTGGTGGAGCAAAATCGGCGATTAATTTCACCTCTTGTTTTTGCTCACCGGCTGCTAAATTTATCTTTTTTGTATCAATCGACTCTAAAGTCCAACCATCCCACTGCTCACCGATATGCAAGGAGAGGTTTTTCTCTTCAGTACGAATCAAGGCATACTTACTAGCCCCCACATTCACAATCCCCACCAAGCGCCCCACAGGAGGCTGCACGGGTGGTGGCGGTGGAAGTTCAGGAGCAGCAGCTTCTGGTACGGGTGCAGCCACGGCTACTTCCACCACGGGAACAGCACGACTGGGCCAAAATAACGGCGCTTGTACAATGCGGTTATACGTTAGCACCGCAGGCTCAGCCAGCATCAGTGATTCTGGGATTTGTACACTGACTCGCGCTGAACGACTCTGATCTTCAGCTAATAAGCGTAACTGCATCACATTCCAAACCGCTAAACCTAAGCAGACTGAACTAGCTAACCACAGAATTAACTGAATGGGCGGGCTAAACAAGCGCTTCATGACTTGACTCCTCCCCGCCAATAAGTGGAAATTTTCACCGTCACGCGCATCACTTGCTCCTTCGGGTCAACACCCTCTAAAGGTTTAACCTCCAAGCCTTCAACAAAGATTAAAGGGCGGGATGCATAAGCCGCATGCAAGACCTCACGTAATAATTCCGTCTTGCCTTGAAAAACCACTTGAACCGTGACTCGCTGATAATCACTGGTTTGCTCTTCGGCCTCTTGGAGCTGTACATTGTCCACAACTTCAGAGCTAAAGAGTGTGCCACTTTGCCGAGCGACCACAGCAGCGACTTGGTTTTGTAATTCTTTACCCACTTGGGCTGCTGTCATCCCTTGTGGGTAAAACAACTTATCAATCCCTTGCTGGCGAATGCGTTCATATTCAGCCGTTAATTCGGGTGCGGCGAGTGCGACTTGGCGCATTTTATCCAAACGCTTATAGCCCGTTTCGATCTGATCACTTAACTCTTGTGACTTAAGCCAAGCTGGAATAATCCCAAGAAAAACCGTGGCTAATACAATCAATAGCACTAACAACCAAGCAATGAGGGGCTGGCTGCGTGCTGGTATCACCATTTCACTCATGGCTAGCCTCCACACTGGCTTGTAGATGGAATTTATCTTTGCCGGAATTGGGGTTGCGAGTAACTGGTGATTTAAAGCTAACCGCTTCAAAATAAGGTGAAATCTCTAGCGTATCAATCAAGCTTAAAGCCTGTTCGGACTCACCACGAATCTGTACTTGATTGCCATCAATTTCTAAACGTTCAACCCAAGTATGCGGAGGGACTTCGGCAGACAGGTGCTCAACCACATCCAACATGACAGGTGCAGTTTTGCGCTTTTCACCAATGAAAGTCAGGGTTTCTTCTGCTGCTAATAATTGATCGCGTACTTCAATTTGTGCTGAGGCTTTTTGCTGCAAGCTCGCAATAGCCTCCTCAATTTGACCTAAACGGCGTTCCTTATACCAAATCGGCGCGACTAAACTGGCTATCAGTACTAGCAGAAATAAGTAAAAGGGGATGAGAGAAGGCGGTGCAGGCGGCGCTACACTACTACTAAGCCCTCTAGTTAATTGGGTTGGGCTAGCAATCGCCGAAATGATATTAATATCCGGCACACCTAAAGCACGTAATTTAGCTAAGTATTGCTCGACATGCGCTTTTGGCGAGACATAGATATCAGCGACTACTGTTTTATTAGCTTTATCATATTTAGCGACTTTGGCATCAAAATAAGCGTTATCTAAGGAAAAGGGGGTAATACGATCAAGTTGGTAGCCAACCACTTGTTTAATATTCTCTTGCACACCTTCAGGAAAAGTGTGTTGCAGATGCAGGGCTTGCCGTTCATCTAGCTCAAGTTTTAATTGATAATTACGACTGCGAGCGGCTTTTTTAGCAATTCGCGCAAAATCAAAGCTGCTATCTAAAGCATATTCGCCACATTCGCGGCGCTTACCATCCTGCTGCCAGCTTAAAGCTAAGCGCTCATTGGCCATATATAGCGTTAAACTAGGTTGGCTAGCACGAAATAAGCCACGCATTGCGCTCGGCAGACCTCGATATAGGTTGTCGCCCCACCAGTTCATAAACTGCTTAAGCTTTTCTATGATCATTTTAATAATTATTATTTATAAGCCCTAGATTATTTTTAATAGTACAAAAATTCTAGCACCTTGTCGATGACTTGCAGATGACTAGCCAAGCTTTGGCTGGCAGTTTACAAAAGATGGCAACTGGAGTAGGATTCTGCCCCTATTGGAGAGGTGTCCGAGTGGTTGAAGGAGCACGCCTGGAAAGTGTGTATAGGTTAATAGCTTATCGCGGGTTCGAATCCCGCTCTCTCCGCCAAATTCTACACCCGAAAAACCCCGCTCTTGCGGGGTTTTTTGTTTAGTGTTGTGTGAGTTTTTTTATAGAAAAACGGCTAACAGCAGAGTTACACTGTATATTAAGATCTTGTTCTTTTAAAAAACGCCCATTCATTTTGCAGCTCACGAATAATAGATTATGACCGACACTCCGCGTAAAACGTTAAGCCTTAAACGTAAACCCAGTTCTGACGTACCTGAATCAAATTCAGCTCAACCAATAACTACCGATAATAATGCAGAACCCTTAACACGAGAGTCACGCATTTTAGGTAAACGTATTATTCGCCGTGAAGAAACAAAATCGACTAGGCCAACGCATAACTCCAACGCTAAACCGAATAAACACAAAAACTCATTCACTAAAACCAAAGACGCGAAACCTGCTAAGCCCACTGAACCTAGCCCTTCTGAAATTCAAGCCAAAGCGATGGATCGGTTTTTAGCTGATACTTTTGAGGCTTGGCAAAGCTATAAGCCGTTAGCTTTGGGAGTAGAAGCGGATCTTTATCAGCTGATGGATCAAAACCAACCACCGGCTTCAAAACGAGTCGTTCAACGTTTATTACGTATGCATTGCAATCATGGTAAATATTTACAAGCGGTCGTTGACGGCCAACAACGCTATAACTTAGCAGGCGAGATTCTGGGTGAAGTCAGTGAGACTGAGCGCGAGCACGCGAGTCGCACCTTGAAAGAACAAGAAGATAAGAAAGCACAACATTAAGTTCAACCAACTTATTGTTAAACTATTTTTTGAAGAAGTACCAATGAAAAAGGCCGTATAATTAAATACGGCCTTTTAAATAAGTGGCTCCCCGAACTGGACTCGAACCAGTGACCTAATGATTAACAGTCATGTGCTCTACCAACTGAGCTATCGGGGAACAGCTGAGGCGCGTATTCTCACAAAAAACGGTGGGCGCCGTCAAGCACTTTTTTAGCTGCTTCTTGAAACAAATTCATGTCAGCTGTAGGCTTGTGCATATTATCACTTAAATGCCGCCGCCATTGTCTTGCGCCCGGCAAACCCTGAAACAAACCTAAAATATGCCGCCCGATATGGCTAACACGAACGCCTTGTGCTTCCTGCTGTTGAATATAAATCAGCATGGCTTCTAGCACCGCATAGCGATCTAGCATCGGGCGCGGAGTTCCATAAATTTCCATATCCACTTCCGCCAACAACCAAGGATTATGATAGGCTTCACGCCCAATCATCACACCATCCACTTGCTGCAAATGCCCTTGGCAAGCGCTCAAACTGGTAATGCCGCCATTAATAATAATTTCCAACTCAGGAAATTCGCGCTTAATTTGATACACCAGTTCGTAGCGTAACGGCGGAATTTCTCGATTCTCTTTCGGGCTTAAGCCTTTCAGCCAAGCTTTACGAGCATGAATAATAAAAGTCTTACAACCTGCTGCGGATACAGTGCTAATAAATTGATGCAAGCCCTCATAATCGTCTTGATCATCAATGCCAATGCGATTTTTAACTGTGACCGGAATCGCAAGTTTGGCCTGCATACTAGCAACACAATCAGCAATTAATTGTGGCTCTGCCATTAAGCAAGCACCAAATGCACCCTTTTGCACGCGCTCACTAGGGCAGCCCACATTGATATTGACCTCATCATAGCCATAATCAGCCGCAATTGAGGCACATTGCGCCATCTCTAGCGGCTCACTACCACCTAGCTGCAAAGCAAGCGGATGCTCCTCTGGATTGAAGCGTAAATAACGTTCCGCTTGTCCATGTAGGATAGCGCCGGTTGTCACCATTTCTGTATATAAAACAGCATGTTTTGTCAACAGCCGATGAAAATAGCGGCAATGTTTGTCGGTCCAATCCAGCATTGGGGCTACAGTAAATCGGCGGTTCAGGCTAGTCACGTTATCTTTATCAGTAATAAAAAAATAAGGGAGCTTATTATGTGGGATATAGCGGTTAATTTTATAATAGGGTTGGTGGTGATTGGTATTCCAAGCTACGTATTTTATCGTGTTGGTATTGATGCTGGCATTGAGCGCGGTGTACGCCGTCAATTGCTACGTGAGTTGACGCTAAGCGGCATCGTGGAAATGGCCGAGCCTAAGCCCCATCATCGCCAGAAAAACTATTCAGCTTAAAATATTACTCAGGCTGGCAGTGGGGGCAATACCAAGTTGAGCGTTGCCCCTGACGAATCTGTTGAATCAAACTCCCACATCTTACGCAGGCTTGATTAGTGCGCCCGTAAACCTGTAGCTCAATTTGAAAATACCCAGTTTGTCCATCTTCACGCACAAAATCTCTCAAGGTGGTCCCACCTTGCTCAATAGCTCGCGCTAAGACTGTTTTAATCGCGACGACTAACTTTCGCAATTCCAGCAAACTCACTTGACCAGAAAAACGTCGAGGAGGAATACCAGCCATAAAGAGCGCTTCATTCGCATAGATATTGCCAACACCGACCACGACATGCGAATTCATAATGAACTCTTTGATACTCACTTGCCGCCCGTGCGCACGTTGCAATAAGTATTCAGCGGTAAACTCATCCGTCAGTGGCTCTATGCCTAAGTTAGTCAGTAACGGATGAAATTCACCACAACCCGCCCAAAGAACTGCACCGAAACGACGAGGATCACGTAACCGCAAAGCCATTCCATTCGCTAGCAGCATATCGACATGATCATGCTTTTCAGCGGCTAAGTCTGCAGCACAAATACGCAAACTACCTGACATACCTAAGTGCATAAGCGCAGTGCCCTGCCTAGTTTCTAGCAGTAAATACTTGCCACGACGCTGCACGGCATCAATAGATGCACCATTGAGTTGCTGAATTTCAGCAGGGACAGGCCAGCGCAATTTAGGCTGGCGCACAATGAACTGATCAATACGTTGACCGAGCAAATACGGCTCTATGCCGCGCCGAGTCGTCTCAACTTCGGGTAATTCTGGCATCTAGTGATGGATTTTAAGCTTTAAAATCAATTCTAGTTTCTGTAACGCCTGCTGCCTCTTGCTCAAGCTGCTTAAGGCGTTTTTCACAGGGCTTTTTACAGCCGCACTGCTTACCATCTTCACCCATTAAATTAGCTATCCCTCCGCAGCTCCCTTTAATGGTTTCTCGATTAAAAAACCAAGTAATCGATAAAGCTGCAAAGGCCAAAAGAAATACTGCAAAGGTAATCGCAAATATCATCATGACTAGCCTCCGAAATCGTCAAACATAATATTCTCTGGTTCAACGCCTAAATCGAGCAGCAACTTAGTTACTGATGAGTTCATCATTGGTGGTCCGCAGAGGTAATACTCACAATCTTCGGGCGCTGGATGATCTTTCAAGTAGTTTTCATATAAAACATTGTGAATAAAGCCGGTATAGCCCGTCCAATTATCCTCAGGTAGTGGATCAGATAAGCCCATAAACCAAGTGAAATTAGGATTTTCAGCCGCTAATTGGTCAAATTCTTCTACATAGAAAGCTTCACGTAAGCTGCGTGCGCCATACCAAAAAGTCATCTTGCGCTTACTTTTCAGGCGACGTAATTGATCATAGATATGTGAGCGCATTGGAGCCATGCCTGCACCACCGCCGATGAACACCATTTCTTTATCGGTTTCACGCGCAAAAAACTCACCGAAAGGCCCCGATACAGTCACCTGATCGCCAGGTTTCAAGTCGAAGATATACGAAGACATTTTTCCAGCAGGGAAATTAGTTTTAGGCGGCGGCGAAGCAATCCGCACATTCAGCATAATGATCTCGTCTTCTTCGGGGTAATTAGCCATCGAATAAGCACGCATTACCGGCTCAGTGACTTGAGCGGTGATATCCCACATTTTGAATTTATCCCAATCACCCCGATATTCCTCTGGAATCTCAAACTCTGAATACTTCAGGCTATAAGGGGGACATTCGATCTGGATATAACCGCCTGCTTTAAAATGGATTTTTTCATCAGCAGGTAACTCTAAAACCAGTTCTTTAATAAAGGTAGCGCGGTTTTCATTAGAGCGAACGGTACAAATCCATTTTTTCACCCCAAATACATCATCCGGCACTTCAATCTTCATGTTCTGCTTAACGGCTACTTGGCAAGCTAAACGTTCACAAGCCGCCGCTTCACGACGATTGATATGCCCCTCTTCAGTAGGCAATAAAGTTCCACCGCCCTCAAAAACTTTCACTCGGCATTGCCCACAAGTCCCCCCTCCGCCACAAGCAGAGGAGATGAACAAGCCTTTATCCGCAAGCGCACCCAGCAATTTACCACCAGGATGAACGACTAAATCTTTTTCATCATTCACTAAAATGTGCACATCACCTTGGGGAACTAAGCGTTGGCGTGCCATTAAAATCGCATATACCAAACCAATAATCATTAAGATAAACAGGGTGACGCCTAATAGAATCGTTGTCATGCTTAGCTCCTATAACTGAATGCCAGAGAAGGACATAAAGCCAAGTGACATCAGGCCAACGGTGATAAAAATTATCCCCAAACCCTGCAAACCTCCCGGCACATCACTGTATTTCAAGCGCTCACGCACACCCGCGAGAATAATAATGGCGAGCATCCAGCTAAAGCCGCTACCAAAGCCATACACCACACTTTCTGCAAAGGTGTAATCGCGCTCAGCCATGAACAGAGTGCCGCCCAAAATGGCGCAGTTCACAGTAATCAGCGGCAGAAAAATACCTAAGGCTTGATGCAACGCTGGCGTAAATTTATCCATCGCCATCTCAAGCACTTGTACAATCGCTGCAATCACCGCGATGTAAGTAATCAAGCCTAAGAAGCGTAAATCGACTCCTTCGATCAGGGCATTTTCCTTCAAAAAGACATTCAGGATGATATTGTTCACTGGCAGCGTAATGGCTTGCACAATCACTACGGCAATCCCCAGACCAATCGCTGTTTCAATCTTTTTTGAGATGGCAATAAAGGTACACATCCCCAAAAAGAAGGTCAGCGCCATATTCTCAATGAAGACTGATTTAACAAATAAACTCAATAAGCCTTCCATGATTAGTGGTACTCCCCTTTAGCTGGTTCGTGAATTCTAAATTCTGGTGCTTCACGCTGCTCTGGTTTTTTAGTACGCAACAACCAAATCAAAATACCAATTAGGAAAAAGGCACTGGGTGGTAAGAGCAAGAGGCCATTCGGTACATACCAACCACCGTCTTTTAGCAGCGGAATAATTTGCAAGCCAAATAAAGAACCTGCACCAAACAGCTCACGCACGAAGGCTACCAACATCAGAATTAAGCTATATCCTAAACCATTACCAATCCCATCAAGGAAGCTAATGCCGGGTGGATTTTGCATGGCGAAAGCTTCTGCGCGCCCCATTACAATACAGTTAGTAATAATCAGACCGACGAAAACGGATAAGCGCTTAGAAGTATCAAAAGCATAAGCCCGCAAGATTTGATCAACTACAATGACCAAGGACGCAATAATCGTCATCTGCACGATGATCCGAATACTGCTCGGAATATGATTGCGCACCGTACTGATGAACATATTGGAGAAGGCCGTCACCATTGTCAGACTGAGTGACATGAGAAGCGCGGTATTCATTGAGCTAGTCACTGCTAGCGCTGAACAAATCCCCAAAATCTGTAAAGTGATCGGATTATTGTCAAATAAAGGTCCTAGCAGAACCTTTCGAGTCTCAGTATTCATGCTCCACCTCCTTGACGTATTTTTTGTATATAAGGACCAAGACCGTCTGGGCCTACCCAGAAATGCACTAAGTTATTTACACCATTACTGGTCAAAGTCGCACCTGACAAAGCATCGATATCATAGACTGCACGGGGATCGCTATCCGCTACTGCGGCTTTAGTGACGCGAATGGCAATCTTGCCTTGCTCATCAAAGACCTTTTTGCCCACCCATTGTGCTTTCCAATTAGGATTATCGACTTCGCCACCTAAGCCCGGAGTTTCAGCGTGCTCATAAAAACCTAAGCCCACCACGGTATTTGCATCACCTTGTAAGGCTAAAAAGCCATGCAAAGTCGACCACAAACCATAGCCTGAAATCGGCAGAATAACCTTCTGTAGTTTACCTTGCTCATCTTTAACTAGATAAACGGTGGCATATTTAGCGCGGCGCTTGATCGAAGCAATATCTTGCTCTTTGGTCAAAACGACATTTTGCTTAGGATCTACAGAAGCGGCACGTGCGTCGAATGTTTTGGGATCAATATTATCGACATACTCACCCGTTTGTAGATCAACAACTTTCGCCTCAACCTGTTTGAAGGCTTCATCAACCGAAACGCCTTCCTGAGCGAGACCTGCAATCGCAACAATATTGCGCTGTTTATCGAACTGCTTATTTTTGTCTTGCACTGGCTTGAGCATGACTGCGGCTGTTGATACCGCAATTGAGCAAATTAAGCACAGTACAAAAGCAACGATATAGGTTTTTTTCCGACTGTCATTCGGTAAAGCTAAGACATCACTAATAGCACTCATGCTTTCACCTCGCCTATGGCTGCTTTTTGTCGCTTCAGACGACGCTGAATATTCACTTTCATCACCACGTAATCCATCAGAGGCGCAATCATATTCGCAAAGAGAATGGCCAACATCATGCCCTCAGGGAAGGCCGGATTCACGACTCGAATCAGGATCACCATGAAGCCGATCAACACCCCAAACCACCAGCGCCCCGCGTTGGTATGCGCCGCTGTGACTGGGTCTGTTGCCATAAACATCATGCCGAACGCAAAGCCACCAAGCACTAAATGCCACCACCAAGGCATGGCAAACATAGGGTTAGTGTCACTGCCAATGGTGTTCAATAGAATTGTAGTCATAATCATGCCAAACAGCACACCAGAGACAATGCGCCAATTGGCAATCCCGGTATACAACAGGAAAGCACCACCAATGAAAATCGCTAAAGCAGAAGTTTCACCTAAAGAACCTGGCTCCAAACCAATAAAGGCATCCCACCAAGTTAAACCACTGGCATAAATACCTTGCATACCACTCGCAGCGCCTGTGGATAACGCAGTTGCACCCGAATAACCGTCCACAGCAACCCAAACAGTGTCACCTGACATGTAGGAAGGATAGGCAAAGAAGAGAAAAGCGCGCCCTGCCAGTGCTGGATTAATAAAGTTTTTCCCAGTACCACCGAAAACTTCTTTACCAATTACTATGCCAAACAAAATACCCAAAGCCACCATCCATAGCGGTGTGCCGGGCGGCAAGGTTAACGTATAAAGAATCGAAGTAACAAAGAAGCCTTCATTCACTTCATGTCCACGCACGGTCGCAAAGATGACTTCAGCAATGCCACCGACAATGAAGGTCGTCATATAAATCGGCAAGAAGTACAACAGACCATGAAAGAAGTTATCGAAAAAGCTATTAGGGTCAAAGCCAAATAAGCTTTGAATTGAACCGCGCCAGCCTGCTGCTTGCTCTAAACCCATCGATTGTAGGGCTAAGTTCGCCTGCAAGCCGGTGTTATAGCAGGCCATAAACATCACTGGGAAAGTGGCTAGCCATACGTAGCCCATTACCCGTTTTAAATCTAAAGCGTCACGTACATGCGGTGAGCTAGTGGTACGATTGGGTGGGCTATACAGTAAGGTATCCACCATTTCATACATGCTAAAATACTTTTCGTATTTTCCGCCGGGCTGAAAATCGGGTTCAATTTTATCGAGCCATTTACGCAAATTTTTCAGCATCGTTTATTCCCCTCTTTCCAACATGCGTAAGCAATCGCGTAACGCAGAACCGTATTCGTATTTGCTATGGCAAACGAAAGTGCAGAGCGCTAAATCCTCTTCATCCAATTCTAAAGCGCCCAGTTGTTGAGCCATCACTGTGTCGCGGATTAATAAGGAGCGTAACAATTGCGTGGCTAAAATATCAAGTGGCATGACCTGCTCGTAGTTACCCAGTGGCACCATCGCCCGATGACTACCATTTTGCGTACTGCTCATCGCAAAATCGTGCTTATCTAAGCCCGGCTTTAAGAACACGCGCATCATAGAATATTGGGATAACCACGGATTCAACCAGTGCAAGAACACACGCTCTTGCCCTTCAGCAATAGCCGACACCTGCAAATCATAGCGGCCCAAGTAAGCAACATCTTGAGCGGCTGTTTGCCCAGCTAATACCGAACCAGAAATCACCCGATACCGCCCCGGTGTTAACTCACCGCTGACCAAACCATCCGTATTCGCGCCCAAGCGGGTGCGAATCAGACGTGGTTTTTTTACGGCAGGCCCTGCTAAGGAAATAACACGCTCAACAAATAATTTGCCGGTAGTGAACAACTTACCAATCGCGATCACATCTTGGTAATTGAGATGCCACACTGACAGCGCTTCACTGACTGGCTCTAAAAAATGAATATGTGTACCGGGTAAACCTGCAGGATGCACGCCTGCAAAACCTTCATACATCACATTGGAATTTGGTACTTTCGGCGGAGCAAAACCTTGCTCATGGCAAACATAGACTTTAGGCGTTAAGCGAGCTAACACCACTAAGCCGTGCTGAAAGGCTTCGGCGTATTCAGCCAGTACCGCCTTGGGATCAGCTGCTAAAGGGCGTGTATCCATCGCGGTGACAAAAATAGCTGCTGGTTTTGCATCAGCTTCCGGCACATAACTATAAGGACGGGTACGGAAGGCAACCCATTGGCCTGAGTCTTGCAGCTGCTTGCGAATCACCGCTTCATCCAAACTGGCTAAGGCTTCTGGGCTGTGGGCACCAAAATCAATGAATTCCTCATCAGCGGAGCTTACTTGGAGCACCACAGAGAGCAGCACCCGCTTTTCACCACGATTAATCGCTTTAACGACACCTGCACACGGCGCAGTAAAATTCACGCCTTCATGCTTACGATGTGAGAATAGAATTTGCCCTGCTTTGACTTCGTCACCTTCTTTGACTTGCAAAGCAGGCTTCAGCTCATGGAAATCACGCCCTAATACGGCGAGAGTCGTCGGCTTGGGATGATCATAGATTTTTTGCTCTGGCTTCCCCGAGATAGGAATATCTAGACCTTTGGTGATCTTCATGTTGTCTACCTTTTTTCGTAGCTGCGGTCCCTATCACTAACACCAGTTAGCCAAAATCGTCAAACAAGCAAGCCACTCAAAAGTACAAGCCTTTGAAGATAAAGTACAAATGTTTAGTTAAAGCACTACAAACTACTGTAGTTGAACAGGGTCTCTTGAAAAATTATCTGAATCTTACGTTTTAAACAGGCTACTTACAATGCAAGTTCTACCTATTTAGGTGTATTCCCTAAGCCAGTTTTGCTTGGAAATAGCTGAGCCGCCTGTGAAATTGGCAAAGTATACGCGCATTGCTTAGCAAGATCAGCAAGCACAATTTCATCTGTTAACTTAACTACCAATAACTCTTGGCTTTCGCTCGCGCCCTTAAGAATGACTTTCTGCATATCGGGTGTAGCTTGTTGAGGGTCAAAGGCCTTTACACGAACTGCCTCAGCGACTTTCCAAGCGGATACCAGCTGTGGCGAATCAGCAAACCCTTCTGGTAACTGCACCGTTTCTAACTTTAGTTGATTAGGCACAAGTTTGAGAGAAATAAAATTAACCCAATCTTCCTTTAATAAACCATAAACTGCTTCATTAACCAGCTGAATCTGCTGCCCATTCAGAATATAGCGCTGATTTGATACTGGGTTGCTATCGCCTAATACTAACTTGCTGCCATTAAAGCTGACGCTGAGATCACTAGGCGCTAAGCCATACTGTTTTAAATCTTTATCAGCACTAGAATAACTGGACTCCACCTTATCATCTAATAAAGTTAGTAATTGACGCACCTTAATAGCATTAGCTTCTGCGGCGACCGGTTGCAGTAAACGCCAGTCGTCACCCTCGCGTTGTAGCTCGATTTTCTCTAATACACTCTCTGTCTGGCGCTCAATCAGGATAGAGGTCACCTCTGCAAACGTGATCGGCAATAAGCGATCAGTCTGCGCTTGCTGTTCCTTTTGTTGCAATTGCCACCACACTAACGCGGCTAAACTAAGCACTATAACTAGCAGCAAAGCATTTAGTCCAAAGCGCCGCATAGATAAACTAGTCATGATTACCTTCTCCGCCGTCTTAGCCAAATCACGCTACCTAAGACAATTAAGCTCAAAGGCAAGACCATTAAGAAGAAGCTGGCCAAAATTACACTGCTAGTTTCGCCGAGCGTAAAATTAGTATCTGGCGCGCTATTCACTTGGATATTAAGGAGATTGTCATCGTCACTCAGCCAGTTAAAGATATTAGTAGCCAAGTCGAGATTGACACCCTGACCGATGAAGCTATTGATCAAAAAATCACTGTCACCAATCACTACTACCCGTTGTTGACGTTCTTCTTTGGGTTTAGGAGTGGCGGCTGTTTCCGTGCCCGCAGGCTGCTCCAATAAGCGAGTTAACGTAAAGCCAATCGAAATCGGCCCGAGCACATCGCCCTTCTCTTCTTCATAAGTGACTGCGCCATCAATCGTACCTGTCTCTAACCAGCTATTAGGCAAAGTGGTCAGCAATTCTTCTGTTTGCCACACCAAAGCCTGCTTATCTTCCAGCGGATTACGCTCAATCATCGTGGAAAACGGGAACAAGCTTTGTGAGCCAGTAAATTTTTCAGCAATGGGCGACTTTCCATAATCCACGACTGGCACAATAGCAGGATGGCTGACGCCTAAAACAGCATGTAACTGTTCATTCGCATCAAGAACGGTACCTTCGCTAATTTTTAAACCCAATAAATCAGCAATGGGCTTTAAGCCGTGTAAACTACCCGGATCTTGTAGCCACAATAAATTACCACCCTGCTCTAGGTATTTTTTAATGATCTCAACCTCACCGGGCAATAAATCCTTTTGTGGAGCAGCGATCACTAAAAAACGTGCATTTTGTGGGATTGATTGGGAGCGCACTAAGCTATGCGGCTGCACAATAAAACCACTACGCTCTAAGTTGCTGAGAAATTGAGATAAACCACTCGAATGCTCCGCCAGCGGCTCACGCTCCTCATGCCCTTCCAGAAACACCACTAAACGCTCTGAGCCACGGCTCATGCGCTGGATCACATTCGCAATCACTGACTCAGTGGTTTGCTCTACCACTTCACTACGATCACCTAGGTGAATGGCCATTTGCCCCGCGTATTGAATGCCATCTTGCTTGGCGCGCACCGGGTCGAGATCGGGATTAACAAACTCCAATTTAATATCCGGCTTCACCCGCTGATATTTAGCGACGAGCTTGCGCAATTGCTCTTGCAGCATCGGATCTTCAGGGACGTAAGCCACAAACTTTAAGGGCTGATCGACCTT
Organism: Thiolinea sp.; assembly: GCA_049292455.1. Taxonomy (GTDB): domain Bacteria; phylum Pseudomonadota; class Gammaproteobacteria; order Thiotrichales; family Thiotrichaceae; genus Thiolinea. The sequence goes on from JBATRF010000021.1 coordinate 71,394, forward strand.
TTCCAATAAGGTTTGGGTGGCTGCGGTCAAGCTATTACGATTGCCATAAGTCCAATCCGCTTGGAAATGAAACTCACGACTTAAAAAGGCGACTAAGCCAATTGCCACAAAGAATAAAATATAAAAAATTGCATTCTGCACGCCAATCGAACGATGCAGACCTTTAGTCATTTTCATGCGGTTACCTCTGCAAGCGCTCGTTATCTAACTTACGAATGGTGAGTAGCAAAAAGCTGGCAATAAACAGCAGGTAATAAACCAAATCACTGCTATCAAACAGACCTTCTAAGAAAGAGAGAAAGTGACCAAAGTGAGATAGATAAATAAATAATTGGCTGCCCGAACTTTGCGAAGTGCCGGAGATGTACAAAATCATCAAAAACAATAACAAGCCGAACGTACTCACTGCGGCAATAATGGGTTGGCGTGTCAACGCAGACAAAAACAAGCCTGCTGCTGCAAAGGAAGCTAACAACAAAAACAGACCCAAAATCGCAGCTGCTAATTTACCCCAATCTAAATCGGTGCCTAACGATAAAGACATCGGCATTAAGGTCAACATCCCAATCATGGTCACAATCAGCAGCAGTAGCCCAAAATATTTACCCAAGACAATTTGCGTAATCGAAATCGGTGCCGTGGTCAGCAAAACCAAGGTTTGATTCATACGTTCCTCTGCAAATAAGCGCATGGTTAAGACCGGCATCACGGCCAGCATAATAATACCCGCCCACAAATAGAGGGCTGATACCACTAAATCACTTAAACCGGGTGCATTCTCGCGCCCCGCCATCGCGGGTTGAATTTGGGTGACATACTCGTTCAAACCTAGCAAAAAGATCCAGGCCAAGATAAATTGCACCACTGCTAAAATGCTCCAAGCTAAGGGCGAATTAAATAAGCGGCGAAATTCGGTGGAAGCTATCGTCCAGATCATACTCATGATGCTGCCCCTTCATCAGCTAAGGCAGGATCTTCTTGGTAGACTAAATCGAAAAAGATCTTTTCTAACGATTCTACGCCTGCCAGCGAATCATTAAATACGGTACGGCCTCGATTCAAGATTTGTACACGGTCACAGACTGCTTGGACTTCCGGTAAAATATGGGTGGAAAGAATCACACTATGCTCTTGCCCCAGCTCTCGAATCAGCTTACGAATTTCCCGAATTTGTAGCGGATCTAAACCCACAGTTGGCTCATCTAAAATGACAACCGCTGGTCTATGCAAAATCGCTTGAGCAATGCCTACGCGCTGTTTATACCCTTTTGAAAGATTAGCAATCAGGCGATGTTGTACTTCATGCAAACTACACCGTTCACGTGCAAAACTGATCGCTTGACTACGTGCTGCTCCTCGTAGTCCATGCAACTTCGCGCAATAGTCTAAATATTCATTCACTGTCAGATCACGATACACCGGAGGTTGCTCAGGCAAATAACCAATATGGCGCTTGGCTTGGCGCGGCTCCTCCAACAAATCAATCCCATTAATTTGGATAGAACCGGTCGTAGGAGCTAAGTTACCGGTTAGCATTTGCATCGTGGTCGATTTACCTGCACCATTCGGGCCTAATAAACCCAGCACTTCACCTTGTTGTAGTTGTAGATCAAGATTGTCCACTGCACATTGATCACTGTAATAACGTGATAGCCCTTCGGCAGCTAGCAAAATGGTTGCATCCATTAGGCTTTAGTACTCCTATTTTGTGACTCACTATTGCTAGGTGTGATGAAAAAATGCTGCATTGCACATCAACAGCAAGCAAGTTTAAGTTTAGGGCGCAATTTGTAACCTAATTACAAAAAAAAGCAATTGACTGCACGGCTTTAGAGTCCTAACCTAAAAACAATTAATCTTTCGGTAAGCTTTGACCATGCCTCTCACTAGCCCAATTGAACGTCAATGGTACTTATTGACTAGTAAACCTTTTAAAGATGAATTGGCAGAAATAGAGCTCGAAAAGCAAGGCTACGAGGTCTATCGTCCGCTCGCACAGCGCCTACGTAAACAACGCGGAAGGCTGGTTAAAAAAACTGAATCCCTATTTCCCCGCTATCTGTTTATTGCTCTCAACGAACTCACCGACAATTGGAGCCCGATCCGCTCCACTCGCGGCGTTAACCAGTTTGTGCGCTTTGGGACTCAGCCTGCGATCGTACCTACCGATTTAATTCTCAACCTCAAACACCAAGAATTAGCTTTAGGTGAGCGCGCTATCGATCTCGACAGCTTCCATAAAGGAGATTCGGTTACTTTGACTGAAGGCCCCTTTCGTGGGCTGAATGGCATCTTTATGAGCTATGATGGTGAAGAAAGAGCCATTATCTTGCTAGAAATTCTGCATAAGCAGACTAAGTTGGCTATTTCTCCAGCAAAATTACTGGCTGCTTAAGGATATTTTTGTTGTTAAATAGCTACAAAATTTGATCTTTTATGCACCCATAACCTATACTCGTATTACTTAAAACAAATACTGATACCTGAAAATACATAATGACATCCAGAAAATTTCTTTTCTTACAGGGTGTCGCGACTCCTTTTTTTCGTCAATTAGGGGATGCGATTCAAGGAAATGGATACGAAGTATTTCGGGTAAACTTTTGTGGTGGCGATAGTTGGTTTAGTAGCAAAAAAAACACATGGCGCTTCAATGCCCCCTTAGATCAACTGCCCAACTGGTTAGAAGAAAAATTCTATCAACATAAATTTACCGATGTCGTGCTCTTTGGAGATACCCGCCCCGTACATCTACAAGCCATCGCCTTACTTAAACGGTTAGGTCTGACTATTCACGTCTATGAGGAAGGCTACTTTCGTCCAGATTGGATCACCTTAGAACAAACTGGCGTTAACGGCTATTCTCAACTGTTAAGAAAAGAGCCCGAATTTTGGTTAAATTATGAGAACCAAAATACCAAGGTAGCTGAAAAGATTGGTAAAAATCTGCTACCTCGCGCTTGGCATGACATCTGTTACCGTATAACTACTGCTGCTTTTCGCCCTGTTTATCCGCACTATCAAACGCATCGCCCGTTTAAAGCCTATCGAGAATATCTCGGTTGGATGCAGCGAATGCCCAATAACAAACTTTGGCGTGAGCGTTGGGAAAAAGCCAAAATTAAACGCCTGATTGATTCTAAGCAGCCCTATTATCTATTGCCCTTGCAACTAGACTCAGATGCGCAAATTCGGGTGCACTCTCCGTATAAAAGTGTGCAGGAAATGATGCTGGCAGTGCTGAACTCATTCGCTAAGCATGCACCTATGGCTAGCTGCTTAGTTATTAAAAACCATCCTTTAGATACCGGCCTGCTGAAACACAGCAAAACCGTCAAACAAGCTGCGAAAAATTTAGGGATTATTGACCGAGTCATCTTTCTAGAGACAGGACACTTACCCACTTTGCTGCATCACACGAAAGGCACTGTACTGGTTAATAGCACCACTGGAACTTCAGCGCTCCATCATGGTTCACCCACGATTGCTTTAGGTACTGCACTGTTTGATATTCCCGGCTTAACCTTTCAAGATGGAATCGATCGTTTTTGGCAGGAAGGCCAAGCAGCTGATCAACAGTTACTTAGTTGCTTCCGCCAACGAGTCATCCAAGAAACTCAAATTAATGGTGACTTTTATTCACGAAAAGGTATTAGATTAGCTATCGCAGGAAGCATAGCGGCTATGCAAATTACCCCACAAGCGACTAAACCAATCCTTGCCTCAGCCCCCACTCCGGTCTTGGCACCTGCCAAAATTATTTATGGCGGTAAGCTACCTGAAGCCAGCTATCTTTACAAAGAGCGCTAATTAGTATGGCACGCAACATTCTAATCACTGGAGCTAGTAATGGCTTGGGTGCCGCCTTAGCTCAACACTATGCAGCTCCAGATACTTGCTTAGCCTTAATTGGGCGCGATCAAAGCCGTTTAGAGCAAATTAGCCAAGCTTGTAATGCCTTGGGTGCTACAGTGCATACGGCTAGTATCAACGTTAGCGATAAAGATGAGATCAAACAATGGCTGGATCAGTTTGATAATGAATATCCGCTTGATTTAGCGATCGCCAACGCTGGCGTGACTCATATGCTAAGCAAACAAGGTTCAGGTGAGGAATTAGCAGATATTGAGCAAGTGCTCGATACCAATCTGTATGGTGTCATTTATACCTTACATCCCTTGATTGAACGCATGCGCGCACGTAAACGCGGCCAGCTTGTGATTATCAGCTCACTCGCAGCTTGGCGCGGTATGCCGATTACACCCGCTTATTGTGCTAGCAAGTCAGCCGTAAAAGCGTGGGGAGAATCACTGCGCGGTTGGCTAGCACCAGAAGGGGTGCAGGTGAATGTAGTTTGCCCAGGCTTTGTAAAAACGCATTTAAGCGATCAATTCCCAGGTACACGCCCCAGCATGATTTCTCCTGAGCAAGCTGCTCTCATTATCGCTAAAGGTTTAGAGCGGAATAAAGCAGTGATTGCCTTCCCTTTTCCATTGACTTGGGGTATGTGGTTTGTGTCTGTTCTGCCCTTTCCTATTGCTTCTTATTTTTTAGGATTGTTTGGTTACAATCGCCCACGCTCTCCTAGACAAGCCAATTAAGCGCACATGCTCAGCCTGCTGCTCGCTTATGGACTAACTTGGTTTTTAGTGCAACAAGCTCAGACTTATTTTATTGCAACCGAACTACGCCCCACAAACAGACCGCTAACACTGTGGCTGCTGCAAACTAATTTAGTCACACTAATATTTTCCATTGCCCTCTTGATAAGCTATCGACCTTGGCTAGCAGGCATTATTAGTTTAGCGGTTTGTGCAGTCTTTTTAGTCGTTAACCAAGCTAAATACCAAGCCTTAAAAGAACCCTTAGTTTTCTCTGATATTTATCTGTACCTACAGGTTTTTACGCATCCGCGCCTATTCCTACCATTTTTAAACCTGCCACTTACTCTTGCAGCCATTCTTGTTGGCTTAGCTCTACTTTATACCGCAGCTATTCTAGAACCTGCCCTAAGCTTTTCTAGGTTAAACTTTAGCTTGATACTGATAGTCGCTTTCATAGTTTTAACCGGCTTAAGCTACAAAATCTCAACTACTATTAATTTAAGCTTTGACCCTAAAACTGATATTAAAACCTTAGGTTTTTTTAATAGTTTGCTTATCTACTCTCTACAAGCTAAGCGACTGAAAAATATACAAGAGCTTCAATTTACTATTAGAACAGAATCGCCTTATACAAGGCCTGCACCAGATCTACCAACTAGGCCAGATATTATCGTCATTCAAAGCGAATCTTTTTTTGATGCTCGCTCTTTAACGACAGCCATCAATGCTAATGTACTACAAAATTTTGATTTTATTAAGAATACAGTCCTACTGAGTGGTAGTTTGCATGTACCTGCTTGGGGCGCTAACACTTTACGTACTGAGTATGCATTTTTAAGTGGGATTGATAACCAAAAATTAAAACATTATCGCTTTAACCCTTATCAATTTTTACAAAAAGAAGCTTCGCCTAGTATCGCTAATTATTTTAAAGCTTTGGGCTACCACTGTATCTGTATTCATCCTAATCACTCTATTTTTTTCAAAAGGAATAAAGTATTCCCTCTATTAGGCTTTGATGAATTTATTGATATTAATGAGTTTGATAGCACGCACACAGCTGGCCCTTATATCAGTGATCAAGCCATAGCACTTAAAATTCAAAATGTACTTGCTAAGCGAGCCAACGCAAAACCACTCTTTATTTTTGCAATCACGATGGAAAATCATGGCCCGTTACATTTAGAAAATTATGAGCCAGCTGATGTAGCAGAGTTTTATCAAGCTGAACCACTCAAACAGCATCATGATTTGACGGTTTACTTAAAACATTTAAAAAATGCTGATCAGATGCTTACTAATTTGACTGCCTACTTAAAAACCAGCTCAACAGCGAGCTTCTTATGTTGGTATGGTGATCATGTACCGAGTATGCCGGATGTCTATAAAGAACTAAACTTTCAAGATGGGCGTAGCGATTATCTAATTTGGAGCAATCGAAGCCAAAATTTAGCTGTAGCTTCTAAAGACTTAGCGGTCGAAAATTTAGGAATGGAGCTATTAAATCTAGCGGGTCTGCGTGTAGCGAATGAAAGCTAGGTATTCGCGCAAGCGAAAATAGCGACGCTGCTGATGAAACTGTTTGGTATCCGCAGGGTTAGGCCATGAATCGTAACGTCCGACTGTGGTTTGAGCGCTGCCTTGGGTATCTGCAGTCAACTCACGAATTTGCTTAACCGCACTAAGCGACCCTAGCTTGAAGAGCTTAAGGTTTAAACTAAATAAGGTGTCTTGTGGGCGAATGCTCAATTTACTCTGCTCTAAAATCGCACCGTGATCGAATTGCTCATCTTGCAGATGTACCGTTGCACCCGTTTCTCGTGCTTGTCGAAGCAAGGCATAAAAAGCAGGATCGACTCCTTTAAATGCTGGCAATAAAGATGGATGAATATTCAAACAAGCGAGTCGGGGCAGTGCTAACACTTCAGGCTTAAGTAACTGATTAAAGTGTGCAGACAATAGCAAATCAGGCTGCAAATTTTTTAAGAAAATGACAGATTCTGTTGAATTAATATCATCAGTTGTCAAACAAGGAATATTCTTGGCTCTTAGCTGCTGAGTGAAACTAGATTTGCGAAATACCCAGCGTAATAAGCGATACAAATCAGTCACTGCAAATAGATAAGCAGCATAACGAAGTCCTGAAAGTTGGATCTGACGAATACTTGCACGCAAGTGGCTATCGGTTTTATTCAGGATGCGCGTCGAACTCACTACTCCAACTAGCTCAATATCTTCAGCCGCCAGCAACTCATTCAAGACTAGATCTGAATAAGCGCTAGGATAGGTACAAAAGATAACTCGACGCGCTGCAGTCACTATTTTTTAGCCGCCATGACTTCGGCTAAAGTTTCCACAGTGTATTGGATTTGCTCAGCTGTATGGCTCGTACTGATAAAGAAACGTAAGCGCGCCATGCCCTCTTCTACCGCTGGGTAGAAAATCGGTTGCACATTAATTCCACGATCAAACATCCGATTGGCGACTAAACCTGCCCGCGCAGAACTACCTAAAATTGCCGGGACGACCGCTAAACCAGCGCTGTAGCCGGTATCAATTTGATGCTTTTTGCAGAACTCTAAGAATAATCGGCCATTGGCTTGCAAACCTTGCACACGTTCTGGCTCGGCTAACATCACTTGTAACGAGGCGGCTGAGGCAGCTGCTAGGGGCGGAGACATGCCGACGCTATATAAGAAGCCGGGAGCAGAAATTCTTAAATGATGGACTAAGGCTTTTTCGCCTGCGATATAGCCACCACAACCGGATAAAGTTTTGCTAAGCGTGCCCATCCAAATATCGACATCTTTGCCCGCAACACCAAAATGCTCACGAATCCCGCGCCCAGTCGCGCCCATAATGCCTAAAGAGTGTGCCTCATCGACCATCAAGAAGGCTTTATGGCGGCGTTTCAATTCGATAAAGCGCGGTAAATCTGGGAAGTCACCATCCATACTATAGATGCCTTCCACTACAATCAGCACGCGCTCAAAGTCCTTGCGCTGCTGCGTCAAAATCTCATCAACCGCTTGCCAATCGTTATGCGGGAAAGGGATGCGCTTAGCACCAGAAAGTTGCGCGCCTTGCACTGCGCTATTATGAATCAGCGAATCATGCAAAATCAGGTCACGTGGCCCAAACAAATAGCCAATCGTAGTGACATTCGTCGCATGCCCACTTACAAACGCCACGCAATCGTCCACCTCATACAGATCGGCTAAACCTTGCTCCAATTCTTGCTGAACGGCACGCTCACCCGATACCATTCGGCTCGCTGAAGCTGAAGTACCATAGCGCTGAATCGCATCGACCGCGGCTTGATTGACCTTAGGATGCCCACACAAGTCTAAATAATTGTAGCTGGCAAAGTTAATATACTCTTTGCCTTCAATGAAAGTGGTAGAGCGCGCTACTTGATCATGTGTTTTGAAAAATGGACTATCAATGCCTAATTGCTTGCCACCTTGCTCAATCACGCGGATTTGCTGGTAGCCGGGCATTTGATCAAAGCGATAAAAAGCCTCTGGAATCTCATCGCGGCGGAATAACTTCTTTTTATTGGGATAGCCTTCTTGAGCGATTTTATCGAGCTTTTTTCGATGGCGCTCTAGCATTTCATTGGCTAGCCGTTCTTTAATCTGATCGCTCAGACCAAATAAATTCCGACCTGTCATGGCTTAATTCCTCGCCTCTTCTGCCGATAAATGGGCAGCTAATTGTGCTAACTCAGCGTCTGTCATGTCTGAGCCATGTTTTTTTACTACCGCTGCTATTGTTTGTTGTTTTAAATCCTGCTCAGTCGGCGCAGCTGCCGACTCTTGCGGATGCAAGTGTGCGACGATCTTCTCAGCAATACGACTCACCGTAGCACCCTCAGTCAAAGCCATTACCGGTAAGCGTACTTTAAAACGCTCCTCAATCGCGAGCACTAATTCCATGCCCATTAGAGAATCCATGCCTAAATCAAATACTGACTTATCGACTGAGAGCTTATCAGCTGACAAACGCAAAATATGCCCTACTTCTGCCAATAGCATTTCAGCAATCAACTTATGTGTCGCCTCAGGACTTAAACCAACAATTAGCTCGTGAATATCTTTGGCTTGGTCACCTTCATCACCAGTCGCTACCGAACGTTGTAACTCACTGAATTTCGCTGAACGAGCATTGGGCATCACGCGCTGCAATACACTCCAATCCCAATTAACAACCGCTACACCCGTTTGCTCAGCTTGTAATAACTGCTCTAACACGCTTAAAGCTTGTTCAGTGGTAATCGCAGCGCCACCTAAGCGGCTTTGCAGGGCATCCTTCACTGTTTCATTACGCGTCAAATAGCCAGCATCTGCAATCGGCCCCCAGCCAGCGAAACTAGCTGCTAAACCCTGCTCACGCCGATATTGAGCTAAGGACTCTAAAAAGAGATTAGCAGCTACGTAATTTGCCTGCCCAGGATTCCCCAAATAGGTAGTGATTGACGAGTACAATACAAAGAAATCCAAGGGCAAATCTTCAGTCAATTCATGTAGATTCCACGCACCCAACATCTTTGGCGCTAGCACTTTACGGAAGCTATCAGCACTCATATTACGCACGATTACATCATCCAACACCATAGCAGCGTGAATAATTCCATGTAAGGGTGGTAACTGAGTTTGAATGTCTGTTAAGACTTTAGCGAGTGCGGTTTTATCAGTCACATCACAGGCATAAGTAACGACCTTAATACCTTGCTCTTGGAGCCTTTGTAATTCGGCTTGATCTGCTTCAGGTGCTTTACCACTACGGCTGAGTAGAATTAAAGTGCTCGCACCCTTGTCAGCCAGCCAAACCGCTGTCTTCAGGCCAAAACCACTCAAACCGCCTGTGACTAGATAACTAGCATTTGCATTTAGTTTTAAACTTGCCTGAGCTTTACTAGGGAAAGTCGGTTTTAACTGCTCACCTTCGAATGATACAATCACTTTGCCGATTTGCCGTGACTGCTGCATATAACGGAAGGCTTCTTGAATCCGTTGTGCGGGGAAAACACGATGTGGTAAAGGTCGTAATACGCCTGCTTGGAATAAGCCCATCATTTCTTGGAATAAACGTCCCGCCAATTGCGGACGTTCCACTAATAACTGATCAGCATCAATTCCAAAATAGGAAATATTATTACGGAAGGGGCGTAAACCGATTTTGCTATTTTCATAAAAATCGCGCTTGCCCAGTTCCAAGAAGCGGCCAAACGGACGTAAAATACTCAAGTTGCGATTAATCGCTTCGCCAGAAATAGAATTCAGTACCACATCCACGCCCTGCGCTTGGCTCAGGCGCATGACATCTTCAGCAAATTTGAGGCTGCGCGAATCCAATACATGATCCGCTCCCATTAAACGTACAAAATCACGCTTTTCATCAGTACCTGCGGTGGCAAAGACTTCTGCCCCACGATAACGCGCATATTGAATCGCTGCTAAGCCAACGCCACCGGAAGCTCCATGAATTAAAATGCGTTCGCCCGGCTCTAGCTGGGCTAAATGCTGCAAAGCATAATAAACTGTGAAGAAAGTGGTCGGGACAGTCGCCGCTTCTTCATCGTTCCAAGCCTGCGGTTTATGCGCTACAGCGGTGGTACGTGTAATCACACGGGTACTAAAGCAAGCAGGCGCAAAACCAATCACCGCATCGCCTACTTTAAACTCAGCCACACTCTTGCCAACCCGTGTCACCGTACCTGCCAACTCCATACCTAAAGACGCGCCCGCAAAGCCATTTTCTACTGCCTCATCTGAGAGCAAGCCCATCGCATACATGACATCGCGGAAATTCAAACCCGTAGCTTTGGGGAGAATTTCAATTTCATCCGCTTGCAAAGCTTGCTCAGGCAAAGCACGCCAATACAGATGTTTTAATAAGCCAGGCGAAGTGAAATCTAAAGCCACCGGAGGATTTTGCTGCTGAGTTTCTTTGGAACTCAAAACGGTTTTATGTAAGCGCAGAGCCTGTCGCTGCACTGCTGAAATCAAAACCTCATCTTCAGCATCAGGGAATAAGTATTCTTGAATCAGGAGCTTAGCCGCTTCTGCAGGTGTAGGGCTGTTTTGTAGGTCGATGAGCTTAACATTTAAGTCTGGATGCTCATTCATCAGCACTCGCCCTAAACCCCAAAGTGGGGCTTGAGCAGGATGTGCAACCTCGATAGCTCCAGCAGTGACGAGCCAAAGCTGAGTCGATTTTGCTGCTTTATCTAAAGCCTGCACCAACCCTAAGGTGCTAATGCACCGCTGCTCTTGTAGAGCCATTAAGTCAGCGGGTTCAGCAAAACATAAACCCTGCAAATGAATAATGTGCTCAACATCAGTGTCCAAAGAAAATTCAGTTTGGATCGTGACCTGTTGTGCATAACTCAATAAAGTATCTTGGAGCGCATTCGCTAAATCGGCGGAATAACCCAGCTCATCCGCCAGAATCAGCCAAGATTGACTCGCCACGGTGGGCTTATAAGCAGCGATTTCATGCTTAACTTGAGCCGCCACAATGAAGCTGCCTGCTTCATTGTCCTGATCGCTCGGCTCGAAATTAATAGTGGCCTGTTCAAAGCGATGCTTAGCCAATAAGCCTTGCCATTCTTGAGCAGTATGTAAACGTGAGACAAAATGCTGACCACCCTCATCCTCAACCGGCAGCCACCAACTTGGATTTAAACCTTGGGTTAGATCTAAAAAGCGGCTATTTTGAGCCTGAGCGAACAGCACTAATGCATTCGATTTGGTAACTTGCTGTAAACGCGGCAAGAATTGATCTAAGTCGCCCCAATTTTCTAGTGGCTGCGCACTAATCACTACATCGAACTTACCAGCTTGCACTAAAGCCTGAGCTTGCTCGCTGGTAAACTCAGCCGTTAATACCACTGTCGAGAAACCAACAAAACCTGCAAACTCTTCGCTAGCTTGAGACAGCTTACTAGCATCCGCGTCAGCGAATACATAATCGACCTGTTCGGTAGGCAAAGCTGGTAGCAATAATTGAGTTAATGCAGCACGATCACCGGCCAACTCTAAAATCCGCAAACGCTGATTAGTAGGCCACTCAGCCGCTAACTGCTTCACCATTGCGGTCAGCGCTAAGTTGCTGGCACGGAAACTCGGCGAACTATCTAACCAATGTTCATAACTACTGCTTTTGGCGGGCTGCAATAAGCTAGCTGGATCAAGTTTACCTTGCAAAACAGCCAATAAATGCTCACCACAACGGCCTAATAAGACTAGTTCAGGTACATGCGCAGGCGAGTCGCCTAAAATGGCTAGCCAAATATCCTGGGCAGCAGGTAAGTCAGCATCATCAGCCAATCGCCATTTGCCTGCTGTTTGTTCTGCTAAGCCGTCTTCTTCCAACATGCTCAATAAGCGTTGTAACAACGGCAATTGCTCATCCACAATCGCATGTTTGGCTTGTAAATCTTGAAGAGAAACTGGCTCAGAATCATCAGCGAATAAAGGCTGCAAAGTTTCCCAAGCGAAGGCGGTTGCCAACACCTCAAACAGCGGTGCAATCTGGGTAAAATGCTTTTGGCGTTGTAAATTAGCTTCTTGCGCGTCTAAAGCCTGCTCGGTAGCCTGCATTAAGCTTTTAAAATTAATAGCGGGCGTGACTTCAAAGCCTGTTACTAAAGGCTTAGGAATTTTAATAAACTCATACAGCTCAGGCTCGGTTTTGCGCGCCCGCGCAAATTGCACAGCCCTAAAACGACAATTAAGCAGCTCTGCTATAACCCCGCCTTGTTCATCCCATAAGACGAAATCGGCCAGTACCGAACGCGGACTTTGCTTTTTCAGTTTAATTTGCAAAGCATGAACGCGAGCAGCACTTTGGAATAGATTAAGTTTGGCGATTTGAATCGGGATCAAGGCCGCAAACTGACCTTGTTGAATATCCTTACGGAACAGATCAACCAGCACTTGAAAGCCAGCATCAAGCAGAGCCGGATGCAACAAATGCTGAGCAAAACCCGCTTCAATTTTCTCTGGAATTCTTAGCTCAGCCAGTGCCGCTTGGTCTTCAACCCAAACTTGCTGCACTCCTTGGAAAGCTGCTAAATACGTTAAGCCGACTGCTTCAGTAAGCTGATAATGCTCTGAAGCACTAATCAGGGCTTGGCTTTTTAAGCGTGGGTCTAATTTAGCGACCTCGAGCGCATCTTTTAGAACAGCACCCGTCAAACGCCCGACCACATTCACTGTCCAAGCGCTATCACTCAAGCGATCACGACTCGTGATAGTGAAACTACCATCACTAGTATTAAGCGTTAAACGCACGACTTTAGTCGCGCTCTCTTCCAGCATGATGGGTGCATGAATTTCAAAATTTTCTAGGGTGTAACTGCTCTGTTCTTGCCACTGAGCAGAGGCTGCTAAAGCCATTTCCACATAAGCAGCAGCAGGCACAATTACCACGCCATCAACAATGTGATCGGCTAAATAAGGGAGTTTGGCAGTGCTTAGCTGGTTTTCCCACGTCGTTTCAGCCTCTTTGAGGCGATAGCCCAATAAGGGATGGATACGTTGGCGATTGACTAAATTGGGGCCTTCATTGGTTAGGGGATACCAATAACGCTCGCGCTGCCACGGATAATTAGGCAGCTGCATGAAACGGCCACCTTCAGGAAATCGTTTTTGCAGATCAATCGTGCAACCTGCTAACCAAGCACGATAAGCAGCGCGCTTAGCCGTATAAGCCGTTTCAGCATGACGTTGATCACTCGCTAAGCTTGTGCCTTCAACCGCTTTCGCAGCCATACATTCATTGATATAACTGCGCAAAATAGGATGCGGGCCTATTTCGAGGAAAACCTTGGCGCCTTGATCCAGCAGTACATTCATGCCTGCTTCAAAATCAACCGGCTGGCGAATATTCTGCCACCAATAATCAGCGCTTAATTCAGAACCTGCCATCACGCGGCCATACACGGTCGAAACAAACTGTATCCCTGAATCAGCATTCAGTGGCTGCAAATCGCCTAAAGCCGTTAAAAGATCCGCTTGGGTGCTATCCATCCAATGACTGTGGAAAGCGTAATCTAAATCCAGAATACGGAAGAACACCTTATCCTGCTCAAACACTGCCTTAAGTACTTCAAGGTCAGCTAAACTCGCCGATAGAGTGACTCCATTCGGGCTATTGCTACCGGCAATTTCAACGCGCTCTTGCAGATCTAAAGCATTTAACTTGGCTTGCATGGCAGCTAGACCTAAGCTAGCAGCAGCCATTCGGCCTTGGCCACGGGTTTTACCTTGAGCATGACTACGCTCGTAAATAACCCGCACAGCCTGCTCTAAAGACAAAGCACCTGCCGCCCAGGCAGCCGCAACTTCACCAACACTATGACCCAAAGTCGAATGAATTTTAATACCTTGAGCCTGAATGACGCGCACTAAACCGACTTGCAATGCGAATAATAAAGGCTGGGCAATTTCAGTTAGATGTAAGCGCGACTGCTCAGTGTTGGCTTTAAATTCAGCGACTAAGGAATAATCCACATAGGGATTTAATAGCTGTTCGACTTCTTCAATGGCCGCACGGAAAATCGGATCATGCTCAAATAGCACCAAGCCCATGCCTTGCCATTGCGAGCCATTACCAGAAAAAACTAAAGTGAGCGGCGTATCTTTTTCTAATAAGCGCCCATCGACTAATGCCTCTAAATTCTTTTTGCCTTCAGCGTATTGCTGCAGAGTATGCAGCGCTTCAGCACGGCTGTTCGCGGTAACTGCCAAACCTTGCGGCAAATGCGCTCTATGCTGAGCTAAATTCCAAGCTAAATCTTGATAGCTAATGGTCTCATCCGCCAGCAGCTCAGCATATTGAGCAGCCATCGCTTGCAGCGCTGCATCACTACGTGCTGAGAGTAGTAAAGGTGGTAAATTATTGGCTGGTTTAGCGTTATCGCTAGCTTGCTCTAATGCAGGGCGATAAGACTCAATCAATACATGCGCATTCGCGCCCCCAAAACCAAATGAATTCACACCCACTAATTGACGGCGCTCAGTTGCTTTTAAGGGAGTGAGTTGAGTGACCACTTTTAAGTTCAAACCCTCAAAATCAATCTTTGGATTGAAAGTTTCAACATGGATGGAAGGTGGTAAAGCTTGTTTTTCAAGCGTCAATACGGCTTTGAGTAAACCCGCCATCCCTGAAGCGGTTTCTAAATGGCCTAAATTACTTTTTGCCGAACCAATTAACAGTGGATTATCAGCCTTGCGTGCTTGACCTAAGACTTCGCCAATAGCGCGGGTTTCAATCGGATCACCAATGGAGGTGCCCGTGCCATGCGCCTCTAAATAGACTAAGTCATTAACATCAATATCCGCAGCGCTATATACTTTGCGCAGGAGCTTACCTTGCTGATTGTAACTAGGAACAGTAATCCCATTAGTTTTACCATCCGCATTAATGCCAGAGCTGACGATTACTGCATGAATGGGGTCACCATCGGCTTCTGCCTGCGCCAGCGGCTTTAAAAATAAAACCGCAGCACCTTCTGCGCGCACATAGCCATCGCCACTTGCATCGAAAGTACGGCAGCGCCCACGCGCTGAGAGCATTGAAGCTTGTGAGAAGCCGACAAAGGCAAACGGATGCAGCAGCATATTCACGCCGCCCGCAATCGCCATACTGGCCTCGCCACTACGAATCGCTTGGCAGGCTTGATGTACTGCGACTAAAGAAGACGAACAGGCCGTATCCACCGAAACACTAGGGCCGTGCAAATCGAAAATATAAGAGATACGATTGGAGGCGATACTGGCGGTATTACCCGTCATCGTGTAAGCATCCATCGAAGCGGGATCGTCGACACGCCGATTTAAATAGTCTGTACTAGCAATCCCGACATAAACAGCGCAATCCGAGCCTGCTAGTCGATCAGGAACTTGACCACCATTCTCTAAAGCCTCCCAAGCCAGCTCCAGCAACAAACGCTGTTGCGGATCCATTTGCTCAGCCTCACGCGGCGAAATCCCAAAAAAGGCTGCATCAAAGTGCTCAACATCGTCTAAAACACCCGCAGAAAAACTGACACTTTTGCCAGCTTCTTTACGGTTAGGATGCT
Organism: Thiolinea sp.; assembly: GCA_049292455.1. GTDB lineage: Bacteria > Pseudomonadota > Gammaproteobacteria > Thiotrichales > Thiotrichaceae > Thiolinea. The sequence goes on from JBATRF010000021.1 coordinate 87,090, forward strand.
GGAAGAATTCCGTGCCAAAACGCTCACTACTAATTTCTGTGACAACATCTTGCCCTTGACTTAAGACCCGCCAATAGTCATCTAAAGATGCAATGCCCCCTGGTAAGCGGCAAGCTACACCTACAATCGCTATTTTTTCATGCATGCAGGTTTGAGAAGTAGTCGTGTTTTTATTACTCACAGTCGTCACAGTCTAAAAATTCAGGAGGATAAGCCAAGGGCGCATTCTACAGGGTTAATACCTGAACTTGAAAACCCCGTGATAAACATGCACCACTTTCCGCGCTTGGCGATAGAACCAATTCACTTTATTTTTCTGTTTACCACCCTGCGCTTGCAGTTGGCGATGCAATAATTCAACAGCATACTCAGGCGTGGTGAAAGCCCCTGTTTGCCAATTGATGTAGCGCGGATACAAAATTAATGTCGCTGCTACTAATTCATCTAAATGTAAGCGTCGATTACGTCGAGCCACGCTATGCCGATCAGTGGTTAAGCCCCAGCCTGCATAAAATGGCAAACCATAACAAGCAACCTGCTTGCCGCGTAGCAATGCCTCAAAGCCCACTAAAGAAGTCATAGTATGTACTTCGTCAATGGCATCCAAGCAGTCGGGAATACTAGCATCTTCAAGCACTAAATCACTGTATTCTTTAAGAATACTAGCATCGACTTTGCCCTTGCGATTACCGCTGACCACATCAGGATGTGGCTTGTAGATCACATAAGCATCAGGCTTAGCTACTCGGACTGCTTTTAATAAAGCCGTATTATCCGCAATATCTATACAGCCTTTGCGAATCGAAACATCATCCTCAACTTGACCTGGCACTAAGACGATAAGCTGACCTTGAGCGGCCTTAATGGCATCCGCAACCGACTCAATACCGAGATTGTACTTGCTGAGTCGATTTTGCAACAGTCTGTTGCGTAAAACGGACGCACGATTCAATAATTTAGGGGGAAAATTACTATTCTGTAGGTAATTCTCTAGGTCGCTTGGCTGGTTTGGATCATAGTAGATACCACGCTGATCGACTACCAAGGATAGCGGTGGGTTATAATCCGATCCTAAGCCCACCGAACGAATGAAACCATCCTCCACCCGCCAAATAACGGTATCAAACTCTTTAGCTAAAGCCTCAACTTCAGTTGCCGCTCGCTCACCCCACACTGCCAGCTGTGATTTTTTATTAAACCTGTGTTTTAAAGCAGCTTGTTTTTTCCATACAAAATGAATCTTGTTATTGGGAGCATGCAAAAAACGTCGAATATAATTTTGCTTCCAAAACGTGAAACCAAAACAGTATAAAGAGCCTGAATTTAGTGTGGAATAATAATTTTGTAGGGCTATGTAATCAGCCACTTGCTCTAGTTCACAACGAGTACCACGCTCAGGGTCAATATAACGCGAATAAATTAAATAGGCAGCTGCGAATACCTCAACGAGGGCGCGCTTACGCCCTCTACGCTGGAATACGCTTAACTTGCGATCTGCCCGGTCATCCGTTAAGCCCCAACCGGCGTAAAACGGCATACCGAAGCAGCTGACTTTTTTACCCATCATTAAAGCCTCAAAGCCTAATTGAGACGTAAGTACATAAACCTGCTCAACTTCAGCAACTAGGCTTAAAGGATTAATCGCCTGACTCACCCAATGGACGCGTGGATGCTGCAAACTAGCAGGGAAACAACCTTGCTTTTTGCCTGCCAGCACGTCGGGGTGGGTCTTGAGCAAGATCGTTGCATCAGGATGCTCAGCTAAGGCAGCAGCTAACATTAGCTCAGCGCTTTGAGCGTGGACTAGGCCATACTTTAAAGACATATCACCCGCAGTCTGATCTACCACCAAGACTTTTTTACCCGCTGGTAAATTCAAGTGACCAAGTTCTAAGGGCGCATTATTGTATTTGGAGATTTTTTGGCTAGTGATTAACTGTATGAGTCGCGCAGCGCGTTCCAGCAAATTTTGATCACTAAATTGCTGCTCCGGATCGTGAGCCAATATGTTTTCTAAGTCGGAAGGCTGCATAGCATCATAATAAATGCCCTTCCAGTCTAAAACCAAAGAACAAGAGTGCACTCCCAACACACCTTGACCCAAAGAATGGACAAACCCATCCTCTAATTGCAAGAGAGGCAATGCCATTTTTTTAGCAAAAACTGCGGCTTTTTGCGCGCTAGGTTTACGCCCCCAAGCTAAAACGGCCCGAGCTGGTACTGGTCCGGCTTGTTTAATATCAAGGATAGGGGCGTCAAGAAATTGGCCTAAACCAATATGATTTCTGAGCTTGGAGGAGCAAGTTAGAAATGGTGCTTTCTCCACAAGTCTACCAAACCCACTGATATAAAAATCTATTCAAATACAAAAACTTACAAATCAACTGATACAATTCCAAAGTTTATTTATCGACGAATCTAGTTACGATTTTATCGCATTGAAAGTACCAATACAGAAACTCGAAAGTTCAGTACCGATAAGAGTTCATTATATACTGCACTCTTAAAAATATTGCGAATATCCGAATGGCAACTTTGCGTCCTATTATATATAACCTACATAGACTTATTGATCGATGTACTAGCCCTAGTCCTACTGGTGTTGATCGTGTGGACTTGCATTATGCGAGGTTTATTTTGCAAGAAGCTCCAAAAAGAGAAGTATATTTTATCCGCCAGCGTCAGAATGTTAGTTACATTCTCCCCTTTAAAGAAGCAGCAACTTTAATAACAAACCTAGACAAACGCTGGCTGCAAGGAATCAAGTTTGCACAAAAGGCTCTTAGCACTAAATATGACTACCTTAGCCATTGGCCATCCAAGCACCTACGTCAGCAAACAGAGCGCCTAGTTGATCCCAGATTGCATAAATGCTTAGCAAACTCCATCCAATCACCGATTTATATACACAGTGGACATGGGACACTTCACCATCTTGATCTGCATATTCAAATCAAACAGCAGCTAGCAGCCGACATGGTGTATTATCTCCATGATCTAATTCCTATTGAATTTCCAGAGTACACGAACAACCCTAATGCTGTTGCTATGCACCAACGTCGTCTTCAAACGATGGCGACTACTGGTAGTTTGATTTTGGCTAATTCAGAAGACTCTCGCAAAAAATTTTTAGACTATTGCAGCAACCATCGGCTACCTCAGCCTAACACAGATGTTTTATTGATTGGTGTCGAGCAAACATTCATCAACGCAGCTAATGCGCCACAGCAAGCCTTGCCTGTTCGTTTTACAAGCTTAGTCAACTCAGTTTATTTTATCACTATTGGCACTATTGAAGCTCGCAAAAATCACTTATCTCTTTTACATCTCTGGCGCCAACTTGCTGAAGAACTGGGTGATCAATGCCCTAAACTAGTTATTGTAGGCAAAAGGGGGTGGAAAGCTGATCATATATTTCATTTGTTAGATTCATCCCCGGCGCTAAAAAAAACTGTCATTGAAGTTCAAGATGCCAATGATCAAGAAATGCTTAGTCTTACGCAGCATGCATGCGCTTTATTATTCCCAAGTTTTGCCGAAGGATGGGGTATGCCACTAGCTGAGGCATTAACCTTAAAAACACCAGCAATTTGCTCTGACCTGCCTGCATTAAGAGAGTGTGGCAGAAATCATTGCATTTATTTAAATCCAATCGATAGCTTAAGCTGGAAAATGGCTATTCTTAGCGCTTTAAATAACGAAATACCACGCAAAAATACTTACTTGCCTGATACATGGGATAGGCATCTTCACAAGTTGAATACACACTTACTTTCACTAGAAACAGGCAATTAGCGATCGAAAATATTACGTGGCAAACCTAGTGAAAAACCCTCACCAATCATCGTTAGATTGGGGTTATAACAAGGATCTTGGAACATCAACTCCTTCCAAGTTCTATACATATAATCTTTTTCTGCCAAATAGCGTTGACGTTTTTCTTTAGTTTTGTCTCTTCCACGGCTAACAGATTCATGATGATAAAGCTCCGCATAGGGAGTCCATAGGTTTCTATATCCTAATTGCCTAACCTTCAGGCAAAGATCGATATCATTCCAGGCAATAGGTAGGTCTTTTTCATTGAGCCCACCAACTTGCTCATAAAGACTTTTACGTACCAGTAAACAAGCTCCAGTTACTGCAGTGAAATTTTGCACTAACTTCAACCTTCCCATATAGCCACTAGAATCTCTGGGGTAGTAACGATGTGCATGACCGCTTCCACCACCACAACCTAGAATCACACCTGCATGTTGAATGCGTCCATCCGCATAATAGAGCTTAGCTCCTACACAACCGATTTGCTCTCGACTGGCTTGCCGCACCATTTCGTCTAACCAACCTGAGTTAATGACTTCAATATCATTATTGACCAAACCGATTATCGAACCTTGAGCCTGTTTAACTGCAAAATTATTGATAGCTGAGTAGTTGAAAGGATAGGGATAGTCTAGAACTTTGACTCGTTGATCTTGCTGCTGGATCTGCTCCAACCAGTTTAAAGTCTCGACATCAACACTTTGATTATTAACAATAATCAGTTCATAGAATTTATAACTTGTTTTCTTGAGAATACTGCGAATACACGGTTGCAATAATTCCAAGTGGTCACGTGTGGGAATAATGAGGCTGACGAGTGGAGTGGGCGAAGGTAAATTAAAAATAAGGTGCTGACTATTTTCGATAGAACCCTTCTCAAAAGATTCAATATTAACATCAATTGATTTTAGCTTCGTTTGATCAATAGCTAAGCCCACTGGCTTAGCTAGCTCACTAACTGGAAAATGAATTAACACTTCTGGCAAATGAAAAATCGACTCTGCTAATAGATTTGGCAAAACCTTCAGTAAATCTAAATAGTCAATACTAGCTAAATCTTCGAACTTCTTCTCTGCCCATTCCTTTCTTAGAAAAACAGCATTACCTAGATAATTAGTCGATAAAAAAAGATCTAGGTTCCAATCTGGCTTAAACAATGGATTTAGCCTTTGGTTACTATCATCTAAATAATCGTGATCAGTGTAAATTACTTGAATATTTGGATCGCTGTTAAATAAGCTTGATAGTTTCTCTAAAGCACTGGGGTGGAGGCTAGCTGCTTTTGCCAAGCTGACTATGGAACCATTTGCATTAAGATTTTTTTCTAGTAGCTCTCTTCTACTAGGTTGGTACTGTAGCCAAAGCTGATAATACTCATTGCTTATGCCCTGTGAAAGGATCATAGAGTGGAATTGCTGTAGTAAGTCTAGCCAACAAATACCCTGTTCTTTAGCTGATTTATATAGCCAGTTTATAAGTCCGACTCTTATACTCTTAGGTTTAGGAAAACTAGAACTTAGGCTTAACTCTTTGCTTAGAATTTTTACTTGGTGACTTACCCGCTTAATCCCTTTAAAAACATCAAACATGGGAAATTATTTCAATTACAGAGAATTAAATAAGATTTGCCCATTCTCGGCAACCGTGCATATAAATTTATCTTGATGGCTAATTTCAGTCGGATGAATGTACTCAAAACCCACGTAGCCCATTCTATTTACATTCCATTCTTTTAGGTCATGACGATAATTTTTAGCCGTCATGTTAGCTACTACCTCACCATTTAGGCTAATGCTAACCTCAACAGGTAGCTCATCATGATGGTGAAGCACCCAACCTGTGATCCGCTTTTTATTACGAGAATTAACCGCACCATGCATGTATCTTTTGCCATTAGAAAACAACTCATAACGCTGTTTAAATACTTTGACTGCTCTCTTATATAAAACTAAATCTTTTTCATTATTCTTTTCTAAGAAAGCAAGCATTTCTTCATCGGGCTGATATCTTTCTGCCTTACGCTGTGAGTTGATGTTAAGAAATGATTCTTGCACTTGAAGGCCAGTTTGCGCGCGAAGCAATGCTAACGACTCACTGTAAAATTCTTGCAAGCCTAAAAAGCCAATTAATTGAAAGGGAACACGGCCAATATTCCTGCTCTGTAAATTCATATGATTAGGTTTAGAGCAATATGATTCTAGGGATTCAGTAATGCTATCAACTCTTTTAGCATGCTCATATTGAGATATCACCCTCTGGATAGGATCACGTAAAAAAAGAATCACATTTCTCATATAGAAGAAGGGACAATATTTTTTAATAGGATAGTGCCCAGACAGACAAATCAACTTATTCAAATCTGCTAAAAAAGAACCAAATTCGAAAAAATCGTTACGCTGATGAATGTAATCTAAAACTTCTTGGTTCGTAGTAGGATCAGAGCCATAGTCACAATATAAACTATCCCCAAACACATTCAATAGAGAATCACGAAAACTAGTACCTGCTGTTTTAGGCAAATGCGCAAACAAATAACCATTCTCAATGGGGAAGCGAGCCACTCATAAACTCCAACGAAGAACCTTGATTAAAACTCGCGCAAGGAAAAATCCTCACGCAGCTTAGACAAATTAGGATTATAGCACGGATCATTTTTGAGCTCTTCTGCCCAAGTACTGCGCATATAGGCAACCTCCTTAGCAAAACGAGCCTTCTTTTCAGGCGTATCATCCTCGCCGCGACTAACTGATTCGTGATGGTACAACTCTGCATGCGGCGTCCATACATTGCGATAACCCGCTGCACGTACGCGTAGGCAAAAGTCAACATCATTGTAAGCAACTGCTAAGTCACGCTCATTCAAACCGCCTACCTGCTCATAGATAGAACGTCGAACTAATAAGCAAGCACCCGTGACCGCAGAATAATTTTGCACCAAGTTCAGTCGATTAAAATACCCTGTGGAATCTCTCTCAGCAAAACGGTGTGCATGCCCAGCCACATGCCCTAAGCCTAGAATAACGCCAGCATGCTGAATTTGCCCATTGGAATAATAAAGCTTGGCACCCACGCAACCAACTTCCTTACGGCAGGCATGACCAACCATTTCAGTTAACCAGTTTCCCGCAATTACTTCCACATCATTATTAATCAAGCCAATAATAAAACCCTGAGCATGCTTAACACCGAAGTTATTAATAGCCGAGTAATTAAATGGATGATCATAAGGCAAAACTCGAATTCGAGTATCTGCTTGGATAGCTTTAAACCAAGCCATGGTAGCATCATCAGTACTTTGATTATCTAGAATTAGAATTTCAAAGTTCTTATAGGTAGTTTTATCTAAAATACTTTCGACACAAGGCTTGAGAATTTCCAAACCATTTCTAGTAGGAATGATTAAACTAACTAAAGGCTCAGGATTAGGAATCGAAAAAGAGAAAGCTACGCGATTATTAATAAAACTGACTGAGCTTAAGTTAGGTAGAACTGTTTTTATTGCCATTGCTCGTTCTAACTCTCTTTTTTCATCGAGGTTGTCGTTAATTAAGGATCGCTTGTGAACCAATACTAGAGGCAAATGTACTACACTGCCTTCTGGGAGTTTCGGTAGTATAGAAGCCAGCGCCTTTTCGACTCCTAGCGTATCAAAAAGTGATTTATGCTCTTCATACCAAGGTTTTCTACAAACAAAGCAGTTAGCCACATAATCTTGAGCTAAAAATAGGTCGTAATTCCAATCGGTTTTAAACCAAGGATTAGAGCGTAGCCCTGCTTGATTAAATTGATCCTCATCGGGATAAACTAGATTAGTATTGGGATTCTTCGCTAGAAATCGTATCAATAACTCTTTAGAGCCTTCATGTAAAACATAATTAGCGTCAACAAAGCAAACGTAGTCACCTAATACAACATCGCCTGAATAATCTAAATTAAATTGCTCAATTAGCTCGGACTCTACATCCTCAATCCATTGTTGATAGCTATCATGGTTAGTTTCACAAAAAACCTTGTTATAGGTTTCAAACATGACCTGATTGACTTCAAGCTTTCTGCTGGCTGCCCTTTTATTAATTTTGGAAAACACCTGTTCTTTAGTCAGCAAGGGATGGTTGGATAAACGTTTTAACATACGTGCTTTAGCAAAGGCTTCTTTAATAGGCACTAATCTTAATAGTTTTAGAGAACCGCTTTTCCCATGAATATGTAAATTAAGATTTATATAGCTACTCTGTTCAGGTAAATAGATTATCCGCTTCATCATTTTATTAGCGCGAATCGGTAATGGTAGATTATGCGTATGCTCGAAAAAAATATCTAAGCTAGCTGTTTCAAAGGCACCTTTTGCTTCTAGCTCCAACATATACCAACCCGCTTTAACAGGTTGTGTGATCTTTAACGACTGGCTGAGGATATAGTCAGCCACAACGCTGCTTTCAAGCACACTCTTTTTCAGCAAGTTAGGATAAATATAGGGCTTAGCTGCCTTGTATATTAATTTAATCATTTTCTAACTAATCATTTCGGCAGTTTGGATTTGTACTACCCTTGCAAGGTGGCCCAAGTGCCTTGTCTGCACCAGATTCATTGTTCGGCTACTTTGGTTCGGTTAAAGAATTGAAGCTTAGCTCTGGCTTTTTTACACCAAAATACATGCTTCTTTTGATAAGCCCCAAATCCTCATGTTCCAAGCTGATCTGAAAATAAGCTGGCCAGCTATCTGTGGTAGCTGCTGCTGTCGAGTCTAAAGAGCTGAATTCTAAACTAGTCACTTTTTTCAAAAGAATAAGCTCATCATCTGCTGGCTCACTGGTAGGTTTATTATTTTTCCAAACCTCTTTGACGAGCGCTTTGTCTTGCAAGCTATAACGAATGTGCTTCAGAGCCTGAGTATCACTCACTCGCGAACTAGGTAGGGTCGTCAGTTCTAATTGGGTTTTATCAGAGTTAATAGTGGGTACTTCTGTGTCAGTGGATGCTACTACTGCCACTGCTTTTTGCCGCAAATCACGTTCAAGACTTTGAACCGCCTTTTGCACACTAGCTAAAGCATCCATTTCCGCCTCAACCGCATCACCTGCACTGATCATGCTATTGATGGAGCGATAGGCAAAACCAGATAGCAAAGAAAATACAAATAAGGCCACTAGTAACTCAACTAGAGTAAAACCCTGAATTCGTGTTTGCCGACTAGGCTTGCCTTTCACTTAAATACCCTCAATCTCTTAATTTATCTAACCTAGGCTAGCAGCCCTACCCATCAGCAGGTTAGGATGCGGCATCTTATATTAAGTCACCTAAAATTCGCAGGAATTTTTAATGTTACATTTCCTTGGTATCGGCGCACAAAAAGCAGGTACAACTTGGCTTCACTCCATGCTGAGTCAACATTCTAGTTTGAAGCTACCTAATGCTAAAGAACTACATTATTGGGATAAACAATACCCGCATGCACCTATCCAAAACTACTTAAACTTTTTTCATGATCAAGCTCATTATGAAGGCGAAATCACGCCTGCTTATGCCAGCTTACCCAGCTCAACTATTGAAGTCATTTACCAGCACTTACCTAGACTAAAACTCCTTTACTGCCTACGCAATCCCATTGATCGTGCCTGGTCCGCGGCTTGTATGTTTTTAACTCGCGCCCAAATGGAGCTGGACGAAGCCAGTGATCAATGGTTTTTGGATCATTTTTTCTCTAAAGGTTCGCGTTTACGTGGAAATTATGAATTGTGCATTCGTAATTGGACGGCCTTTTACCCTCGTGAAAGCTTGCTTCTCTTGGATTACGATCTCATTAAATCGAGTCCAGAGCAGCTCTTAACGGCTTGTTGCCAGCATCTTGAAATTCCACCATTTACAGAAACTCAATTGCAAGAGATGCTACTCGCCATTAAAGTTTTTGAGGGCAAAGGCTATGAACTTAGGCCTAGATTGAAACAAACCCTTATTGATCTTTATACTCCCCAGATTCATGCTCTCAGTGAATACCTTAATCAAGACTTCAGCCATTGGATTCAAGAATAAAAGCCTATGTTAGCTAAGCCACAAAAGACCTGTATTTTAATTTTAGGTATGCATCGTAGCGGTACGAGCTGCTTAGCGGGCAGTCTGCAACAGCAAGGTGTGTATCTTGGCGATGTTCACGAATGGAATCCACACAACCTCAAAGGCAATCGGGAAAACCCCAAGATTATGGAGCTTAACGAAAGCTTGTTTGCCAGCAATCACGCGACTTGGGATCGCCCATCTGATCAAGCTGTAAGCTGGTCTACAAGCCAAGCTCAACAGCGAGATCAGTTGATTGAAGCGCTGAGTTTGGAGGCGCAGCAAGCGTGGGGATTTAAAGATCCACGTACACTGATTAATTTAGATTTTTGGCAGGATGGTTTACGAGATCAATATCCCACTAAGTTTATTGGCACTTTTCGCCATCCATTAGCAGTCGCTCAATCTCTGCATAAGCGCAATGGTACGCCTTTAGAAGAAGGTTTAGCGCTGTGGTATGCCTATAACAAAAGGTTAGTGGCTAGTTGGGAAAGGCAGCCGTTTCCAATCCTCTCCTTTGATGTAGCTTCCGATTTGTATAGTAAAGACTTTAAGCAAGCCTGTGGCGATTTAGGTCTTAAGTTTAGCTCGGTTGAGCAGCCCTTTCTTGAGAACCAGCTACGCTCTACAGAAAGCAAAACCAGTCACCATGACTACCAGATAAAAGACTCAAGGTATTTGGATTGTTATGCACGTCTACAAACTATTTATCTGGATTGGGCAGCATGAGCTTATTTAAACGACGCCCTAAGCTCTCCATCATTGTCAATTTCTATAATATGCAACGCGAGGCAGTGCGCACCCTTTACTCACTCTCACCAGCCTATCAACAAGCTATTAAGGCTGAAGATTATGAAGTCTTAGTCATTGATAATGGCTCTACTCAGCCTCTCGATGCCAAAACTGTCAAAGCATTTGGCAAAAACTTTCATTACCACTATTTGCAAACACATTCAGCATCACCCTGCAAAGCCCTAAATCAAGCGGCACGGCTAGCGAAAGGCGAATTCATTATGTGCTGCATAGATGGCGCACGCATTCTATCGCCCAATATTTTGAGCTTGAGCCTCCAAGCAGCAAAACTGCATCCACATGCTTTTATCTACACGATGAGCATGCACTTAGGTAGCAAGCCACAAAATCTCAGCATCCAAGAAGGCTATAACCAACAGGTCGAAGATCAATTATTAACAACGGTGGATTGGCAAGCTAATGGCTATCAATTATTCACCATCGCGAGCACGGCTCTTTCTAGCGGCAATGGCTTTTTCTCTAGCTTTGCAGAGAGCAATTGCTTCTGCTTAAGGAAAAGTGATTATTTACAACTGGGCGGGTTTGACGAGGCCTTCACCAGCAAGGGAGGTGGCTTAGTTAACTTAGATTTTTTCAATCGTATTCATGAAAATCAGTGCTTTTATCCCATTTTATTACTGGGTGAAGCAACCTTTCATCAATTTCATGGGGGAGTCGCTACGAATGTGGGCTTTGCAGAACATCCGTGGGAGATGATGGCTACAGAATATCGGGCTATTCGCCAACAAAATTTTGAAACTAAGTATAGGCAGGCTATTTATTTTGGGCATTTAGGTCATGAAGCTAAAGCTTTTATTCGCTCTATAGATCACCTATGATCCGCCTATAACTTCAAATTTAAGTAGGCCTTGCTTGATGAAACCTTTAAATATTTTTTTAACCATGATTTGCACTAGCTTTAGCTCCATCACCTTAGCAGACAATCATGGCATCATCTCTAGTGATGGCTCTGTGCCTACTCCAGCAAGTGTAGGTAGCACTCTGATCGAAAGAGGCTCCCTTGGTGGGGAAAGCGCTTTGCTTAGTACGGGTGCAGACACTTCACCGATAACGGCGACTGAAATTGCTCATCTCAAAACCTTACGTGGCTATGGTAGCCAGTATGAATCAAGAGCCATTTGGGGCTTAGATACGCGCGTACAAGTTACCCCCACTGCTTATCCCTACCGTGCGCTTGCTTTAATTGCAGTTAGTACTTCTTTATGCACAGGCAGCTTAATCAGTGCAGACACTATTCTAACTGCTGGGCATTGTGTACATACAGGTGGAGCCAACGGGAGTTGGATGCCTATAGAGACTATTACCGTCTACCCCGGAGCAAGTGGTGCTTCTTTTCCTTATGGTAAATGTACCGCTAAACGTAGCTATACCACGACAGGCTGGGGTGAAAAGGGTTTAGCTAATTATGATTACGGTGCTATCAAACTTAATTGCACGATTGGCAATACCACGGGTTGGCTGGGCTTTGCTGCACCGAATAATTCAGTCAACTTACCTGCAATCATTGCGGGCTACCCGGGTGAAAAATCTCGCACACAATGGGTGTCTTTTGACACGATTCGCCAGCAAACTTCAGAATGGCTGGTCTATCCGAACGATACGACTGCGGGCATGAGCGGCGCCCCTATTTGGTATGATGATGGGCAGGGCGTACTTGCTTTTGGTGTACATACTTACAAATTCCCAAAGGCTAATCGAGGGAAACGCATTAATGCTGCTGTATTCAAAAATATAAAAACTTGGAAAAATGCTCAATAATTTACTATGAATAACCCTTTAATAAATGTGAAGCTAAGGCAATTTGCTTTGGCTTTTGCTGTATTGACTGCATTGGGGAGCTATAGCTCATCTGCGGTTGCGGCTAATGCCAAGCCTGTCGTTAATGCGGGTTTAGATCAAACTGTTTACTCTGGTGATACCGTCACTTTAAGCGCCAGCGCACGCGATCCAGAAGGTGAGGCATTAAGTTATACGTGGGTGCATCCTGCTAAGAAGGTTGCTAAGGTCGCGATCACTAATCCAAACACCCTAACTGCAAGCTTTATTGCTCCAGAGATGAGCAAACCCACTCGCATACAAATCATTTTTACGGCGTATGACTCCAAAAACTCTAAAGCAGCCGATGGTGTTTTTATCACCATTAAACCTAAACCGCTGCCACCGCCAGTAGAGAGTGTCACTAAGATTAATGATACTGGGGTGACCCGCTGTGGCGATTATGCGCGTGGGCACAGTGGTATTAGTAATAATGATGTTGTTTGCCAACTGTTAACCGATAGCAATGGTGATCCGGTTCCTAGTGGTCAAGATGGTATATCAGGACGTGATAGCAGCGCCCCCAATGATGAAGATGGTCGCAAAGGTTTCAGCTTTACCAAGATTGCCGCATCAGGAGCCGCTTTAGCTAGTTCTGCAAGCCAATGGAGTTGTGTAAAGGATAATGTTACTGGCTTAATTTGGGAGCTAAAAACTGACGATGGTGGTTTGCATGATAAGGATGATAGCTATGTTTGGTATGAATCTGATCCGCGCTTAGGTAATGGTGGCTTGCCGGGCTACGAAAAAGCGAGCGATTATGATGCATCACGAGCTGACCAAACTTGTTCAGGTTTTTCTAGCGGAAATAGCGCCAGCTATTGCAATACAAAAGCATTTGTTAATCGAGTGAATCAAGCCAGTTATTGTGGAGTCAACAATTGGCGTTTACCTACTCGTGAAGAGCTCAATTCATTAGTAGATTATGAAACTTCCCCTAAAATTGATACTGGTTATTTCCCTTTAATACAAAATAGCTATTATTGGACTTCTGTACCTTATGCCTATTTGAATAAGCATGTATGGACCATAAGCTTTCAATATGGTGGGGGTAGCCCATGGGAAAAGCATTACAACTACCCAGTGCGCCTAGTACACAATTAATGGTAATTTTCAAATGAATAAAATAGCACTAGCCCTCACTCTATGCATTCTACCTATTTGTGTTTTTGCTAACTATCAACCTTGTCGTATAGGTTTGATTATTGAAACGACTCCTAGCTCTCAGTTTAAAGATAATACTGACGGAACTGTGACTGATCTTAAAACCCAACTTATTTGGAAAAAGTGTTCTGAGGGGCAAAGTTGGGAAGCTAGTACCAACACTTGCTCTGTTGCTGATGGCGCTAAACTTCAATATAACTGGAAAGAATCTGTTGAGCTTGCTAACAAAACTAACAGCAGTGGTGGCTTTGCTGGCGCAGTCAACTGGCGCTTACCTAATATAAAAGAGCTTTCTTCTATTATTGAAAATGCTTGTTATGGGCCAGCCATCAATTTAAGTATTTTCCCTACTACTCCAGCTGGGATTTATTGGTCTTCCACACCTTACAGTGGCGCAAATGATTACGCATGGAGTGTGCGCTTTAATTATGGACAAAATAGTATGAATTTAAAATATGATTATTATTTTGCTCGCTTGGTTAGAGATCCTAATAACTGAGAAAAATTAATCAGCAAAAGTAGATAACCATTTTTAATCTTCCTGCTTAATTTAGGCAGTTATTTTCTAATAGCTTTTGATTATGGTCATTTATCTATTTTACTTTAAATGCATAGTTCAACCACTTAATGAATTACAGGAGAGTTTGATGATTTTCCGCTTCGGAAAAAAAATTTTTCCTATGTTAGTTTTAACACTAACTTTATTCAGCAATAGCTATGCTATTGAAACCTTAGAGCTAGTAGAAAATACATTAGATATCACTCTGGCAGACACTAACCTCCAACAAAGAAAGGTTATAAGTTTTACATCTGAGTCTTTTAATAATCAAATTTTAGTTATGAAACTTGAGAAAATTCAAGCATTTAATCAAGAAGCTGAAATTATTTTACATACTAGCCAAGGCACTTCGGTAGTAAAACCACCGAAAACCAACTATTTTGAAGGTTATATAGAAAACAAAGAAGGCTCACATGTATTTCTTGATTTTACTGATACTAACGATATAAAAGGAATTATTTCCTTAGGAAACCAAAGTTACTTCTATCAAAGTAAAGCTATCAATTCAAAAAATCGCAAGAGTTCAATAAAAAAAATATATGGGAATGCAGAAGATAATGTCCAATGCTTGAATGAAAAATTCAAGCTCTCTCATAAAAACCCCTCTCCTTTATTCTCTATCTTACCAAACTCACTTATGGAAAAAGAAGTCCTTAATAATAAAAACACTTACATTGCTAATCTTACTCTAGAAACTGATTACGAATACTATAATTTATTTAATGACTCCAACAAAGCCATTAAGTATGCAGCAGATCTAACAGCCTATACCTCAAGTATTTATAAAAGAGAGCTAAATGCACTACTTAAAATTAAAAAACTTAATATTTACCTCACTAATAATAATCCTTGGCAAGCAGCAGATGTTAGTGGTTTACTTTCTAGCTTAGAAAGCCATTATACAACAACCTTACCCAGTACTACACGAGAGACTGCTATTCATTTACTGAGTGGTAAACGTATTGGAGGACTCGCCTATATAGGTTCATTATGTAATAACTCCACCAAATTTGGAGTTAGTGGTGGTTTATATGGCACTTTTAATATCAATGAACCTAAAATTGTTTGGGACGCAAAAGTTTTTGCTCATGAGTTAGGACATAACTTTGGTGCTGTGCATACTCATACCTATTATCCTCAACCGATTGATTGCTGCTTTTTTGAAAGCTCTTCATCAATATGTGCTAATTATGAGCCCTATACACAGCTTCCTGGTCTCAATAGCTTGACTGGAGGAGAACCAGAAAAAGGTACAGGTACTATTATGAGTTATTGTCATAAGATCACTGGTAAACTCAATAACATCAGCTTGACCCTTGGACGTCACCATTCTTATGGTATTGATGCTGATCGTGTTCCCGATGATATGCGCTCCCATCTACTTTCAGCAAGAGCAAACTCACCACAATGCTTACCTATTCATTTCCCCGGCTTTACAAATAATATCTTTTGGTCTGCTAGTAAATATATGAAGACCAGCAAGCTACTAGTTGGTGATTTCAATGGCGATACTAGAAGTGATCTCATCGATTTTAATCCAAATAATAAAACTAAAATCTATGTATCGCTTTCTGACTCGTCTGCTTTTAAACATAAAAAGCTTTGGCTGAATAGCTTTGCTCTAAATGGAGCTAGCCTTTCAGTTGGAGATTTTAATGGGGATAGCAAAGATGACTTGATAAAGCTTCCATTGAATAATAACGAACCTCCTAGCTTAGCTATCTCCACTGGAAATACATTTGAAATCACTCAAGTATGGAGTGTTACCAATCCAGAGAGCCAAGGCAAGTATTTTATAGGTGATTTTAATGGTGACAAAAAATCTGATCTTGGCTTTTTAGCTACAACCACTAATAAGTTTTATGTTGCCACCTCAACGGGAACTCACTTTGCCCCCTTTCAAGTATGGGCAAACCCTCTAGCTACAGATATTCATACTATTACGGTAGGTGACTTTAACGGTGATCAGAAAGATGATTTAAGCCTTACTACTAGAACACTGTCAAATCGTTTATATATTAGACTATCTAATGGTCGTAAACTGAAAGCACTAGATGCATGGACTAACTCTCTAGCTAGTGACCTAGCTAATCTTGAAACTAGCGATGTCAATGCCGATGGTTTAGATGATCTACTTTATACCAAAGTTAACTCCAAACAAATTCATGTGATGCTTTCAAATAAAGTGAGTTTTGATGAAAGCCAAGCTGTAGGGACTTTGGATCATCTTGTACAAGATAAAATCTATACAGGTCGATTTAATCACGATAATGCAGCTGACATTTTAACTATTAGCAATGAATCACCTGCTATGCTTGGAGTCATGACTAGTTTAATTCGCTAACTTTTGACACCAGCTAGACTCACTAGTTGCTCTTCTGAATAAAACTCCCAAAAAGCACCTTCTTTTTTATTGAGGATCTTTTCTAGCAGAATTTTTTTAAGTGTTCCACTGTAGAGATGATTATTATTTTTTGAAGATAAGCTTTCACTTAAGTGATATGCTAACGGACTAATTTTACCTAAAGACTTGCCATTGCTTTTAATTGTTTCTTCATAAAAAAGTATATGCTCGCTAGGAAGATAGTTTATATATTGTTGAAAAAACCAATCTAATAGAAAAACTTGCCGGTCATATACATCGGGTATATGATCTAGCTGCTGCTTCAATTCCGGCGCAAAAGCTTCGGCTGCGGGAACTCGGCCTTGTGAAACAGGCATTTCAACACTATTCCAAGATAATAAAACAGATAATGGATTCCTGACCACAGCGAAACAATTGAATAAGCCTGATGCTACTAAATCTTTTAGGATAGCTGTAAAAAAAGCGGGTTGTTTGATTGCTAAATAAAAATCATTGGATAGTTTTTTATTAATCTGTACCAGTCGTCCATCTAAAACTCGAATACGCTTGCCAGTATTAGGATCTACGCCAGCCATGGGGTTATCAGGTACTTGCCCGCCAAAACTTTTACTGACTGCAGTACCTTTTTGCAAAATCTGTAAGCGCTGAGTCGTGAAATAATCAGCAATCACGGAGATTAAATCGCCGCGTTTATAAGCAATCAAGTCCAAGGGAACCAAAGGCTCATGCAAGGCCACACAATCAGATAATTTATTAAGCAAATGACAAGTTAGAGTAGTACCAGAACGTGGAAGTCCGGTTAGAATCACCTGTTGCTGAGCGGTAACAGACTGCATAAACCTACCAAAGTGAAGGAAGATCACGCATTATAGCAAGAAATTGCTGAGCCTCCTGCTCTAAGCTGTGCATCTGTATTTGCTGCTTGGCATTTTTTATGATCATTTGCCGCTGCTGTTCAGTCAAAGCATTAGCCCTATCCAGAGCTTGCAAAATATCCGTGATTTCA
This sequence comes from Thiolinea sp., assembly GCA_049292455.1. GTDB lineage: Bacteria > Pseudomonadota > Gammaproteobacteria > Thiotrichales > Thiotrichaceae > Thiolinea. The sequence continues at coordinate 104,682 of JBATRF010000021.1, forward strand.
TAATTCGGAAGCAAACAAGTATGCTGGTCTAAGCAAAAAGAGCGATTCCCTATACAATCGGGGCAAATGACTATTGCACCTAAAGCCATCGCTTCCAAGGCGGGTAAATAGAAACCTTCAGCCACATGAGGAAGACATAGTACCTGTTTAGCTTGATTCAGCAGACTCAGAAACTCAGCCCTTGGTAATAAACTGCTAATAGTTTTAATCGTGACATACTTATTTTTAAGCTGCTGCTCTAAGCCTAAACCTAATTGAGGCTTTTTAATGGCTACAATTAATAGATCTATATTTTTTTTAGCATCATCGAGCACTTGAGGCAATGAACTTAAATCGATGCCATTTGGGATCGTAAAGATTGGACCATTGACTTGTCCAGTCGCTTTAATAGCATCAGTGACTTGCTGACTGACACAAATGCGAATAGCTCTTTCTCTTAAAAACTTAAATTTAATATCCTTAGGATCAGCATGGCTTAAACCTTGAATTAGGTTAATCACTGGAATTTTATCTTTCCTTGCAAGATAAGCAGGGTGATTTAATACCGCCCCCCAATCTAAACCAGCCAGAAATAAAATATCCGCCGTTTCTGGCTGCCATTGAGTCAGCTTAGAGCTAGAGTTCCAAGGATTGCTAGCATCTTCAAGTGAGTTAGGTGAAAAATAGATATGTGGCAGATAAATATTGGTTGATTGAAGATGATTGAAATAATTCCAAACTTTAAGATGCCCTCCTTGAAAACGCTGATAGTCACGATAGAAGAACACATGCCTTGGCTTAGTATTAAGTTTTAGAAGTGTGTTTAGAAATTTGACAAGCATATTAGTGAAAAAAGGGAAGGGCAACAGCCCCATCCCTTTTAATGAAGACTAGTATTCCATATGCTCGCCAAAGATGACTTGTGGCATAAAATACCAATCGTCATAAAACCAACCCCAACGCATATCAACCTTTTGAACTTTAGGTGGGGCACTTTCTAACAACCCTTCTTTAGCAACTTGTTGAGGCATATTAATTTCGACATTAGCGTCTAAGATGCCGATATTTCCCGTAATAACTACACTGTTTTCATCAACCACTGTTTTGGAGAAAGATATTTTACCTTGTTGCAAAACCCATGGTTCTTTTTGAAAATGCTCTCGATAAACAGGATCCATATAATCCCAAGTCTCTGCCCATTTTGCCTCTTCTCTTAAGGCCCAAAATTTATTGGCTCTCTCGACTAAACGAGCTTTAAGCTCTTCAGGCGTAGGCATAGCTACTTGTATATCAGGGAAAGTAAAATTATCACCTTCTTTAGGAAAAGTTTGATAGGCTCGTTGCCCTGAAGAATTTTTGCCATTTAACTCAACAAAAAAATAAGTAAGCCAAAGCTGCTTTGCATCAATCAAAAGCCTTGGATCTTTAGCAACAGATAAACCCGGCGTGGTTAATGGCTTAGGTTTTGGGAGCCATGTTTTCCCATTATCCTTGCTCATGTCTAGATAAATCGAGGGTGCTAAGCTGCGATAGTCTTCCCAAACAACATATACGCCAGATGCACCGTCACTTACCACATCAGGATAAGTTGATTTAGTCATATTATGACCCTTATCCGCATCCAAAACGCGCGCAGCGCCTAGCCATGAATGTGAGGAAGTCGACAAAGTTGCTGTTTGAGCATGTACTTTAATACCAGCACCCTTCTCACTAGGTTCAGATGTGAAAGCCAAAATTAAATTATCACCGCTAAATGCGCCTTTGATCCAACTAACTAATTGCTTATTGAAGTCTGTCCCTAAAGTATTGTTAGAGATTTCTCCCCAATTCGTAAAGGTATCATCTTTATTATAGAAACCAGTAAAACCTTTAGCTCCTTCAGTAAGCATGGCAAATAAATAAATCTCTTTATTATTTTCAAACATTACCATCTCAACAGGCTGCATATTTGGGGCGGCAAAAACCGTGGCTTCACTTCCCCATGTTTTACCTGCGTCCATTGATGACTTTGATACTATTCTTAGCGCATAGCCACCCATCTGGCCTGTGTCTGCTTGCTGCCAAATAGCCACTAATTGCCCACCCTCCATAAAGGCTAGCTTGGGTGAATTTGCAAAAGTGGCTGGTTTAATATTACCCTCTTGCAGCATCGCAGGGGTAATCACTGGAGTATCTAAACGAGTATCGGCAGTAGACCAAGTTTTTCCGCTGTCACTAGAGTAATTAAAATAAACACCATAACCTGGTTCACGCTCGTCAGTATAGGCCATAGCTATGCTACCCTTTCCATCTGAGGCAATACTCACATCAGGCAAAGCTCCCGTATTACTATTAATGACTGATGGCGTCCCGAAGGTTTGCCCACCATCGGTAGAAACAGCAACTTTTAAGCTTTTGGCTTTATTCTGATCTGCAATCCACCAAAAGGCATATAAACTCTTTCCATCATAATGCAGCCACTGATTACCCGCTTTATCTGGAGAAATAACAAGCTCCTTCCCTACAGTATAAAGGACTACCCCTTGAGCGCCACCTAGCAATAGAAACGTTTGATTATTTACACTTAAACTTGCGGGTTTGACTGAAAAACCAACACCGGGTAAGAGTAGGGTGGGCTTTTCGATTAAGGTCTTTTCCGTTTTACCTTCATTACAACCCACTAAGCCAAAGCTAATACCCAGCAATAACCAACCACACATTAACCAACTAGAAAATATTCGCATGTCTTACCCTAAAACTATTTTTATCCTTCATAAAATGCAAAAAGGTGGGGTTAACCCACCTTTTTGTTAATCAATCAAAGTAAACTGATTAATATGGACGATTTGGATGTGGTTCTGGAGAAGAACTCAAGTGACCACTAGTTTCTGGTTGGAAGCTAACAACGAAATTGTATGGAGCAACACCAACACCTGGATCGTAGCTTTCAGCATCACTAGCTTTAATCATAGTACTAGGTGCTAAACCAGGTGATGGAACATAAGTAGTTCCTGATTTAGTGCCGAAAATACCACCAGTGCTTACACTAGCAACTGCTGCCAAGCCTGGTGCCATAGCACGCGTAACTTCGGGGCTTACAAAACCACCTAAGTTAGTAGTAACAAAGCTCAGCATTTCTGCTTTATAAACAATAGCACCACTAGCTACTTGAGTAGTGTTCACTGTGGCTGGCACACCATTGTTAACAACAGTACGTGTAGCGCTATTTTGAATGCTCATGCGCTTCCAACCACCATTAATGGTATCAGCCAATTGCAGAGTGCTCATGATGTTACCCTTATTAAGGACACCCATACAAGTCACGCGAGCATTTACTCCACCACTAGTAACGACTTCATCATTGTTATACACGCCAGAACCGCCAGTTGGCAATTGTGGTGAAACGCTACCAGCTGCCGTATCTTGTGAGAACAATACAGTTGCGTCATAAGCACCAGCACCAGAGTCAGCTTTCAGCATATCTTCACCAGTTGCCACTGCTAGCCACTGAGTGAACGCCATTTGCTGTGGGAACCAAGAAAAATCAACTGACTTCTTGGCGATAAAGCCGGCACTAAAATCACCTTCAACTTTACTACGATGATTATTCAATAACTTATAATCTAAAACGAGGTTGTTTGTTGGATCAACGACGTAGCCAAAGCCAGATAATTCGCCTTCGTTAGCTAGATCTTTTACTGCAGGGTTACTATTAACATTAGCTTTATCGGTAATAACGACAAAGCCAACGAAGTCGCCCGCAGTATATCCATTTGGACGGCTTGCATCTAACGCGTCATTAGCACCTGGAGCGGTCTCGCCCAACAGATTCATTTGAGCAGTCGGGGTATTATTGCTAACACTACCTACTGCACGCTGAAATACCATATCCCAAGGTGAAACGAGCCCATTATTATTAGACACTTCACAGGGTTGATTTAGATCAAGCAATGCCCCAGCGCCAGCGCCAGCGTTAGCACCAGTATTTTTCTTGAACCATACATAGTGCAAGTCGGTAGTGCTAGCCATACGAGCATTTACAGTACCGGCTCCACGCGCCTTGATAGAGAAATAAGTTTGCACACCAGCGTTATTCGCACCACCATCCAAACCAATGACCAATGGTGCTAACACAGAGTCAGCACTCACCATACTAGAAATCATCAGCGACCCAGCAACTGCCGTTGCGACTGCGCTTTTCTTCAACAGATTTTTCATTGCAACCTCACTTAATCAGTTAAGTTTATCTAAGTTTATCACAAGCTGGAACACTAGCCCCCTAACCGGTGGAAAGCATTAAACCATCTTACAGCACTCAAGCATAGCGCAAATAAATTTAGTTTACCAAGCATTGTTTACTTTTTACTTATCACTAGCCCTAGTGGAGAACCAGCCGAGGCCAACTACTTTGGCTGACCATCCAATAAGTACAGCGCGATTGTATAGCTGCTGTCGTAAGTTTGCAATGCCTAGTGTCGTAAATATGCCACTAGCTTTTTTAGTTTGCCTATTCAATCTTCCACTTCAAATACATACTGAAGTAGCCAGATAGAACAACTATAGCTTACAAAAATACCTTTTGGCTGAATATAACTCATAGCTTAGTGGTAAATATTTACTATACATAGAAGAACATAGAAGAAGAACAACTGAAAATCAACTAGCATGTTTGCGAGACGCTAAATATATGACCGTTTTAATTAGATATACTTTAAAAGCTACTCTATTCTTTATTCTTTATTCTTTTTCAGAGTGTGTATGCAGCTCCCAATAGCACAAAAGAGTGTAATGGAGTGAGACTTGAAACTACATTTCAGTCTGAAGCCAGTTGGTCAATGTGCGCCACTCTGGATAACAATGAAGGTCTAGTTATCAATCAACTGAACTATGGAGTAGCCAGCCTAGAGCGCCGGGTTCTTAGTAAAGCCAGCCTAGCTCAGCTAGAAACTGTCTTTGATGATAACACCAGCACACCTGCATTTAGAGTGACCAAAGAAGGTCTAGGTGGCAGCAAAACCATTCCCCTAACAGCTGCTGACTGCCCTCAAGGTAAAATTTATCCTGATACTCAAGGCCGAAAAGTTATCTGTGCTCGCACGCAAACGGATAATTTACTTTATAAGTATGCTTATCAAGCTCAGCGCCACGAATCCTTTTTTGAAGTTTTTAGTATCAGTCAAATCACCGCATTCCAGACTTATACACAACGTTGGCGATTCTATGAAAGTGGTGTCATCGAACCCTCAGTTGGATTTAGTGGCAAACTGCCTCGGTTTGCCCCGGCTAACTTAGGTTTTGGCCGAGCCGTAGCCGACTCGAATGAGTGGGCCTTGGGCTTTAGTAGCTATCTCGGCTGGCGTTTAGACTTTGACTTAGGTAAAGATCCTAACAACGATATAGCTGAAGAAATTATCAGTACACCTAGTTCTAGCCGACGCCAAAAAACTCTTAGCACTACTAATGTGGTACAGGAAACCGCGCGCAGCCTTAATCCTGAACTGAAAACAACTTGGAGAATTAAGGATGGAGATGAAACTAATGCTTCTGGACAAGCTATCTCTTATGAAATAGTCCCCTCGCAATATCATCAGAGCGCTAGCAATGTTAGGGGCAGGCCTTGGTTAAAAAATGACATTTACTTCACGCGCTATCACGAATGTGAAAAATACCCATCTGACAATAGCTCAGCAGAGGGCTGCCCAAGAAATGTACTACAATATATTCAAAACAATGAACCTATCGAAAAGTCAGATTTAGTCGTGTGGTACAAACAAAATTACCACTACTTACCTCGAAGCGATGATAGCGACTATATAAGTACAGAGTGGGTGGGCTTTCAGCTAATGCCTCGTGATTGGACAGCGAATAACCCATTATGACCACAGCTAATCAAGTTGTTTCTATGCTATTACCAAGACCACATCAGCTATTAGCCAGTTTAGTCGCCATAATTTTAAGCTTTTCTATGCTCAGCTATGCAAAAGCAGATGAGGCAAGCTGTAGCGCAGCCTACTCTATCAATACAACCCTGCCTAATGGAGGTCGTTGGAGCCTGTGTTGGGAGCATACCCTGCAAAATGGCATCAGCTTTCACCACATTGCTTACCAAGCGAAGAAAGGGACAAAACAAGATATTCTGTACCGCGCTGAGTTAGCTCAAGTTCATGTCCCTTATGATGATAATGGCGCTCGCTACCATGACATTAGTGACTACGGATTTGGTGAAAAGAATCTATTAGCGCTTGACGACCAAGTTTGCCCGAATGGTTCGTTAATTAAATTTTATGGGAAAGCCGTTTTGTGCCAGCAAATCCTACCCCGTGGCGAGGAAATACGCTATCGAGATAGGAGTGTTCAAGGCTATAAATTGAGCCTTTTCAGCATTTCGCAGATTGGCTCATATAATTATGTACCTCGATGGGATTTTTTTGACAATGGTACGATTGAGCTTAGTGTAGGCGCAACTGGAGCTTTACAGCGCTTCACCACTGGCAATCAGATGGGTGCAGGTTGGCCTATTGCCGCTGAAAAAATTGGCCTCTCCCACCTACATAACTTTTTTTGGCGCTTGGATTTTGATCTAGCGGGCAATGGAAATAATGACTACATTGAAGAGCTTAACTTTGTTCCAGAAGATAATGGACTGAAGGTAAAGCATGAAACCATCAACTTAGAAGTTGGTAAAGACGTAAACCCACAAACTATGCGTACTTGGATTGTGGCTGATAAAGACTTAAAAAATAACGCAAACGCCCCGCTAGCTTATGAGATTCAGCTTTATCAATCAGGCCAACGGGATGTAGGCCCTCTGGAGGAAGCCTTTACTAAGCATGATATTTACTTCACTAAGGCGAAAGAATGTGAGCGCTTTGCCTCACGGAATGCCAGCGCGGATGTATGCGCTCAAGATTTATCAACCTATACCAATGGTGAGTCACTGGATGAAGATCTGATTGTTTGGCCTAGCACAACCTTTTATCATATTCCACGTGCCGAAGACTCACCCAATATGAATATCCATTGGAGTGGTATTCGCCTGAAGCCCTTTGATTGGCATAACAGTAATCCTTTGGCGAGTTCAATACAATGATAGCTCAAGCAATCTTCAGTCTTTTATGCAACAAATGTTTAGCTCTATTGATAGCAACATTTTTAATCACTAACGCTTATGCAGGGTCACAAGACCCACTAAGTCTAACTGAACAGGCTAAAACTGAAGCTTTAGTAGAATCGTCTCTTCCTGCTTTAAAAATCCAAGCTGAAAGCACCCGTCAAGCTAAAACACATGAGCTACTCTTAATTGAGCGTGATCGCTCTGAAGACAAAAAATCGGGCGTTCGGCGTGCTAATGCTTTCGTCTATGACTACCAAACAGACGAAACTATTATTTATCGTATTGATGCAGAGACGAATAAAGTTCTGTCTTCTGTACGTAGAAAAAATGTACAGCTGCCCCTGACAGCAAATGAGATTGAGCGAGCTGTACATTTGATCTTTTCAGATAAAGAAACCTTTGCGCTGATTACTAATGAATACCAACGCATTACCCATAAAGCACTAAATTCTCCCAAGGACTTACAAGCCAAAGCTTTTGTCTTTACCTCCGACACCCTGCCTGAGCAACTAAACCCAGCCTCTCAACAGTGCGGTTTACATCGCTGCGCGCAAATTCTGTTGTATACTCATGAGTCAGTCGTGTTTGAAGTCAGCCCGATTGTGAATTTATCAGCCAACCTCATTACTCAAATAGTCGGATTTTAAATTGGTTTTAAACAAGCAGCTGCTGGCTGGCTTTGCGCTAGCATCGATCCTATTCTGCTCGCAAACTCTTCATGCAGCATCGGAGCCTAGCAAAACTTGCTCTGCGCCTAATACTATTAACAAAAACTTTCCTTCAGGAGCAGCATGGAAGATGTGTGCTGAAATGCGCACTGAAGAGGGTTTGGTGCTTTCACAGATTTACTACGCAGCACCTAATAAATCAGCGCGGCGCGTTTTAGGCGAAGCTAGCTTATCCCAGATTGAGACTATTACTGATACGGCTACTCTACCTAGTTATATCGTTACCCAACAGGGTTTAGGCAAAAATCTGCAACCCTTATCTAATGCAGATTGCCCCAGTGGTAGTATCAAAGCCATGGCACGAGTCAATGGTTTGTGTCGTAATACCCAAGAATCGGGTTATCAATATAAATACGAAACTCAACGCCAAAACAGCTTCTTTGAACTAGTCACTCATTATAATTTGGCCGCACGAATGTACAGTGTGCGCTGGCGCTTTTACGAAAATGGCATCATCGAACCTGCGCTGGGAATTAGTGGTCAACTCAGCAAATCAACTAATAATACTCTAGAAAACTTCACTACTCATGCTGGGTGGCGCTTAGATTTTGATCTTGGCAATAATGGCACTGACGATCAGGTATTTGAGGTCACCAGCACGCCCTCGGAAGATCGCTTAACTAAAACGGTTAATATCGCAGTACTTGGCAGAGAAAACGCCCGGTTGCAAGATCCTGAGTTGAAGCGTTTGTGGGTGGTGAGAGATGGTGTTACACCTTATGAAGGTGTAAGCGTGCCTGCCTACGATATTGTTCCTAATAATTATAGCTATAGCCGCGTTAACCTTTTAAACGAACCGTGGCTAAAACAGGATATTTACTTTACTAAGTACAATCCCTGTGAACGTTATGCGGCTGACAACCTACTCAACAATTGCCCTAAGCATATTAATAACGCAGCTAGATACATTGCCAATAGAGAAAGTCTTGCCAATACAGATAGCGTAGTTTGGTATAGGCAAAGTTATCATCATATCGTGCGTAGTGATGATGGCTTAAGATTAGGAACTGTCTGGAGTAGCTTCCAATTAGTCCCTAGAGACTGGCACAGCCAAAACCAATTTTAAGCGCTGATACCTATGTATAAACCAAGCAATTACGTTCAAACCTTAGCCCTACTCCTTTTAGGGTTAATACTCACGCCTTTCACTCAAGCTGCGGAGTATTGTGATGATGCTTACTACATCGATGTGACCCTACCGAATCAAACACGCTGGGACATGTGCTGGGAACATAGAGGTTTGAGTGGTATTTCGTTACATCATGTGTTCTATAAACCGCCTAAAGGTTTGCGGCTAATGGTCTTATATCGAGCTGAATTAGCACAAGTCCATGTACCTTACGATGATAATGGCATCCGTTATCATGACATTACTGACTATGGTTTTGGGCGGAGCTCTTTATTGGCTTTAGCGAAAGAAGACTGCCCTACTGGACAGCTTTTAAACTATCACGACAAATCCGCCATCTGTCAAACCACCCAAAATCGTGGCGAGGCTTACCGGCTAGGCTCAGAGACAAAACAAGGCCATGCTTTAAATCTATTTAGCGTCTCTCAGATTGGGTCTTACAGTTATATTCCTCGCTGGAGCTTCGCTGATGATGGCAGTATGGAGTTTTCAGTAGGTGCTACTGGAGCTTTACAACGTATTCTTGCTGATGACCAAGTACAGCGGCCAGGTTGGAACATTGGCTACGATAAAGTAGGCATTTCTCATTTACACAACTTTTTCTGGCGCTTAGATTTTGATTTGGGTGGGCAGCGCAATAAAGACTATGTTGAGCAAGTTGATTTCGCTACCCAAGATGCCAAACTGACTCGACAGAGCCTTATTTTTAATAAAGAAACTGCTAGTTCCGTTGATCCTGAACTAGCTCGCACATGGATAGTTGCTTCAACCGTTTTAAAAAATAATAAAAAACAAGCAATGGGCTATGAAATTCAGCTGAATCAGGCTGGGCAACGTGATGAAGGTCCAGAGATTGAACCTTTTACCAAACATGATCTTTATATTACTAAAGAAAAGAGTTGCGAGCTTTATGCCTCCCACAATCTAAGTACTTTAGAGGAAGGTGAAAGTTGTGCAGATAATTTAGCCGAGTTTGCCGACGGTGAGTCTATTGAAAACGAAGATATTGTGGTTTGGCCTACCGTATCCTTCTATCACATGCCGCGTGCAGAAGACATGCCCAATATGGATGCCCATTGGAGCAGTATCCGCCTAGTTCCTTTGAACTGGCATAATCAAAACCCTTTAGCACGTTAGCTTAAGCACTCAAATCCACAGCTAAATAGCCTTTCAGGCGTGCTTCGTTCATTGCTAGTTGCTTGTTAAGCACTTCAGCACTGATTGCATTCAATTCAGCATATAAACGATCTTGCTTATTCAATGCTTGCAGTGTTTTTGCATAAGCCGATGACCCAGCTAATAAAATGTAGCCAAATTGTTTATAAAAGAAGTCGGCCTCGATTTGGCTGCGCGCAAAGGTTTCCTGCTCATCATAATCATGCGAATGGTAGACCGTAGCATTGAGAGCATAGGCTTTTTTGTAGCCTGCTTTAATAATCTGATCAGCCCAAACTTGATCTTCACCGTACTCGATAACTGGATAGGGAATTTGTTGCCAAACCGCACGGCGTAAGCAGGAATTATTGTCCGAGTAGAAATGTAGAACCTGCCGCCAGCCAGCCTCACCACGCTCGAAGCGCTCTACATCGGTATCTTTATCCAAATAAACAGGCTGCTTAGCTAGGTGGCTGAAATGTGCCTCTAAATCCCGCTGCACGAAAGCCGAAGCCTCGGAATAAGCGATATGTCGCCCAAAAGCACCTGCCGCTTTAGGCTCATGCTCCAGCACCGACACAAGGTGAAATAGCCAGAACTGATCAACCGGCAAGGCATCTTGGGTTAAAAATGCGACATACTCTCCGCTAGTCAATTCAACGCCTAAATTTCGAGTTCCACCGTGGCTAAACTCTGACTTAGGGATAGTGTGAATCCGCAGATTTTTACTGCCCAATCTGTCTATAGAACCATCGGTTGAGCCACTATCGATAATTAACAACTCAAAGGGCCAAGGAGTTTGTTGTTCCAGAACTCGATTTACTACTTTAAGGAGTAAATCGCCACCATTCAAAGTAGGAATAACCACTGAAACTTTAAGATTCTGACTAGGTGCTAGTTCAGCTTGATAACCCAAATCAAGTAGGCGCTGCTGCATTGCCCGATTTACAGTTTGTGCCGTAGATTGCCAATCAAATTGCCGCGCCCACTCACCACCTAATTTAGCAATTTTTGAGCGCAAGTCTTTATCGATGAGTAATTCTTGCAAGCGCTCTGCAATCAGGCGCGGATGCGGATCCGCTAAGGCTACCGTTCCTGCTGGGAAGACGGTACGGGTATTCTCACCATTCAATTCTAGAACCGCTAAATCGCAGGCCATCATTTCCTGAGGGACTAGCGAATAGTTGGTCGCAGAGAACACCATCCCCACATCACAAGAGCGATAAAGATAAGCTAATTCTTGAGCTGACAAGACACCATGATCGGTATAGCTAAAACTAACTTGCTTCAACCACTCTGTATTATTGTCACCACCGTAGACTTCTACATGGAAAGATAAGCCTAAGTCTGCCAGATAATTGAGTGCTAATACCCCCAACTCCACTGCACGTCGCGAGGTAGCAGTTCGTGCATAAAAAGCGATGCAGGGTATTTCATTGTTCACTTTAGCCAGCGCTGGATAATAAATCTGTTGATCAGCGGCTAACCAAAAGTGGGTCGCCCACCGCCCATAGCGCTCGCGCATCAGTTTTTCTAGCCAAGGCCCAGCACAAATACAGTCTAAATCCTCATGATAAGTCATTTCTGCCGCAAGACTATTACTGCCTACCGCAAAAAAGGAGGGTTCATGATCTTGCACAAAGTAAAAACGGCGCTTAAACGCAGCAGCCGATAATACCGGCCAAACCGACTCCCAATCAGTCGCAATAATGAGGTCACCACTGGATTGGCTGAAGGTTTCATCAACGAAATGAATTTGTGCACTAGTTTGTTGATAGTTGCGTATTAAATCCTCGTAAGCATCTTCCTCTGTTTTATGGACTACTTGGTTGTGTAGCCAAATGTGCTGTTTATGCCCAAATAACTCAAACAAGCGGATAAAACGGAAAATAGTCATATTGCCCCCGCCACCTTGACGGGCAAAATCACAAGTGACCCAATGAATAACTAATTGATCTTTTACAAAACTTGAACTAGCTGGCTTTAATGGTTTTTCCTCAAAACTTAGCATACGCTCTAAAGACGACTTAACTAAACCTACTGATTTTTGATCTGCTAGTTCACTGCTAAGCAGCTTGAGATCGATCCCTGCTTTGCGAAACTTATCTTGATGCTGACGAATGAAGTCCGTTTGCTCAGCTTTAGGGTGTGGCTTGCGCCCATCTTGATGCCCGTGGGTAAGATAATGAACTAACGGATGAACCTCTGAAGCTTGCACATCAATATATTCAGCTAAATACCAAGCGCCATCAAAACAAGCGCTAGGAGCAAGCCGCCAACTCTGTTTATTCGTTAAATAATGCTCCAGCGCAGACACGCCTTCGGGCAAACCACTGCCAATTTGCTGCAAATAATAGCGGCTATCAAACAAGGGATGCGGATCCATGTTCCATTTATCACCATATTTCAGGTAATAAACCAGTGGATTTAAACCCGACTGCACGACTTCTGGATACTCAGCCGCATAATAAGCCGCTAAAAACAAAGGATTAGGATTTCTAAGCTCTAAGCCACCATGGTGCAAATAATGCCAAAGCGGATTCATCTTTTGCTGGCCTACATCTTGGCGCACATCAGGGTATTGTTTGAGATACCACTCAACATCAAATAGCGGGTGAGTCTGGCTATTATTAAGTACACCTTCAGTTAGGTAATGAACTAAAGGATTCTCCCCAGAACTCTGCAAGGCTGGATACTGTTTGAAATACCAAGCATTTTGAAATAAAGCATTAGGCTGGTAGCCCTGCTTAGCTCCAAGGAAATAATAATGTTCTACTAAAGGCTGCTTGGCTTCTGCCGCTTCTGGATAGTTAGCTTTATAAAACTCGTTATCTAATAAACCGCTTTTTTCAATCAAGCGCAGGATAGCAGCTGCAGACTTAAGGTCAGCCCGCGAATAATTAGTTGAAGCTTGCTTAGAATGAATAGAAAGCTTAGTTTGCTTTTCTAAACCCTCAGATAAAGCCACTAAATTTGAACGTACCTGCGCTATGTCCCTAGCTAGCACTCTTAGCTGAGCTTCGAGCGTTTTTTTAGCCACTGCTAATTCATGAGTCTGCTGAGCATACCGGGTAAGTTGTCGATTCTTCGCATCAAGCTCTAGATTCTTCTGTTCTTCAAGTTTGCTGACGGCTTTAGTGTAATGTTCATTACGCAGTCTTAATAAATGCTCTTTCGTATGATTAGTTGCTTCCATGCTTTGAATAACAACTTCATAACGCTGAAAAGCCGATTTATACTCGGCTTTTTCAGCTTCTAATTCATTGGCCTGTACACGCTTAAGATGTTCTATCCACTCATTTTGCTGGGCTTGAAGCTTCTTACGTTGCTCAACATTTAGTAGCTCCTCCGCTAGCAGCACTTTGGCATAGGCAGCAGATTCTTTATTAAACTGTCTACGTAAATCTAACAAGCCCCGCAATGACTCTTCACGTTGCTCACCCGCCACTAACTTGAGCAAATACTCATACGCTTGCACGGTTTGCGCGGAAAACTCTGCAGACTGTTTAAGCTCATCTAAACTGACTGAGTTATGCTGTTGATCTTGCTCTAAATAGCTTTCGATTTCTAATTTCGATAAAGCAGATTGACGGGGAAAGGTAAAATCAATTTGCGCTTGCATTGATTGAATAAATCCTTGCCAATCTTGCATCAGCTGTCCATAGCTTAAAAAAGCGATGGGATAATTTTGCGCATAATAAACTGCATCCAGCACATGCCTTAGCCAAAGTAAGCCCCCCTTAGCTAGCGGAAAACCATCACGCTTTTTTAACGACTGCGCAACCTCCAACGGATTGCGCACAGGAATCATAATAAAGGGCTTAATTTCGAGGTCTTTCAGCAGGTCTAGCCAAAAAGGTAAAAATCGGCAAATACGCGGATCTTTAATCACAAACAGTGAAGAATCTGCAAAATCTTCTTGTACGATGTCACCAATAATTGCTTTATATTTGTTGGCTTCTGCAGAACCATACCAATCAGGATTAAACTCAGTCCAGTCACTCCAGAACGAACCTGCCGATTCTAGCAGAGCATCATGCTCTACCATCAGATCCACCGACTCCCAAAAGCCTGTCTCATTATTATTAGGTAAAGCAGGCGCTAGGCGCTTCGGGAGATCAGCCCCCAGCAAGGAAAAGACGCGAGTTAAAGCTGAGGTACCGCTACGATGCATGCCTGCAACTAAAATGGCGTTTTTATTGTAGGCAGCCATTAAAAGACACCATCAGACTTCAAAAACTCATTACCTAAATAAATTCGCTGTGCTAGCTTATAAAGCTTTAAATCATGCTCATTTAATAAAACTATTTTCTTAAAAGTTGCTTTAGTAATACCTTGATAAGAATAATCGCCAATATTTACTTGTGAAGTTATTTTTAAATTTTTATCTAAAATGCTGTTTAAGGTTAGTAACGAAAGACTCATATACTCTTGAAAGCCGATAAAGCTCAAATTATTTTGAATATTATTGCGTGCCTCATCAACACGCTGCTCAAAATCATCATTGTCTCTTAAGTTCTTATGAGTCGAAAAAACCTTGCAGTAGTAGTTATTAAATTCCCAGTGGTAGTCACCACTTGAGAAAAACTCATTAATATCTTTATAGGATCGCAAACGTGCCCCCACGTGCCCATTATCTACATTAACTAAATGATAGAAATGAGAAATGGTTCTGGTAATCGGGTGTCTGAGAAAGGTTATGTAAGCAAAGCGGTCACTGCTAGCATCTAGAGATTTACCAATATTTCCATAGAGCCAAGTATCAGGATGCCCATAAATAACATTGTGCTGGCTACGATCGTATTGCTGCCAGTCTTGAGGATTATAAACGAACAAAGGCGAAAAAGAGGGCTCACTCTTCACCACATCCTTTAGAGTGCCACCAGCCGTTTTTGTCAGATGAATAAAGACTAATTTATCAAATTCTTGACCACGTATATTGAATGTCGCCATTATTTTTCCTACAAGCCCACAGCTTTCGCAGCTACCGCAATCTGATAAACAATTTGCACTAAGTCTTTGGTAAATTGCATATCTTTCGTATCTAAACGCGGATAAACCATAATTTGATCGCCAGCAGCAACTTGCAAATTGCTTCCCATGATGACTTTGCCATTGGGTTTCACAATCATCAGGCTTTCTTCATTAGCGCGATCGGTGTAGCCACCCGCTTGGGCAATATAGTCTGTGAGCGTCGCGTTTGTAGCGTATACCACTGATTGTGGTACTTGTACTTCGCCACTAATCATAATCACATCGCTTTTCGGTGGAATCACAATAATATCGCCGTCTTCCATGCGAATATTGGCAATTTTACCGCGATCCGATACTACGATTTTACCCTCAGGCCGCACGGTACTGGCACGCTCTACAAACTTTAGGATGAGTTCTGCTTCTTTAGCACGAATGGCCGCCTCACCGTCTGAGCTTGCTGGTGCGGTTAATACGCTGCGCTCTAAACGACGTAGGGACTCATCGATATTTTTCTTCTGCTCAATAGCGACACTTTTACGCTTGATATAAATATTGCCAATATCTGCTTCATTCGGATCTACTGAGACATAATCCAAAACTTCCTGCAGGCGGCTACCACGTTTGACTGCCAAATACGAATTGCCTAAATGACTACCCTCTAGGCTAATGTCCATCACAGGCGTTGGCGCATCACTCACAAAGCGCACGCTATCGCCATCAAATAAGCGGGTACGTAAAAACTGCTCATACGTGATATAGGATGAATTAGGTAAACCATCGCGGGTACCGGAGACTGCAATATTGGTCACACTACTGTCTGGACGCGCATATTTAATGAGTTGAGCACCATTAATACTATTGCCTAAAAACTCGAAGCGATAATTATTGCGGGTATCCCCTTCCACACTGATCATGCTGCCTTGGGGACGAACAACGATGGTGTCGCCATCACGGAATAAAACGCGCGGTAAAGCCCCATTGTTCACAAAATCATATAAGTCGACGCTCGCCACGCGCTGCTGTCCACGCTTGACCAAAACCTGACGGTAACTACCGCGCTTAGCATCGACTCCACCAGCTTGATGTAAAAAAGCTAACACACTGTCATCGGGCAAACCAGTGTATTGACCAGGACGCGCTACGCTACCTGTGACAAAAACGGTAACTTCTTTGCTCGACGCGGTTAATAAATTGGCATAAACATCCACGCCATCTTTATAAATCTTCCCGACTGCTGCTTTGATCTTAGTGGAGACATCCGCAGCACGAGTACCCACCATACGGATTTCACCGACATCAGGCACAAAGACATCGCCATTAGCGTCGACAGTCAACACTTCATTCGCAGTAGCCTCACCCCACATCCGCAAGGAAATCTTATCGCCAGCAATCACTTGATAATTGGGATCTAAAGCATTGGCGCGCCGACTGACATAATTGCCTGCGAATAAATTGGCTCCAAAAGGCTGGAGGTTCTGCCCTGAACGAGTAGTGCGTGGCAAACCTTCATCAAAAATACGCGGTTTAGAATCATTAGCTGTTAGCAGATCACTGGTATTAGCAGCTACCTCGCCTGAACTTGCGGCGGTATTGGCTGTGCTACCGCCCGTCTGTTCCTCAGCATAACTAGTCGTGCTTAAGACTAATAGCCATAGGCAGGCGACTGAAACTATTTTCTTTAAGTAATTCATAACTTATACCCAACCCACATGGTCGCGGATTGTAGCTACCGATAGAGAGCCAATCCCCCAGAATAAGAAACTTAGGAGCAACACCGTCAGAACCCCAGAAATCTTTTCTGGCTTAATCGCTTCGTCCGGCAAATTAGGTTGAACCGTGACGGTTAAATAGCGTTGCTTGCGATCTACCTCTAAGCGTGCCTGCTCTAAGGCGCCCTGCTTGGCTCGATACAGCTGCTCTGCAAAACCTAACCGGCTTTGCAATTCGGTATATTGAGCGAGCTGCACTGCGACTTCGGTACTTTTGCCTTTCGACTGAGCAACAGAAGCCGACTGCTCTTTATTAATTTGTTGGCGCAAGGAGTTTACCTTGCTTTGCAAATTCTTGACCTTCATCGCTTCCGGCTGCATAAATGAACTGACTTGCGCTAACTCAGCTTCAGCTTGTGAAAGTTGAGTTTGTAACTCAGACAATCTAGTTAGACGCGAGGTTTCCTCACGCTCAATACGAGCATTAGCTTGTGATGCTGGATCTAATACATCTTGTTGCTGGCGAAACTCAGTAATTTGCTCACGTAAGCTATCAACTTCCTGCTCAGCACTGACGACTTCTTTTTCTGCCATCTGCAAAGCATCAGTTCGTAAACTGGCTGAAAGCTTATTGACCAGAGCTTCACTCTGCTTAAGTGCTAAGGCAACCAGTTTCTTGCCCGATTCAGGGTCGAAAGCAGTCATTGTAATGGTACTAATGCCAGAAGTTAGATCATGTTCGATATCAGCCATTTTTTGCCAATACTCCACTAGATCTTCTTGGCTAGCATCTGCTGCTAAGCGTGCATAAGGGTCAATAGTGGGATTTGAATAATGGGCACGCACATTAAACTCTGGCTCAATGTCCTTAATAAAATCGGCAGAGAGTAAGTAATCATGAATCACCATCGCATCTGAAGTAGCACCACTCGCGCCCGGCAAACCCGTTAAAGCACCCAGAAAGTCCATTTTAGGGGCTGAATTACCTTGAATAATAAAATGCGCTTCAGACACATATTGATCGCTTGCATAGCGATAATAATAAACAGAGGCTAATACAGTGGGTATAATCACTAACAGTAAGAATAGCCAAGGAAACGATCTACGCTTCGGCTTGCTCATCGCTTAACTCCTGCTAAGCCCTCATAAGCTTTGATTCCAGATTCAACATCCTCAAAGATACTAAGCCCATGGTTATTTAAGATCACAATCACATCCGAATAATCGCGAATAGTGCGCGTATCATGCGACACCAGAATTAAATTGGCTGTTTGGCGGCGCGCCTCAAAGGCAGCTTTGCTTTTCTTCCTAAAAATAGGATCACCAACCGCCATTACCTCGTCAATTAAATACACATCAAAATCAATAGCGAGGCTCAAGCCAAACGCTAAGCGGGCGCGCATCCCATTGGAATAAGTACGCATTGGCTCCGTTAAGGCATTACCAAGCTCAGAAAATTCGCGCACGTAGTCTAACACTTGATGTAAATCAGCATTATAAATCCTACAGACAAAACGTAAATTTTCCTCACCTGACAAATTTTGGTTAAAGCCACCTGCAAAACCTAACGGCCAAGAAAAACGACCTGTACGGATAATTTTTCCATCATCAGGCGGTTCTGAACCTGAAATCAAACGCAATAAAGTGGATTTACCTGCACCGTTCATCCCCAAAATACCGATATTTTTACGCTCAGGGAACTTGAAGGAAACATTATCCAGGATAATGCGGTAACCGCTACGCAGTCGATAATGTTTACTGACTTGGACGAATTCTATCATAGGCCTAACTGTCTAAGCTTGCTGCGTGTGGCCCGCTCACCCGCTAGACCCAAAAAACCCAAGCCTAAAATCCATAGTAGGAGGTACATAGGGTCATAAAAATGACTTTCAAATCCATAGAAGAAAGCGCTGCGTTCCCATTCAATTAAATGCATCACCGGATTGTACCAAAGAGCATCTCTCAGCACTTGCGGTAAAGAATCGGCAACAAAATAAATTCCTGAAACGAAAAACAGGATACGCATCAATAAAGCTTGAAAGCTACTATAACCAGGTAAATACAGCCTTATGACAGCGCTAACTAATCCAAACCCAGCACCCAACAAGATCGACAACATCAGCACTACGATGGACATTAATACTGACTCAATTCGATCCAAAATGCCCCATAAATTCAGGAGTACTAAATAAACAATACTAACTATAAACAGGGTAGAAAACTCTAAGATAACGCGGGCAATAACTACATCAATCGTCTTGACTTGAGGATAAACCAACAACGAGGTGCTGTTCTCAATCGCGCTGCTCACCACTGTAACTCCACGTGAAAACAGTAACCAAGGAATAATGCCGGTGAAGAAAAACAAATGGATGTCAACATCAATCGGCGCGCCACGATCCATCAAGCTGAAAATAAGCGCTAAAGACAGGATAAAGGTTAAGGGTTCGAAAAACGCCCAAAAATAGCCCAAGCGGCTACGGCCAAAGCGGGTGCGGGTATCACGTAGGATAAAGGCAAATACAACTCTTGCCTGTACGGTCAAGGCATTGAGGAGTTCAGACATTTATAAACCCGCAGGCTCAGTATTAATAATCGGAGCTGCTAAGACCCAACGACCATTAATCCAACAAGCTGACTTGGGTCTAGGATCATTCCGACCCCGACCTTGAGTGAAATATTGGCAAATATAGCCATTGCCTGAGTAATAACGCACACCGTCCAAAATCACCTCGCCCTTTTGTGGGGGTGGAGCACCGATTAAACGCTTTTCTTCTGCAGTTAACTCTTCACGTGCGGGTGCTTGGAACTGGAATTTAGGCTGAAAGTTAGCCGAGCGCTGCTCAAACTCATCCACACTTTGTGACTGTAAACGCTCGAAATACTTCATAATCCCTGTGCAACCAGATACTGTTGTCAACATCGCGCACACACAGAGGATTTTTAGATACATTAACATGGTTGAATTTAACCAGAATAAGTTTTAATTAGCTTGCCATGCACAGTCGCGTAAGCACTGCATCATTTTTACCACAGGCGCAAGATACAATACACCTCTAGAGGGCGCAAACCTATTCCTTAGGCAACCCGTCACAAAACTGGCTAATGGTTTAATAAACGACCACCATCCACCGCAATGACCTGTCCAGTGATGTATTGCGCATCACGCACCAAAAATAAAACCGTGCTTGCAATATCTTCTGGTGAGCCAATGCGCTCTAAAGCTGTCTTGGATAATAGCTCAGCTCGCTGATCTTCACCCATTGAAAGCTCCGGCCAGAGAATCGCCCCCGGTGCTATTCCATTAACACGGATAGCTGGCCCTAGCTCTCTCGCTAATACTTGGGTCAACATAATCAAGCCCGCTTTTGCAGCGCAGTATACCGAAAATTCAGATAAAGGGCGCAAACCATGCACATCGGCCAGATTAATGATCACACCTTGCTGCTCCTGCAAATAAGCTGCTGCCGCTTGGCTTAGAAACAAAGGCGCCTTTAAATTAGTCCCCATCAAGTCATCCCATTGCTGCTCTTGAATAGTGCCTAGGGGGGTGGGATAAAAGCTAGATGCATTATTGATTAAAATATCCAGCTGGCCTACTTGTTCGATCAGCTGCTCGATAAGGTTTGGGAACTTAGCTGTTTCCAATAAATCAGCCTGCAATAAAAAGCAAGAGCTTGCCCTGCTAGTGTTTAGCTCATGCTGTAAGGCTTTGGCCTCTTGTTCAGAACTTTTATAGTGAATGACTACTGTTGCCCCTTCACGATGTAAAGTGCGTGCAACCACAGCTCCAATCCGGCGTGCAGCACCGGTAATTAAAGCGACTTTTCCTGTCAGCGAATTCTCTATCATGTTTTCTTTAGATTCAGGTTATGATCAAGCCTTCCTAACATCATACCCTGCCATGCGTTTTACAGATACTTTACCTATCCCATCCGCAGAAGCCCTAGCGCATAGTGAGCAGCTCAAGGCTGTTATTCGCCACCGTATTCAAGAACATGGCGGGAAAATTAGCTTTTATGCTTTTATGCAAGCAGCTTTGTATGAACCTAGCCTTGGTTACTATGTAGCGGGTTTGCGCAAGATTGGTGCTGAAGGTGATTTTGTCACTGCCCCCGAAATTTCACCGCTATTTTCACAATGCTTGGCTAATCAGTGTGCACAAATCCTTGCTGAAATCAGTCATAGCTCGATTTTAGAGCTAGGTGCTGGCAGTGGACTGATGGCTGCTGATATTTTATTGCGCTTAGAGCAACTGTCTTGCTTACCCGAACGCTATTTTATTTTAGATCTCAGCCCTGATTTGCAAGCTCGCCAGCACGAAACTTTAACAAAATATGTGCCTCATTTATTGAGCAAAGTGCAATGGCTGACTAGCTTGCCTTCAGAGCCTTTGCGCGGGGTGATTTTAGGCAATGAAGTGTTGGACGCAATGCCGGTTGAATTATTTAATGTCAGCGAACAAGGTTTTGCTAGCGTTCAAGTGAGTCTGGTAGAAGATGAATTTACTTTTACAACGCTACCTTCAAGCGCTGCTGAATACCTGCAAACACTATTGCCCACGGACTTAACGCTCTCTTATACCTCAGAGTTCAATCCTGCTTTAACGCCGTGGATACATAGCTTAGCCGATCATTTAGAAGCTGGAGCTGTGCTATTGATTGATTATGGCTACGAACGGGCTGATTATTACCACCCCGAACGCAGCCAAGGTACTTTGCTCTGCCATTATCAGCATCGGGTACATAGTAATGCGCTAATTTATCCGGGTTTACAGGATTTGACCGCCAGTGTGGACTTCACCGCAGTAGCAGAGGCAGGCTTAGAGGCTGGTTTGCAATTAGCCGGTTATACGACCCAAGCAGCCTTTCTGGCTAGTTGTGGCCTAGAAGACTTATTTCTCCAAGCACTCAATGCTGACCCACAAGCGAATTATCGCTTAGCCCAACAAATTCGTACTTTAAGCTTACCCTCCGAAATGGGCGAGCGTTTTAAGGTGATTGCCCTCACAAAAGAGTTTACCACTCCCTTACTCGGCTTTAGACTTGGCGACCGCCAACACCGGCTGTAAAAAAGTTAATTAAAGGATCGTATGGACATTCTCTTATTGGTCAAAGCCGCCATCATGGGACTGGTGGAAGGTGCGACTGAATTTTTACCAGTATCCAGTACTGGGCATTTGATTCTCGCGGGTGATTTGCTCAATTTCATGACACCTGACAAGCGCCATGTCTTTGAAATTGCCATTCAATTAGGCGCAATTCTCGCCATCGTTTGGGAATATCGGCAGCGTTTTGTAAGGACTTTTACCGGTTTAGGCCGCGATCCGCTGGCGAATCGCCTGTTTATTAATATCGCGATTGCTTTCATGCCTTTAGCGGTTTTAGGCTTGCTGTTTGGCGATATTATTAAAGCGTATTTATTCAAACCTGTACCCGTAGCGATTGCCTTTATTCTGGGCGCTTTTGTTATTCTTTGGGCAGAACGTCGGCAAAAAACCGTCACTATCCAAACGGTTGACGATATTCGCCCGATTGATGCTTTGAAGCTTGGCTTAGCCCAAGCAGTGGCTTTAATTCCGGGTACTTCGCGCTCAGGTGCAACCATTATCGGCGGAATTTTATTTGGTTTATCGCGTACCGCAGCAGCTGAATTTTCCTTTTTCTTAGCCGTACCAACACTAGGCATCGCGTCAATTTACTCAATGTATAAAGCTCGTGACTTATTAAGCGTAGATGACATCGCACCTTGGGCAGTTGGCTTTATCTTCTCGTTTATTAGCGCTTTATTTGTAGTACGTGCATTGATTCGTTATGTAAGCAACCACGATTTCACCATTTTTGCGTGGTATCGCATTGTCTTTGGTGTGGTAGTGCTAATCACTGCTTATACCGGCTGGGTCAACTGGACTGTGCAATAAAATAGTTTCAACTAAAGCTGCGCCTGCTGGGCTAATTGCACGAATTTGCACAGCAGAGCGGCTAGCACTGGCGGTATCTTTGCGATGCCCTACCCGCACTAACATAAAACCAGCCTGCTGCCAAAAGTACAGTAGCGCTGGACTTAGCGCATAACTCACCGCTAAATAATCGGCCTGTTTCGAAGCAGCATATTCGTATAAATGTTGTACCAATTGATTGCCTAAACCGCGCTCTTGAATATCGGGATGTACCGCAATCCGCATGATCCGTTCGCAAATTAACTCAGCAGCCCCAGCAATTTGCGCATGAAAGGTTAAAGTTTGCGGCACTAAATGCCCATGTGGACGGCGCTTACCTGCATAAATCGCCTGACTCAATTCAGGGTCAAAGCCACCTTCTCGCGATAATAAGGCTACCGCTAACACTTGTTGCTCTTGCTGTAAAACATGAATCGATAGATTAGGAGCATCGAGCATTTGCTGCAAATCGGAGGGGCGAGTTTGATAGTGAGCTGTCACCAGTAAACCAAAAATCTGCTGCAATAAAGGCTCATTTTCAAGCAGTTGCCTGCGCTCAAGGCAAATAGAGCTAATAGGCAAATTTGCCTGCAACTGAAGTGGCGCGGCTTCTAAATCCAACAACAGTAAGCGATAAAATAACGCTTCTAAGGGATCATTAATCGGCCAACGCATCGGTTGTTCTAAACGCAAACTTTGCCAATTCGGCGCGAGATCACTCAGTGCTTGTTGAAAACGTAAAACAAAACCGCGCCCACTGCCCTCATAGCCGTGCAAGGTAGTTGCAAATACGATGCGTGGATAAGCACACGCTAGCTTTAAGAGTAAAGGCAGCGGAATCGCAGCAGCTTCATCAACCATCAGCAGATCAGCTGCTGATAAGTTTTCTACTAAATCATCAGGCGCATAAAACTGTGGAGCGAGTTCCGCATGCTTGAACACAGCATCCACTGCGGCGCGGGCGGGCGCGGTGACTAATACCGTTTTACCCTGAGCAATTAACTGGCTGGCTGCTAAGCCTAAAGCAGCTGATTTCCCTCGACCTCGATCAGCAGTTAAAACGATAGCGCTATCTGCCTCGATGATGTTTTGCACAATTTCAGCCTGAGTGGGGCTACTGGCTAAAACTGAGTTGGGTGCTGTTAGAGGTTGCTGCAAAATTCGCAGAAAGCGCTGCAAAAATAAACCGGCTACATCTGCTGCGGTATAGAAATGCGGTAAGAAGAGTTGATAGGCAGGGTCAGAAAATTGTGGCCAAGATTCAAGCGGTGGGCTGAGCAGGACAAAAACCCCACCACCGCGCAAAGTACCGCTAACGGCTGCTAGCGCATTCACATCTAAACCGCTAAATGCATCAAAAACAATCGCATCAAATTCGCGCCCTAAAACCATGCGTGCTTTATTGGCAGGTAATGCCTCAGGAATCAGTGGGGAGGTGGAAATCCATAAAATAGACTCGCTGGCATTTAGCCTAGCTTGAGCAGCTCGCAAGCATGCTTCCTGCGAGCCAGTGAGATGAAGGAAGGATCGAGGTTCAGTGGCACTCAAACAGCATCATTACCTTCTTCGCCAGTACGAATCCGAATGGCTTGCTCAATATCCATCACGAATACTTTGCCATCACCGATCTTACCAGTTTGAGCAGCCTTTAACACTGCATCAATTACTGCTTCTACCTTTTCATCATTGATGACGATTTCCAGCTTAATTTTTGGCAGGAAATCAACCACATACTCAGCACCACGATACAGTTCAGTATGGCCTTTTTGCCGCCCGAAACCTTTAACTTCTGTAGCTGTCATGCCTGTGACGCCAATTTCAGTTAAAGCCTCGCGGACATCATCCAGTTTGAAAGGCTTAATGATAGCTTGAACCATTTTCATGAGTAATTCCTCGCAGTCCTAATTCAGGGGTAATTGCTTACGCCAAGCTGACGTCATCGGGTAACGCCAATCTTTGCCAAAGCCGCGCCGGGTAATTCTGACCCCAGGTGCTGCTTGGCGGCGCTTGTATTCATTTAATAGTACCAGATTTACGACGCGGCGCACGGTCGCTAGCTCAAATCCTGCGTCCACTATATTTTCGAGCATCTCATCTTGCTCTATAAAGCGCTCTAAAATGCCATCCAGTATTTCATAAGGCGGCAAAGAATCCTGATCAACCTGCCCGGGTGCTAACTCAGCGGAAGGTGGGCGCGTAATCACTCGTTCAGGAATCACCGCACCTAAAGTATTGCGATAAGCTGCTAAGCGATAAACCAACGTTTTATAGACATCTTTCAAAGGGCCAAACGCGCCCGCCATATCGCCATAAAGGGTGGCATAGCCCACTGCACTTTCGCTTTTATTACTGGTCGTTAGTAGTAGCTTGCCGAATTTATTCGACATCGACATCAAGAGCATACCGCGAATCCGCGCTTGTAGATTTTCCTCAGTTACATCGGCTTTGAAGCCTGCAAACTCAGGTGCTAAGGACTGCACAAAGCTTTCATAGATCGGCTCAATGGGAATTTGCCGATATTTCACGCCCATTATCTGCGCTTGCTCAGACGCATCCTCCACACTCATCGCTGCGGTATAGCGGAAAGGCATCATGATGGCCTCGACATTCTCCGCGCCCAAAGCATCGGCTGCTATGGCTAAGGTTAAGGATGAATCAATCCCACCCGACAAGCCCAGCAGCACACCTGTGAAACCATTTTTGTGTACATAATCCCGCACACCTTTGACTAGGGCTTTGTAGACATGCGCTTCTAAAGCTTCATGCTGATAAGTGGCAGCAGCAGGCGGCTCGGTATTATCAATCGGTAATTCGCCAAAAAACACGCCGGCTTCAAACAGCGGCGCTCTTAAAGTCCGTACCCCTTCGCGGCTAAAGAGCATGGAGTCGCCATCAAAAACCAATTCATCTTGCCCACCGACTAGATTCACATAAGCCATCGGTACTTGATGCTTGAGCACTTGGCGCACCACCACTTGCTCACGCTTTTCAGGCTTATCATGGCTATAAGGGGAAGCATTTAGGACTAAAATGACTTCGGCACCCAAAGACATTACTGAATCCATTGGATGGTCATGCCAAATATCCTCACAAATTAGGATGCCCGCACGAACGCCTTTAATATCCACGATTAGGCTACCCTGCCCCGGTTCAAACCAGCGTTTTTCATCAAACACGCGGTAATTGGGCAGATCCTGCTTGTGATATTCGCCAATGATTTCGCCATCTTGTAAGACATAGGCAGAATTATGAATGAGGTAATCGCGCAGCATCGGCATACCGACTAGAGCAGTAATGCCTTGAGTATGCGGTTTTACTAATTCGATGGCTTGTTCGCATTGCTGCAAAAAGTCTTCGCGATAGACCAAATCCTCGGGGGGATAGGACGATAAAGTCAGCTCAGGAAAGATAATGACATCGGCTTTTTGGGTTTTAGCTTCCTCAATAGCCTTGATAACTTGCTGGGTATTTCCGGCAATATCGCCTACGCAGAGGTTCAGTTGCGCCAGTGCGACGCTTAAGCTTCGATTATTCTTTTGCACAGTGGTGTAGAACAGTAAAATGATGATCTAGAAACTATACCTTAAAACTTTGGATGACAGCATGTCCCGTATAATTTTTATTCTTGTTCTGCTCGTAGTTGGTTATCTCCTGTTAAAATCGTGGCAGCGTAGAAATAAATTAAACAATCAGCGACGCGACGAGCGCAGTTCGGGGCAAATTAAGAACAATATTCACATTGTGAGTTGCCAACAATGTGGACTGCATATTCCCGAAACTGAAGCCGTCCAGCATGGGGGTAAGTTCTTTTGCAGTCTGGATCACGCACAGCAAGCGCAAGTCACGCACCAATCAACACCCAAGGGCAAACCGTAGCCCCCTTTTTTCTGCATGAAGATCCTTGGAATCTCTTAAGGCTCTATCACGTTTATCGCTTAGCCTTGGCGGGAGCTTTCTTGCTAGCGATGGTAGGCCAGTCCAAATTTGTCCAATTGGGCGCGCAAAATAAAGAGCTATTTGGTTGGATTACCGCCACCTACCTACTGATTGCGATTATTAGCAATCTCTCCTCCTATTTTCAGTGGCCGGATTTGGCGATTCAGGGCGTTGGCTATTCAATCATTGATATTCTGGTACTGTTTGTCATTTTGTATACCAGCGGTGGAGTCAGCGTAGGCATTGGTATTTTATTAGTCGTGCCGGTTCTAATTCCCTATATCTGCGCACCCGGTCAAATTTCGATAGCGATGGCGGCCATGACGGGGATTTGTTTAATTGGCCTAGAGGTTTGGCTGGGTTTAAAAGAAGATCAAAGCAGTACCACCAGCCTTACCCACAGTGGCATCCTGACCTTATTTATTATGTTGGCGAGTTGGCTAGGGGATCGCTGGATTCGCAAAGCAGATGAAATGGCTAAGCTGGCCAATCGGCGTGGCATCGATCTAGCCAACCTTTCCCAACTGAATCAGTCGATTTTAGACCGCTTGGAATCGGGCATTTTGGTCGTAGAAACCTCCGGCGCGATTCGCCACATGAATGCTGCCGCTTGGCATCTGCTCGGCAATCCGGGCAATTGGCGTAGCAAACCGTTGGCTGTATTTGCCCCTGAACTTGATAAACATTATCAACAGTGGATTGATGAAGTTAGCCCACGTACAGCGAGTTATGACTTACGCCACCAACAAGCGACTGAGCTACGGGTACGTTTCACCCAATTAGGCACACAAACGCGGCGCAATACTTTAATTAATCTAGAAGACACCAGTGAACAACGTGAAAAAGTTCAAGGGGTAAAGCTAGCTTCTCTCGGCCAATTGACCGCTAGCATTGCCCATGAAATTCGTAATCCTTTAGGTGCAATTAGCCATGCAGCCCAGCTAATGAGCGAATCACAGAATTTGGATAAAGCCGATACGCGCTTACTACAAATTATCCAAGCCAATGCCAAGCGCATGAACTTAACGATTGAAAGCGTGCTGAATCTGTCTCGCAAGAAAGAGCCCAAGCGCGAACGTTTACCGCTGAAAGGCTGGCTGCATAGTTTCCTGCGTGACTTCATGCTGCAACATAATTTGAAAGAAAAGCAGGTGACTTTATTCATCGAGCCTGCTGATTTAATGATTGAGTTTGATCCCGCCCATCTACATCAAATTATGTGGAATTTATGCCGTAATGCTTTCAAATACGCGCATGAGAATCCGCAAAAGCTGCAACTGGATATTCAAGGCGGGACACCTGCGCATAGTCGTGATGTCTTATTGAACATCATTGACAATGGGCGCGGCATTCCAGAGGATTTGCGCCAACGTTTATTTGAACCTTTTTTCACCACCAGCACACAAGGAACTGGCTTAGGTTTATTTATGGCCCGAGAGCTAGCCTTGAGTAATGGCTCGGCTTTAGAATACCTGTCACTGCCTACTGGGGGCAGCTGCTTTAGGATTGTGTTTTCACGGTCAGCTCATTAACCAACAATAAGAATAAAGCTAACAATCATGACTGAACAACGTGTACTAATCATCGATGATGAACCCGATATTCGCGAGCTGCTTGAGATCACCTTGTTGCGCATGGGTTTGGATACGCTGACGGCAGGCAATGTCGAAGAAGCGCTCGCGCAAATTCAGGCCCACGAACCGAATCTCTGCCTGACTGACATGCGCCTGCCTGATGGTAGTGGCATTGATATTGTGCGCTTCCTGCAAAAAGAATATCCGCATATTCCGGTCGCGGTGATTACCGCTTATGGCAGTATGGATGCAGCCGTTGAAGCTTTAAAGGCAGGCGCTTATGACTTCGTGTCTAAGCCCGTCGATTTGCCCAAATTGCGCGATCTGATTCAAACCGCCTTAAAACTAACGAGTGGTGAGAAAACACAGCGCCCCAAAGCGGCTGAAGATAACCTTAGCCAAGGGCGTATTTTGGGATCATCCCCCGCCATGCAAACGCTTAAAAGCACGATTGGCAAATTGGCTCGCAGCCAAGCGCCAGTCTATATTCACGGTGAATCAGGCAGCGGTAAAGAATTAGTAGCGCATGAAATTCATCTGCAAAGCCCTCGGCAAAAATCGCCGTTTATTCCAGTCAACTGTGGTGCTATTCCTGAGAATTTAATGGAAAGTGAGTTTTTTGGGCACAAAAAAGGCAGTTTTACCGGCGCGGTCAGTGACAAACAAGGTTTATTCCAAGCAGCTCACAAAGGTACTTTATTTTTAGATGAAGTTGCTGACCTCCCCTTAACCATGCAAGTGAAACTGCTGCGCGCAATTCAAGAACGGGCGATTAAACCTGTTGGTGGCTTAGAAGAGATTTCAGTCGATGTACGTATCTTAAGTGCTACGCACAAAAGTCTTGAGCATGAAGTGGCCGCAGGCAACTTTCGCCAAGATTTATATTACCGCCTCAATGTTATTAAATTAAAAGTGCCTCCGTTGCGCGAACGCCAAGATGATATCGAATTATTAACCGACTTTTTCTTGAAAAAAATCGCTGAACGTTGGCAAATGCCCGCGATTAAACTCAGCCTACAAGCACGGCAAATGCTCCTAAGTTATTCATTTCCCGGTAATGTTCGCGAACTGGAAAATATTCTGGAGCGGGCGAGCACCCTCTGCGAAAACAACACCATTCAAGCAGAGGATTTGCAGTTGCCGCAAGTGAGCAACGCCTCCGCTAATTCAGCTCAACAACAGGCTTCACGCCCGGTTTTATTATCAGCCCCGCCTGATTTAGTGAATGCTTACACAGCTCAACCACCCATACAGAACAACTCTGCAGCTGGCTCGGAGCAATCATGGACACCGCATACCGATGAAGAAGCTGAGCGGAATATGATTATCGAAGCACTCGATCAAACTCGTTGGAACCGTACTAAAGCAGCAGAATTGCTAGGCATGAGCTTCCGTCAACTGCGTTATCGCATCCAAAAATACGAGCTAGACACGCATTGATTTGCGCTATCCATTGGTCGGGTAAAACTCTGCGTTTTACTCAACTGCCAATCAGAACGAGACACTGTTAATTTAATGGCACAAAAATCCGCAGCACTGACAATCTTTACAATTTTTAATCAGTAAAATTGACAAGATTAATTAAATTGTCAGTTTTTGACAGCACACTGTGTCAGCTGTCAGTTGTTGCAAGACTGACATAATCGATAAATTAACTATAAATCAATAACTTAAAAAGAAAATACAAGTTGGCACAGAGCCTGCAATACTGTTAGTGCCCTAAGGCAAAGAATCAAAATAAAAACCAACTTAAAAGCAAAAATAAGGAACTATAAAATGTCCATGAAGAAAAAAGTACAAGCAGGCTTCACTTTAATCGAATTAATGATCGTTGTAGCGATCATCGGTATCTTAGCTGCGATTGCTCTGCCTGCTTATCAAGATTACACCATCCGTGCAAAAGTAACTGAAGGTTTGGGTTTAGCTGAACCAGCTAAGTTAGCAGTTGCTACTGAAGGTGCTGCATCAGCAGCTGACTTACTTCGTGTAGCCGGCACTTGGAATGCACAAAGCACTGGAACTGGCGCATCTAGTAAGTTTGTTGATAGCATCCAAATGAGTACTACGACTGGTGCAATTACTATTACTTATAATAACACATCTGTTGGCTTAGGAACGACTGGTGCAAACCAAATTTCTCTAACACCA
Organism: Thiolinea sp.; assembly: GCA_049292455.1. Lineage (GTDB taxonomy): Bacteria > Pseudomonadota > Gammaproteobacteria > Thiotrichales > Thiotrichaceae > Thiolinea. Next base: position 135,045 of record JBATRF010000021.1, read on the forward strand.
TTCATTCGCGAAAGTGCAACAACTGCTACACAATTATTGACAGCTCAAACTAATGGTGTAACTGGTACAATCGATTGGGCTTGTGTTTCAGATGACAATAAATCCTCTATTGCTCAAGGTATGACTGTAGCTGTATTAACTGAGGGCATCCAATCTAAATACGCTCCAGCTGCTTGCCGTTAATTAGAAGCTAAATAGTTAAAATGAAAGAGCGCTTGAAGCGCTCTTTCTGCATGAAGAGAAAAGGCTATGCATAAGAATAAAAATATAGGCTTCACACTAATTGAATTGATGTCCGTAGTAGCCATTATTGGCCTTCTTACTGCAATAGCTTTACCAACTTATCAAGCCTTTACAATTCGAGCTAAGCTGATTGAAACACTTCGTTTCTCTGATGCCGCTAAAACCTATCTTTGGGAAGAATATGCAACCAATGCATATATGCCAGATCCTACGTCTACAGCAGCAACTAATGTGTCTGAAATGATGTTAGCTTCAAAATACATTGATACTGCCACCTATACTAAAATTGATTCAGCAACTTCATCTTTAGAAGTAACATTTAAAGATATGGGTGCGGGCGCAGATGGAAAAACGATGTTATTTCTATTAGAAACCGATACTAGTAAAATTCATATGACCTGTAACCAAGGTACCATGTCTGACATTTATCGTCCTTCCTCTTGCCGCACCAATAATTAATACTGCGATTTGCTTAACAATAATAAAAAGGAGCCAATCATGTTTAAGCACAAATTAAAAGCTTCATTAATCCATTTAGCCATTAGCGCTTTAATTGTATTTTCCTTCCTAATTTTTGTGCGTAGCTATTGGTATCCAGAACCGTTTTTTAGTATTTCAGGGCTAGTAACTATTTTAATAATGATTGTAGCAGTCGATTTAGTCTTGGGTCCTTTGCTAACTTTTATCGTCTATAAGCCACAAAAACCCACACTTAAATTCGACATCACCACTATAGCAACTATTCAAATAGCTGCTTTATCTTATGGAATGTATACTGTCTACCAAGCTCATCCTTTATATGTAGCTTATGCTATTGACCGTTTTTCGCCGATTGATACCAGTGAAGTTTTTCCTAGCAATGCCAGATTTGAAGAATTAAAAAAATCAAAACTAACAGGCCCCACTTTAGTTTATCTGCAAAAGCCCACTGATCGCGCTGAAATATCTAAAGTCACTATGGAAGTGATGTCGGGCAAAGCTGATTTGGATGCTCGTACTGAATATTACTTTCCGTTAGATCAACGGATTGATGAAGTAATTGCCAATAGTTTAAATATAGAAGCCTTCGCTAAAAGGCCGGAGCATAAAGCGAAATTGGACGCCTTTTTAGCTAAATATGGTCAAAAGCTAGAAGACTATGCTTTTTTACCTTTAGTAGGGAAGGAAAAAGATGTGCTTTGGGCTTTCAACCGCAAGACCCGTGAGCCTGTAGATATCGTTGAAATCAGCCCGTGGAGTAGCTAATACCATTCAGCTGTTAAGCTAGCAGCTTGCCTCTGCACGTATTATTATTTGCTAACTAATTTAACTAAAAATAATAAAGAAACTGCTAAAACCTCATGAGCGCACCTAACATCCAACTTCCCGGCTATGTCAAACAACTGGTCACTACAGGCAAGTTGGATATAGGTGTTGCCGAAAAAACAGTTAAGAAAGCTCACTCTGATAAAATTTCAGTGATGGAGTGGCTGTTCCATCAACAACTAGTGCCAGCTAGGGATTTAGCTAGAGCCGCAAGTAATGAGTATGGTATCAGTTTTGTTGATTTAGATGCAGTTGATATCCGCCCTACTGTCATTGATCTGATCTCTGATGAACAGAAGCAGCGCTTACATTTACTGCCTATTTATCGATTCGGCAATCACCTGCTAGTTGCCTTAGCTGACCCGATTTATCTGCCAAACCTAGATGATGTCAAGTTTGCTACCAATCTCAAGCCCGAACCGGTGTTTGTTGAATTTGATAAATTACAGATTTATCTAGCGAATGGTGGCGGCTTTGGAGGTTCTGCGTCTCCGATGCAGTCAGGTATGGCGGTATCCAGTGAAGCGATCACCCAAAACATCGCACTTGACACCCGTGATATCAAAAAGCAAGAAGCTGATGGCGAAGAGGTTGAAATTATCTCCTTCGTGGATAAGCTGTTAGCACACGCCATTAACTCGAAGGTTTCGGATATTCATATTGAGCCTTACGAAAAAAATCTGCGGATTCGTTATCGGGTCGACGGTATTTTAAAGGTTATTGCGACCCCGCCGATTGGGATCGCGGCTCAGCTGACTTCGCGCTTAAAAGTGTTAGCGCGGATGAACATTTCCGAACGACGCGTCCCCCAAGACGGGCGTATCCGCTTTGCTTTAAATGAGAAAAAAAATATCGACTTTCGTGTGAACACCTTACCGACCATTTATGGCGAAAAGGTGGTCATGCGGATACTTGATTCTGATAGCGCAACTATTGGGGTGGAAAAGTTAGGTTTTGACCCGAAACAGCAGGCGGATTTTGTTAATGCTTTGAGCAAACCTGATGGGATGGTACTAGTCACAGGCCCGACCGGTAGCGGTAAAACAGTCACCCTGTACACAGGGCTTGGCATGTTAAATACCCCTGAAACGAATATTTCCACTGCGGAAGACCCAGCGGAGATCAACATGCCAGGGGTTAATCAGGTGAATGTTAACCCTAAAGTAGGACTCACTTTTGCTGAGGCCTTACGCTCTTTCTTACGTCAAGACCCCGACATTATTATGGTGGGGGAGATTCGTGACTTGGAAACCGCTGAAATTTCTATTAAAGCAGCGCAAACAGGTCACTTAGTCCTCTCCACGCTGCACACCAATAGCGCTCCAGAAACTTTAACTCGTTTGCTGAATATGGGTGTTCCGCCCTTCAATATTGCCTCTTCAGTGCATTTAATTATTGCCCAGCGCTTGGCTCGACGTTTATGTGATAAATGCAAGCAACCAGCAGCTCCTATTCCAGTTGATGTGTTACGCGATTTCGGTTTTAAAGAAGAGGAGATCGGTAAGTTTACTATTTACGAAGCAGTCGGATGTTCGGCTTGCTCTCAAGGCTATAAAGGCCGAGTTGGTATTTACCAAGTCATGCCAATTTCTCAAACGATGGGACGGATGGTAATGGATGGGTGTAATTCGATGGATGTTGCCGAGCAGGCTCAACGCGAAAACATTCTCGACCTGCGCCAATCCGGTTTAACTAAAATAAAACAAGGCATCACCTCTTTAGCTGAAATATCGCGTGTAACCAAAGATTAAAAGCTCCACTTATCTGAGACGGACAAGGCCACCGAGTTAAAACCGGTATACTTGAACACAATAACTATAATAAACGAGATGACGAAAGCTTATGGCTAGCCCACGTAATCCAAGCACCACTAAAGCACCCAGCGCCGTTGATGGTATGCAAACCTTCAAATGGGAAGGTATCAATCGGAATGGCGTAAAAATCAAAGGTGAAACTCAAGCCGCTAACGCTAACTGGTTAAGAGCGACGCTGCGCCGCCAAGGTATTAATCCAGGGCGGATTGTTAAAAAGCCTAAGCCTTTATTTAAACCTGCGATTAAGCCTGCTGATATTGCTCACTTTGCCCGCCAAATGACCACGATGATGCGTTCGGGTGTGCCGATGGTGCAGTCACTGCAAATGGTAGGCGGTGGTGGTGATAATATAGCCATGCATGACCTGATTAAAAAGGTGATTCTAGGTATTGAATCCGGTGAAAGCTTTGGTACAGCCTTAAGCAAACACCCGCAATACTTCGACCGTTTATTTGTCAATCTTGTTAAAGCAGGCGAACAAGCCGGTACTTTAGAGACTATGTTAGATAAGGTCGCCACTTATAAAGAAAAAACCGAAGCCTTAAAATCAAAAATCAAAAAAGCGGTCATGTATCCGGTGATCGTTATTGTCGCAGCGGTGGTAGTTTCATCGATTATGTTGATCTGGGTTATTCCCCAATTCAAAGAAGTTTTCAGTAGCTTTGGTGCAGATTTACCAGCCTTTACCTTGATGGTTATTGCCATGTCTGAGTGGCTGCAAGCCTATTGGTGGATACCTTTAGTCGCGATGGCGATTGGCGGCTTTGCCTTTAAAACTGCACTGAAACGCTCGACTAAGTTCCAGCGAATAGTGGATAGAATGATTTTGAAAATTCCCATTATCGGGAATATCATCAATCTCTCTTCAATTGCACGCTTTTGCCGCACCTTATCCACTATGTTTTCAGCAGGTGTACCCTTAGTAGAATCGATGGATTCAGTAGCAGGTAGTACGGGTAACTCATTGTATTATGATGCCACTATGCGCATGAAATCCGATACGGCCCAAGGCTTACAGCTGAACGTAGCCATGCAAACCACTCAAATTTTCCCTAATATGGTCGTACAAATGACTCGTATTGGCGAAGAATCTGGGCGTTTGGAAGAAATGCTCGCTAAATCAGCTGATTACTATGAAGAACAAGTCGATGACTTAGTCGATACACTAGCCAAACAAATTGAACCCTTGATTATGGCAGTATTAGGTGTTGTTGTCGGTGGCTTGGTAGTCGCGATGTACCTGCCAATTTTCAAACTTGGGGCGGTGGTTTAACAAAAACTATGGAATTAATACACTTGCTAGCCACCAATAGCACTTGGTTATTGGTGTGTGTAGGGATCATTTCGTTATTAATGGGTAGCTTTTTAAATGTAGTTATTTATCGCTTACCAGTGATGATGGAACGTGAGTGGAAACAGGAGTGTGTCGAATTTTTAGGCGCTGAGCACAGTTTAGCAAAGACTGATACTAGCCCGTTTAATTTAGTCGTACCACGCTCACAATGCCCTAGCTGCGGTCATAAAATAGCCTCTTGGGAAAATGTACCCGTTATTAGTTATTTGTTTTTAGGCGGCAAATGTGCGGGCTGTCGTACCCCCATTTCTATTCAATACCCACTGATCGAACTCGTGACTGCGCTTTTATCCATGTTGGTTGCTTATCAATATGGCTTTAGCTGGCAGACCTTAGGTTTATTATTTTTTACTTGGACTTTAGTTGCGCTCTTTATGATTGATGCGCAAACCATGTTGTTGCCTGACGACCTCACCTATCCCCTGCTTTGGGCTGGCATTCTGCTGAATATGAATGGTTGGTTTGTACCTTTATCAGACAGCGTGCTAGGAGCCGTATTCGGTTATTTGTCTTTGTGGAGTATTTACCATCTTTTTAAGCTACTCACAGGCAAAGAAGGGATGGGTTATGGCGACTTCAAGCTCTTGGCTGCTTTAGGTGCTTGGGGTGGTTGGCAGATTTTACCGTTTGTGATTTTCGCCTCTTCCGCTTTTGGTGCCTTGTTTGGCATTGCTTGGATGATCTTCAAGCGTAATGGACAAAGTCTACCGATGCCGTTTGGTCCTTGGCTAGCAATGGCTGGTTTTGTAGCCTTGGTCTGGCATGAGGATGTGGTTCGTTTTAGTATGCAGCTGTTTGCTCCACATTAATGCTGAACTATGTATCAACTGATTTTTTATGTACCCGCCACTCACAAAGAAAGTGTTAAGCAAGCGCTGTTTGCTGCGGGCGCAGGGCGGATTGGCAATTATGACCAATGCGCTTGGGAGTGTTTGGGAACAGGTCAGTTTAGACCTTTAGCCGGAAGCAATCCGTTTTTAGGGCAAGAAAATAATTTACATTTAGTGGATGAGTATCGCGTCGAATTGGTGTGTGCTGCTGACTATATCCAAGTGGCGCTGCAAGCACTGATCCAAAGCCATCCGTATGAAGAACCTGCTTATAGTGTATTTCCCATTAATACTCTATAGGCTGCAAATCAAGCCAAAATGGCAAAGCTCTGCCTTGCTTACTCTTAGCTACTGAGTAACAGCGCTGGACTTTAACAAGGTTGGTTTGGTTTACGGGTTGCTGCCAGACCCATAACTGGAAAATTGGCTGATCAGCTAGAATTTGTTTATCTAGGGTTGAATGCTGTTCGGGTTTTAATACTGCCCGGCTATCGGCAGGACTAGCCAACTTTTCATGGTAATACCAAGCCTCTGCTGCGACTGCTTGCGCAACTGAGGCATACAAGATCAAACCAATACTTACATAACAGCATCGTTTAGCTAAATAGTTAATCATTCCTACAGCTCATCATAGTTAAGATGAGCTGTGTTGATAGCATAGACTAAGCCAGCTGACTAGGAGTGTTTGCTGCGTTTGACATGCTGAGTACTTACACAAGAGCCTGCTTGCCAACCACTACAAGTGGAAGCCTTCACAGTCTCATTGTCAGAAATAAGCTCGCCAAAGCTACCTTTGACACCTTGCATACCCTTACTACCATGCATGCCTTTGCCGCCATGACCGCCACCCATACCACCGTGGCCTCCACTCATGCCACCATGACCACCGCCCATACCACCGTGGCCTTTGCCATTATGCCCCCCACCCATGCCTGAATGATGACCGCCGCCACCACCGTGACCTTTGCCATTATGGCCACCGCCCATGCCGCCATGTCCATTGTGTCCACCACCATGACCGCCTCCAGTTCCACCTCCACCGATACTGCTGCCGCCACCTGAGCCACCGTCAGTACTAATACCTACATAACCATTACCACCGCCGCCACCGAAGACCATACTGCCAGTGAAAACTGGAGCGATCTGCTGGCTGTAAATGGGGCGTACTGGACGATGCACGATGACCTGCTGAACCGGACGCTGGACATAGCGCACTACTGGACGAGCGACCTGTACATGACGGACGACTTGGCGTACTTGTGGGCGCGGTGCTGGACGGAACACCTGTACTGTTTGCACACCACAAGCCTGATAACCCTGCTGAACTCTCACTGCAGGCTGATGGCGGTAGTGTGGTCTTACCACTCGACGCACTTGCATCTGCTGCATTTGTGCACGCTTCCGTGCTTGCAATTGCTTCTTAGCAGCTAATAAACGTTGTTGTTGTAGAATACGCTGCTTTTGCAGCAATAAGGCTTGGCGCTTTAAGGCGGCTTGGCGTTGTTGCTGAGCCACTCGTTGTTTTTGTAAAGCTTGAGCTTTTTGCTGCATCACTTGTTGGCGTTTACGCTGAAGCGCAGCTTGGCGTTGCTGTTGAGCGATTTGCGCAGCACGGCGTTTTTGCGCTAGTTGTAAGGCTTTACGCTTTTGTTGAGCAGCATAATAGGCTTGGCGCTGAGCACGGGTTTGTTGATTAACCTGCTTAACCACACGCTTGGCATAAGGACGCGGCACTACAGCGCTACGTGCGGAGCTATGTGGTCCACAAACAGCGCCGTGGCTCGTCACACGGTAGTTAGCTTTTTTGACTGCACGCCAGCCACCATGACATAAACCTTTAGTATTGCACTGATGAGCTGCTGCACTATGCTGATAACGCTGCCCCTGCCATACACTGACCTGAACTGCTTTTACACGCACAACAGGACGCTTCTCATTGGCATGCATGGTTCGCATATCTTCAATACCGCCATTCCATGCTTGCGCTTGAGAGGCTGCTGCCAGCCCTAAACCAACACCAATAACTATTTTTTTCATGCTGCCTTCTCCATGAAGAGCGTTCTGCCTGTTAGACTAGGCCATCTTTTTTGAGGAATGCCTGAGTAATGGACAAGGAACAAACAACCCATTTTGGCTATCAACAAGTTCCCGTTATGGAAAAAGCTAGTAGAGTGGCTGGGGTATTTCATTCGGTAGCCGACAAGTACGACGTAATGAACGACGTAATGTCATTTGGTGTGCATCGCATCTGGAAACGCTTGACAATTGATGCCGCCGGAGCAAAGCAAGGCTCGAAAGTTTTAGATTTAGCGGGGGGTACTGGCGACTTAGCCGGAAAGTTTGCCCGCATCGTGGGTCAATCCGGCAAAGTGGTGCTTTCTGATATTAATGCGTCGATGCTGGAAAATGGCCGCAAGCGCATGGCGGATGATGGAATTGCTGGCAATATCGAATATGTGCAAGCGAATGCAGAGTGCTTACCCTTTGCCGATAATAGCTTTGATATTGTGACGATTGCGTTTGGTCTAAGAAATGTCACCGATAAAGATGCGGCGTTGCGCTCCATCTTGCGGGTACTTAAACCAGGTGGACGTTTATTGGTATTAGAATTTTCTAAGCCAGTGCTGCCCGGCCTCGCGCCGATTTATGATCAGTACTCATTTAAATTTCTGCCTTTCATGGGAAAATGGGTCGCGAATGATGCCGAAAGTTATCGCTATTTAGCCGAGTCGATCCGTATGCATCCTGATCAAGAAACTTTAAAAACGATGGTGAGCACCGCCGGTTTTGAGCGGGTCACTTATACGAATATGACCGGCGGTATTGTGGCCTTGCATAAAGGCTTTAAGCTTTAAAACGCTGATACAGCCGCTCACCCAACAGAGCGGCTAAAATCAGAGCATAAATAAGCGGCTCAGACGTATCTGATTTGGCATCTTTCATCCACCAGAAATGTAGCACAGCCAGCATTGACAGTGGATAGATTAAAGTATGCAGGGTTTTCCAGCGCTTACCTAAACGGCGCAGCATGGATTTGGGCGAAGTCACTGCTAAGGGGATCAGCAGCAGAAAAGCGAGCATGCCGACCGTGATAAAAGGTCGCTTGAGAATATCGCGCCAAATTCCGCCCCAATCAAAAAACTGATCCAGCCACAAATACAAAATCAGATGGATACCGGCATAAAAGAAGGCAAATAAACCCAACATCCGCCGTAAGCGAATCCCTTGCGTCCAACCGATTAAGCGCCGCAAAGTCGAGAGTAACAGTGTCAGCAGCAGAAAGCGTAAAGCCCAATCGCCCGAGCTACGGGTAACTGCTTCAATCGGATTCGCGCCCAAACTATCTTGCCAAACACCAAGCCCCATCAACAGCACGGGCATTAAAGCTAATATGAATACTAAGGGCTTAAATAGCCGCGTAAACCAAGGCTCAGGTACTTGCATTAATAATCTTTCCGCAAATCCATGCCGCTATACAGGCTAGCCACTTGCGCTTCATAACCATTGAACATTAAAGTTTTGCGCTTACTAAACTCACCAATCCGGCGCTCGTTGTATTGGCTCCAACGGGGATGATCCACATTAGGATTCACATTGGAATAAAAACCATACTCCTTAGCATTGGACTTTTCCCAACTGGACACGGGCTGCTGTTCAACAAAGCTAATGCGCACAATCGACTTGATGCTTTTAAAGCCATATTTCCACGGCACAACTAAGCGCAAGGGCGCGCCGCTTTGATTCAGTAAAGGCTTGTTATACAAACCTGTCGCCAGCAAAGTTAAGGGGTGCATGGCTTCATCCATACGCAAGCCTTCTGTGTAAGGCCAATCGAGCACATTCTGTCTAAGCTCAGGCATTTGCTGGGGATCAGCTAAAGTTTCAAAGCGCACAAATTTCGCTTTCGATGTCGGTTGGAAGCGCTTCAACAAGTCGCCCAAAGGAAAGCCCTGCCACGGAATCACCATCGACCAACCTTCCACACAACGCAGACGATAAATACGCTCTTCGAGGGTATGCGGTTTAAGAATATCCTCCAGAGTGTAAGTACCTGGTTTGGCACATTCGCCATCGACCTTGACTGACCACGGTGTAGTAATCAGCGTTTTAGCATTCACGGCGGGCTCGTCTTTGCCAGTGCCGAATTCATAGAAGTTGTTGTAAGTGGTGATATCCTCAAAATCAGTCGGCGTCTCATCAGTTGAGAAAGCGGATTTCGCCCAAGCCAGTGGCGGCAAAGCAGCTCCCAATAGCGCTGTACCACCGAGCAGCTTTAAAAATTCACGGCGATTTTGATAAAGCGCATAGGGCGTGGTGTCATTTTCGGTTAAATCTGGAGCCTGTCTAATAATCATTTTTAAATACCTCTAGGCTAATACGCGATTCATCAGCTTTTGGATGCGCAAGCAAACACTTATGCTATTGTCGCAGCGGCTACGATGAAGGAGACATGAATGCAAGTCCGCAATTTTATTTATATTGGTTTGGCGGTCGTTGCTTTGGCAGCTGGTATCTTGACCGCAAAGCAATTCTTAAATAGCCCAAGCGTTGAAGCGGATTCTAATATGACCGCCACGGCTAAGAATGATTTCACCCTGACGCAAAACAATCAGGCGGTACACTTGAAGGATTTTCGTGGCAAGCTCGTGCTGCTTTATTTTGGTTATGCCTCTTGCCCAGATGTCTGCCCGACTTCCTTAGCTTTATTAAGCTCTGCTTTGAAAGCATTAAGCCCAGAAGAAACTGCCCAAATCCAACCGATCTTTATTAGTGTTGATCCGGCGCGCGACAATGGCGCTAAACTGATGGAATACGCGCGCTACTTCTTCCCAAGCTTTATGGGCATCACGGGCAGCGAACAAGAAATTCAGCGTACCGCCCTGCAATACGGCGCATTTTACAGTAAGGTAAACAGCAATTCGGCGATGGGTTATACCGTTGACCACAGCTCAAATAGCTATTTAGTAGGCAAAGATGGCCAATTGCTAACTACATTCAAGCATGATGCGAATAAAGCGGAAATTATAGCCGGGCTTCGTGCTGCTTTAAAAAATTAACAAGGACTAACAAGGACTGAGTTATATGCTGTTAGATGCTTTAACACTCCCAATGGAAGCCGCCTTCAATGCTTGGCTGAAATTAGATGAAAAAACCCATGGCAATGCCCGCCAACGTTTACAAGCTTTGCAGGGCAAATTAATTCATTTGCGCCTCACTAACCCCGGCTTCGACTTGTACTTTTTACCTACGACCGAGCAGGTACGGATAAGTGCGCATTACGACTCGCCTGCCGATGTGAGCATTCAAGGTAGTGCATTGGCCTTCATGCGTTTATCGCAAGCTGAAGACAGCGGCAAAGCCATGCTCGAAAACGGGATTAAGATCGAAGGCGATTTAGGCTTAGGGACTGAGTTCAGCAAAATTCTGCGCGAAATTGATGTTGATTGGGAAGAACTACTATCGCAAGCGGTCGGCGATACCGTAGCGCATCAAGCAGGGCAGTTTGCACGCAATACCAAAGGCTGGACGGATCAATCCGCACAAGCGATGCGCTTAAATACCCAAGAATACTTGCAGGAAGAGTCGCGCTTATTACCCGCAGATGCCGAACTCAATTACTACTACGAGCAAGTGGATCAATTGCGCTTGGATGCGGAACGTTTAGAGGCACGCATTAATCGGCTACTAAAAGAAAAGGATGCCTAAGCATCCCTTTCCGGTCCAAGTAAAAGTGCGAATTCATTGAGCGCGCGGCGATACACCTTCCGCTTGAAAAAGACCACTTGCTGAGCCGGTGTCCAATAGTCCACCCATTCCCAATGATCAAATTCAGGCTTTTGTGTAGCCTGCAAATTAACATCTCCGTCCCTGCACAGCATCCGCAACAAAAACCAACGTTGCTTCTGGCCGATACACAGGGGTCTTGAGCGACGGCGTATCATGTAGTGGGGGATGCGATACCGCAACCAACCCCGAGTCTGCCCCATAATCTCTACTTGATCGCGCTGCAATCCGGTTTCTTCATGCAACTCTCGATACATAGCATCAATCGGGGATTCTCCTTGATCTATACCTCCTTGAGGAAACTGCCAGGACTCTTGCCCCAAGCGCTTTCCCCAAAACACTTTACCATCGCAATTACAGAGGATGATGCCAACGTTCGCACGGAAACCGTCCTCATCAATCACGACAATCCTCCAGAACTTTTACAGTTGCATTGATTTTTTCACAATCGCGATGATTCAGCAATTTTAAGCGAGTACAATCTGGTATTTTTCTGCCAAACGTACAGGAGCAGGCATGACACTCGCACTTTTCGACCTCGATAACACGCTTTTAAAAGGCGATAGCGATTATCAATGGGGCGAATTTCTAGTTCGTAAAGGTTTAGTCGATGCACAACAGCATGCCGAAACTAATAAACGCTTTTACGGGCAATACACTAATGGCAGTTTAAATATCCATGAATATGCGGCTTTTACCTTTAAGTTTTTAAGCGCGCACAGCATGGAACAACTTGATCAATGGCGACAGGAATATATGCAGGAAGATATCCACAAGATGATTCCCGATGCAGCGCGCGCTTTAGTCGAACAGCATCGCGCCCTTGGCCATACCTTAGTGATTATCACTGCCACCAATAGCTTCGTAACGCGCCCAATCGCCACTGAATTTGGCATTGAGAATTTATTAGCGGTCGAGCCTAAAATAGTCAATGGACGCTATACCCAAGAAATCGACGGTATTCCGACTTTTCGTGAAGGCAAAATCGAGCGCTTAAAGCAATGGTTACAAGGCCGCTCTGAAACTTTGACAGGCAGCTATTTCTATAGCGACTCGCATAATGACCTGCCACTGTTAGAAATTGCGGATTATCCGGTGGCGGTCGACCCAGACGATACCTTACGCGCTAGAGCAGAAGCTCAAGGCTGGCCGATTATTAGTTTACGGAGCTAAATTATGCACTACCCTGCCAGTAAATTGCCGCATATTGGCACGACCATTTTCACCGTGATGTCGCAGATGGCGAACGACTATCAAGCCATCAATCTCTCGCAAGGCTTTCCCGATTTCGATGGCCCTTCTGCGCTGTTGAATGCGGTTGGCAGCTATATCGCGAAAGGCATGAACCAATATTCGCCAATGAGTGGCATTCCGGTTTTGCGTGAACAGATTGCTGCCAAAGTTGCCCGCCTTTACGGCAATCCTGTTTCCGCCGACGAAGTCACCGTAACTTCCGGCGCGACGGAAGCTTTATTTGCCGCCATTGCCGCTGTGGTACGCACCGGCGATGAAGTGATCATGTTTGACCCTGCGTATGATAGTTACGAGCCAGTGGTCGAATTGAATAGCGGGATAGCTGTTCGCTTGCAATTGCAGCCACCGCTATTCCAAATGGACTGGGCAGCAGTAAAAGCAGCGATTACACCAAAAACACGCTTAATTATTCTGAATAGCCCACATAATCCGACGGGAACAGTATTGAGTGCAGCGGATATGCAGCACTTGATTGAACTAGTGCGCAGCACGGATATTCTGCTATTGGGTGATGAAGTTTATGAGCATATTGCCTTCAATGGGCAGCAGCACCAAAGCTTAAATTGCTATCCTGAGTTGTATGAACGCAGCTTTGTAGTGTCTTCGTTTGGCAAAACTTATCACGCTACTGGCTGGAAAATCGGCTACTGCGTCGCACCCCCGCCGTTAACGGCTGAATTTCGCAAGATGCACCAGTATCTGACTTTTGCTACCTGCACACCGATGCAATTAGCGCTCGCGGATATTTTACGTGATGAACCGGAACATGCGGATAATTTGCCGAGCTTCTATCAACAGAAGCGCGATTTATTCTGCTCACTCCTCAGCAACAGCCGCTTTCAATTTACCCCCTCGGCAGGCACTTACTTCCAAGTCGTCGATTACAGCGCCATTAGCGATTTACCAGATACTGCTTTTTGCGAATGGCTGACTAAAGAAGTGGGCGTGGCCGCGATTCCAGTTTCGGTGTTTTGCAAAACACCGCCTGAAATGCGCTTGATCCGCTTCTGCTTTGCGAAAGGTGATGAGATTTTGCAGCGTGCGGCTGAGCGCTTATGTGCCATCTAGGAGAAGGTTTATGAATGAATCTCTACGTGTGAGCTTGGTACAAACTGAGCTGGCTTGGCAACATCCAGAAGCGAATCGATCGCATTTTGCAGAATTGCTGCAAGGCTTAGCAGGGCAAACTGATTTAGTTGTCCTGCCGGAAATGTTCACCACCGGTTTTATGATGACACCTGAAACGCATGCAGAAAATTATGGTGGTGCGACTTTCACTTGGCTGCAGGAACAAGCTCAACACTTAAATGCTGCGCTTTGCGGCTCGGTCGCGACTGCAGAAAATGGCCAATATACCAATCGCTTTATGTTTGCCAGTCCCGATGGCGAGATGCAGTTTTATGACAAGCGCCATTTGTTCCGCATGGGCGATGAAGTGAATCATTACAGCGCTGGTTTGGAGCGTAAAACCTTTCATTATCAAGGTTGGCGTATCCTACCCCAAGTCTGCTACGACCTGCGCTTCCCCGTCTTTATGCGTAATCGCAATGATTATGATCTGGCGCTAGTGGTTGCGAATTGGCCAGCAGTACGGCGCAAACCTTGGCGAACTTTGCTGCAAGCGCGCGCGATTGAAAATCAAAGCTATGTAGTCGGTGTGAATCGAGTCGGTACAGATGGCTTAGGTTTAGTGTATAGCGGTGATTCGCTAGTGGTGGATTTCAAAGGTGAACTGCTGGTTGATCAGGCTGAGGGAGTTACGTTTGTGGAGACAATTCGGTTGGATTTGGCGGCTTTAAAACAATTCCGCGAGCAATTTCCGGCTTGGATGGATGCGGATGAGTTTAGTTTAAGTTGAATTATAAACCCTTGACCTGTCTATCACTGCACAGTTTAAGGTGAGTCCTGTCGCTTAATACAACAGGAGATCGACATGCAAAATGTAGCTATGAACAAAACTCAATGGGTAGAATTATTCCGTGAAACAGGCTTGGATAAAGCGATGATGCAACAATGGCATCGCTTATTTGAACAGCGCTATCCCGAGCAGCATCAAGCCTTTTTGGAGTGGTTGCAAATTCCCAACGCGGAAGTCACGCAGATTCGCGCCGCGAGTCGCTAATCCAGCGCTTAGGGAATGAGCATGTATACCATTGGGCAAATCTGCAAACGCTTCGGCCTCTCGCGTAGTACTTTGCTGTATTACGACTCGATTGGCCTATTGCCTGCTTCAACGCGTAGCCCTAGCGGTTATCGTTTATATACCGAACAAGCATTGCATCGCATGGCACAGGTACAAACCTATCGTGAAGCCGGTTTACCCTTGGAAACCATTCAAACCCTGTTGGCCTCCAGCACCGTTAGCTCCGCGACGGTGCTGGAGCGTCACCTACAAGATTTGAATACCGAAATCAGTCGTTTGCGCCAACAGCAACAAGTCATTGTTCACCTACTCGACTCCCCCACTGCTTTGCAAGGCAGCCGCACCATGAATAAACAGCGCTGGGTAGAAATGCTACGCGCGGCGGGTTTGGATGAGTCGGGCATGCAAAAATGGCATGCTGAATTTGAGCAACGCTCGCCGGAAGCGCATCAGGATTTTTTAGAATCGTTGGGAATTGAGGCGGCGGAGATTCAGTCGATTCGGCAGATGTCTAAGCAATCTGTTTAGCCAGACAATGCAAAACCCAATCCAGTTTCACAGCAGCTGCGTACTACTGCTATCAAGACCTCAATTAGCCTAAAGCAGATATGGTCTATAAACTCCCCTCACAACCAAGGAAAAATCATGAATACTTCGATCCTTGCTCTCGTTTCCGCTGCTGTGCTTGTGTCTGCGTGTTCGACGACTGAGATGAAAGCGACTGAATCTATGACCATGTCTGTGCCTAGCACTGTGCAAGTGCCTTCAGGTCATCAGGTAGCAATGGAAACGGTCGGTGTTGGCGAAATCACTTATCAATGTAGCGCTAAAAAAGGTATGGCAGGCCAGTTTGAATGGGCTTTCGTTGGCCCTGATGCGGTGCTGACTGATCGTAGTGGTCAGGTGATTGGTAAGTATTATGGCCCTCCAGCGACTTGGGCAAGTAATGACGGCTCGAAAGTCACTGGCAAGCAATTAGCCACCGCGCCTGCGGGTGATGGCAATATTCCGCTGCAACTAGTTCAAGCCAAACCCGTGATGGGCACAGGCATGATGCAAGGGGTGACTTATATTCAACGCCTGGCTACTCAAGGTGGTGTTGCACCTGCGGATAGTTGTGATGCTAGTAACTTAGGCAGTAAGGCCATCGTTAAATATCAAGCTGATTATCTGTTCTGGAAAGCCGCTTAATTAATTCAATCATTAGCAGGCAACGAGTTTGCTAAATAAGTCAACTGGTTTGCCTGCTACTTTCTATGCTTTTCGCGCATAAGCTTTTCGCTTTTTGTTATTTCCCCTCAAGCACCAACTCCCCTACAGTCGCGCATAAGCTTTAACTAGACTGCTAAAGCTTGGTTTAAGTCCAAAGCGCTAAAGCTTGGTAAATAACTACCTACAATCAACTAGATATATCCCTTTTTTCTATGCGACTTATGAGGCTGATTAATGTTAATTTTAATCAGGCGTTTTGCGCCTAGTCAATTTGGAGGAGAACCAATGAAGCTTACTGCTGTGTTTACGACACTGGCATCTGTACTATTTTGCCAATCCCTTGTCCACGCTGCCGATGACGTCAAAATCACGCGCGCATCCCTACTCACTCAACCTTGTTTTGCTTGTCATGGGGCTAATGGCACTAGCGCAGGCTTACCTATTCCCAGCCTAATGGGGCTGCCTGAAGAGCATTTATCAGCCAGTTTGTTAGCCTTTAAAAAAGGCGAGCGCCCTTCCACTCTTATGACGCGCATTGCCAAAGGTTACAGCGATGAGGATTTAAAACTCATTGCTAATTACATCGCTACTCAACCCAAACCCACGAATTAAAGGAGAATCTGTATGGCACAAATCTCACGCAGAAACTTTCTAAAACTGGGCGCTGGTTTAGGCAGTTTAGGTTTACTAGGTCTGCCCAGTGTATCGTTTGGAGCAGCCGCAAAAGTCGTGGTAATCGGCGGCGGCAGTGGTGGTGCAACCGCAGCGCGTTATTTGAAACGCTATGATCCAAGCATTGAAGTCACCCTGATTGAGCGCAATGAAACCTATTACACCTGCTATATGAGCAATGAGGTGTTGGCCGGTGAGCGCACGCTGGAACAAATCGCTTTTGGCTATGATGGCTTGAAAAAAGCGGGGATTAATGTAGTGATTGATGAAGTCACTAAAGTCGATCCTGCCGCGAAAAAAGTTACTACCGCGAAAGGTGAATTCGCCTATGACCGCTTAATTGTGTCCCCTGGCACGGATTTAAAATGGGATGCGATTGAAGGGTATACCGAAGAGGTTTCCAAAGACATTCCGCATGCTTGGAAAGCGGGCGAACAAACCAAGATTCTCCGCGCCCAACTGGAAGCAATGGCGGACGGTGGTGTCGTAGTGCTTACCGCACCTGCGAATCCCTTCCGCTGCCCGCCGGGGCCGTATGAGCGAGCTAGTTTGATCGCGCAATATCTCAAGGAAAAGAAACCAAAATCCAAGCTGATTATTCTTGATGCTAAACCTTCTTTTGCGAAACAAGAACTGTTTATGCAGGGTTGGGAAAAGCTCTATGGCTACAAAACCGACAACAGCATAATCTCGTGGAAAGGCTTAGAAGACCAAGCGAATGTCACTAAAGTCGATGCTAAAACCCGCACGGTCACCACTGAATTTGGCGATACGGTTAAAGCCGATGTCTTGAATATTATCCCTGCGCAAAAGGCTGGCAAATTGGCCTTTGATATTGGTTTGACCGCTGATTCCGGCTGGTGTCCGGTCGATTTCAAAACCTTTGAATCGGCTAAGCATAAAGACATTTATGTGATTGGCGATGCTTGTATTGCAGGCGCGATGCCTAAGTCCGGCTACTCGGCAAACTCACAAGGTAAAACCGCTGCGGCTGCGGTGGTCGCTTCCTTGCGCTCGATTGAACTGCCTGAAACCTCGCACATCAATACTTGCTACAGCTTAGTGGGCAAGGAATATGGTATTTCAGTGGCGGGGGTATACAAAGTCGGCAATGGTGAAGATGGCAAGCCTACCATTCTTTCCATAAAAGACTCCGGTGGCGTATCCGCCAAAGACGCTGACGAAGGCATTCGCCGCGCCGAAGCTTCTTATGCCCAAGGCTGGTATAAAAATATCACTACCGAGATGTTTGGCTAAGTCATCGCCTGATGTGGCAAGCGATACGCTTATCAACTACAGTCAACTTTTCTAACTATAAAGCTGACCGATATGCGTATCGCTATTTTGTTACTCGCTGCACTCAGCAGTTCTGCCTTTGCCGCCAACACCCATTGCAGCAAAGACGAACAAGTGCTGCTCTCCTGCCAACTCGCTAAATCCAGTAAAGTGGTTTCACTCTGCGCCGCAAAAGACATCGCTAAAGACCAAGGCAGTTTGATTTATCGCTTTGGCAAAATCGGCAAGCCCGAATTCACCTTCCCCGAATCTGCCAAAGACTCACTAGCTGCTTTCACCTATTCCCACTATTTCCGATCCCAAGTCGACCGCACCGATATTTCCTTTAAAAACAAGGAAGTTGAGTATCAAGTATTCGACTACTACGACGGCGAAACCAAACCCGAATACCAACAAGGCGTGCGTGTATTAGCGGCAGATGGCAAAGAAACGACTTTGCTTTGTAATAAGAAAATCGATGCGCATTTGGAGAAATTGCGAGGGGTGATTGCTTGTGATACGGAGAATCCGTTGTTTGATTGTGAGTAAATCATTCACATGCAATGCCAAAACAGAATTTAAAGCTAGCTTTGGCTCATACTTTTCTCATCATCCTCAAAACCCTGCTCAGCCTGTCTCCGAGTGCTCATACGCTGCTTAACCTCAAATCCCAAATCTACGACTTTTTGTAGTGGCTCCTGACCACTTAAAGTATCAATGATCATTTGTGCGGCGTGTAAGCCCATTTCATAGCGGAAGGTGCGCACACTGGTGAGCGAAGGTTCTGCGGCAGCCATCATTTCAAAATCATTAAAGCCACAGATGCCTAAACGATTCGGGACGGCTAGGTGGCGACGTTGCGCTTCAAACAAGACACCGAGGGCGAGGTCATCATTATTACAAAACACTGCATCGGTTTCAGGAGCGATAGCCAGCAGTTGCTGAAGTAATTGACTGCCTAATTGCACGGTTGAAGGCTGTAAGGTGGTGACAACGCGTTTTTTATCGAATAAGCCTGCTGCTTCAGTCGCGGCTTGAAAACCCTGATAACGGCGTTGACTACGCGCATCCATCCGCGCCCCAATAAAGGCTAAGTGTTGATAACCGCTGTCGATTAGGTGTTGGGTTGCGACCTTGGCGGATTGTTGATGCGAAAACCCCACCAGCATATCAATCGGCTCAGATGCATAATCCATAATCTGTACAATGGGACAATTAGCGTTGCTGAGTAGCTTGAGCGCCGTTTCGGATTGATCAATACCTGCAATAATTAAACCAGCAGGGCGTTGGCTTAAAAAGGTGCGTAATAGATTTTCTTCTTTCACATTCGAGTAGCGGCTATTACCGATTTGCACCGTGAAGTGACTGTCTTCCACACTGGTATAAATCCCCAGCAATACATCGGTAAATACCTGATTACTAATCGAAGGGATGAGCACCCCAATTACATTACTCCGATTCGAGGCTAAGGCGCGTGCCGCACTATTGGGCACATAACCCAGCTCCGTCACCGCTTTTTGGATGCGCGTTAATAATTCAGGGGACACTTTGTCGGGGTTGTGTAAGGCGCGTGACACCGTAATGGCACTCACGCCAACTTGGGCGGCGACCACGGCTAGGGTGACTTTTTTCTGATTGTGCATCATCGTTACGCTAAATAACTCGCCATCTTATTCAGTTACCCAGTTTAAAACAAACGCTTGACAGATGATAGCGCTATCATTTCTAATGTTAGCGCTATCATTGAGGATTTTTGACAGATGCTAGAGAAAAATCAAGATACATCAAAGCTCAGCAGTCGGGTGGTTTTGGTGATGGGGGTGTGTGGTTCTGGCAAGTCCACTATCGCTAAAGGTTTGGCTGAGCACTATGCAGGTATCTTCATCGAGGCCGATGAATTTCATCCTGCCGAGAATGTGGCGCTCATGTCCGAAGGCATTCGGCTGGATGATGAAAAGCGTTGGGGCTGGTTGCAGGCGGTTTGTGAGCAAGCGCAGTTAGCCTTGGCACAGGATACCACCCAAACGCAGACCGTGTTTATTGCGTGTTCGGCACTCAAACAGCGGTATCGCGCCTTCATGCGCCAGCAACTCGGTGACATCGTGATTTTGCACTTAGCGGGCAGTAAGGCACTGATTCATGAACGCATGTCGCAACGCAAGAATCATTTTATGCCCAGTAGTTTAATCGATAGCCAATTTGCTGATTTGGAAGTTCCCACCGAGGACGAAGCACCTTGGTATTCACTTGATATTAGTAGCACACCTGAGCAATTGCTGAGTGTTGCTACCAGCGCCATTGCCAATCATGTGCCGACCACCCGTTAGATAGTCCGTGATCCATCAGGCGTTGACCTTATGACAACGCCGTTAGGTGTTAGGTAAATTTAAGTTAGCTAGGAAGGAGAAAAGTATGTTGAAACCCTTATCAAGAATCATCGCCATTGCCACTTTGGCGCTGTGCTCTGCCGCTCAGGCCGCCGATTATAATTTTAAATTCCAATCCAGCGATCCAGCTGGAAATCCTAATTTTGAATTGCAACAAGGTTGGACAAAAACACTAGCCGAAAAAACAGGCGGCAAGGTCAGTGTAGAGTTAATGCCCGTCGGCTCAGTAGTGGAACATAAAGAAACCCAAGATGCGATTTCTGGCGGTATTTTGGATGGTCACATCACCGATACCTCGTATTTTTCCGGCAAAGATGCGGCGTTTGGTTTGATTGCTAACCCCGTGGGTGCTTGGTCTTCACCGCAGCAAATGTTTGATTTTATGAGCAAAGGCGGCGGCAATGAATTAATGAATGAATTAGTTAATCCTTATGGCCTGCAATTTATCGGCGCAACTACGCCGGGTTTAGAAGCCTTAGTTTCTAAAGTGCCGCTGGATAAAGTCGACGATTTGAAAGGTTTAAAATTGCGTGCACCGGAAGGTTTGGTGCAAAACGTCTTTGCTGCGGCTGGAGCGTCACCGGTTAATTTACCCGGCTCTGAAGTGTTCACCTCCTTGGATAAAGGGGTGATTGATGCAGCCGATTACACCGTGTTCTCTACCAATCAGGCGCAAGGGATGCACGATGTAGCCCCTCATCCAGTTTACCCCGGCTTCCATTCCATGCCTTTGGTCGAAGTATCGATGAACAAACAGAAATGGGATGCCTTACCGGATGATATTAAAAAAGCGTTTACCGAGAGCGTTAGTGAGTTTGCGCAAACTCAGGTTGCTGCCTTAGCCGCTAAAGATGAAGAAGCGGTAAAAACTGCCAAAGCGGGTGGCAAGATCACGATCCATGATTGGTCACCCGAAGAGCGTGCCAAGTTTCGCGGCATTGCAATGGGACAGTGGGAGAAAATCGCCGACAAGTCAGAAAAGGCCAAAAAGGTGTATGAGCGCTTGACCGCTTACCTCAAAGAAAATGGTTTAGTGAAATAGTCTAATAGCTGCGAGTCAAGGGGAGGAGAAACCGATGAAGCAAGTCAAAGCGATTGCTGCCGCTGGGCGCTTAGGCAGATGGATTGATCGTGGGGGCATTATCTTTGCATTAGGTATTGTCGCTGCCACGCTGATTTTGATTCAGGAGGTGGTGCTGCGTTATGTCTTCAACTCTCCGACTCAATGGGCGCATGAAACGACCGTGTTTTTATGCGCCACGGCTTTTATCTACGGGGGTCTGTATTGCGTAGCCCGCGACTCGCATATTCGTGTGGTGTTAATCTATGACGCTTTGAATGCGCGTTGGCGACGGGTCGCGGATGTGGTGATTTCGCTATTTTGCATGGTGGCCTCGGGCTTTTTCGCTTGGGCGGCTTGGGACATGGTGAAAAAGAGCCTATTTCGCCCTGATGGCAGTATTCATTTAGAAACCTCGGGCAGTGCTTGGGACCCTGCTTACCCGGGCTATCTTAAATTGTTCCTATTTTTAGTGCTGGTGGTGATGACCCTGCAATTTTTGATCTTGGCTTATCACTACGCCAAAGGTGATACCCAACAAGCTGAGGATGCAAGCTAATGGAAGTGTTAGATCTCGGCTTTAGCCTGAAAGATTTGGGTATTGAATACGGCACACTGCTCATGTTTGCCTTACTGCTGCTATTACTGGTGACAGGTATTCCGCTCGCCTATGTCACCTTATTAGTCGCTTTGATTTTTGCACTCGGTTGGTTTGGCCCACAAGCCGTGCCCCTGATTACCAGCCGCGTTTACTCATTTGTCTCCTCCTTTGTGTTTGTCTCGGTGCCGATGTTTGTGTTGATGGCGGCTATTTTGGATCGCTCCGGTATTGCCCGCGATTTATTTGATGCCATCCGCCTCATGGGTGGGCGTTTGCGCGGCGGCATTGCGGTTCAGACCATTTTTGTAGCAGTGATTTTAGCGACCATGAGCGGCATTATTGGCGGCGAAATTGTACTTTTGGGTCTGATAGCCCTGCCGCAAATGCTGCGCTTAGGTTATGACCGCAAGCTATCTATTGGCGTGGTCTGTGCCGGTGGCGCGTTGGGCACCATGATTCCGCCCTCTATTGTGCTGATTGTTTATGGCTTGACTGCCAATGTGTCGATTGGGGATTTATTTACCGCCGCCTTTGTGCCCGGTCTCATGTTAGCGCTGCTATATGTAGGCTATGTGCTGATTCGCGCCCATCTGAATCCAGCGTTAGCGCCGATCCCTGAAGCAGAACCTGTACCCAGACAAGAGAAAATCCGCTTACTAAAAGGCTTAACGTTACCGCTAATGGTGGTGATTTTTGTGTTGGGGTCGATTTACGGTGGTATCGCTTCCGTGACCGAAGCCTCTGCGGTCGGGGTATTGGGTGTGGTGATTTCAACCATCTTGCGCGGTGAATTTAGGTGGCAAATGATGAAAGACTCAGCCCTACAAACCTTAGCCACCTGCGGCATGATTGTCTGGATTGGCATCGGTGCTACCGCTTTGGTGGGTGTATTCAATCTCATGGGCGGGATTAAGTTTGTGTCTGCCTTGATTACGGGCATCTCCGATAGCCCGGTCATTATCCTACTGTTTATGATGCTGCTGCTGTTTATTCTGGGCTTATTCTTGGACTGGGTAGGAATTGCGCTGCTCACCATGCCAATTTTCGTGCCTATTATTATCCAACTGGGCTATGACCCCGTGTGGTTTGGCGTGTTGTTTTGCATGAACATGCAGATGTCGTTTTTAACACCCCCGTTTGGCCCAGCGGCGTTTTATTTAAAAAGTGTGGCTCCCCCTGAAATTTCATTGGGGGAAATCTTTGTGTCTTTATTGCCTTTTATTGGGTTGCAAATGCTGGCGCTCACTATACTAATCGTCTTCCCGGGGATTACCGGGCGTTAGGTAAATAGGTTTGTTGAATTGCAAGAACTTGGCAAAGCCCAAGTTCAGCTTAAAGCAGCGCCTGCAAATGTTTGAACGACTGGAAGCCTATTAGCCCAAGCGGTGAAAGGCTTTACAGTCCCGTCACACCGATTCCACCCAAATCTTTGCTAAGGCTTCACCCTTGCCTGAATGCGAGAGAATGGCGACCTTGAAACCATCTGCACTCAATTGCTCCGCTGCCGCAGCGCCCATACCACTACCAGCAGCGGTGAGGATGGCGACTTTTTGTGTGGTCATGGTGTTTTCCTTGTGGAGTGAAAAGTGATTACCCTAACTAACTCTTCTATTTAACACTAGATTAAGCAGAAATGGATCATACTAAACGGTACCTTCAATAACTATTTTCGACCTAGCATTTAAAATTAGAATAAAGAAAAAGCCATGACCGTTAGCTTGCAACTCGGACAAAATCCTCCTGAACTAGCTGTATGTTGGTATTTAGGCCACATGCTAGCCACAGAACAATACTTACCTGCATTTCTCAAAAGATACCTTCATCAAGAAATTGATGTTAAAGATGTAGAAATCATTCGCGAAAAAATCTATACAGGCAAACGTATAGACCTCTGCCTATATATAACTGATGTCAACAATCATAAATTTGGTCTGGTGATTGAGGCAAAAATACACTGGCCTGATGATGACCAACTTCAATCTAGTGTCGAACGATTTCGAGAAGCACATAGCGACTATAAGGAAGTTTTTGGACTACATGCTCTGTTTACTCTTAAAAAAGAACAGCATGATGCTTTAGATCATCACGAATGGAAATTCAAAATAGTTACTATCAGAGACTTATTAAAATCATTCTGTGAAAATGGCATAGAAACTGGTCACTCAATACACTGGGCGAGCGACCTGCATGATTTGTTGAACTATCAAAATCGTTAACATGCAGCGCGCTACGGTTTCGGTTTCATAACGGTGACCTTATAAACCTCACCCTTTTTATCATAAGTCGTCCACTCACCCATCTGTTCCCCCTGCGCAAAATACCCCGAACGCAGTTTGCTACCGTCTTTTCTAAACCACTCCCAATAACCCGTCGCAACGCCATCGACTGTTTGGCCTTTTGCCCAAAGACTGCCGTCTTTGTGATATTGGATATGTTCTTGCTCGATATGCATGATTTCATTAAGTCGCCTTAAGACAAGTACTTAAGGCGATTAGAGATAAATAATTAACGCGGTTGTGGCGTGATTACAGCAGGTGGACGCGGCGCAGGTGTAGGCGCTGGCGCAGAAGGCGGCGCACTCATCAGATACTTTTTCTGTACATAGCCTTGATAGCCTTTATAACTAACTCGGCACCAATCACTACTAATACAAGCTTCATAACCCGTAATACCAGTTGCATTGATGGGCATACGGCTCACAATACTGCTATTTACCTTTTTTTCCTTTTGAATCGCCATTGGCATATCGTAGCCTGTGCCTTTGTAATAACGGCTATTGCCCGGCTCAGCTAAATATTTGCACGCTACCCAGCCTTTTACAGTGCCGTATTGCACATTACACCAGCCATTATTCCGGCTACCCAAATTGCGCACGGCGATTTCGTTGAAAGGAATTTGCGCTAACACCCGCCCTTGAGTGGATGGGCTAGAACGTAAATTCAGCCTATCGCTTCCTTTAACCCAGACCACCGCATAACTATCTGGCCCCAAAAATGCGTAGCTCGAAGATAAAGGCAGCATGACCAAGCAGGCGGCGGCTAAGATTTTTTTGTAATGCATATACAGTTCCTTGTAGTGAAAATTTTAGGTATTAATTATGCAAACAGCGGACATAATTCAATTAAGAGTAGTCCAAGTTCTAAGGAATGTAAGGATGCTTAAATATAAAACACACTGCCTAATCAGGTTTTTTAAGGAAAAAAACAAGGCGACATAGCGAGTACCGAGATTGAAACTGCTTTTAAGCCTTCAACAAACTCTGCAACCTCACCCCAGTATCCGCCAACGCCTTAGCATCCACCACCTTACGCTGCTCCATTAAACGCTTAGCGACTTTAATATCCATTGCGCTATTAATCGCAATCACTGCTTCAATTTGGCTTTGTAGATTGAGATAAAACGCGCTAAAACTTTGGCTTTGGGGGTCACCACGATAAATCGGCTCAGGCCATTGCAGTGGCATACCTAACACTTGCAGATTCACATCATATTGATCCGACCAAAACCACGGTACTTCGTTATAGCTCGAATCTTGCTGGAGCACGGCTTTGGCGGTAGCAATGGCTTGGTTTTGTGCATTCGCCCACGATTCCAAACGTACTGAACGCCCCAACCAAGTATGTGGATAGTAAGTTACATCACCGCAAGCGAAAATATGTGGGTCGGATGTGCGCCCTTCGGCGTCAGTGACAATGCCATTATTAACTTCTAAGCCCGCCGCTTGCGCCAATTCAGCATTCGGAAGTATGCCAATGCCGACCACCACCTCATTCACGTCCAATACTTCGCCATTGGCTAAATAGGCTTGAATCCCAGACTCAGTTTCGGCGAATTTCTCTAAGCCTGCACCGAGTTTTACATCCACGCCATGCGCTTGATGCAGTTTTAATAAAAATTCGGAAAATTCCGGCGGCAAAGCCCGCGCACTTAAACGCTCCCCTGCTTCAATCACTGTGACCTTGGCACCGAGTTTGTTAGCACTGGCTGCCACTTCAAGGCCAATCCAACCACCACCCACTACCAGCAATTTGCTAGTTGCATTTAGTCGGTTTTGCAAACCTGCACAGTCTTCCAAATGACGCAGATAGTGCACGCGTTTTGAGTCACTGCCTTGCATACTCAAAGTACGCACGCGGCTACCGGTCGCCAGCACTAAAGCATCGTAAGCGAGGTTTTTGCTATTCTCACCTGTCACAGTTTGCGCGGTGCGATCAATGGCGGTGACGCGAAAATTCGGCTGCCAGTTAATGTTGAGTTCGTTGAGGTGATCGGTCGACCATAAATAAGTGCTGTGATGCGGGTCGCTGCCATTGAGTACGCCCTTGGATAAAGGCGGACGCTCGTAAGGCGGGTGTGATTCATCGCCCAGCAGATAAATTTCGCCCGCAAAGCCTTGATCACGTAGGGTTTTAGCCACCCAACCACCAGCCTGCCCTGCGCCCACTATGACTACTTTATGGATGGTACTCATGCTTACTCCGGTAAATATTGGCGGCGGGTCTGACCATCAATCCCGCCATTGACCGCCCATTCTGCATAATTTTCATTGCAAGTCACCCAATCTTCTTTCGGTTGCCAATTAGCGGTCAGATAATCCTCATCCGAATAATACTCCGCCAAACCACCGCAAGGATTATGCACATACCAGAAATAGGCCGAGGAAATCGGGTGGCGTCCGGGGCCAATTTGGGTTTTCCAGCCGCAGCGACTAATGTATAAACCGCCGCCAAATACCTCGTGAATATCGCGCACGGTAAAGGCCACATGATTCACGCCACGCCGCGTCTCCGACACGCGCAGAATAAACATATCATGGTGTCCACCTTCCGCATTGCAGCGCAAAAACACCCCGCGATCAGGATAGCGATCAGAGACTTTAAAACCTAAAACTTCGCGGTAAAACTGATCGGTTTTGGCTAATTCCGGCGCGAAAAATACTACATGCCCAATCTTCACGGGTTCCGCGCGTGCATACACATGACTGCGCTCATCGGTGCGTGCATTGGGTTTATCGTAGGTATTCATCGGTGAGCCTTTGGCCTCCGAGGCGTGGCGCTGACTCACTCGAAAACCTAGACACATACCATTCGGGTCTAAAAAGCGTTCGATACCGTCCCGTGCTGCAACTTGCTGAATCTCTGGCTGGGCTTTGAGTTTAGCGACCAAGGCATCCACATCGGCTTGCGATTCCGTACCCCAAATCACTTCGCGTAAGGTTGAGCCTTGCTCAAAGGCAGGCGCTAAGTCGGGGTGATAGAGTTTACAAATTTCAACTTGCGAGCCGTCTTGAGTGCTAAATAGCAAATACTCAGGCTCTTGCTGGATCAGCTCTAAACCCCAATCGGTAAAAAAACGCTGGGCAGTTTCGATATCCTCAACACCATAAGTTATGCGGTCAATACCCGTAATGGCCATCTTGCTCTCCTAATACGCCCACGCATTCGGGGCTTCATTTAAGCCCCAATACACACTCTTTTGTTGCTGATAAGCACGAATGCCTTGCCGCCCTTTCTCGCGCCCCAACCCACTGTCCTTGAAACCACCGAAGGGTGCTGACACCGAAAAGGTTTTGTAGGTATTAATCCAAATCGTGCCCGCTTGCAGGAGTCGCGCCATACGCCACGCTTTTTGATAATCGCGCGTCCACACTCCCGCCGCCAAACCAAATACACTGTCATTGGCTTGAGCTAATAAATCACTTTCGTCTTTAAATGGCATCACCACTAAGACTGGGCCAAAAATTTCTTCTTGGCAGATACGCGCTTGATTGGATAAGCCACCAATAATAGTCGGCAAGTAATAACTGCCCGCTGCGTATTGTTCGCCTTCAGGACGCTTGCCGCCCGCTAACAGTTGACCGCCCTCGTCCAAACCAAGCTTGACATAGCTTTCGACACTATGGCGATGTGCTGCACTAATCAAAGGGCCTACTTGAGTGGTTGGATCCTCAGGATGCCCAACCCGCAAACGCTGAGTGCGTGCGACTAGCTCAGTCATAAATTGAGCATAAATCGAGGCTTGTACAAACAAGCGCGAACCTGCAATACAGGCTTGCCCCGTCGAGCTAAAAATCCCGTATAGCACGCCTTGCAAGGTCACCTCTAAGTCACAATCCTCGAATACTATGGTGGGCGATTTGCCGCCTAACTCTAAAGAAATCGGCATCAGTTTTTCAGCGGCAAGATGCGCCAAGCTGCGCCCTGTGACTGTGCCTCCGGTAAAGGAAACTTTTTTCACCAGCGGATGGCGCACAATCGCATCCCCCGCTATCGAGCCGCGCCCGGGCAGAATGCTTAATAAGCCTTTAGGTAAGCCTGCTTGCTCAAATAACCTGCCCAATTCCAAAGCTAATAGCGGTGTCGCATCAGCAGGTTTGACCACCACGGCATTACCTGCTGCCAGTGCGGGCGCAATCTTTTGCATTTCACTGGCAATCGGTGAATTCCACGGCGTAATCGCCCCCACCACACCCATTGCCTCATAGATGCTCATAGTGAGATAAGTGCCACGGGCAGGTGTAAGCTCTTCCTCTAACGTCTCGCAAGCCGCCGCAAAATAACGACAAGTCCCCGCCGCACTCGCCACCAAGCCGCGTGTTTCCGTCAAAGGTTTGCCATTGTCACGGGTTTGTAACTGCGCGAGGCGCTCCAAATCAGCGGTAATTAACTCACTCACTTTGTATAAAACGCTAGCACGCTGATGCGGGAATAACGCCGCCCAAGCAGGCCAAGCTTGATGCGCCTTTTCAATCGCTTCATTGGCGTCTTCAGCGCTTGCCGTACTCACTTCAGCAGTCACACTACCATCCGCAGGGAAGTAACTGGGACTAATCGCGCCGCGCCCTTGTCGCCATTCGCCTGCTAGTAATAGAGGTTCAGCCATCACATCGACTCCTTAGATCACCATCCAATCACCGCCATGCCGCAATGCGCGTAAGGCACTTAATGCCGCCAAGGTGGAGGTTTTGGGATTATCCGCCAAGGGTTTACCGCGCAATTCAATCTCAAATTCACCAAACTCGCCCCGCGCATAAATCTTATGCACATTGCCTTTCACAGTCGGGTCAGCAATCAATTTCACCCGCGTTTTTTCAAAGCCTAAGCCCGCCAAAGCAATCGTAGCGGCGACATTCGCATTTGCCGGAAATTGGCGAGCAGCTTCGCGTGCATCACCTTCATAAAAGGTGGTCGCTTCATTGAGATTGGGAAGGTCTAATAAGCGCTCTGCCGGAGTATTACTCCAACTCATCGGCGGCTTGCAGGAGCAATAAATCACCTCATCCAAACCGCCTTCGCGAGCAGATGCAAGTGCATCAATTCCCGCTACCGCACCAGACAAAATATGCAATTGCGCCTTGCCTGCTTGGGCAGCCGCTTGCAATTGATCCAGCAAGTCTTTATTCGCTAAAGCACCCACTGACACCACACCAAAATCAATCCCCCGCGCTAATAATTCCGCACCATATTGTTCCACCGCTCCATGTCCCGCACACTCCAAGGCGAAATCAGGCATAGGGTCGCACTCGTCCAACGAAGTCACAATGCGAATCCCTGAGCCTTCTAATTCGGCTTGGGCTTCCTCCTTATGATTGGGGCGCACCAATAAGTTATTAATGTGTAAATGCTCGGGCAAATCCTGCAAAACCTTACGCGCCATCGCCCCATGCCCAATCAATAAAATAATTTTTTTCATTCAACTTGCTCCGCTTTCTTACGCACTGGCGGGCCAGCAAAGGCTTTAGCAAAGGGGCCAATGCGTGTCATATCGACTTCCATTAATACTGGGCCAGTCATAGCTAAAGCTTGCTGCAAGGCTGCATCCACTTGGCTCATATCCTCCAAGCGCACAAAACCCAAGCCCATCGTTTTCGCCAACTCGCCAAAATCAGGGGTATGCAATTCGGTAAAATAATGCCGTCCGCCATAGGTACTATCTTGGATATTTTTAATCACCCCATAGCGTCGATCATTCATCACTAGCATCACTACAGGCGCTTGTTCTTGTACCGCAGTCGCTAGCTCACCCAAATTCACATAAAAACCACCATCACCAATTAAGGCCACCGTCTTACGCTCAGGACGTGCCAGTGCAGCACCGATGCCCATTTGCATACCTTGCCCAATGCCCCCACCTAAAGCATGCACCCCATCATAAGGCGCAAAGATTTTCAGTAAGCGATTGCCCCAAATGCTATTCGAGAGGGTAATATCACGCACCCAATTAAAGTCCCGCCCCAAAGCCTTTTGCAGGCTAGCCACCAGCGGCTCATAAGGGCCTAAACCGGAAATAATTTCTTGCTCTGCCCCCAAACGCGCAGTCGCTAAATCATCGGCAAATTTGGCATCAATCTGCATGCGCCCTTGCAAAGCATCGGCCAAATAGTCCAAGGCTAAAGCACTATCGCCACACACCATTTGCTCAACCGGATAACTACGATTTTCTGTCAAAGGATCAGCATCAATTTGGTACAAAGGCTTGGGTAATTTCACATGGTATTTTAGCGTTTCATTGCCGCGTAGGCGTGAACCTGCTACCAGCATCGCGTCACAAGTTTGATACAAAGCCTCGACACTGGCTTGAGTGGTAAACGCACCTAAGGATTGCGGGTGATCTTCTGGCAAGACACCGCGCCCTTGCACACTGGTAATTATCCCAAAACCCATCTCCGCCAAACGCTTAACCGCCTCACCTGCATGGCGTGCGCCACCACCCAGCCATAAGAGTGGGCGTTTAGCTTGGGCTAAAGCATCGGCTAAGCGTTGCAATGTGGCTTCACTCGGCTGGCTTGTTAAGATTGGCAAAGGACTCAAGTCGGCAGGCCAAGCGATTTTAGCTTGTTGAATATCAATCGGAATTTCTACACTGACGGGGCCTGTGGGTGCGGTCATGGCATCGCGCACTGCTTGCTTGAGTATCGGTAAAGCGGTTTCGGGGGTGAGCACGCGATAGGCTGTTTTTGAGACCGCTTTGAGCATATCCAATTGCTTATGCGCTTCGTGGATATAGGCGCGTTGCTGATCTAAATAGGCGGTTTCGATTTGTCCGGTGATATGCAAGACCGACGACCCTGCGGTGAGTGCTTCCACCATCGCCCCCGCCGCATTACCTGCTGCGGTTCCGGTGCTGGTAATGGTTACACCCAAACGATTGCCGACCCGCGCATAGCCATCCGCCATATTGGTCGCGCCCGCTTCACCGCGTGCCATAATGAAGCGCATTTTATTGCGCCGCCCAATCGCATCCAAAATCGGCATGTTATGAATCGAAATGACGCCAAACGCCATCCCCACACCACATTGCTCTAAAAATGCGACAATCACTTCGCCTACGGTCGTTTGCTCAGACATGACGTGCTAGTCCTCCCGATATATCTAAATGAGTGCCTGTGGTGTAAGACGCCAGGGGCGAAGCCAAAAACACTATGGCTTGCGCAGGTTCTTCGGTGCGCCCCAAACGCCCTAGCGGTATATGTTTTTGGCTGGCTAATTCGGCTGACCATGCTTCCCAAGTCTGATTCGGATCCGTACGTTGCTGATAACGTCTGCGCCACTGCCCCGACTCCACCAAGCCTAATAAAATCGAATTCACCCGAATCGGGATTAACTCAGTCGCGAGTGAATGCACCAGACTTAATAAAGCCGCACGCGCGGCAGACGTCGCGACCATGTGCGGCTCCGGCTGCAAAGCCAAGAGCGAATTCACACACACAATCGAAGCAATCGGTGAGGCTTGCAATAAAGGCAAAAACGCCCGCGTCGGATAAATCACCCCGAATAATTTTAAATCCAGCTCCTCCCGCCACGCTTCATCCGTAGTAGTGGCGAAGGTCGATACTCGCCCTTGTCCAGCATTATTAATTAAGATATCCACCTGCCCTAACTCAGCTTGTACCGCAGCCGCAAAGGCTTGGGTTTGTGTGCTATCCATCACATCGCAAGGATGAGCGAATAACTGCGCTTGAGGAAATTCTTGTTGCAAGGCTTGTTTAGCAGTGTTTAAGCGCTCCACATCGCGCCCACAAAACGCGACTTTCGTGCCTTCCTTGAGTAGTAGTTTCACCGTAGCTAAGCCAATACCGGACGAACCTCCAGTGACTACTGCCACTTTATCCTTAATCTGTAAGTCCATGTTTCACCTCAAGCCGACAGGCGTTTCAGGGTCGAATAACCCAAGCCCAAAGATAATTGCTGCGCGGCACTCAAAACTTGTTCTAATAATTCGCCATATAAGCGCTCGCGCTCCACTTCACCTTCGCGCACAATCAAATTAATCACCGCTACAATGCGCCCACTCGCTTCACGCACCGGAACCGCAATCGCATTAATGCCCTTTTCAAAAAAGCCTTCGCTTATGATGTAACCGCGTTGGCGATCTTGTTCGAGTAAGGCTTTTAAGTCGATCAGATTTAAGGGAGTTTGATTCGAGGTGCTGACTAACGGGCTATCGTGATACAGCTCTTCCAGTTTTTTGGCGCTGAGTTCAGACAGTAACACCCGCCCCATACTGGTAGCGTGGGCGGGTAAGCGTGTGCCGACACCAATATTAAAATTCAAAGCCGAATGCCCCGGAAAGCGCAGCAAATACACCACATCGCGCCCATCGCGAATCACTAAATGGGTAGCAAAACGGGTGTTATCGCGTAAACGCTCCAAAATCGGCCGCGCTAATTCGGTAATATCCTGAGTGGCTAAAAAGGCAAAACCTAAGCCCAACACCGCCACGCCTAATTGATAACTGCGTCCACCGTTGGCTTTAACAATGAAACCTGCACTTTCCAAGGTTTGTAATAAGCGAAATACCGTGGTGCGCGGGATGCCTAATTCCTCGGCAATTTCTGGCGCATCTAACACCTGTCGATCACGCCGAAACATGCGCAAAATATCCAAGCCACGCATTAAGCCGGGCACGAGATAAGCATTATCTTTATCGTTGTCTTGACTCATAACTGGCCTTTTAGAAATTGGCTAAGTTGTTGATTAAATTGCTCTGGTGCTTCGATATAACTAGCATGACCCGTGGGTAATACGTGATAGACCGCGCGACAAACTGTCGCAACTTGCTGAACTGATTCGGGAGGCGTAATCGTGTCCGCCGCACCCGCTATCACCAATACACGCATAGTGAGATTAGCTAGATCGTCAAGTAAATGCCCTTGCGCCATTAGCTCCGAGGCTTGGGCATAGCCTGCGAGATTCAGGCGCTGCATATTCCATTGCACTAGCGCAACTTGGGCCGGACTTGCAGCCGAAGACACTAAAAACTTGCCGCGCTGCGCCGCTAAACCTGCTGCCCCTAAACGCTGTATTTGCTCTAAACGCTCGCGTAGTTTGGTTTCACGCAACGCTGCATCTGCTTGCCCATAACCTTGCGCGGCATTGGCTAAAATCAATTGGCTCACCCGCTCTGGATAGGTTTGGGCAAATGCACCCGCTACCAAAGCGCCTAGGGAATGCCCGAGCACAGCCGCTTGATTAATCTGCAAGGCATCCAGCCATGTTTTTAAAGCCTCGGCATAATCCAATGCTTTCGGTTTCGGCATACTCAAAGCCGTCGATTGCCCATAGCCCGGCGCATCCCAAGCGACGATATAAAAATCATTACTTAAGGCTTGCAATTGCTGCAACCACGAACCCGAACCCGAACCAATCCCATGCAATAACACCAACGCAGGTTTAGTGTTCTCACCTGCTTGGCGATAGCTAAAAGTCTGTCCCTTGGCGGTGATGGTGTGTAGTGGAAACTGTTCGAGTTGGGCTAGGAGTGGCATGATTTAATCCCGCTTAATCTTGGCGAGGGGATGTTCAGGCGGATACGTCGGGGTAATCGGTTTGCACGATCCCAACATGACACACATCAGTGCATCTTCTTCGCCAATATTCACTTCGCCGCGATACACACCGGGTGGAATGGAAATTAAATCGCGATCTCCCGCGATCATTTCCCAATAGTCGCCGTCTTTTTCGCACATGATTTTCACTTTGCCGCGCATCACGAAAAACACTTCTTCCACGTCGGTATGCAAATGCATCGGGCCTTCGTGGCCTGCTGGAATAATCATGGTGGAAAAGGTGAAATGCTCAGCCGGAACCGTATTCATATCGCCCGCTACACCCGTGCCACCTGTGCCGACATAACGCATTTGCGCACGCCCGTATTTAGGGTCGAAATCGGCTTGGAATTTCAGCGCATTCCAGTCATAACGGCGCGAAGCAAAGCTAGCCACCCGCGACTCCATCCACTGGGCAAAGCTTGCCCCTTCTGGACGCTCCCAAGAAGGGCGTTGAGTTGCTTGATTAGCATCAGACATTATTATTTCCTCACAACAATCGCTAAAACGGCTTAATTCAGGACAAATCCACCATTCACGGGAATGAGTTGTCCGGTTATAAAACGTGCAGCATCGGACAGTAAAAACACCACCGCGCCCGTAATATCTTCTGGTTGCTGCTCGCGCTGAATCGCCCGTCCTTCCACGTATAAACGATGGCGGGCAGCAGGCACATATTCGGTGGCTTCAACCAACGTCAGGCCGGGGGCGATGGTATTCACTGAGATATTAAATTCACCTAATTCACGAGCCATCGAGCGCGACATGGCAATCACCGCCCCCTTACTCGCCACATAATGCATTAAGCGCGGCGCACCCCATAAGGCGGTATCGGAAGCAATATTGACAATGCCCCCGCCCTTTTGCTTAAGAAAAGGCGCTGCGGCTTGAGTCATGAGCCATGTGCCGCGCACATTCACCGCCATGACCTTATCCCAAGTGGCAATCTCAATTTCATCCAGAGTTTTGCCGCCAATACCTGTCGCTATCGCGGCATTATTGACGAGTCCATCTAAGCCACCCATCAGCTGATTGGCCTGCTCAGCACAGTGCTTAATCGATTCGGGATCAGCCAAATCGACCTGCACGAAATCGACGTTTAAACCTTGGGCTTTAAACTCAGCCGCTGATTGTTCGCCGCGCTCCTGCAAAATATCGGCAATCACCACACTTGCACCGGCTGCTGCCACACTTTGTGCAAAGGCATGACCTAGGCCGCGTGCGCCGCCCGTAATCAGAATGCGTTTGTTCGCTAATTGACTCATGAGCTGGCACTTTGTGCTTGCGCAGCTAAAGCTTGGCGCTCAGCCACTTGTGCTTCTGCGGCTTGCTTCATGGTGCGACGTAAACGAGCCATACCTGTGTCGTGCTGATATAAAAATTCATGTTCACGCGCATTCGGCGCCATGTTTTCTAGGACAATCCGATCTTGTTCCAGCACTGCCCAATGCAAACCTTCCAAACGATTACGGTACATAAAGCGCCAGACATCGCGCTGCCAGCCTTCGACTTTGCGATTGCGCCAGAAAAACACCATGGTATTGTTTGCATCAATTGGTGTGGCAAAACCGACAATGCCGAAGCTCGGGCCGGGGCCAGCACCCGCACCATAGGGGATTTCCAAACGCAGCCAATGCGCTCCGGTATTACCAAATTCCACCCAGTCGAAATTTACCCCGCGTTGGGTGGTTTTCTCGAAGATAAAACCAGTCGGGGTTTTGCGGGCAGCCATTTCGGCCTCTTTATCGCCGCGAGCCATCGAATGCGAATCGGCGTGTAAGTAGCTGCCGTGCATCGGATCCATCACATTATCCACCGCATAGCGGTAATTACATTTCCAATGCGCCGCACATAAAAAGCTGCTGTATTCATCTGAACTAAGTTGCTCAGGCAGGGTTAATTCCACCGGATCAGGCTGAACTTCATCACCGAAATAAGCGAAAATCGCGCCGCGCGTTTCAATAATCGGATAGCTTTTATTGGTCTTCTGGCCTTCCAACGGGCAAGCTTTGACAGCAGGAACACGATCCACTACCCCTTCGGCAGTGACTTGAATACCGTGATACCAGCAAGCGAGTTTATCGCCCAAATTCCAGCCTAAGGATAAACGTGCACCCCGATGCGGGCAGCGATCTTCAATCGCATGGACTTTGCCTTCGCCATCGCGCCACACTGCCATATTTTCACCCAAGCGAGTGATGCCAACGGGGTTATCTTTGACCTGCCAACTCGGCGCAATCGGATACCACAAACGGCGTAATCCGGTATTTAATAAGGTTTCAACATCTGGGACAGGATTCTTCATCTCTCACTCCTGTGAATTAAGCTTGTGGGCCAGTGGAATCGCGTCTAGGGATGTAATGCAGCACTTTATGCTCGACCCAAATCACGTTGAGATAAGCGATTAAACCAATCAGGGTGAGCATAATGATGGAGACAAACACCATCGCGGTATTCGCCGAACTACTGCCAAACACCAACAAATAACCTAAACCATTATTGCCCCCGACCATTTCACCGACCACTACTCCAATCACCGCCAAAGTCGAAGCAATGCGCAAACCGGAGAATAAGGGTGGCATCGCCGCTCTAAATTCCACCTTCCAAAACACTTGCAGACGCGTGGCTTTGAAGGAGGTGACTAGATTAATCAAATCGCGGTCAATGGTGCGAATCGCGCCCAGTACATTCACCATCACCGGAAAAAAGACGATCAGAACCGCCACCAAAATTTTTGGGTAGACCGTAAAGCCAAACCACATGACAAATAAGGGCGCAAAGGCGACTTTGGGCGCAATTTGCAGGGCTAAAATGTAGGGCGATAATACGAATTCAGCGGTTGGAGACATCCCCAAGGCATAACCAATCAACATACCCAATAGTGAACCCAACACAAAGCCGACCAAGACCGACACCATGGTATAGAAGGTGTGATAGATCAGTTTATCGCTAGAGAGCATGCGGAAAAATTCGTGAAACACATCCGAGAAAGGCGGAATAATATACGCAGGTATATCCATCCAGCCCGGCCCCCATTGCCAACAGATTAAGAACACAATAAATACCACGGTACTTATGATTACTTCTTTGCGCGTGAAAAATCGCGTTAGGCGTTGCCCTAAAGTCAAACGATCCTCGGGGAAACTAGGCGCTGCTGCGGGGGCTAGCTCGGACATGGCTCACCTCACTATTTTATAAAGTCATTGCTGTAAAGGTCTTTTACATCAGAGGCTTTCT
Source organism: Thiolinea sp. (assembly GCA_049292455.1). Taxonomy (GTDB): domain Bacteria; phylum Pseudomonadota; class Gammaproteobacteria; order Thiotrichales; family Thiotrichaceae; genus Thiolinea. The sequence continues at coordinate 172,043 of JBATRF010000021.1, forward strand.
TAATGATGTCCTGATCTAAATAGAACTTCTGCACCTTCTCTAAACGCTCAGGGTCCATCGCGCCCAATTGCTCAGGCTTGCCATACACATACTCGTTATACAGCTTGAAAGTATTGGTAATGGTCGCTTCTTTGCCTTTGTGCTCCGGTACAGCAGCAACGTAATCCACGGTGGCCTTTTCAGGATCATCCATAATATCTTTCATGCCCTTCAGGGTCGCTTTGACTAGCTTTTTAACCAGTTCGGGCTTTTCCTGAATGATCTTGTCCGAGGCAATAATCGCTTGCGCCATGCTGGGGAAGTATTTGCCCGAAGGAATAATATTCACCTTCTTGCCGGACGCTTGCACTAAGCCAATCCAATCCGGTACGGCTGCCATTGCATCCACATCACCGGACATAAACAGCTTCCACACATTGGCGGGGCCTGCGGCTTGTGCTTCCACATCGTTCTTGGTTAAGCCTGCACTCGCCAACATGCCGAGTAAGGAATAAAACGTAGTGTCTTGATAAGCCATGACCGAAATCTTTTTACCTTTCAGATCTTTAGGCTCTTTGTATGGGCTATCTTCATTGGTGACTAATTGCATTAACGAGCCATTGCCCAATACCGCAACTGCCTTCACCGGAATACCATTGGCACGCACAATAATCGGCGTATCGCCAATCGCACCACCAATCGGCGCATTGCCTAAACCAACTTGTTTGGCAACCTCGACACCACCTTGGGCGGTTTGGAATTCAACTTCTAAACCTTCTTCTTTGAAATAGCCTTTTTGCTTGGCGAGCATCCACGGCGCGAAGGCAGGCAAGGAAGGAATTGAAGGTAATAGATAAATAACTTTTTCTAATTCTGCGGCTTGTGCGGGGGTGCTAATAATCGTGCTCGCCCCCAAACCAAACGCTAACCACGTACTCAAGGCTAAGCGTGAAACTGAACCGTGTAACATAATTTAAACTCCTCCCGTAAAAACTATTAAACCTTGGCTCCGCTCTCACCAATATGTAAAAGCTTCATTAATTCAGGCACATAGTGGGCAATGCCCGGATCGCCGCGCCGTGCCATTGGATTATCCCGCTGCGGTAAATCAATAATAAATTCTTTAACAATCGTGCCCGGACGCTGGCTCATCACCAACACACGATCGGACAAAGCCACCGCCTCCACTAAATCGTGGGTAATAAATAAGGCGGTTTTGTTAGCATCTTTTACGGTGCGGGCGAGGTCTTGTTGCAAGACCATTTTGGTTTGCGCATCCAGTGCAGAAAACGGCTCATCCATGAGCAGCACGGTAGGATCTACCGCGAGTGTACGTGCCATCGCAGCGCGTTGACGCATACCGCCGGAAAGCTGGTGCGGATAATGATTTTCAAAGCCACTTAAATGGCATTTTTGCAGTAGATCTAGCGCCCGTCGTTGGCGTTCTTCAGCTTGTACCCCGCGAATTTCTAAACCTAATTCGACATTTTCGCGAATGGTGCGCCACGCTAGGAGCAAGTCTTTTTGCAGCATGAAAGCGACGTGTTCGCTGGGGCCAGTGACTTGCTTACCATCAATCAACACTTGGCCTTCGCTCGGCAAATCTAAGCCCGAACCCATATTCAGCAAGGTACTTTTGCCGCAACCGCTGGGGCCGATAATCGACACCACTTCGCCTTCATTCAGCACCACATTCACATGCTGCACCGCAGTAATATACGGCTCTTTGCTATGCTCACGTTTATTGGCAAAGCGTTTGGTTACATCACGAAATTCGAGGCGGGGAGTAGTCATCGCAAGCACCCTAGTGAGAAAGGTTTAACGCCCAAGACGTGCCATTTCGGCTTGAAAAGACTCTTCAGTCCAATAACGTCCATCGGGGCCATGCATACCCGTCGCATTCAAGCCCGCCACAATTTCCGGCAGTTCCATCTTGTTTTGCCGGAACAGGCTTTCGAGGGCATCAGCTAGGGCATTTTCATAGTCCGTGGGCGGCGCCATACGATTTTGCCACACAATATTTTCAATCTTATCGACTTGCTCGATATTGCCCGCGCCGCCTTTATTACTAGGCTTCACACCGCGCCACGGCGCTAACGTAGAGTTGTATTCAGACATGTCTCTCCTCCACAGACTGAAACGGCTAACTCACCATCGCTATTTGTACTTGATCACCTTCCACCCGCACCGGATAGGTTTTGACATCACGGTCAGCCGGTGCTTTTAAACATTTACCCGTCGGAATATGAAAGGCGGCTTCGTGCAAAGGACATTCAACTTGATCGCCTTCAATAAAACCTTGCGACAACAAGGCATACGCATGCGGGCAAATGTCTTCGATAGCGTAAAGGGTGTCATTGAGTTTGAAGATACCGATGGTTTGATCACCCACCTTGACGGAAAGGGGTTGATCGGGATCGATTTGATCAATGGAAGCGACATGGTGCCAAGTCTCTGCCATAAAAATCCTCCTAAGCTCTTGTGTTTTTGTTCCAAATATGAAACAATGTTTAATATATGAATATGGTAGCATTAGGCTAACTCTTTTAGCAAGAGAAAAGTCTGCGCAAACGTAGGCGTGCTCGGATTAAAAAATAATAAGCGCTAGGACTTTTAGCGAGGTAAGGAGCTAAGTAAGCGGGCAGTGAAAATAAAAAAGGAATGCCTAAGCATCCCCTTTCATAAAACCTGAGAGCAATGAAAACTTAAGAAGTTAGCAATAAGCCTTTCTCATCAAACATCCCCTCAAACAGCGCAGTACTTAAATAACGCTCCCCAGAATCTGGCAGGATCACCACAATCGTTTTGCCTGCATTCTCGTCTTTTTGCGCTAAACGCACGGCTGCTGCTACGGCTGCACCACAGGAAATACCAGCCAGAATTCCCTCTTCACGCGCAAGGCGGCGTGCGTAGTCAATCGCTTCCTCATTGCTGACTTGCTCGATGCTATCGACTAAGGATAAATCTAAAACATCAGGCACGAAGCCAGCACCAATCCCTTGAATTTTATGTGGAGCGGGCTTTAAGGGTTCGCCATTGACCTTTTGGGTCAAAATCGGGCTAGCCGTTGGTTCCACTGCCACCGACTGAATCGCTTTGCCTTTGACCTGTTTGAGATAACGAGAGACGCCTGTAATCGTGCCACCCGTACCGACGCCTGAAACAAAAATATCAATGTTTCCGTCAGTATCATTCCAGATTTCGGGGCCAGTCGTTTCGACGTGGATCTGGGGATTAGCTGGATTCTTAAATTGCTGAAGCAGCACATATTTATCAGGATCGGAAGCCGCGATTTCTTCGGCTTTGGCGACAGCACCACTCATACCTTTTGGGCCTTCGGTGAGGATGAGCTTCGCACCATACGTGCTTAAGAGTTTGCGGCGCTCGATACTCATGGTTTCAGGCATGGTGAGTGTCAAGGGGATACCTTTGGCAGCAGCTACAAAAGCTAAAGCAATGCCGGTATTGCCACTGGTAGGCTCAACGAGCTCTTTACCTGCGGTTAAAACGCCACGCTTTTCAGCATCCCAAATCATGGCAGCCCCAATCCGGCATTTAACCGAATAAGCAGGATTGCGGCCTTCGATTTTAGCCAAGACCGTGGCCTTGGCATCACCCACAATACGATTCAGTTTGACCAAAGGCGTACGGCCAATGGATAAAGAATTATCTGCATACCAATTAGACATTAGAGCCTCCTCTTGTTGATTTCTTCATAGCTGTTAGTTATACGTCATCACTACCCGAAGCTAAAGCTTTTCGTACGGAAGCTTCCGTTAAACTCGCCGAGCACAACTCAATAAACCGATAAGCATAGCCCCGCAAATAATGACCATGCCGCACAGCGATATGCGTAGTATTCGATTCAAAAATGCGCGTGCAGTCCAGCATTCTGAGATTGCTATCGCGCTGGCTATTGAAAGCCACTGAAGCCACAATTCCAATCCCTAAGCCTAACTCAACATAAGTCTTTACAACGTCGGAGTCTAAGGCAGAAAGGACAATATCCGGCTTGACCCCTGCTGCTGCAAAGGCCGCATCAATCTTGGCACGCCCAGTCATGCCGGTGTAATAAGTAATAATCGGATAAACCGCAATATTTTGCAGGCTTGGAAAAGTAATTTGCTCTAAGGGATGACCAATCGGAATAATGACCGTATGTGTCCACGAGTAGTACGGAAAATGTACTAAGTTCGGCACATCATTTAGCACCTCAGTTGCGATGCCAATATCGACACCACCTTCCAAAAGCATATTCGCGATTTCAGTCGGATAGCCTTGATGCAGCACCAAATGCACTTTAGGAAACAGTGTTTTAAATTGGGCAATGACTGGCGGCAGCACATAACGCGCTTGGGTATGTGTGGTCGCAATATGCAACTCACCTACTTCGCTATTACTGAACTGCTCGGCGAGTTGCTTAATGTTTTTCGCATCTAACAGCATGCGCTCAACAATTGCGACTAGCTCTTGACCTGGCTCAGTTAAACCTAAAAAGCGCTTACCTTTGCGCACAAATAGCTCAATCCCTAATTCATCCTCTAAATCCTTAATGTGTTTACTCACACCGGATTGCGAAGTGAACAACGCATTAGCGACTTCGGTCAGATTATAATTACGCTTGACTGTTTCCCGAATAATACGCAGTTGCTGGAAATTCATAAGGACTCCTATCCCTATCCGACTGCAAACACTTGCAAATGCGAGGGACGTAAGCGTACGGCTTGGCCTTCGTGTAGATTTAAGCTTGCCACCGTCAAGTTAGGCACATCAACCTCATAATAAGTATCTGGGTGACTAAGATGGCTAAGCTCCACGCGTGCAGTCGGGCCAAAGGCTAAAATCCGACTGATTTTGGCACGAATTCCCTGAGAACCTTCGAGCTGCGGTTCAATCTGCAAATCATGCGGACGCGCAAACGCAATCACTTCACCACCCTCAGTAAATTGAGCTGCGTGGCTAGTTACCGGTAGCGGTAATAAATCGTCGCTGACCTGTACTCCACCCTTCGACCATTTGCCCTCAAAGCGATTTGCTGTCCCTAAGAAATTAAATGCAAAGGGTGTGGCTGGATAGCGGAAGACCTCTAAAGGCGAGCCAACTTGCTCGACTTGGCCTTTATTCATCAACACAATTTCATCAGCGACTTCTAAAGCTTCTTCTTGGTCGTGAGTCACGAAGATTGAAGTAATATGCAGCTCATCATGCAATTGACGCAACCAACGACGCAGCTCTTTACGTACTTTGGCATCTAAAGCACCAAATGGCTCATCTAATAACAAGACGCGCGGATTCACTGCTAAAGCGCGGGCTAGGGCAATCCGCTGACGTTGACCACCGGATAATTGGCTCGGATAGCGTTTCGCTAAAGCGCCTAATTGCACCAATTCCAGTAACTCAGTGACACGTTGGCGGATAGTGGCTTCTGCAGGGCGTTCATTTTTCGGTTTGACGCGTAAGCCAAAAGCGACATTCTCAAACACGGTCATATGCTGGAATAAGGCATAGTGCTGAAACATGAAACCAATCTGGCGCTCACGCACATGCAAATTAGAAGCATCGGAACCTTCTAGCAAAATTTGCCCACTATCAGCCGTTTCTAAACCGGCAATGATACGCAGTAAAGTCGTTTTACCACAGCCAGAAGGCCCTAAGAGCGCGACTAATTTTCCGGTAGGAAAGTCTAAAGAAATATCATCCAAAGCTTTAAAATTAGAAAAGCGCTTTTGAATGTTTTTCACCTGAATACTCATAATAGCGCTCCTTAATTAAGCCTAACCTTGATAGAAGATGGTGGATGTGAATAGCTCATGCAGACCTCCACTCGATAAACAATTTAATCCCTAGAGTCACCAAAGCCAGCAACGCTAACAGTGAAGCCACTGCGAAGGCGGCGGCAAATTGGTATTCGTTATACAGAATTTCAACATGCAAAGGTAACGTGGTGGTCTGCCCACGCAAATGGCCTGAAACCACAGAAACCGCACCAAACTCACCCATTGCCCGTGCGTTACATAGAATCACGCCATAGAGCAGACCCCATTTAATGCTGGGCAAAGTCACCCGCGCAAAGGTTTGCCAGCCAGAAGCGCCTAAGGAAACTGCTGCCTCTTCTGCATCCGTACCTTGCGCTTGCATCAGGGGAATCAGTTCACGCGCTACAAAGGGGAAAGTGACAAAAATCGTCGCTAGGACAATCCCAGGGACAGCGAAAATAATTCGAATATTGTGTTCAGATAGCCATTCACCAAACCAGCCATGTGCCCCAAACACCAAGACATAAACTAAACCAGCCACCACTGGGGACACTGAAAAGGGCAAATCAATCAAAGCCGTCAGTAGTTGCTTACCACGAAATTCAAATTTACTAATACACCAAGCAGCGGCTACCCCAAAAACTACATTCAAAGGAATCGCAATCGCAGCGGCTAATAAAGTTAAGCGAATCGCGGCAGCCGTATCTGGGCTGGTAATCGCCTGCCAATAGACAGCCCAACCTTTGCGAAAAGCTTCAGCACATACCGCCACGAGTGGCATCAACAAGAAGATCGCAAAGAAGACTAAGGACAAGCTTAAAATGACTCGACGCGCCCATTGTGGCTCACGAATGGCAGGACTTGACTCATAAACCTCTGAGCCTTGATAGGCTTGAATTCCACCGACCATGCCACTCATGCTAAGTCCTCCGCTGTCAGATAGCGTTTACGATTACTTGCCCAATGCTGCAAGCCATTAATAATCAATAATAAAGCGAAGGATACCACCAGCATCACCATCGCAATTGCCGTAGCACCCGCCACATCAAACTGCTCTAAACGCGTAATAATTAATAGCGGCGTAATTTCTGAAACCATCGGCACATTGCCAGCAATAAAAATAACTGAACCATATTCCCCGACTGCTCGCGCAAAGGCTAAAGCAAACCCGGTCAACATCGCCGGTAATAAGGCAGGCAACACCACCCGTGAAAAAGCTTGCCAACGAGTTGCCCCTAAAGTCGCGGCAGCTTCTTCAAATTCGATGCTCAACTCTTGTAAAACCGGCTGAATGGTTCGTACTACAAACGGTAAGCCGATAAAGGTTAAAGCAATCAAAATCCCTAGGGGCGTGAAGGCGATCTTGATACCCAATGGCTCAAATAAAGAACCAACCCAACCATTTTTCGCATAAATCGCAGAAAGCGTAATCCCAGCGACTGCTGTAGGTAAGGCAAAAGGTAAGTCAATCAGTGCGTCGACTAAGCGCTTGCCAAAAAAGTTATAGCGCACTAACGACCAAGCCAGCAGCAAGCCAAAAAAGCTATTAATCAAGGCGGCAAATAATGAGGTCAAAAACGAAACGCGATAGGAGGAAACCACTGAAGGTGCTGAAACCACCTGCCAAAAATCCTCCCATGACATCGAGGCTGTCTTGATAAACACAGCCGACAGCGGAATTAACACGATGAAAGACAAATACACTAGCGTATAGCCTAGGGATAAGCCAAACCCGGGTAGTACTCGTTTACCTACTGCTTGAGCCATGACTGCTGAATACTCCGCGCAAATTAACTATCTAGATTGCTTGAAAAACCGAGAGATTTACTCTCTCTTTGGGTCAATCAAGATATGAAGCTAGAGAAGTTTAAGCGCTAGTTCTATATGAAGATAAATAATTAAAAATGGATTGCTTATACGAAATTTAGTTAAGCTTCAGGCCTTGTACGATCTTAATTTGATCAAAAGTACCGCCATCGCTGAAATGTGCTTGCTGGGCTTTCGACCAGTCTCCAAATAGCTCTTGTAAAGTGAATAGCTTCACATCACCGAATTGAGCTTGATATTTTCTCAAGGCTTCGGGATCACGAGGGCGAAAATAATGCTTACCGACAATATCTTGTCCCACTGGGCTATACAGATACTCTAAATAAGCTTTAGCTAGCTCAGCCATGCCATGTTGATCCGCATATTTTTTCACGACAGCAACGGGTGGCTCGGCCAGAATGGATAAGGAGGGAGTGACAATTTCATAATCATCTTTGCCCAACTCATTGAGTACTAGGTAGGCTTCATTTTCCCAAGTAATCAGCACGTCACCCACTTCACGCTGCGTGAAAGTGGTCGTAGAGCCACGTGCTCCGGTGTCGAGCACACGCACATTGTCGAAAATTTTCTTGACGAAGGCTTTAGCTGTTTCTTCATTACCTCCCGGTTGCTTTAAGGCATAGCCCCAAGCTGCTAAATAATTCCAGCGTGCACCGCCTGAGGTTTTTGGATTCGGCGTCACCACCTCAACACCTTCACGCGCTAAATCCGACCAATCTTTGATTGCTTTTGGATTACCTTTCCGTACCAAAAATACAATCGTAGAGGTATAGGGAGTGGAATTATTTGGTAGCAACGTTTGCCAATTAGCTGGGAGTAACTGGCCTTTTTCAGCAAGGGAGTCAAGGTCATAACCTAAAGCTAAAGTCGCGACATCGCCATCCAGTCCATCGAGTAAAGCGCGTGCCTGCTTACCAGAACCTGCATGCGATTGTTCGAAGGTTACGGTATCGCCGGTTTTCTCCTGCCAGTACTTGGCAAAGGCTGGATTGAATTCAGCGTATAGCTCGCGAGTGGGGTCATAGGAGACGTTTTTTAGTTTTAAGTCGGCAGCAGTCACAGAGCCTGCAAAACTACTCAAACCGATTGCAAGAACAAGAACTAAAGCCCGCCGACGTACTGGTTTAAAACTCATGATCCAAAGCCTCTTTATAAATGGATTAAACAGGCTTTGAATCTTAGGGAAACTGAATGATGAACCGAACCAAGAAAAGCAGCAATGCTTATACAGAGCTTGAATATGGACTTGCTGCTTACTTAGTTCGTCTTAATTTACAAAGGCCAGAAAAATAAAATCATGGGAATCGTCACACAGCCCCCTAAAATGCCCATCGGAAAACCGATTTTTAAGTAATCCATCGCACTATAACCGCCTGGGCCGTAAACCATTAGATTGGTTTGATAGCCAATCGGTGTCATGAAACTGGCCGAAGCCGCAAACATGACAGCTACCGCAAAGGGTATAACATTCGACCCTGTCTGTTCCGCCAAGGCCACAGCAATAGGGAACATCAGCACAGCCGCTGCATTATTGGTGATGAGCTCGGTGAAGATAGCAGTCATGGCATAGACTAAAACCAGCGTCATCAACGGTGTTAATGCACCACTGTTCATCACTGTTTCGGCAAGAATTTTAGCCGCCCCAGTTTTCTCTACCGCCTCACCTAAGGCAAAAGAAGCGCCGATTACGGTAAGTACCGTGAAATCAATCGAGCGTCTTGCCAAACCAGCATTCATACACCGTGTTATTAACATCACGCCTGCTGCCAGCCAGGCAGCCTGCAAAATCGGGATAATTTCAAAGGCACTAAGGATGACCATAGCAGCCAAAATACCTAAGGCCAAATGAGTCTTTTTGAAATTCGGTGGACTGGAATCTTCCAACATGCTGACTAGCATAAAATCTTTGCGGAATCGGAATTGATTCGCGAATTCTTTATTGGCTTCCAACAATAAGGTATCGCCGATTTGAATACGGCTATGTAAGCCTTTATCGGGCAAATTATTTTGCCCACCACGGGCGACAGATAACACGACTGCTTGGTAATAACCGAGAAAATCACATTCCTCAACGGTCATATCTAAGAATGGAAATTCAGGGCCAACTACAGCTTCTACCAAACGGCGACGATAATGGGCAACACTTAAATGCTGAATATTTTGATTAGCAGGTTGTAAACCGGAAATGCTTCGCAGCTCGTGCGCACAGCGAGGTGCACCAATAAACGACAAACGATCACCCTTTTTTAATACAAAATCATGCTCAGGACTTTGTATCAGCTCACTTTCACGCTCAATTTCTGCCAAGTAGCCATAGCCAAGATTGGTTAAACCAGCAACCGACAGCGTTTTCCCGTCTAAAGCCGTATCTACTACCATTTCTACATGGTACTCACGTACTTTATCTAAATCTTCAGTAATACCTTGGCTATCAGGTAACAAGCGATTGCCAAAGATTAATAAGAAGCTCCCTCCTGCTGCCAATAAGGCTAAGCCAACACCGGTAATATCAAACATACCCAGTTCAGGAAAGCCATTTTTCTCCAATAAACCATTCACCACTAAATTGGTGCTAGTACCGATCAAAGTACAAGTGCCGCCTAAAATCGTCACATAACTCAAAGGCAATAACAGTTTAGAGGGAGCTATTTTCAGACGCTTACACCATTCTTGAATGGCAGGAATGAGCATCGCAACGACGGTCGTATTATTTAAAAAAGCACTTAAAGCCGCTGTTGGTAACAGCATTCGGAATTGAGCACCACGCACAGTGGTGGGTTGACCTAACAAACGGCGGGTGATGTATTGAATTGCACCAGTTTCTCTTAGACCCGCCGCCACAATGTATAAAGCCGCAATCGTCATTAGGCCGGTATTACCAAAACCTGCAAACGCTTCGTTAGGTTCAAGAATGCCACTAACCAGCAGAAAAATGAGCGCTGCCATCAAAATTAAATCAGCCGCTATTTTTGAAAACGCCAGCATGCCTAACACAGCTAACACTGTCAGAATAGCGACAATTGCCTCCCAACTCATAAGTAGTGCTCCATAGGAAATTTTCTTTATAAAGTGCTGTCATTATGCAGCTTAAGCTGTAAGCTGAAAAAGTGATATTTTTAAAACTTTATATCCATTAAAATGATAATTTTGTTTGACTAAAGTATATCCCCCACGATCTCCGCCTTTATCCGCAAACTTCCATTAGTCATGCTAGGCTTGGTTAACTCCATCATTTGCGCGAGAATGTTAGAGAACTGGAATTACGTCACTGCAATAAAGCCAATAACTATGTCACGCTTCCAGCAAGGTCTTGCTTTTTCTACCTAAACTTTAACCAAACTTCGCTTATTTAAGGGTTAAAAATTATGTTTACCAAACCGTTCTCCCTCATATTGTCGGCTGCACTTTGCACAGGCTTATTAGCCACTAACTTGTCACAAGCTGCACCGAATCAAGCCCCTAAAGCTAATACTGCTAAACCACGCAGCTTTGAAACCCAGTTGATTAAATTGGATGCGCGCACAAATGGCTTAGACAGCCCGATTAAATTGAACATCCCGCAAGGCACTTATGAAGTAAAACCAGTAGGTAAAGCTGCTGGCGGTGACGCTGAAGCCTGGAGTGTTTGGGATCGTACCAACTGCTCACGCGCCAAAGGGTGTCCGCGCATTGTGCCTACCCGCTTCACAGGCATGCATAATAACTATTATGTGAGCTCAGCGGATTTAAGTCAGGTGACAGTCGCTGGTAAAGCGCTACCAGTAGTAAAGGAAATTCCACAATACCGTGACACCAGTTATTTTTTACAAAATGGTGGTAATCGAGCGTATGAAATAACTGAAAAATTCACTTACCCAGATGAAGCTTCAGCCTTAGCAGCAGCCAAAGCTTCAGTTTTCACGATTGATAAGGATAGTCAAGTTTCCTTCATGTTGTTGGATATGAGCCGCAGCAGTGACAATCGTGGTGGCATGACCTTACAAGTACGTAAAGTTAACTAGTCCAAAATGAATAAGGAGTTGTAGCGATGCAATGGCTAAAGCAAGGACAATTAAAACGATCACTCATTGGTGCTTCCGTTTTGTTAGCAATAACTTGTTCACCTACAAAAGCTGCAACTCCCGACTTCAAAGCCCAAAAGCTTAAAACCTTTACAGCTCAACAAGTTAGTAGCGCTGTCAGTGATTTAGGGGTAGCTATTCCTGATAACTTATTTAAGTATCAGGTCAGCCTATATCGCCTGACTTATCAAACTGTTGACGGGTATGGAAAGGCCGTCACTGCCTCTGGCGTGGTGGCGGTTCCCAATAAGGGCGTGTATGTATCTAGCCCTTTACTCAGTTTTCAGCATGGCACTATTTTTCAGGATAAAGAAGCACCTAGTAATGATTTGAGTGCAGGTGCACCGCCTACTATTTTAGCCTCGCTTGGCTATATCACTATAGCTTCGGATTATGTGGGCTATGGAGCCTCAAAAGGCAAAGCACATCCTTACTTACTGAAAACACCTTCAGCGCGTGCTGTTACCGATTTCATCAAACGCTCAGCAACTTGGTTAAAGCAAAACAATATCAGCTTGAACAAACAACTCTTTCTCACTGGCTATTCTGAGGGTGGCTATGTAACGATGGCAGCCCATCAAGCTCTCCAAGCACAAGCTATAAATGGTCTAAATTTGACTGCAATTATTCCTGCTGCTGGCCCTTACCATATTAGCCGCACATTAAAAAGTATTGTGTCTTTAAGTAGCACATCCCAAGACTTAGAAGCGCTTGCAGCTGATAACACCTCACAGCGTTTATCACCAGTTTTAGTTGATTGGTTAACTAAGAGAGTTATGGATGCACTGATACCCGATGACAGCGATGTGGTATTTCAAGACAAAATCATTCGTGATTATTTGAGAAATGGGAGTGCAGGGGTAGTTAAGCACGATGTTTATGATTGGAAATCTAAGGCTTCAGTCACGTTATTTCATGGCCGTGATGGTGTGACTGTGCCCTTCTTTAATGCCAGTGATGCGGATACCGCGATGACTGCTAAAGGTTCACCAAGCGTAACTTTAGTGGAATGTACTGCTAAGCCTGCTGATCATGAAGGCTGTATTTCTGAATATGGCAAGGTCTTGATTCAAACCTTAGAGAACTATGCTCATAATCTCTAAGTGCTAGAAATAGAAAAGCCCGCACCTGAATCAGGCGAGGGCTTTAGATGGGGCGTTTGGCATTGACCTACTCTCACATGGGGAAGCCCCACACTACCATCGGCGATGACACGTTTCACTTCTGAGTTCGAGATGGGATC
>JBATRF010000022.1:0-436824 GCA_049292455.1 Thiolinea sp.
ATAAACCCAAGGTTCAGCCCTTGGTCTTGGGGATTCCTGTCTATGCGCGAAACTTCGCCGTAGAAGTTAGAGGAAAGGCACTGGAGTTAATCGCAATCTGTAAGGCGATTAGTGAAGGATGCTTGAACGAGGGGATAACAGACGCTATCCATTTGGATTGCGGGGATTCTATTAGCCTTGCTGATGTAGGGTTACGACTTGCCAGAGAAATAGCTGAGAAAGCCGACAATTATCAATTAGGGGCTAAATGTGAGGTGCAGGCATGAAGCGCACCACTATCTACAATACCGACCGTCCCTTAAAGGCGGTTCCTACTCGTGCACTGATGACCGAATTAGGCTCAAAACCTACCCCGTACTGTAATACGGGGGGTTATGAAATCTCAAAGGAAAGTAATCAGTTAGAGAAACCCGCTTTTAATAATAAAGATAGCATCACCGCTCTCGACTGGTTACGCCTGACCACCAATGACCTGAAAAGCTATCGTGAAACGCTGGGCGAATTAACCACGAGTTTAGCGCCGGGTGTGGTGGCTCAAGATGAAAGGTGTACGGGTATTCTGGAAGAAGCCGGACTGCAAGTGCACTGGTCCGAGAAAGGCTTACATGGTTACGACGTTTCAGCGTCCATCAAAATCTGGAAGGATAATGACTATTTAACGGTGGGGAGTCTTGCCTATTCCGAAGGCGGACGAAATAAAGGCGGCTTGTTTGAATTGACCGGGGTCGGCTGCAAGGTCTTACAGCTTGAATACCCTGCACTGTGGCTAGAGCTATATAGCCTCCTGATGCTCACGGATTGGCGTATCAGTCGCGTGGATATTGCCCTAGACCTCAGTGGCAATTATGCCAAAGAGCATGGCTACACCGTGCCCTTGCTGTTTAAACAAGCGGTGAATGAGGGCTTGTTCAAGTCGGATGCACAGCGCAACCCACTAATGAAGCAATCCACCCAACCGGCTGGCGATTGGACACCTTTATTATTTGGTGGGATTAGCGCAGAAACTTACGACCCGCTCAAGGATTGCCCGGCGGGACTGACCGCCTATATTGGCAACCGCAAAAGCTCAGATGATTTTTTTAGAATTTACGAGAAAGGCAAGCAGCTACTAGGCGCAATGGCTGAACCGGAAGCTATTGACCGTTGGTGGATTCGCATTGAACACGAAATGAGCCGCAAGGCCAGCGGGCGCACTATTCCCTTAGACGTGATGCTCAGACCCGATGAATACTTTTGTGCAGGCCGCTCGAATGTTCGCGCCATCATGGAACAACTACGCGCCCACCGAGACCTGCAAGCCATTCAAAGTTGGCAGCGGGCGCAGTTCAAGCGCGAAAAGGGGTTATTGCTATCAAAAAAGGTGCATTGGGCGCGCCACACCTACGGGCGATTACTGCGAACGCTACAGGACAAAGGCTTAAGTGACTCGGAGATTGTCGAAAAACTCTCAAGGACAGCAGGCTTAAAAGAATTTGTCTTCGATTTGTTGGAACCCTCCAATCCGGCAGATGATTTGCTTAGGGAGGCTGCTTAATGAGCCTACCTTTCACACCAGAAAACGGAAATATTCCGCAAACTGAACCCGCTAACTACGGTTACGAGCTAATTGCTTTCGTTACTGCCCTGCTCTTAGTGGTGTTCATTGGACTACTGCCCACTTTGATAGATGCCAAGCTGAAGCAATTACCCTTTTGCTTGATTGGTCTGGCGTTCGTATTTGGAGCGCTCTTGGCCTACCACCATCAACACCATGCACGCTTTTGGGCATTCATTGCCTGTGCGGTTTTGATTGTTTTAGGGTTTTAAGGGGTGCAACCATGAACAACTTAATCACCTATCAACACGGCGCACAACACCACGCCCAAGCGGTTCACTATGCCCGCTACTACACCCTAGACCAGCTCAAGCAGTTCTACAGTACCGCAAGCCTAGGCTTCATTTGTGCGAGTTTTGCGAGTTGGGCGCTCATGTCCTTCTTTATTGGGCAGTTCTTCGCGGGCGCTGAATTTGAGTATATGAGCGAATGGCGAGCGATTCAGTTTGTGTATGCGGCGATGGGCATTGCATTAGCCACAGCAATCACGATTGCTGAAGCGGTCCTATTCAATTCAGGCCGGGCCCGTGAATATTTGCTGGTCATGGGCTTTTCGGTCGGCTTTTCCATCTTCGCGGAATCGGCGGCGACCATGCAACGGGAACAAAGCACGGTAGCCTTTAAGTCGACACAATCCGAGGTCTATAAGGCTACTATTCGCGCGGTAGACGTGTTAGCCACTACCAGCACACTGACACCGGCTCAAATTCAATTAAGCCGCCTACAAGCCAGTTTTGAAGAAGCCAAGAAGCTAGGCAAGCAAGCGGCTATGGATGCCCTACAAACGCGAATATTGCGTTTAGAACAACAAGCCGAACTTGAACAGGCCAATCGTACACAATCGCTACAAAACACGATTAGCCAAGCTAAACAGCTTGAATATGATGAAACCAAACACCAAGCCATGATTCGCTTTCTAGCTGAGGTATTCGGTTTAAGTCACGTGGTTAGCTCTGCCCTACTCGCGTTCTTTCTAATCCTCACTTTTAAAATTTGCTTTCATTATTTGGGTTCTATGCGCCAACTGAATAAGCGTGCTATCTCGATTAATACGGGGCAAATTAGCGCAAGTATTGAATCCTTTAAGCTTGCGCCCTCTTCGCCTGGTCAAACTGAAAACAGCCTACAGTTACCTGTATTACAGGAACCTGTAAAAAGTACAGGCATGGCAGAAACTAGGCAAAAATCAGAAGCTTACGCTCAGTCTGAAATGGCGAAGGTTAATAGCATGGTGAGTTGTCCGAATTGTGGAAAAGAATTCAAAAAGGTGAATAAATGGCACTTATTTTGTTCGCATAATCGCAATCCAAGAGCCGACGGCGGCAATTGTTCCGATGATTGGCACAATGCCCAAAAGCCGGAACGGGCGGCGATTGCGCAGGGGAGAAAAGGGGAGGGTAGCGCTAAGGTTTGACATCGTTCACCGTCAAGGCTGGCACTGCTGAGCGCTGGCCTTGATGTTCAAAGAATGTAATTCGAGCCACGCTAGCCAAGCTAAAACCGTTTTAAAGCAGCAGGGATACCGAAGGGAAGCCTTGGAGCCACCACTCGCACCAGCGACCGACGGGAGCCTACAGAGGCCAACTTGCACGGCAAACTATTCAAACAACGCTAGCCAAAGATGCTTGACCGCATACAGTGCGGGAAAGCGTCTGCAAGCCAAAAGCGCTTTTCTTAGGGTAGGCAGCGGGTACTTTTACAAACAGGTATATGAACGGGTATATAAAAACCAGTTTAATTAATTAAGTTATTGTTTTATAAGGTCAGTTCGACTCCGGATCTGGGGGGCACCACCTCTTAAAATCAATTTTGTTAGATTCCAAACACTGAAACAAAATAAAATCGAGTATCTAAATCTTATACATTCTTTAAAAATCAAAGTTGACTTAAATTTAAGCCACTTTCGTCCCTTTTTCATTTAGTAATTCAGTCAACACTCAATGCTGAGTCTCGCTCTTACCTAAAATGCGCAAGTATCTGTCTTAGTCAAGCGTCTGCAATACCTCATAAGCCTTTTAGTCGAATGTAAGGCAGAGTTTCCTAGCCAAGTAAACTTCACTGGTCAGCTCAAACCGTACTCATTAAACTTCTAAATCTATTTAACTTAACAGTTTGAGCAAGTTCTATGCCTGAAACTATTAATAAGCTTCGCTTAAATATCATAGGTTGTGGTCATCTAGGCCAAACCCTTGCTTATCTTTGGGCGCAAGCTGGTTTATTCATGATTTCACAGGTCTTGAATAGCTCTCTGCAAAGCAGTCAAGCAGCTGTCGATTTTATCGGGCAGGGTCAAGCTTTAAGTTCAATAGCTGAAATGCGGCCTGCTGATTTGTATCTATTAGGCTGTCCCGACAAAGCTTTGGAAATTTGCTGTAATGCCTTAGCTAAAGCCAAATTGTTAAAAGCGGGGGATATTGTATTTCATTGCAGTGGCGCAATTGCTTCTGAAATTTTACAGCCTTTAAAAGAGCAGGGTGCTTTAATTGCTAGTGTGCATCCCGTCAAAAGCTTTGCCGAGCCGCAGCAGGCGATTCTGTCTTTTCAGCCTACTTATTGCGGAGTGGAAGGTGATGAGGCGGCTTTAGCAGTCTTAATGCCATTGTTTGTACAGATTGGCGGTATCCCTTTTCAAATCAATGCAGAGCAGAAAACCCTATATCATGCCGCTAGTGTGTTTGCCTGCAATTATTTGGTGGCATTGCAAAATGTTAGTTTGCGAGCTTTCGCACAAGCTGGGGTAGAGGAAGCTTTAGCGCTAAAAATCCTCCAACCGATTGTGCAAGAAACAGTCTCAAATGTATTCAAGCTTGGCCCCGCAGCCGCTTTGACAGGGCCGATTGCGCGTGGTGATGCAGCCGTGGTAGCCAAGCAATTAGCAGCCTTACAAATCAGCCAGCCAGCCGATGCGGAGCTTTATCGCCTGCTAGGTTTAGAGGCTTTAGGTCTAGCTTATCAACGCCAAAAAACTCCGAACGAATACTTACAGGAAGTGGCTAAAGTCCTTAGCGCTAAACTCAACTAGCCTGGATTAAGGCCATGCAGAGTGCTTCAGTAATCGGATGTTTGAGTTTGTATTCCACATCCAGATAGATTGGGCTTGAATTGCATTCGAGCATATAATATTCATTATTAGCGGTGTGTTTGATATCAATGCCGGTGTAGCGTAAACCTAATAAAGAAGCAGCGCGTCGGCATTGCAATTCGACTAAATGCGGTAAGCTCACTTCTTTATAGCTGATTTTGCCCTGCTGATAGCTTTGTTCGCCCCGAAAATCAATCGTTCCTTCAGGCACTCCCACAGCTGCACAAGACACGACTGCATCATTCACCACTACAATTCTTAAGTCATCGCCATTGATTCGTTGTTGCACAATTGCGGGGGCAATACTGAGCTTGTCGAGTGCGCCTTGCTCTAGTAATTGGTTGGCAGAAAGGGTTAACGAGCCGCCTGCTGCAGGTTTAATAATGCAATCGCCATATTCCTCAATAAAACGCTTGGCTTCGATAGGATTATTAGTCACTAAGCTAGCGGGTAAGCGGCAACCTGCTGTTTGTAGCTGGCGAATTTGATAAGGCTTGCGGCGTGATAATAGGGTCTGTGAAGGCGGATTAAACATCGGAATACCCGCTTGCTCATACATGAGTAGCAAGCTCAATAACGTATCGCTGCGATCACGTTGCAGACCATAGTGCTGAAACCAACCCTCCCAATTTAAGTGGCGATGCTCGTTGGTACGAAAGGCTTCTTCGGTGGGCATATCAGGGGCTTGTGCGCAAACCAGTACTGCACCGATCTGGCTGGGGCTAATATCTTGATCCTGCCAGATCACTTGCTCGCCTTGCCATTGGATGGTTGCGTATTGTCCGTTAGTGCCATAAGGGTCGAGCATGATGACATTAGCGCCCAAACTCTGCAGGATTTTGATTTGATGGGCAGTTTGAGTTTGCTGTGCATAACCAACCATTAAGATATTTATTGTCATGATTTTTCTATCTAAATTTTGTTTTTTTAACAAGAGGAGCAAGTTTAGTTACTCCTCTTGATTTGCAGTGATAGCGGTGTATGTAGCTTACTAACTGCTTATATTAGCCCTACAAACTCAATCTAGCTGATAATGCTTTTTAGGAAAACACCCGCCATCCTCACCAAGGGCTTTGGTTGTGATACCACCGCCATCCTCTTCACCAACAGCAAGAGTAGTTACATCGATAGGCGGTTTTACACCACCATCTTCCTCACCAACAGCTAGTGTAGTTACATCGATAGGAGGTTTAATACCACCGTCTTCTTCACCAACCGCTTGGGTTGTAGCTATGCCACCATCTTCTTCGCCAATAGCGTAAGTGGTGACATTAATCGGTGGCTTAGTACTACCATCTTCTTCACCAGTAGCTTGAGTGGTAACAGTGCCACCATCTTCTTCCCCGACTGCTAAAGTGGTGACATCAGTAGGAGGTTTTACACCACCATCTTCTTCCCCGACCGCTTGAGTCGTAGCTGTGCCGCCATCTTCTTCGCCGATTGCTAAGGTGGTTATATCAGGCTTAGGTGAAGTTGTTGGAGGTGGAGTTGTCTCTCCAGTACCTAGTCCCAGCTTTTGCAAGAGGCTTTGCAATAAGTTCATGATTAACGACTGGATATTAGATAACTGCTCAGTATTATTCGAGCTACTGTCTTGATATTGCTTAACCGCGTTGACGGGAGCATTCGCATTATTAGTATTGGATGCGTTAGTAGCTGGGGTGCGGCCAGGTACTTGATAATTAAAAATTCCTTGCGTCATTCTATTTTCCTTTATTCTTTGCGTTCTAAAATGGCAGCTTAAAGTTTAAAAGTAGAATGAGCAGGGGCACAGGCTAAAGCCTATGAGCGGTGGGGCTAGGTCGACAATAGCGTAAGGGATTTTTTGACTTGAAAAGAAAATGGAAGCCCAATACCTCTGAAAATTAACGCTTAGGAGTAGACGTTTTTGATTGGAGGAGGAATCAGTTCTCTCGGGTATCAGGCTTCCTGAATGCTCAGTTATTGTTATTTGAGCCGTTCCCAGTGGAAACAGTTACCATTATGCATAAACTAGCTGACTGCTAGCTTAGCATCTTGACTTTTATAAAAATTTTCTATCCAGCTAACCTTTATAAAGCAGAGCCGCCACTACCTGCCGAATTGCCAGTTGGTCTGCGAGTACTCCTTTCGAAACCGCAAAGCGTTACAATTGCTAAGCAATCATTAAAAACTTTGGAGACTCAATGTCTAGAAAACTGCTTAGCCTAAGTACTTTTTTGTGTTTGGCTTTATGTTTTAGTACAGCTGGTTTTGCCGCAAGTTTTGACTGCAAAAAGGCCACAACCTTAGTCGAAAAGGCGATTTGCTCAAATCCTAAACTGTCAAACTTGGATGAAAAAATGGCAAAAGCTTATAAACAAGCCCTAGCTAGCAGCAGCCATAAAGCCAGCGTACAAACAGTTCAAAAAGCTTGGTTAGCTGGCGTGCGTGATGTTTGTCAAACCGAACATTGTATCCAAACAGCTTATCAAACTCGTTTGACTGAGTTGGCTACGCAAAGTAACTCAAGTAAGCAAACCAACGCAGCTTTTATTGGCGAATATCGGCGCTATTACAACAATCAGCCCGATGAAAATACCTCTGTTATCAGCATAAAACCGAGCAAAAATAACCAAGTAAAAGTAAGCGGTGATGGTATTTGGGTAGGTGATGCGTCAACAGGTAATGTGAATTTAGGAAATCTCGAAGGGGAATTTCCAGTCATTAAAAACACTATTCATTATCAGGATGGCAACGCCTGCCAATTAACCATTGTATTTAAAAAAGCTGGCTTAGAAGTTAATAATGATAATTTGCAATGTGGTGGGCTGAATGTGAATTTTGATGGTGTTTATAGAAGACTTAATTAGCTTCGCAGCTATTTTCACCCTAGCGTCTTATAAGAGATAAGAGATTAGCTAGGGTGAAAATGTCAAATCAGCTTAATAGTTTCCTCAGCCTGTAAAGTTCATCCAGTGCCTGCCGCGGCGTCATCTCATCTGGCTCTATCGCCTGCAAAGCCGCCTTCACTTTCTGCGCCACTTCATCTTTCGGCTCAGGCGGAGCACCAAACTGTAGGGCTAAACTCTGTCCCACTTGCGTTGTATTCGCCGAGCTTTTTTCCAGTGAAGTCAATTTCCTCTTCGCCTGCCCAATCACCGTTTTCGGCACACCCGCCAATTGTGCGACTTGCAAGCCATAACTTTGATTCGCTGGGCCATCTTTGACGGCATGCAAAAAGACGATTTTGTCACCATGTTCGACCGCATCAATATGCACATTGGCAATCGTGCTGATTTGTTCGGCAAGATGGGTCAATTCAAAGTAGTGGGTGGCGAATAGGGTGAAGGCTTTGCGTTCGCGTGCCAAGTAATCGGCGAAGGCCCAAGCCAGTGATAAGCCATCGAAGGTGCTGGTGCCGCGTCCGATTTCGTCCATCAGTACGAGGCTGTGTGCGGTGGCATTGTTGAGGATATTCGCGGCTTCGGTCATTTCGACCATGAAAGTAGAGCGTCCCGTACTCAAGTCGTCCTGTGCGCCAATCCGCGTGAAAATGCGGTCGATATTGCCAAGGCGCGCCGATTCCGCAGGCACGTAGCTGCCAATATGCGCCATCAACACAATCAGCGCGACTTGGCGCATATAGGTTGATTTGCCTCCCATATTCGGGCCGGTAATCATCAACATGCGGCGGCGCGCGTCCATATACAGATCATTCGGCACAAAAGGCGCGTCCAGTGTGCGTTCTACTACCGGATGCCGCCCACCAATAATTTCGATACCTGAGCCTTCCACTAGTTTTGGGCAGTTATAATTCAAGGTATTAGCGCGCTCGGCGAAATTAGCGAGTACATCTAATTCAGCGACCGCTTGAGCGGTTTGGCGCAAAGGAATTAAATGTTCGGCAAGTTGTTGCAGCAGCAATTCATATAAAGCTT
This sequence comes from Thiolinea sp., assembly GCA_049292455.1. Lineage (GTDB taxonomy): Bacteria > Pseudomonadota > Gammaproteobacteria > Thiotrichales > Thiotrichaceae > Thiolinea. Next base: position 8,576 of record JBATRF010000022.1, read on the forward strand.
TTTCGCGCCCTAAAGAGCGTTCGCGCGCCGATAATACTTTATCTTCAAACTTTTTCAGTTCAGGCAGAATAAAGCGTTCGACACCTTTTAGGGTTTGGCGGCGAATATAGTCAGCAGGTATTTTATGCAATTGGCTTTGCGGGATTTCCACGTAATAGCCATGCACGCGATTGTAAGCGACTTTGAGTTTATCAATGCCGGTACGTTGCTTCTCGCGACTTTCCAAATCCAGCAAATATTGATCGGCGTTTTCACTTAAATTGCGCAACTCATCCAAATCGGCATCGTAACCTGCCGCAATCACGCCACCATCACGAATCACTACGGGCGGATTATCAATAATCGCGCGCTTCAGCAATGCATGCAGGTCGTGGTGAATATCGAGTTGCTGCTGCAAATTAGCCAGCAATACATCGTCAAGTTGTACAATCGCTTCATGCAATTGCGGTAACACCGCGAGTGAATCGCGCAAGGTGGATAAATCACGCGGACGCGCCGTACCCAAAGCAACCCGTGCGGCAATGCGTTCAATATCGCCGACGCTGCGCAGCGTACTTAAAATATTTTCGTAGCGATAATTTTCTAGCAGCGTGCCCACGGCTTGATGGCGCAAGCGCAAGTCGTGACGATCGCGCAGCGGCTTATTTAACCAGCGCCTCAATAAGCGACTGCCCATACTGGTGGAAGTTTTATCCAGCACCGACACTAGCGTATTTTTATGCTCGCCGCTTAAACTGTGTTCCAGCTCCAAATTGCGCCGACTCGCCGCATCGAGAATAATCCCCTCGTCACTTTGCTCGACCTTTAGGCTATTCAAATGGGGCAGGGCAGTGCGCTGGGTTTCTTGCACATAATTCAATAAAGCTCCTGCCGCTGCGATTGCTAAAGGCAAGGCTTCACAGCCGAAACCACTCAAATCATGCACGCCAAATTGCTTAAGCAATAAGCGTGTCGCGGTTTCTAAATCAAAATGCCAAGCAGGGCGCGCGGTGGTGACGCGATTGCGCACAAACTCCAAGCGCCACGCTTCATCGTGCAAAATCTCAGCAGGTTGCAGGCGTTCGATTTCATTGTGCAACGAGGCCACCCCCTCAATTTCTTGCACGGTAAAACGCCCACTGCTTAAATCAATCGCCGCTAAACCAAATTTTTCTTTATCTTTATGCAGTGCAATCAGTAAGTTATCGCGCCGATCTTCTAACAAATAATCATCCGTCAGCGTGCCGGGCGTAAGCAAGCGCGTGATTTTGCGCTCCACCGGCCCTTTCGATTTTGCCGGATCACCCACCTGCTCACAAATCGCTACCGACTCGCCCGCCTTCAACAGACGCGCCAAATACTGCTCGACCGCGTGATACGGCACACCTGCCATTGGAATCGGTTCGCCCGCTGAATTGCCGCGCGCGGTCAGGGTAATATCCAGCAACTGCGCCACCCGCTTGGCATCCTCATAAAACATCTCGTAGAAATCGCCCATGCGGTAAAACAGCAGAATTTCAGGGTATTCGGCTTTGAGGCGCAGGTATTGCTGCATCATTGGGGTGTGGTGGCTTAGGTCTTGGCTCATGAGCTAATCAGCGAATTGGGGAGCGCGATTTTAACAGATAAGCATTCAGTGCTGGAAGCTAAGCAGATTAGCATGCGATTATTCTTGATGCTTGCCACCAAGAGTTAGTGTTATTTTGAAAGCGCCTATCCCCCACATTACGGTTATCAACCCTTCCGCTGAACTCATTATTCATCAAGAACACCTCCGTGCCTGCACGCTTTGCCCCAATATGATCCGCCCCGTGATCACCTGCCAGCCAGTACTATCGCCAGTTATGCTGATCGGTCAAGCACCCGGCATTCATGAGGCTAAAGTGATGCGCCCGTTTGGTTGGACAGCAGGCAAGACTTTATTTCAATGGTTTAGCAGTATTGGTTTCGAGGAAGCTCAATTTCGTGAGCGTGTGTATATGGCAGCTGTTTGCCGTTGTTTTCCGGGGAAAAATCCGAAGGGTAGTGGGGATCGCGTGCCTTCCGAGGATGAAGTATCGAATTGTGCGCGCTGGCTGGATGCTGAGTTGCAACTAATGCAGCCGCAATTGCTGATTTTGGTGGGGAAGCTAGCGATTAAGCAGTTCCTAGCCGCGAAAAAATTAGACGAGGTAGTAGGGCAAATTCATCAGCGCCAATTAGCTGGAAAAACTGTGGATTTAGTGCCTTTGCCGCACCCTTCAGGCTTGTCGACTTGGCCACATACCGAGCCGGGTAAAACTTTATTGCGCCAAGCCCTGCAAGCCTTAGCCGCTCATCCTGTTTGGCAGCAGCTTCTGCACGCTGAGCTAAAAGCTGGCTAAAGAACTGCGCTATCTTAGTTTGGCATGCTATGCTTGAATGAATTATCCGCTGCCACTGGTGAGAACCCCTATGAGTAATCCCGACGCTGAATACGAAGCTAAATACGACGCTTTTATTGTTGAAATTAAACAAACCGGAGAAGTCTGGGGTTTATGTACTGACGAAGATGATTGGGCGGTTTGCGCTTCTTCGGCTTATGAAGATACTGATGTGATGCCTTTTTGGTCAAACCAAACCCTAGCTCAAGCTCAATGCGTGGGTGAGTGGGCGGTGTTTCATGCCCAAGCGATTCCGATGGAATATTTCTTGAATGATTGGCTGCCCGGCATGCACGAGGATGATGTCTTAGTTGGCCCGAATTGGGATGAAAATCTCGAAGGCTTAGAAGTCGAGCCTGCGGATGTGGCGGCTGAGTTAGACGACCAACTCCCTGATACTGATGCTTAATATTGGTCAATTCAATCGGCTAAGAGTCTCGCACTTAGCCGATGCCGGTGTGTACCTCGATGGTGGCAGTTATGGTGACATTCTGCTGCCGCGGCGTTATGTGCCTAAGCAATGCCAAGCCGAAGATGAGCTAGAAGTTTTCATTTACCTTGACTCAGAAGATCGCTTAATTGCCACCACTGAGCGCCCATTGCTACAAGTTGGCAAAGCCGCTTATTTAAAAGCAGTCGATAATACACGGCATGGTGCTTTTTTCGATTGGGGCTTGAGTAAGGATTTATTAGTTCCTTATAACGAACAGGATCGCCCGATTGAAGTGGGCAAGTCCTATGTGGTGCATGCTTTCCTTGATGAGCGCACTGAGAGTATTGTCGGCACGACGCGCTTAAGCCATCATCTGAATGAATTTAGTTATTATTTTAAACCAGGCCAGCCAGTTAACTTGCTGATTTATGCCCGTGCTGAATTAGGCTATCGCGCGGTCGTCAATCAAACCCATTTAGGTTTGTTGTATAGCAGTGAAGTTTTTCAGGCTTTGCGCATCGGTGAGCAAGTGCAAGGCTATATCCATCAGATTCGCCCTGATCGTAAGATCGACTTGACGCTACGTAAACCGGGTGTAGTCGTTGAAGATGCGCTTGCTCAGCAAATTCTTGAGCATTTAAAGCAGCGCGGCGGTAGTTCTAATTTTACTGATAAAACGCCTCCTGAGCAGATTTATGCTGAGTTTAAAGTCAGTAAGGCGCATTTCAAGCGGGCTTTAGGTCTGCTGTATAAACAGAAGCTCATCGTATTGGCCTCCGATAAAATAACTCTAGTTTGAGGCGTAGCTGAACTCGTCACTTTTTGCAAGTAACGACCTAGAAGAAGTGGAGTTATTTCACAATAAATACAAACTCCTCTATAGTGCTACGAAACTTATACAAAGGTGTGACAGGGTCGATGGTTAAGCAAGCTACTATGCAGGCGGATGCACTATTTCCGATTGGAACAGTCTCCGAGCAAACGGGCGTGCATTCCGTAACACTACGCGCGTGGGAGCGTCGTTATGGTTTATTGCGTCCCTCACGTACCCCCAAAGGCCACCGCCTTTATAGCCAACAAGATATCAATCGTGTTAAGCAAGTACAGCGCCTGTTAGAACAGGGGGTCTCGGTCGGCCGTGCTCAAGAACTGCTTTCGAAGTATGCGGCTGAAGGTAAATTGGACAGTGCTGAGCAAATCAAGTTAGTCGCCGGTGAAGATCCCTGGAAGCAATACGCTAATCTGTGTCGGCGTTATATCTATAAACTCGATGCTAAAGCGTTGGAGAAAGTGATTGATGAGGCGATTTCCTCCTATTCACTCGAAATCGTAGCCCACAAACTACTCTTACCTTTATGTACTGATTTATATGGGCAATGCTGCTTATTAACCTCCACTAAAGCGGATCATGCCTTTTGGTATCAATTCCTGTCGGCCAAATTGGGCGCTTATTACCTCAATACTCACATGCAATCACGCAATAATGGTTTTCGGGTGATTGTTATCGGTGTGACTTGCCAGATGGTTTATTTACAAACCTTGATGCTAGCTTGCACATTGGGCATGCAGGGTTTTCAGGTCAGCTTACTAGGCGCTGATTGTCGCCCAGAGCATTTGCCTTTGGTGCTGGAGCGTTCACGGTTTGATGCAGTGATTTACTGTAACCCCAATGAAGAAGTGTTAGCGGGTTTAGAGGTGTTGTCACGTATTACCCAAACTGAGTTACTAGTCCAGTATTTAGACTCAGAAAAACAACTGCATTTACCCGCTGCGATTAAATTGTTGCCCGTGGCTTTTAATGAAGCGTCCTTGCAATTAGAGTCCTTGCTAATGGCTCATAATAAATCGAGTGCTACTGATCGATGACTTTAGCCATCGTTTGGTTTCGCCAAGATTTGCGCTTGGCGGACAACCCCGCTTTCTTTGAGGCTTGCCGTAGCTGTCAGCAAGTGATTCCGGTGTTTATTGATGATCCGACGCCCAATACGCTGAGCCAATTAGGGGCGGCGAGTCGGGTTTGGTTGCATCATAGTCTGGCGAGTTTAGATAAAGATCTACATTCAGAGGCCAGTCGTTTAATCTTGCGTCAAGGCCAGGCTTTAACGGTGTTGCAGGATTTAATTAAGGCAACCGGGGCGACGCATCTATTTTGGAATCGCTGCTATGATCCGGCAAGCTTAGCGCGTGATACCGAAATTAAGGCAGTCCTCAAAGACCAAGTCCAAGTACAAAGTTTTAATGCGGCTTTACTGCGTGAACCTTGGCAGGTGCTGAAAAATGACGGGCAAGCCTATAAGGTTTACACGCCATTTTGGAAAGCGCTGCTCAAGACTGGTATTGTGCAAACGCTGTTGCCCAAGCCAGCGTTTATCCCTAGGCCAACTTTGTGGCTAGCGTCAGTGGCTTTGAATGATTTGCAGCTCTTGCCCAGTATTGCTTGGGATCAAGGCATGATGGCCAGTTGGGAAGTGGGCGAAAAGGCTGCTTTAGATAAGCTTGAAAGCTTTTTAGAAACTACGGCTAGTGCATACAAAACAGCGCGCGATCAGCCTGCAGTGCTGGGGACTTCGCGCTTATCACCGCATTTGCACTTCGGGGAGATTAGTCCGCGCACGCTTGCTTTAATGGCTGAGCAGTATTTGGCAGAGCATCCAGCGGCGGGCTTGGGTATTCAAACTTTTTTGCAGGAAATTGGTTGGCGTGAATTCGCTTGGTATTTGCTTTATCACTTTCCGCAAACCCTGACTGAGCCCTTAGATCAACGCTTTAAAAACTTTCAGTGGGAGCAGGGCTACGAGGCTAATTTGCAGCGTTGGCAGCAAGGTCAGACTGGCATTCCGATTGTTGATGCGGGTATGCGTGAGCTGTGGCAAACCGGCTGGATGCATAATCGAGTGCGGATGATTGTCGCCTCACTGTTGACTAAAAATTTACTGATTCCTTGGCAAGCGGGCGAAGCATGGTTTCGCGATACCTTAGTCGATGCTGACCTAGCGAGTAATACGTTGGGTTGGCAGTGGGTAGCGGGTTGTGGAGCGGATGCAGCTCCTTATTTTCGGATTTTTAATCCGATTTTACAGGGCGAGAAATTTGATCCCAACGGCGATTATGTGCGACGTTGGGTGCCTGAACTAGCAGGCAGGGCAGCAAAAGAAATTCACCACCCTCGAGTGCTAGGTGACGGTTGGAACTATCCATTACCCATCACCGATTTAGCGTTTAGCCGTCAGCGTGCTTTAGAGCGTTATGCCCAAATTAAAGCCTAGCGGAATGTAACAAAAGCGCCCGATTCGCCAGAAGCACTGCGAACTCGCATTAAGTTAGAACGCGCTTCTGATTCAGTACCGAAGGGGACGCGCACTTTATATAAGCCATCGACCGAATCAACCACTGCGTTTAAGCCACGGCTAGCCATTGAGCTGCGTACCTGTTGGGCTTTGCTGCTGCTACCAGAGGCAAAAATTTGTACCGCCGCACGCCCTGAACTGCTGCCAACACTACCGCCGCCGCTATTACCACCACCCGCATAATAGTCGTTGCCGCCGCCACTCGTATTGCCACCACCTGCGCTGCCACCTGCATAGTAATCGTTGCCAGCGCCTGTACCGGTGTTACCACCACCAGTATTAGAGCCATAACTGTCGTAGCTTTCATTGTTGCCGCCACTATAGTCATAGCCGCCACCATTGGTAGTGCCCGCAGTATCATAGCCGCCACCATTGGCATAAGCATCAGCACCTTGCTGGCCACCGCCTTGTTGGGGCTGAACATAACCGCCACCTTGTTGAGGCTGCACGGTTGTTTGTGGTGGGTAGTAAGTACCGCCTTGTTGCGGTTGAGTATAGCCACCGCCATAACCGCCGCCGCCACCACCAGTCAGCGGGCCAGCTTCTGGGATATTGCTGGTAGAGCCACTTTCGGTGGTATCTTCATACGGTGTATTACTGCATGCAGAGACAAAGAAAACCGTTGCTGACAAAGCCAAAGTCAGACGTAAAGAATGTTTCATGTTGTTTTTAGCCCTCAAATGAGTTGTTATCGCTTGATAAGACAATGCTATAGCCGCACAGTTCACCAGACAAGCTATCCTATTGAAAGTGATTATAACCGTCTGGAACATTAACTAGAGCATAATCAAGCGTAACTTGTTCTATTTCTGTTGTTATTTCACCAATGACTTTTAGTGGTAATTTACTAAATAGTTGATATTTTTCAAGTTTATCAGCTTGTTGCTTAGGGATAGTAAAAAGCAATTCATAATCATCTCCACCGGTTAAAGCAAAACTAAGTGCAGTGGATAAAGGCAGCTTTTGTAAAGCGCTGCTTAAAGGGATTTGTCGATGATAAAGAGTGGCGCCCACTTGCGAGCGCTTTAATAAATGTTTTAAATCAGCAATCAAGCCGTCCGAGATATCCATACAGCTAGTCGCATGCTTAGCCAGCCAACGGCCTAATTCAATACGTGGAGTGGGGTAGTTCAAGCGTTGCACACAATAATCAGCATCAACATCTGCTAAAGATAGGCGGTTTTGCACGAAAGCCAAGCCAGCTGCGGCATCACCTAAACTGCCTGAGACTACAATTAAGTCCCCCTGCTGTGCGCCACTCCGCAGTAAGGCGCGATTCTTAGGGGCGCTGCCCATGACTTGAATGGTGATACTCAAAGGGCCACGAGTGGTGTCACCACCAATTAAGAAAATTTGATGCTGATTAGCTAATTCACGTAGGCCAAGGGCAAAGTCTAGCAACCAAGCTGGATCGACCGCTGGTAAAGTCAGGGCTAAAGTAAACCAGCGCGGCTTTGCTCCCATCGCGGCTAAATCACTTAAGTTCACGGCTAAGGCTTTGTAGCCAATCGCATGTGCAGGCGTATTAACTGGAAAATGTAAGCCGTTGACTAGACTGTCTACCGAAATGATGAGTTCTTCTTGAGCGGCTAGCTTAACAATCGCAGCATCGTCTCCAACGCTAACCCGCACATCCTTCGGTTGAGGTTCCCAAGTGAAATACTGCTTTATTAAATCAAATTCATGCATGAGTGCTTGTCAGGTTTAAATCTAAAAAGTAGAAAGCCCCATACAGTATGGGGCTTTCTGTTCTAAGAGTGCTAGAGACATACACCCTTAGCTAACACTGACCTAAGGATGCTTGCCTTCCTTGTACCCTAACCTACAGGCATCCTCAATTCAAGTTTAGTAGGCTTGCTGAGCTTTAAGGCTAAGTATTGATAAAAAGGCAGTTTTTCACGTTAAAAGGTAGCGCTTTGCTTCTAGCTAAGAGGTGTTACGCATAAAGCTTGCTGTGGCTCGGGCTGGAGTTTTGCTATGATAGAGTTTTCTTAAAATAATGATGGATAAAGACAATGCTGGATCCCAAGCGACTACGAACTGAACTCGACGAGGTAGCTCAACAGCTAGCGCGGCGCGGTTTTAAGTTAGATGTGGATGCAGTGCGCACTCTCGAAGGGCAGCGCAAAGCACTCCAAACACATACTGAAGATTTACAAAATCAACGCAATGTGAGCTCTAAAAATATTGGCCAAGCGAGAGCGCGTGGTGAAGATATCGCGCCGTTGATGGCAGAAGTATCGAGTTTGGGTGAGCAATTAAAAACTGCAGAACAGGATTTGGCTAAAGTCCAAGCGGATTTAGAAGCGGTTGCGCTGGGCTTACCGAATATTCTAGATGCATCAGTACCTGAAGGTGCGGATGAAAATCAGAATGTCGAAGTGCGGCGCTGGGGTGAGCCTAAGCAGTTCGCTTTTGAGCCTAAACAACATTTTGAGTTAGGTGCTGCTAATGATTGGATGGATTTTGAGTCAGCTTCGAAATTAACTGGCTCACGCTTTGTGGTATTACGGGCAGCGATGGCACGCTTACATCGTGCCTTGATTCAGTTCATGCTGGATACGCATACGCAGCAACATGGCTACACTGAGCTGTATGTGCCTTATATGGTGAATGCGGAAAGCTTGCGCGGTACCGGGCAACTGCCGAAGTTTGCTGAAGACTTATTCAAGCTCAATAACGAACAGGGTTATTATTTAATCCCGACTTCTGAAGTGCCGGTCACTAATTTAGTGCGCGATACGATTGTGGAGGCGGCTAGTTTACCGCTCAAGTTCACTTCGCATACGCCGTGCTTCCGCTCTGAAGCAGGCTCACATGGTAAAGATACGCGCGGCTTGATTCGTCAACATCAATTTGAAAAAGTTGAAATGGTACAGATCACGCGCCCCGATCAATCTTGGCAAGCTTTGGAAGAAATGGTCGGTAATGCTGAAACCATTTTGCAAAAACTGGGTTTGCCTTATCGGGTGATTGCGCTGTGCTCGGGCGATACCGGTTTCTCGGCTGCTAAGACTTATGACTTAGAAGTTTGGCTGCCGGGGCAGAATAAGTATCGGGAAATTTCTTCGTGCTCCAATACGCTCGATTTCCAAGCACGGCGCATGGTGGCACGTTATCGTAATGCCGAAACTGGGAAAACTGAATTAGTTCATACCTTAAATGGTTCTGGCGTCGCGGTTGGGCGCGCTTTAGTTGCGGTGATAGAGAACTATCAAGAAGAAGACGGGCGGATTCTTATCCCTGAAGTCTTGCGCAATTATATGGGTGGAGCTGAGTATCTAGCTTAATGCGCTATTTTGTTGCCTTAGCGACTTTCATTGGGTGTTTGACTGCTTGCAATGGGCAGTCAAATGCGGAGCATCCACAAGCACTGCATTTTGATCAAACTATTTTCCTAAACCAACAGGCCATTAAAGTCGCTGTCTTGGATACTGCGCTAGAGCGCGAACAAGGCTTAATGTGGGTAAAAGGGCTGCCTGAAAATCATGGTGCTTTATTTGTATTTGAGCATGAGGGCGAGGTGGGGTTTTGGATGAAGAATACGTTGATGCCTTTGGATATTTTATTTTTTAATAAGCAAGGTCAGTTAATTAAAACGATTCAAGCTGCTCAACCTTGCCCTAAAAATGACTGTCCCATTTTTGTTGCTAAGCAAGTTAAATTCGTTTTAGAGCTAGCCGACACCTCTTCAATTAGCCCAAACCTTGAGGCTAATCCGGCTATTTCTTTGCGTATGTAGGCAGCGAGCGTTTAACTTATTTCTAGTACTTAAACGGCAAAGTCTTGCTGATTTTTACTATCTTTTAATAAAACTTATGCTATAAACTCTTCCTTCAACAAACATACCCGCAGGAGAGCGCTTCTTTAGGAAGCCGCCGAAGGCGCATAGCCCGTAAACGCTCAGGCAAAAGGACTGTGGGTGATGGTTGACTCTGGAGAGTGGTGCGGTTGCACCCACCGAAGGGTAGTAACTTATTGTCTCTACAATAAGGAATCTCTCAGGTAACAAGGACAGAGGGGCGGTAGATATAACAGTCTGCCGCCCCTTTTTTATTGTTAACGGGAGAACAACATGCAACGTACCCCTTTCTATCAAAAGCATCTTGATGCTGGCGCGAAAATGGTTGATTTCGCTGGCTGGGAAATGCCCATCCATTATGGCTCGCAATTGCAAGAGCATAAACAAGTTCGCACCGATACAGGCATGTTCGATGTCTCGCACATGGTGGTACTGGATTTGCAAGGTGCTGAGGCCAAACCTTATCTCTTAAAGCTGCTTGCGAATAATGTCGATAAACTCAAAGAAGCTGGCAAAGCACTCTATAGCTGCATGCTAAATGCACAAGGCGGAGTGGTGGATGATTTAATTGTCTATTATTTCTCCGACAACTCCTATCGCATCGTAGTGAATGCTGCCACCCGCGCTAAAGATATCACTTGGATGCAGCAGCAATTACAAGGCTTCAATGCCCAACTCACTGAACGCTCTGATTTAGCCATGTTGGCAGTTCAAGGCCCGAATGCGCGCGCTAAAATCTTTTCTCTCATGCCTGCCGATGAAATCGCTATTGCTGAGCAGCTCAAGCCCTTTACTGGCGCACAAATTGGCGCTTGGTTTATTGCCCGTACCGGCTATACCGGCGAAGATGGTTTTGAAATGATGTTTCCTGCTGAGCAGGCTGGCAAGGTTTGGGATGCTTTATTAAACGCAGGCATAGCGCCCACTGGCTTAGGGGCACGTGATACGTTGCGCCTTGAAGCCGGGATGAATTTGTATGGTACGGATATGGACGAAACCACATCGCCACTCACTTCGGGGCTAGGCTGGACGATTGCTTGGGAACCCAAAGAGCGCGATTTTATTGGGCGCAAGGCTTTAGAAGCTGAAAAAGCGGCTGGTGTACAACAAAAGTTGGTCGGTTTAGTGCTAGAAGGTAAGGGGGTGCTACGCAATCACATGCGAGTTAGTTGTGAGGCAGGCGAAGGGGAAATCACCAGTGGAACCTTCTCACCTAGCTTAGGGTTAGCTATCGCTTTGGCACGGGTTCCAGTCGCTTGTGGTGAGCAATGTTCAATCGATATTCGCGGTAAACTCTATCCTGCCAAAGTCGTTAAACCCGTGTTTGTACGTCATGGTCAGTCAGTGTTGAGCTAATTTTTAAATCAATTTAGGAGATTCAAGATGAGTAATGTTCCTGCTAATTTAAACTATGCCGATTCACATGAGTGGGTGCGCGACAATGGGGACGGTACAGTGACCATAGGGATTACTGACCATGCACAGGCACTATTAGGTGATTTAGTTTTTGTCGAACTACCAGAAATTGGCGCGATGCTGTCTGCAGGGGATGAATGTGGCGTGGTGGAGTCGGTGAAAGCGGCTTCTGATCTGTATGCACCTTTAAGTGGTGAAGTGTTTGAAGTGAATCATGATTTAGATGACAGCCCTGAATTAGTCAATACCGATCCTTATGAAGCCGGTTGGGTATTTAAACTCAAGCTTGCGGATAAGGGCGAATTGGCCTCTTTATTAAGTGCGTCTGCTTACAGCGAATTAGTAGCTTCAGAAGCTTAATTTTCCTGAGTGAATACCATGATAACAAACCTAACCGCCACGCTTTCGCAATTAGAACAGCGTGATGCTTTTATTGGTCGCCATATTGGCCCGACTCAGTCTGATGTCGAAGCTATGCTTAAGACAGTCGGGGCGGATTCTTTGGCAGCCTTAATCAAGAGCACTGTCCCTGCGAATATTCTCATTAATGCGCCCTTGGCGATGGCTGACAGCTGCACTGAAGTAGAAACTCTGAGCTATCTCAAAAGCTTGGCTGCTCAGAATCAGGTGCATAAATCGTATATTGGCATGGGTTACTACGACACGCTTGTGCCGCCGGTAATTTTGCGTAATGTGATGGAAAATCCGGGTTGGTATACCGCGTATACACCGTATCAGCCGGAAATTTCGCAAGGGCGTTTGGAAGGTTTGCTCAATTATCAGCAAATGATCATGGACTTAACTGGCATGGATATCGCTAATGCATCCATGCTGGATGAGGCCACCGCCGCCGCTGAAGCGATGGCTTTGTGTAAGCGCTCGAATAAGCTTAAGTCGGACAAGTTTTTTGTAAGCGCTGATGTCTTTCCACAAACCATTGATGTCTTAAAAACACGTGCTCAGTATTTCGGTTTTGAGTTGATTATTGGTTCAGTGTCGGACTTGGCTCAGCACGAAGTATTTGGCGTTATGTTGCAATACCCTTCGGCGAGTGGCGAGGTTGTGGATCTTGCCGCTAGCATTCAACAAGCACATGCCCAAAAGGCTTTGGTCTGTGTGGCGAGCGATTTAATGGCTTTGGTCATGCTCAAGTCGCCGGGTGAATTGGGTGCTGATGTGGTAATCGGTAATTCACAACGGTTCGGTGTGCCTATGGGCTTCGGTGGCCCACATGCTGCCTTTTTTGCCACCAAAGATGCTTATAAACGTACCATGCCCGGACGCTTGATAGGTGTATCAGTCGATAGTCATGGCAAACAAGCGCTGCGGATGGCGATGCAAACCCGTGAGCAACATATTCGCCGCGAGAAAGCGACTTCTAATATTTGTACCGCTCAAGCCCTGCTTGCCAATATGGCTGCCTTTTACGCGGTCTATCATGGCCCAGAAGGTTTAAAAACGATAGCTGGGCGGATTCATCGCTTAACGACCATTCTAGCCAAGGGCTTGCAGCAAAAAGGCCTCAAACTGCTGAATGATACTTGGTTTGATACGCTCGTCGTTGAGAGTGCTGGCGCTTATGAGCGGGCTTTAGCGGCTGGAATTAATCTGCGGCCATTAGCGGGCAACCAAGTCGGTATTAGCCTCGATGAACGCAAAAATCGTGCTGATATTGCTGAGCTGTTTACAGTCTTATTGGGTGCGAATCATGGCTTAGAGATTGAAGCGCTCGATCAAGCAATCGTGGCAGAAAAGCTTAGCGGGATTCCACTGAGTTATCAGCGTACCAGTGATTTCTTAACGCATCCGGTTTTCAATGAACATCATTCCGAATCGGAAATGCTGCGCTATTTGAAACGCTTGGAAAATAAAGATTTTTCTTTAGCGCATGGCATGATTCCGCTCGGTTCGTGCACGATGAAATTGAATGCGACTACAGAGATGATGCCAGTCACTTGGCCAGAGTTTGCGGATATTCACCCGTTTGCGCCGAATGAGCAAACGGTTGGTTATCGAGCCATGATTAAGGAATTGGAGGATTGGCTGATTGAAATCACGGGCTATGATGCGATTTCGATGCAGCCGAATTCAGGGGCGCAAGGCGAATATGCGGGCTTAGTGGCGATTCGGCGTTATCAAGCGAGTCTCGGGCAAGCACATCGCGATGTGTGCTTAATCCCAAGCTCAGCACATGGCACGAATCCCGCTTCAGCCGCGATGGTTAATCTGAAAGTGGTTGTGGTTGAATGTGATAGCAATGGCAATGTGGATGTTGCCGATTTGCGGGCTAAGGCTGAGCAACATGCCGCGAATTTATCCTGTTTGATGGTTACTTACCCGTCTACGCATGGTGTATTTGAGCAAGAAATCGTCGAGATTTGCCAGATCGTGCACCAGTTTGGTGGTCAAGTGTATATGGATGGCGCGAATATGAATGCGCAAGTCGGCTTATCTAAACCTGGTAAAATAGGCTCCGATGTATCGCATCTCAATCTGCATAAAACCTTCGCGATTCCGCACGGTGGTGGTGGACCTGGGATGGGGCCGATTGGCGTAAAAGCACATCTCGCGCCATTCTTATCAAGCAATGTGGTCAATCCACCGGATGGTATTCCACAGGGCAATAGTGCGGTGTCAGCAGCGCCGTATGGTAGTGGTTCGATTCTGCCGATTTCTTGGTCTTATATTAAATTGATGGGGGCGGATGGTTTAAAGCGCGCTACCGCAATGGCGATTTTGAATGCTAATTATATTATGCAGCGTTTAGCCGAGTACTATCCCATTCTCTTCCTTGGGGCCAATGGGCGAGTAGCGCATGAATGCATTATCGATATTCGCCCCATTAAAGCCTCTTCGGGCATTGATGAATCGGACATTGCCAAACGCTTGATGGATTACGGTTTTCATGCGCCCACCATGTCCTTCCCCGTGGCCGGAACGCTGATGATTGAACCAACCGAATCTGAACCCAAAGAAGAGTTAGATCGCTTCTGCGATGCGCTCATTGCGATTCGTGATGAAATTCGCAAAGTGCAAGAGGGTGTTTGGCCTGCGGATAATAATCCGTTGGTGAATGCGCCGCATACTTTAGATGATTTAACCCAAGCTTGGGAGCGCCCTTATACCCAAGTTGAAGCCATATTCCCGAAAGGGGTTAGCCCCACCGCGAAATACTGGCCGACGGTTAATCGTGTTGATAATGTTTATGGGGATCGGCATTTGGTTTGTTCTTGTCCGCCGGTGGATAGTTATCGTTAAGAAAGCAGAGTAGGAAAAGAAGCTAGTGCTTCTTTTCTTTTAAATTTTATGGTTAATCTAAAAAAATATATAGACAAAGAAAGTGTGTGGGATCGTGTTCCACCGGTTTTCAATTTTATAAATGGAAAGGTTTTTCATGTTACCAGTGAAAATGGCCTAAAAGGTATCATGGATTCTGGTTTTATCAAGCCGTTTGATGGGACATTTAAAGCAAGTTGGAATTTATCTCCTAATGCAACTACTTACGCACGTACTAAAAATTATGTATGTCTATTTGATTTCAAAAACTGCTCACCGAGCCAAAGCATAAAATATCCCGAACAGTGGCATAACTTGGTTTTAAGATATAATCCATTTAACTTTATTATAGAGATCAATGAAGATTTTTTAAAAAGTGATTTGATATACAATGAGAGTGCTGTTGAAGAGTATGGTTATAGTATCAAGTTTGTCCCAAGAGTTGAAATATGGTCTAAAACACCTATTCCAGTAAATGCCTTCAAGTGTATCTTTATTATGTATAATTCTAATATGAGTGAAAGTCATATAAAAGCATATAATATTAAAGAGTTAAAGGTGAATGAGAGGCTGTTTTATAATATTGAGACATATAAAAATCTATGATTTAAAATCATTCTTTTTTAAGAAAAGACAGAGTAATATAACTATATAATGTTTTAATGTCTTGTACGATTACAAAAGTCGCGTGCCAAGCACCACTTGATTCCTTACGCTTATTGAATAGCGTATCCAGTATACTGGCGCACTGATGCAGGTTTAAACCCAAATACAATATCTTCCCGTTTTACACCTTGCTCTAATAAGGACTGAGCTAAATCTTCTTCCGTACCATTATATTGTAACCAAACCTTGTCATTAATAATATCCATGTGTATGACCGCGCCATAAATACGTTGCCCGTTTTGCCAGCCCACGTACATTAGTTGATAGTGATCGTTTTCCTCGTCAAACAAAAGTTGTGTGTTTACTTCATCAGTAGAGGGTGAAAAAGAGGCATAATCTTTAATAATGTATTTAACAGCTTCGCGGTATCTTTTTAATTTATCCATTGTGTGATCACCTCAGCATCGGGTTGAAACACAATAACTTTAACTTCATATTGCTGTAACACTTCTTGAATAAAAGCAAGTGCGAAAAATGAGTCATAAGTTTCTTTAGGCACGGCTAAATATAAAGAGCGATCAGGTTCTTGTTTTTTTAAAGCTAGTTTGTAATTCATGAACTGACCCAGCGCACTATGAAATTCAGACAGGTCAGACGCTTGCAAAAAGCATTTGATTTCAACTGCGATTTTCTCTGACCCATTATCAGCCGCCAACAAACGCTCTGCACCAAGGTCGATATACATGGAAATAGTACCTGCTTTGAGCAGATAGGGGTCAGCGGTAATTTGCCAGCCACCTTTCTCTAAGGCATGGCGAACAGGTGTATGATAAATATCGCGTGCTGGCATGGTTTTTTCTGGTCATGAATACAGGTCTAAGTTTAGCAAAAAACAGCTAAAAGTGTACGATATGCTTAACCGATCATCCCCCATTTAAGGGAGTCCTCCAACCCGCCTCAACCTCATTTAAGGGAGTTTCAGGCAGCATAATTTCACTCATACTCTGCTCATGGTCAACGGTAAGCGCCACACCAAACCAACCTCAGAATTAGGAGTATTGATATGAAAATTCGCCATGTAATCGTAGGCATCTTCGCATTAACTGTTACAGCAATGGCTGGTACAAGCTTCGCTGACGGTCGTAGTCATACTTATATTGACTATCCAATCAGCAATGTACCGCATCACAGCCAACCTCGTGTAAATGCCAGCATTGACGTGATTTCATCAGATGACATCGGTCAACGTTCAGCAATACGTGTCGAGCGTAGAGGCTCTAGCTACTACAACAACAAATTTGAAAAGCGTTGGGGTAAAGATTGGAAAAAGAAGCATCACTACAAAGTGATAGTAGTAAAGCCTGGCGATAGCCTTTCTAAAATTGCAGCGCGTTATGGCACAACGGTTAAGCGTTTGATGAAATTGAATAATATCAGTGCTTATGAAGCCAATCATATTGAGATTGGCCAAATGCTCCGCGTTTCTTAAGGGCTAAGCAGTATTAGGTGGGTTCACTAATGGACTCACCTAATTAAGTAAAACTTTTGATTTTCCTGTATTTTATTTTCTAAATGATTCGTCTTTTGTAGGCGAATCATCATCTTATTTATAACCTCATCGAATTAAAGTTAGGCTGCTAATTATTCAAGCGCAATTAAGTTTGAATCAATGCTTGGGCTTTTAAAATCCTACCAGTACTCAATTAATTCTTATAAATAGTGGGCTGCTGGTCATGAAAATTAAAAGACGATTACAAAATTTATGTCTGTTAGCAGGGCTAATGGCCTTACTGACTGCTTGCGGAGGTGGCGGTGATTCCTCAGGTACAACTAATCATCAACCTACTGCGGAAGCAGGCACTAATCAGGCCGTTTTAGTGAATGCCGAAGTCAGTTTAGATGGTAGCAATAGCAATGATGCTGATGGCGACGCTTTAACTTATAGCTGGCGGCTGATTAGCAAACCCAGCAATAGTACTAGTAGTTTAACTAATCCAACTACGGTTAAACCTAAATTAGTAGTCGATAAAATCGGTGATTATGTCATTGGTTTAATTGTTAAAGATGGCAGTTTAAGCAGTGCAACCGACACTGTTATTATCAAGGTAACTTCTAATCCGACTACGAATCGTCCACCTGTCGCTCAAGCAGGTGCAGATAAAACAGTAAATGTAGCTCAAGTAGTGAGCTTAGATGGCTCAGCCAGCTCTGATGCAGATGCCAATCCGTTAACTTATCAATGGTCATTGACCAGCAAGCCCAGCAATAGCACGGCAGTGTTAAGCAGTGTTAATCAAGCAAAAACGACGATAACAGTTGATAAAGCAGGGCAGTACATTGCTGCGCTTATCGTGAATGACGGCACAGTTAATAGTGCGGTAGATACTGTCGTGATTAATGTATTGGCTGCAGTCAATCAAGCGCCTACGGTTAGTTTGGGCGCAGATAAAACTGCAACAGTGAATATTTTAGGTTCCAGCAGTGTTAGTGTGCCTGCGACTAGCCAAGACCCTAATGGGGACAGCTTAACTTATAAGTGGGAAATTACTACCAAGCCTAACCAAAGTGCTGTCACTAGCGTACAGGCCGATGCTCAAGGTAATGGTAGTTTTGTACCTGATGTGCTCGGAAATTATGAATTAAAGCTCACCGTTAATGATGGTGTTTTAACAGCTTCGGATAGCATTTTGATCACTGTAGCTAGAGCCAATAATACGGCACCCGTTGCCAAAAGTTCAGATAAGTATGTGTTACTTAGCAAGACAGTGACTTTAGATGCGAGCGCCAGCTCTGATGCAGATAGCGATGCCTTGACTTATAAATGGGTACCCAAATCAGCACCGATAGGTAGCACAGCTACTTTGTCCTCCTTAACGGCTATCAAACCAACTCTGACAGCAGATAAATTGGGTGAGTATGTTTTTGATTTAAGTGTGTCGGATGGCACGCTAACTAGCCCAGTTATTGCCGTGAAAGTCACCGCTCAGCCTGCGATTAATGCACTTAGCTATCAAGTGATCGATGCTGATTACAGTAAGGTGCTGGATAAACTTGTGATGATTTCCAGCACGCCTAATCAGCTGCATATTTATGACGCTGTCGCTCATACTGAGCAAACAGTGACTCTGCCTTTAGCTCCCACCAGTGTTTCCATAGCACCCGATGGCTTATATGCGGCTGTCGGACATGATGCTTATGTCTCATATATTGATTTGAAAAACGCCAAACTAGTCAAAAATTTATCCGTGGCTACTAAAGTGTTGGATATTGTGCTGGCTGCAAATGGCTATATTTATGCCTTCCCTAATAGCAGCCAATGGGGAGCTATTTATTCGATCAATATTGCAAGTGGTGTAGTCACCAACACGCATGCCACTGCGATTCACGGTGGTACCGTCGCCAAGTTACATCCCAATGGCCTGAGCATGTATGGTGCTAACAATAATGTCAGCCCTGATGATATTGAGAGGTATGATATTCAAGCGGGTACAGCTAGCAAGCTTTATGACTCGCCTTATCATGGCGATTACACTATGTGCGGCAATTTATGGTTGGCTGAAGATGGCAAACGCATTTTCACCGCTTGTGGCAATGTTTTCACAGCCTCTACTATCCAAGCCCAAGATATGACTTATAACGGCTCTTTGGTTGAGCTGACCCGTATTAAGGATTTAGTTCATTCTGCGAGTGCAGGCAAGGTGGTGGCGATTCCCGCTTATGTCCAAGCTGACAATATGACTACCGATGTGGATACTAAGTTACTCACCTATGACTATGAGTTTTTAACCCCCAGCACCACACTGAGCCTGCCTTATTTTGTGAATAACGATCAAGGCTTTATGGGGCACGGACAGTTTGTGTTCTTTAATAAAGCGGCTGATACCTTGATTACCATTCTCAAAGCAGATAGCAGTGCGGCAATGACAAATAGCTATGGGGTATTTAACATTAAAAGATAACCACTAGCTAAAGTTAAAGCGGCATGTAAAAGCATGTCGCTTTTCTAATCAGTACTAAGCCGCCTCACACAAACTCTTCATATCCGCTGCAAATCGTTCGACCGTTGCAGCCTCTGTATCCCAAGCACACATAAAGCGGCAGCCGCCTGCACCAATAAACTGATGAAAACGCCAGCCTTTAGCATGCAAACCTTTAATGATGGGCAAGGGCAGTTCAGCAAAGACTGCATTGGCTTGACGCGGGAACATAATGCGTACTCGCGGTAAGTCTTTAATCTGCTGATACAACAATTCAGCCATGGCATTCGCGTGTTGAGCATTGCTCAGCCAAACATTATTTTCTAATAAACCGAGCCAAGGTGCCGACAGATAGCGCATTTTGGAAGCGAGTTGACCCGCTTGTTTAACCCGATAAGCGAAATCTTCAGCCAGATGATTATCAAAGAACACGACTGCTTCACCCACCGGCAGGCCATTTTTCGTCCCACCAAAACACAAAACATCTACTCCGGCGCGCCAAGTGATTTCAGAAGGATGCACATTCAAAGAGGCTACTGCATTTGCAAAGCGCGCTCCATCCATATGCACGGTCATATGGCGGCGTTTGGCAATCGCGGCAATCGCGCGAATTTCTTCAACGCTATACACCGTACCCACTTCAGTGGATTGCGTCAGTGACACCACCTTAGGTTTAGGAAAATGTAAATCGCTGCGTTTGGTGACAATCGCTTCGATAATATCTGGTGTTAATTTGCCGTTTTCACCTTTGCCGACTAATAGTTTAGAGCCATTCGAGAAAAATTCTGGACCACCACATTCGTCGGTTTCGATATGTGCTAACTCATGGCAAATCACTGAATGATAACTTTGGCATAAAGCAGAGAGCGCTAAAGAATTAGCGGCAGTGCCATTGAAAACAAAAAATACTTCGCAATCGGTTTGGAATAAATCGCGTAAGGCATCACACGCTTTTTGCGTCCAGATATCATCGCCATAAGCCAATTCGTGGCCGGATTGATTGGCTTGTTGGAAAGAGTTGAAAGCAGCGGGGCAAATGCCTGCGTAATTATCAGAAGCGAACTGTTGCGTCATAGTGCTTAACCTGTGTTGGTGTTATGTGCTTTATTATGGCGCACATTAAGCATGCAGACGATGCACTCAAGCAGCTTGCTAAAGAAAATAGTTAAATTCTGAGTGAGCTGGCTGCTAGTGGATTAGCAGCCAGTTTGCCGTACAAGTAGGTGCTTAGCGCCCGCACATTTTGACTTTTAAGCCTTTGGGGGCGGCATAAAATTTCACAACATTTCTTAAAGCCATCCCAGAAATGCCACTAGGATTTGGCGCTTTGTCAATGCAGAACTCCATTGTGTCGCCGACCATAGCATAGCGATACTCGCCAAACGGAGGGCCGCCATCTGTTAAATAAACAGCAATTAAATCATTCGTGGCAAAGTTAACTTGGCTAGCCGCACGCTGCACCATTTCATCCGCAATCGCTGCTTTTTTGGCAGCAGGCACTTCAGCAACTAGCTTCAAGCGCTCTAAGCTATCTGCTTTTAAAGCAGCAGCGGAACTGAAACTAGCCACTCGTTGGCTAAAACCTAAATTACCTGAGCTATTCGCATTGCTAAAACTAATGGCTGAAAAGATTTGAATCCAATCCATCGGTGCACCAATAGCACTCAGGTCGGTGTCAACTTGCACTTCAGGCAAGCTAGGCTGTGGGATAGGCAAAGTGGGTGTTGGCGGTAGAGGTAGTGGTTGCGGCATAACAGTAGGCGGTTGGGGTGTCGGTGGTTGAATCGGTGCTGGCGCTGCGCAAGCAGTCAGTGCGGCGGCTATAGATAAGCTTAGTAAGTATAGTTTCATTATTTAGCCCTATTTTATTGTTAAGCATCATATTTTATACATTATTGCTTAATTGAAAACAGGCAGCGCTATTAGTTCAATTTATTTACACAATTTGTAGCGCTAGAGCAGGGGGCATTCCTCAGTGAAATCTACTCCTTAGTCCCAGCTATTAAAAAATTACTCAAGCATCGACTACAGTATAGGAAGTGCCCGTTGTTTGGCGTGTTACCAAGGATCGCTCTTGAACCGATTGACTGATCGTACTCCGATTGTTACCTATACCCTGATTGGCTTATGTGTCCTGCTATTTTTTGGGGTGGCAGCGCTTAACTCACCGCAAACTGGGCTCCTAGCGCTTTATTTGCCGGAAAATCCCAATTTCCATTATTGGCAATATCTCAGCAGCATGTTTATGCATGGCAGTATTTCGCATTTATTATTTAATATGCTGGGTTTGTGGATGTTTGGGGTCGCTTTAGAGCGCTTATGGGGTTCGCCGCGTTTTCTGCTGTTTTATTTGCTCTGCGGGATTGGCGCAGGCTTGATTTATAACGCCATCAATAGCTATCAATTTGGCCAGCTCACTCAACAGTTACAAGGCTTGGGCTTAAGTGCGGAGGATTTGCAGCGCTTAGTAACACGCGGCGAATATCGCTCTAATGTAGACGGTCTCACTGAAGAGTTGGTACGCAACTATTATCTCGCTTATAACAGCTCTACAGTAGGCGCATCAGGTGCGATTTATGGAGTGTTGGTTGCCTTTGCTTTCTGCTTTCCTAATACCAAACTCTTGTTTTTGTTTGTACCAGTGCCTATTGCGGCTAAATATTTTGTTCCCGCTATTATCACCTTAGATTTATTATCGGGTCTCACCGGCTTCTCAATCTTCGGCGACAATGTTGCTTACTTTGCACATGTGGGCGGTGGTTTAGTGGGCTTCTTACTGATGTTGTTATTTGGTCGTGGTGGCAATCGCCGCTTAGAATCTTATTGAAATACCCCAAAGCTGCTTGAATTAATTAACTTCAAGCAGCGAAACGCCGATAATAGTGTTTTGCCTAACACCATCATGCTTCATGCAAACCAGCGAACTCGAAACCTATCTCCACACCCATATTCCGCTCACCCAAGCCATGCAGGTTTCGGTGCTGAGCATTGAACCGCAGCAACTGGTTCTTGCTGCACCACTTCAGCCCAATATCAATCCACACCACACTGTGTTCGGAGGCAGTGTCGCGACTATGCTGACCTTGGCGGCATGGTGTTTGCTGCACACCCGCTTAGCTGCGGAAGGCATTGCTAATAATTTGGTCGTACGGTATAGCAGTTTGGATTATGACAAGCCTACAGCAGGTGATTTTAAGGCGATTGCGAGTTTGGCAGAACCTGAGCAATGGGATGCAGCGATAGCCATGTTAAAGCAGCGCGGCAAAGCGAAAATCGCTGTGCTCGCGGTCTTGGACTATGATAGACAAATTACAGCGCGGTTTCGGGGCGAATTTGTCGCTTTGAAGTCGGCCTAAATACTTGAGGAGCAACAATGGTTAGCACAGAAGAAAAATTAGCGGATTTGAAAACACGTTTGCAGGAAGTGGGTGATTTAGAAGGGGCAAATGCCGTCTTAGGTTGGGATCAATCGACCTATATGCCGAATGGTGGCGCGGATGCACGCGGGCGGCAAATGGCGACCTTGGGGCGTTTGGCACAAGAGAAATTTACTGATATGGCGGTTGGACATTTGTTGGATGATTTGCAGTCTTATGCAGCCAGCCTGCCTTACGATCACGACGATGCGGCCTTGATTCGTGCCACTCAGCGCCGTTATGTACGCGACACACAAATTCCCGCTGCTTTTCTCGCTCAGAAATACGAACACGCCTCGAAAACTTATCAAGTCTGGGCGGAAGCACGTCCCGCCAATGATTTTAAGCGTGTACAGCCCTACTTAGAGAAAACGCTCGAACTCAGCCAGCAAACCGCCGAATACTTTTCCGGCTATGAGCATATTGCTGATCCGCTGATTGATTTTGCTGATTACGGCATGAGAGCCTCCCGTGTGCGCCAAGTGTTTGCCGAGCTGCGTAGTCAATTAGTGCCTTTGGTGGAAACGATTACCGCGCAGCCTTTGGCTGATGATTCTTGTCTGAAGCAGCATTTCCCCGAAGATCAGCAGCTTGCGTTTGGGCGCAAAGTGATTGAGCGCTTTGGCTATGATTTTAATAGCGGGCGGCAGGATAAAACGCATCACCCCTTCATGACTAAACTCGGCAGCGGCGATGTGCGCATTACCACCCGCGTCAAGCCTAATAATTTCGCCGAAGCTTTCTTTTCCACTACCCACGAAGCAGGGCATGCGCTTTATGAGCAGGGTGTAACCCCCGATTATGCAGGCACACCACTGAATGGTGGCACGAGCAATGGTGTGCACGAATCGCAGTCACGCACTTGGGAAAATTTAGTCTCGCGCAGTCGCGGTTTTTGGCAGCATTACTACCCTGAATTACAGCAAGCTTTTCCTGAGCAATTCGGCAGTGTGTCTTTAGACACTTTCTACCGCGCGATTAATAAAGTCGAGCGTTCGCTGATTCGCACCGATGCGGATGAAGTGACTTATAACCTGCACGTGATGGTTCGCTTTGAATTAGAACTGCAAATGCTCGAAGGCAAACTCGCCATCAAAGACCTGCCCGAAGCTTGGCATGCGGCGTATCAAGCGGATTTAGGCATTCGCGCGCCGAATGACATCAATGGCTGCATGCAAGACGTGCATTGGTATAGCTGGCATATCGGTGGCGTGTTCCAAGCCTACACCCTCGGCAATATTCTATCAGCGCAGTTTTTTAGCGAAGCAGTGAAAGCTAATCCGTCGCTTCCGACTGACATTGCACAAGGGCACTTTGCGCCCCTGCATGCGTGGCTGAAAGAGCATATCTATCAGCACGGCAGCAAATACACCGCATCGGAATTGGTGGAGCGCGTAACGGGCCGAGGCTTGGACATTGCGCCCTATATGCAGTATTTACGTGGTAAGTATGGCGAGTTGTATCAGTTATAAGTTCACGTCCAATGGGCTGCTCTGACGTTTAGAGCAGCCCATAGCAATAAACCACTAATAGTTTCACAGCGATTAAACTGTTTAAACTTCTCTAGCTCTGCTGCTAGAGCCTCCCTAAAGCCATCTTTATCTTGCAAAGTTGGTTCAGTCCAAACTTGATGAATCACCAAACGTTTCTCTTTACGCTCTGCCTTGCAATCCATGCGCGCAACTAACTCACCCTTCCACAAAATTGGTAATACAAAATAACCGTATTTGCGCTTTGCTTCTGGCACATAGCATTCAAGCTGGTAATCAAAGTTGAACAGTTTGCGCATACGCTCACGTTGAATCACCAAATTATCAAAAGGCGAGAGTATCTTGAGCTGGTTTTGTAGTGGTGGCTGGTCGAGCTGTTTGAGATTTTCTGGCGTGCTTAACCAAGTTTGCTCATTGAGTTTAATTTCAAGTAGTTGCCCATCTGCTAATAAACTTTTAACCGCTTTTTTCAGTTCCGCTTTAACCCCTTTGATTAAATGCCCGAAATCGGTTTCTTGCGCCAAGCCTTGCGCTCTCAAGTAATGCAGAATCAGGTAATTTAAATATTCGTCTTCACTCGGCGTGCGCGTATCAACCGTGGCAGGCAAAACCCGTTCAGTGAGTTCATAAACCTTATGAAAATTCTTGCGCGTTGGGATCATCAATTCGCCCTGCATAAATAAATATTCCAAAGCGCGTTTGCTCGGTTTACTCTGCCAGTCGCCAACTTTTTCAGTATTTTCAAAGTCTTTCGCCATGAGCGGGCCTTCAGCGCTAATACGGGCTAGGACTTCCTGCATGAGTTTGTTATCGCGTTCATACCAATGATCTAGCTTGCCGCTTGCCAGAGCTTGTTTGCGCCGCAGACTAAAACGGTAATCGCACATCGGTAAATAAGCCGCTGCATGTGACCAGTATTCAAAGATCTGTTTTTGTTCGAGTAATTGATCAAGATGTTGAGCTTGATAAGTCGTATTGCGTGTCCACAAGGTATGATGATGCGCGCGTTCAATAACTGAAATCGTGTCGATTTGGATATAGCCTAGGTGCTCAATGATTTTCTGCGTAGCGGCTAGAGCATCAAGATTTGCAATAGGAGTGTTTAAGAGCTGGCTGCTTAAAACCAGTCGGCGTGCTTCTATGGGGCTGAGTGCTAATGTTTTCATAAAAATTGAGGGTTCAGATAGTTTGTCAGCAGACTAGCAAGCCTTTAGCATGGAGTGCTACTAAATAAATCTTCAGCTTGTTCTGCTATGTATGAATCAAAATTTCAGCGGCCTATTAGTCGTGGTCAATTTTTGCAGCGGATGGGCTCTCATGGGCTCGTCGTTTTGCTGATGCTTGTGTTTTCTTTAGGCATCGGTATCGGGGGTTATCGGGCTTTTGAGCAGTTGGCTTGGACTGATGCCTTTTTAAATGCAGCAATGTTATTAGGCGGAATGGGGCCAGTGAATCCACCAATGACTGAAGCGGGTAAGTTATTTGCTGGCTTGTATGCACTGTATGCCGGTTTAGTCTTTCTGGTGATGGTTGCTTTGTTGTTCACGCCTTTTTTACATCGAATGCTGCACAAATTTCATTGGGATAAGAACGAATGAGCTTTGAATTTTTAGCGAAAATTATGGCGTGGTGAGTCATTTTCCTGTATTTACTCTTCGAAAGGCTTGCAGTTTGTGAGGGTATCAAGCAGGATAAAAACCACTACAGACACTGTTACTGGGGCTTAAAGCCCAGCTGTTGAGGAGAGAAAACCATGCCTACCTTTACCAAAGATTCGCCCGTTTATACCTATTACCCAGTGTTTAAATGGGGCGTGTATGCACTGCTGGCGATTAATGTGGTGCTATTCTTTTTACACGAAACTTTTATTGAAGGCTTAGAAACCTTGGCTTGGGTGGTTCTGTTGCTCTTGTTTGAATGGGAAACTTCGCAGCTTGATAAGCCTTATGTGAATAACTGGGAAAAGTATGCTATTCACATTGGGCGGTTTATTGCCTATGCAGTGATTTTGTACTCAGCCTATGAATATGCAACGCCAGAATATAGGGCTGAACATGGTCCTTTGGATATGTATAACTCCTTGACTTGGTTAGGGATAGTGGCCTTATTGGAATATGATGTCTATGCCGGTGGTTTATATGGCAAATTCGAATGGCGCTTGCGCAATACCTTAAAGTTTATCTTGTATGCTTTGTTATTTGTCTATGCAGGTATGTGGGCTTATGAAGGCGGGATGTTAGATTTTTATGATGCCTCGTTATGGATTATCTGTTTCTTTGCGATTGAGCTGAATATTTTTAAATTCGAAGATAGCTTGCCCTATGATGGCGAAATACCCGCCGAGGATAAGCAGCAGAGTTAGTTGATACAGGCTGATGGCAAGCATTCAAGGCTAAGTAAAGCGTTTACTTGGCCTTTTTGGTTTTAGCAGCTGCGGGCTTTTTGCTGCTGGATTTAGGGCTAGCAGTTGTGCCTTTCTGCTGATTAGTACGGCTACGGCGATATTTCAAATAGCCTAAGTATAAAACGGTCGCTAAGGCAAAAATAAAGTAGGGCAGGGAAGAGCGCTGATTGAAAATGGCTAGGTACAGTTCATCGACCCAATCGCGCTCGACAGATTGAGTATCGGTATCAGTTAGCTGGCGATAATTAGTGACATAAGGGTTGAAATTACCTTGTGCTTGCAGGATTAAGTCATTGCGCTGTTGTTCCCAGGCATCCACAGGGTCAAGGTTATTCCAAGCAGTAAACAGTTGTAATTGTTGTTTACTTAAATTCAGACTATAGCGCATGCGCATATACAAATTAATCCGCGCTACGTCGCCATACACATTATCGGGTGGTTCGGCAGTGCGGGTTTTAAAGTCAATTTCCATATTCACTTTTTGCCCATAAGCGCGCGGCTCTCCATTCACCATCCCATAGGGCAGATTGCTGCGGTCGCCGTTTAGTTCGCCAATAGCAGGCACGAGATTATGCAGATCAGCTTCCATTTGCCGGAATTCAGCGCTGTTATCGCGGCAATTCGCGCGCCCACCTTGCTGCCAACATTGCAATTGATGCCCAAATGCCCAAGCAGGTACTACATGCTCCCATTCAATACGTTTAGCGCGCTCTGGGTTTTTGCGTGCTTGATACCCACAGCTCGCCCAATCAGGGACTAATAACTTTTGTTGAGCCGAAAAGCGGCAGCCGCTATAAAAGGCAAGTTGATGATTTTTATAAATTTTTTGAGCTAAGACTAATTTGGATTGGCTAAATGAATAATCAGTGCTACGTGCAGCCAAGGCGGGGGCTTCTAAACTGGCAATATCTTCATCCAGCAAGTCGCCATCTTGGGTCATATAGCGTTGTAGGCCCGCTAAGAAAACTTTGCGTAAAGGTTGCTGTTCAGTAGTGTAAGCATCAGCTTGGTCTTGGCTAAACAGTGCTTGAGGGGTGGTTTGCGCATAGTCAGCGCTTTCAGCTGTTGCTATAGGCAATAAAAAAGTGGAGATCAGAACAATAGAGTAAGTTCGCATTACCAAGCTTAAGCCAAGTGCAAAGGGTCTACCTTAAGCGGGTCAGATGGGGGATGCAAGCAAAGGCTGGCTACTGTTTCTTTATAACCAATCGAAAAGCTTGAGAGGCACTGAATCAGTACCTCTCTAAAAGCTGCTAATGAACTGTTTAAGCGCTAACCAAGCCGAGAGCCATTTCTACTTGATGCAGAAATTGATTCTCGCGTGGATCGCTCTTGTCTGCAGTCGCAATGTGCTTGAGTACATTCAAGCACTCATTTTTAGCATCGGAGCTGGTAAAGGCTTTGCACTCTTGATGAATGAAAGCTTCGGTCTTTTCAGGCGTCTCTAAAGCTTTACGGACTGCAGCAATTTAACGCATGGTGAACATGCTGACATCGGTCACAGAACTCCACGCGATTTTTTGCAAGCTACGATTAAAAGCATCTTGTTCACTGAGGGATAGCTTTTTATCTTGGTAGCGAGCGAGCAGCATTAAACGCACTAGGGCTTCATTCTGCGCTTGTTTAGCTTGCTGCTCTTGCTGTTTAAGGGCTGATTTTTTCATCTCTCGACTCTTCTTATGGTTATTAATTAAGCTAATGAGCTTGGCTCAAGAAACTACTTGTGATATGGGGTAAATTATACTCAGCTCTTTATAAAACAAGCAAATAAATCAAACAAGCATTATAAAGTGATTTAATTAAATTGTTTCCCACAAGTAGGCATCCATTGCCAAGGCGCCATAAGTCACTTCGGGTGTGAAGCGAGTGAGGCGATCTTGAGCAGTACTTGCACCAAAGGCAACGAATAACGGCAGAATGTGATCTTCTGTCGGATGAGCGGCAGCTCCCTGCGGGGCTTTTGTCCGATAATTAATCAGATCATCGCTAGCACGCGCTTGTAATTTTTCGCCTAACCAATCACTAAATTCAATTGCCGCAGGTAAAGGTTCAGGCGTGCGCGACAACCAGCCAAAGTTATGCGTAACCGCGCCTGAGCCAATAATTAACACGCCTTGATTGCGTAAACTCTGCAATGCCGTGCCTAGTTGCAGATGCCAGTTAGCACCAGCATGGATCTGGATAGAGAGTTGTGCTACCGGAATATCTGCATGCGGAAATAGAGACAATAAGGGTATCCAAGCCCCATGATCTAAGCCGCGTTGTGCATCAATTTGCAAAGGCAGTTGAGCTTCAGCAAAAGCGGCATGTAACAGTGTCGCCAATTCAGGCGCGCCAGCCGCTGGATATTGCAAGCGATACAAAGGCGCTGGGAAGCCACCAAAGTCGTGAATGGTTTTAGGTTGAGCGGCTGTGCTAAATGTAGGTGTTTGGGTTTCCCAATGGGCTGAAACCACCAAAATGGCTTTAGGACGCGCTAATTGAGCACCTAATTGTTGCCAACAGGCTAAAGTTGGTGCATGTACTTGCAGGGCAATGTCAGGAGCGCCATGCGAGACAAATAAGACGGGCGTTTGCATGTTAACTTCCTCAAATTTACTAATAGTCCTAGTATAAAGTTAACTAGAATTTGAAAGAAGTCAGTAAAAATTAAACCTCTCTTGCCTGTAAGTTAATAATAAAAGCTTCCCATTCTAAAGGGTGCGGACGCCAACGAAATTTTTTCAATAAAACTCGGCCTTGAGCACTGAATTCTACACCTTCATTGGCTAAGCGCTCTTGCTGTTCAGCTGCGCCTGAATGGCTGAGCTTTGCCAAACTCAATTGCCCTTGACTATTCACCACTCGATACCAAGGCACATCTGAATTTTCTGGTAAAGCATGCAAGGAATAGCCCACTAAACGCGCATGACGTGGTAGCCCCGCTAAATTAGAAATATCCCCATAAGTGGCGACGCTGCCTTCAGGGATTTGCCTAACCACCGCATAAATGCGCGCTTGCTTGCTGAGTTTTGACATCAATTAATCAGAGCAAGCTGCTTTTAGCAAGGCTGCACGATTCAACAGCAGTAGGTGGCCTTTGGTTTCACTGATATAGCCTTGACGCTTCCATTCGGAAATAAAGCGACTCACTGTTTCGATAGTGAGGCCAAGCAATTCGCCAATTTCTCCACGAGCTAAGGGGAGGGGAACACCTTCACTCGTAGGTTCGCCACTGTCATACCAGTTAACTAAGAAGGAGGCTAAACGTTCGGGGGCTTTCATCACGCCTAAAGCTAGCATTTGATTCTCGGCTTGGCGTAGATAATGTAACCAGCGTTGAGTCATCGCGGTATCAATTTCGCTATGCTGCTTTTTTAAAGACGCCAGATCAGTAAATGGGAGGCGGCAGAGTTCAACTGTGCATAAAGGGGTCGCGCTATGGCTATACGTTTCGTCAGCAAAGCCATCAAAGCCAAATAGCTCACCGGCTCCGATCACGCGAATGATTTGGGTACGGCCATTGGCTAAGCTTTTACTTAGTTTCACCATACCTTTGCGCAAGGTATAAGCGCTTTGTGCGCTAGCACCTTGATGATAAATCGTTTCGCCTGCTTGGAATTGCAGGACAGCAGGTTGGAATTGTTGAATTTGCAGCAAGCGCTCAGCAGGCAACTCTCCAAAAATACTTAAATGGCGAATGGGGCAGCTGATGCAATGCCCTTTACCTTTCACGCTGGACATAGTGGCTCCTACAGAGGCGGATGGCTTACAATACTAACGAGTAAGTGTTTATAAGCAAAGTCTAACATACTAAAGCGTGTATTAGAAAAAACTACAGTTTCTGTAGGCTAGCAAAACTATGCCACTTATCGCATAAGTTCGAGCCTTACTCCTCGTGCTTATACAGCTAAAAGCAAGCTATATGCCAGCATAAAAACTTAGGCTTAGCTGTCAGGAGCGTGTCATGTTGAATAGTTTGATTCAGGGTGGGCTATTATTTAGCCTGTTAGGTTTAGCGCCTGCGTATGCAGAATTATCTATCTCAAGTAGTAATTTAGCAGAAGGACAGCCAGCTGCAGCCTCGGCTTCGATTAAAATCACGGTACATATACCGGTGCGCGCTACGCTGAAACTCAATGCTAATTTCAAGCAAATTCAGACTGAAACCAATCTGCGTAATCCTCAAGCCTTGATAGTGACTTGTAATAACCAGCGAGGCTTGCCTTTGGCAAATTGCTCGGAACCGCAAGTAGGGCAGATTTATACCTTAACCACCCTCTAGCCAATTATCCGTTTTTGCTAAAAACAGCGGCTAAGTTTGTGGATTCGCAAAGCACGCTGCTGTTTGTGCCAGTACCTTAGTAATTTAAAATAAGTTTTCAGGTACAGGCAAATGACAAACAAGGTTCAGCACAGTCGGCGCAAATTTTTAATTGGCGTTACTTCCGTAGTGAGTGGAGTCGGGGTAGCAGCAATGGCGACTCCCTTTTTATTATCGATGTCGCCTAGTGCTCGCGCTCTAGCCGCGGGTGCGCCGATTGAAGTGAATGTGGCTAAGTTAGCAGAAGGGCAGTTGTTAACAGCGACTTGGCGCGGCAAGCCCGTGTGGATCGTGCACCGGAGCGAGTCTATGTTGGCTGCGCTGCCTAAAAATGATGAGAAGTTACGCGACCCTAGCTCTGAGGTGATTGAGCAGCAGCCCGATTATGCTAAAAACGCCCACCGTTCTCGTGAGCCTAAATACATAGTTTTAATCGGTATTTGTACTCACCTAGGTTGCTCGCCGAGCTATCGTCCTGAATTGTCGCCCGCTGATTTAGGCGCCGATTGGAATGGCGGTTGGTATTGTCCTTGTCATGGCTCACGCTTTGATTTGGCAGGGCGTGTGTATAAGAATGTGCCTGCAGCTACGAACTTAGTCGTGCCCCCTTATTATTTCACTAATGAAACCAACTTATTAATTGGCGAAGATACTGCCTAAACACTTGACATTTTGGCAAGCTACCTGCTGTGTGAGTAGGTAGGAAGAGTAAAGCAAAATAATGGCCTGCACTGTGCGTGCATTGCACCAATTTACTGCGCATTTGAATTGCTGCCACCAGCAAAAAGAGGCACAATACCGCAAATTAACTTAGGGATTGCAGGGAATGGCGTCCAGTGGCAACACCGGAATAAAGCGGATCATTAAAGCTGGGCAATATTCATGGCAGGGCATCTGTGCTGCTTACCGCAATGAAGAAGCCTTTCGCCAAGAAGTCTGGATTTTAGCTGTTGCTGTCCCTTTGGCTCTATGGATTGGAGAGGATGGTTTAGAAAGAGCGTTGCTGATTGGAAGTATCTTGTTACTGCTCATTGTTGAGCTTTTAAACTCAGCGGTTGAAGCGGTTGTTGATCGTATTGGCTCTGAGCATCATGAGTTAGCGGGCCGTGCTAAAGATATGGGCTCTGCAGCCGTCACTATTGCCATCCTAAATGCAATTGTGCTCTGGCTAGTTATGCTTTTTTGATAAACATCATGTTGAGAGGTTTCCGAAAAGTGCATTCTGGCACACACTCCCAATGGCATATTACAGTTTTCTTAAATACGCTATTGATATATTCTTGCGCGCTTTAGTAATGGTTTCGTTGGTTTTGGTTTTTTTAAATTTAGTGTTGAGGGCAAGTGATGGCTCATAGTGCAGTAGTCTCTTCGGAGCAATATAACTATGAAATCGTAAAGAAATTTGCGATTGCCGCTATTGTCTGGGGTATCGCCGGTATGACAACCGGGGTGTATATCGCGTCAGAATTGGCTTGGCCATTTTTGAACTTCGATATCGCTCAGATCACCTTTGGACGGTTGCGGCCGGTGCATACAAGCGGTGTTATCTTCGGCTTCGGCGGTAATGCTTTGTTTGCAACGTCCTACTACATCGTACAACGTACCTGTCAGGTTCGATTAGCTGGGGGAACCTTCTGGCCGAACTTTACTTTCTGGGGTTGGAATTTGTCCATCGCCATTGCGGGTACTGGTTATTTGTTCGGGATTACTCAAGGCCGTGAGTATGCAGAGCCAGAATGGTATGTGGATATTGCTATTGCTGTTGTCTGGGTTGTTTACTTCCTGATCTACACTGTGACTTTAGTCCGTCGGAACCAGCCACATATTTATGTTGCTAACTGGTTCTTCATGTCCTTCATTTTAGCGACTGCTTTACTGCACATTTTCAATAACTTGACCATGCCAGTGAGCTTATTGGGCGTTAAATCTTATAGCTTGTTCTCAGGCGTACAAGATGCGATGACTCAATGGTGGTATGGGCATAATGCAGTAGGCTTCTTCTTAACAGCTGCGTTCTTAGGCATGATGTACTATTTCGTTCCTAAGCAAGCAGGTCGTCCGGTTTACTCGTATCGTTTGTCGATTGTGCATTTCTGGGCATTAAGCTTCATGTATATGTGGGTAGGTTCTCACCACTTACACTGGACTGCGATTCCTGACTGGACTTCCTCGTTAGCTGCAGTCTTCTCGATCCTACTGTTGATGCCATCTTGGGGTGGTATGATCAACGGTATCATGACCTTATCAGGTGCATGGGACAAACTGCGTACTGACCCGATCATGATGTTCTTAATCACTTCATTGTCTTTCTACGGTATGTCGACTTTCGAAGGCCCAATGATGTCTTTAAAGAGTGTGAACGCACTATCTCACTACACTGACTGGACAGTCGGTCACGTTCACTCCGGTGCTTTAGGTTGGGTTGCGATGGTATCGATTGGTTCGTTTTATCACATGATTCCGCGCCTATGGAACACCACCATTTACAGCACTAAACTGATTTATACGCACTTCTTCTTAGCAACTATTGGCGTCATTCTCTATATCACTGCTTTGTGGGTGTCAGGGATTGGTCAAGGCTTGATGTTGCGTGCGTTTGATGAATACGGCAACTTGGCTTATACCTTCGTTGAAACGGTTGTGTTTATGCATGGTCCTCTGGTTGCGCGTGCAATCGGCGGTATGTTCTTCCTGTCGGGTATGTTAGTCATGGCGTACAACGTCTATATGACCATCATGCGTGCCAAGCAAGAAGAGAAAACACCAGTCGTTGCTGTTGCTCAGGCCTAAGGAGAGGGAAGGATGTTAAAACACGAAAGTATTGAGACCAACTCGGGCCTATTGATCGTCTTAACTTTAGTTGCGATCAGCATCGGCGGTTTGGTCGAGATTGTGCCGCTGCATTACATTGATAGCACAATCGAAGATGTGAAAGATCCAACAACCGGGGTGGAAATGGTGCGTCCATATTCACCTTTAGAACTGCGTGGACGGGATATCTACATTCGTGAGGGTTGCTATACTTGCCACTCGCAAATGATTCGCCCCTTCCGTGATGAGGATCTGCGTTATGGGCATTACTCCTTGGCAGCGGAGTCAAAATATGACCATCCGTTCCAATGGGGTTCTAAACGGACTGGCCCTGATTTGGCGCGTGTCGGTGCTAAATATTCGAATGCATGGCATACCCAGCATTTGCTAGCACCACGCTCTGTTGTGCCTGAATCTATTATGCCGAATTACCCTTGGCTATTAGAAACCGAACTGGACTACTCAGATGTAGCTGAACGTATGATTGCGCTGAAGAAAGTCGGCGTACCTTATACTTTGACGAAAGATGAGTATGCAGGTTGGACTGATGAGCAAGGCCAAAAGCACCCGGGCACTGTAGAGCGCTTCGGTGAGCAAGTGGCTAATACTCTTGATATCAACCGTGCTGAGGATAACTTGTTAGCTCAAGCCAAAGCAGGCAACTATGATGGCGATCCATCTTCAATTAGTGAAATGGATGCTTTAGTGGCCTATCTCCAAGTGTTGGGGACGATGGTTGATTTCAGCAAGTTTGACGAAGACTACTTCATCCAGTTCCGTTGATCTGGCCCATAGAGATTGTGTGATACTGACCGGTTAGGAGAATAATGATGCTAGCAGATTTGTGGATTTGGCTTACCGACCTTGGTAACAGCAAAATGGTGGCTTTAGTCATTTTCTTCACCACGTTTGTGGGTATTGTACTCTACGTTTATTCGAATAAAGCCCGTAGCGAGCGCCTTGAGTCGTATCGCTATGTGCCTTTTTTAGATGATGATGAGCACCAACCCCAAGCAGGATCACCAAAGCAAGGTGAGAAATAAATTATGGCAACTCCTGTAAAAGATCCCTTAACTGGGGCGGAAACCACCGGGCACGTGTGGGATGAAACCCTACAAGAATTCAACAACCCACTACCACGTTGGTGGCTGTGGACTTTCTATGGAACCATTATATTTGCCATTGTGTACTGGACGATTTATCCGTCTTGGCCAATTGGTGGTTCTTATTTGAAGGGTCTCAGTCATATCACCTACAAAACCGATGCGGGTGAAGAGAAAACGACTCACTGGAACATGCGAGCTTTGTTAGCACAAGACATGCAAACTGGTGAGCAAGCCCTCAAGCAAAAAACTTATTTGGAAAAGGTATCGGCTGCTTCTTATGAGCAAATTGCCCAAGACACCAAAATGAGTGACTTCGTGCGCTCTTATGGTAAGGGTATTTTCGGTGACAAATGCGCTGCTTGCCACCAAATAGGGGGGCAGGGTGTTCCAGGTTTATTCCCAACTTTAGTGGATGACGATTGGTTGTGGGGTGGCGATGTTGAGCAAATCCATCAAACCATCGTTAATGGTCGTAATGGTTATATGCCAGCCTACAATACCACTTTGACTCCAGAAAAAGTTGATGAAGTGGCTAACTATGTTTTGAGCATGTCAGGTGTTGAGCACAATGCTGAGGCAGCTGCAAAAGGCCAGAAGATTTTCAACGGTTATGAAGGTGGCTGCTATCAATGCCACACGACTGCAGGTAAAGGCTTGACTTCACAAGGCTCTGCTAACCTAACTGATCAAATCTGGACTATTGCGGATACAACAGCTGAAGAAACACCGGCTGAGCGTTTAGCATTAGTGAAAAAGACCATCACTAATGGTGTTCAACGTCAGATGCCTGTGTTTGGTAAGCAATTAAATGAAACTGAAATCAAAGTACTGGTGGCTTACTTAAAGCAACTGTCTAGTACTCAATAGTAGTAAGCTGTTTTGTCCTCCTCTGCGCAAGGCGGAGGAGGATAAACGTCTTCTAAAATACTCCTGTTTTTATTCCCTTCCTTAGCCAGCATTTTTTAAGTTTATTGTCAGCTGGATAGCAGTTTTGTTACACTCTTTCCGCGCTCTCGGGGTGTCCTTTGGGACTGAGATGCTATTTAGCAAACCCGTAGAACCTGATCCGGCTCATACCGGCGTAGGGAAGAGAAATTCATCTACCATCCCCCTGTGCCGTTGTGTTCCTTAGTTAATCACTGAAGGTACTCAACATGAAAAAATCCGTTTTTTTACCCCTATTTACAACCCTCGCCTTAAGCACTGCCCAAGCAGCTGATAAACCTGTACTCACCGTTTATACCTACGATTCATTTGTGTCCGAATGGGGCTCTGGCCCCAAGCTCGAAGCCGCTTTTGAAAAAACCTGCAATTGCGATTTGAAGTTTATTGCCGTTGAAGATGGGGTTAGCATTCTCAATCGCTTAAAAGTCGAAGGTGAGAAAGCCAAAGCTGATGTGATTTTGGGTATTGATGATGGCCTGATGGAAGAGGCCCGTGCCACTCAACTAATCGCTGAACATGCTCAGCCAGTAGACAAGCTGTCAGCTAGCTTGAAATGGGCTGATCAAGACTTTTTACCGTATGACTATGGCTACTTTGCGTTTATTTACGACAGCAGCAAAATCAGTAAACCAGCGACTTCTTTAAAAGAGCTGGTCGAATCTGATGCTAAAATCATTTATCAAGATCCGCGCACAAGCACACCCGGTCAAGGCCTGATGCTTTGGATGAAATCTGTTTACGGCGACCAATCAGAGGCTGCATGGCAGCAATTAGCCAAGCATACAGTCACCGTAACCAAAGGTTGGTGGGAAGCGTATAGCATGTTCTTAGAGGGCGGCTCTGATTATGTGCTGAGCTACAATACTTCGCCTGCCTATCATGTGATTTCAGATAAAAAAGATAATTACAAAGCTGCAGCATTTAGCGAGGGCCATGTAGCTCAAGTCGAATTAGCCGCTTTACTAAAATCCAGTCAGCAGCCTGAGCTAGGCAAGCAATTCTTAAGTTTCCTGATTTCTCCTGAAGCACAATCGATAATTCCAGTCACTAATTGGATGTTACGCGTGATTGATGGGGTTGAGTTGCCGCCTGTATTTAGTCAATTAATCCAGCCGCAGCGAATTGGTTTTACACCGAGCGAAATCGCCGCAAAACGTGCAGATTGGATTAAAGAATGGCGCAGCGCAGCAGCCAAATAATTGGCTATGCGGTTCTAAGTTTACTCTTACTCATTACTGCTTGGGCTTTTTATGGCCTAAGCAGCGTGGGTGAGGGCGGCTTATCATGGGCGGTTTTTACTGATCCTTATATTCACCGTATTTTAGCCTTTTCCTTGCAGCAAGCCGCGCTCAGCGCTACTAGCTCAGTATTGCTGGCTCTGCCGGTAGCACGCGCCCTGTATTATTTGCCAAGGCTTTGGGGCAAGCGCGCTTTCTTAGCGCTTTGCTTGCTGTGTTTTGTTTTGCCTAGTTTGATTCTCATCACGGGTTTAGTCGCTTTATTGGGCGGTTCAGGCTATTTAAGCCCGTATCTAGGCGAGTCGTGGAATCTATATGGTTTACAAGGCATTTTGTTGGCGCATTTATTTTTAAACCTACCCTTTGCGATTCGGGCGTTTTACCTACAACTACAAGCAATTCCAGCTAGCTCTTGGTTATTAGCGAGACAATTAAAACTGAGCGCTTGGCAATCTATGGCTTTGCTAGAGTGGCCGCAGTTACGTGGACGATTACTAACGGTGTGGATTTTTGTTTTTGTACTCTGTTTTAATAGTTTTGCTGTGGTTTTATCTTTAGGCGGTGGGCCACAGTCAACTACCTTAGAAGTCGCCATCTATCAAGCACTTAAATACGATTTCAATATACCCGAAGCCTTGAGTTTAGCTTGGCTACAACTACTGATTGCGGGTGGTTTGTTTCTACTGATGACTCGTTTTAGTGCTAGCTCATGGCTATCGGCTGATACGGCGCGCGCTCAATTTTTACCGATACCTAAGCCGCTAGCCCGTAGTCTACACTGCTTGATTTATATGCTGGCTTGGTTTGTATTCCTATTACCGCTAGTGGCTTTAATCCCTAGTTTATTGCAGATTAATCTTGAGCGTTTGGCACAACTACCAATCGTCAAACCGCTATTCACCAGCTTAGTATTAGGGGTGATCGCGGCGGTTCTCAGTGTCTTATTCGCGCTGTTGCTGTTAAGTCCGATCCGTCTTGCCCGTTTAGCAGGTAAAGCTAAGCAACAATGGATCTTAGATGTGCTTGCGAATCACAGTTTAATTATCCCCGCGATGGTGCTTTCAGTCGGTTTGTATGTTTGGTTATTGACGCATCTGGATGTGGATCGTTGGGGGATTATTTTTGTAATCTTGATTAATACGTTGATTTTAGTACCCTTTGCTATTCAGCAATTACAACCGCGCTTATTTCAATTTGATGATCAGTATCAGCACTTAGCTCAGCAGTTAAAATTAAATTCGCTAGCTTATTGGCAGGTATTATTGCCGTGGCTAAGTCGCGATTTACAAGCTGCTTTTGTGCTAACTTTATTATTGGCGATGGGTGATGTCGCAGTATTTTCTATCTTTGCCAGTGACGAGTGGGTAAGTTTACCTTGGCTGATTTATAGTTATGCCGGTAGCTATCGAATTATTGAAGCCTCGGTATTATCCTTCTTGTTTCTATTAGTTTGCGGTTTTTTAGTGGTTTGGCTAGAGCGAATAAAAAAAGCGTAGTGGTTTGGAACTATGAGTTAAGGTCAGCGTCTACCTTGATAGGTAAACAACAAGGTTAAGAATATGCAAAAATTTTGGTTGGTTGTTTTTTGCGTTTTAGTAATGCCCAGTGCTTTATTCGCGCAAGAGTTGGGTGATAAGGATGGTTTCCTTAAGCCGGTTTCTATTGAGCTGCTCGAACAGCAAATTAAAGAGCAACTCAAATCACAAATTACCATCTCCGATTATCGACCTTACCGACCTGATAATCGAGCACGCCTTCGTGCCATGCCTAGACCTCCGTCTGTAATGGCTGCTCAAGCTTCAGCGGGCCAGGTTTCAGGCACGAATCTGCAAGAGCAGGGTGTCGATGAGGCCGATATGGTCAAAACTGATGGCCGTTATCTGTATGGAGCCAATCAGCAAGGCGCTGGTATTCGGATTTTTGATACTCAAGCTGTCTCGGGTTCGACGCTCAAGCAGATTGCTACGATTGGTTTACCCGCGAATTCACAATTACATGGCATTTATTTAATCCCGAATAGAAAGCAATTGGTTGCTTTGACCAGCTCTTATCAACCGATGCGCCATCCCATACGGAGGTATCGGCCTTATGGTGGTTCAGGACAAACGCAGATTCTGATTTTTAATCTAGCCAATGTTGCGAAACCTCAGCTGGTCAGGCAGCTAGATATTGAAGGCGGTTTTTACCAAAGTAGAAGAATTAATAATCGCTTATATTTAGTCTTAAATAACTATCTCAGTGACTATCCAATAGTTCATAAAGGCATTGAATCTAAACAAGCATTAACAGAGCAGCAAAAAGAAGCTGAGAAAAAGAAAATAATTGCCGAAATCGATCAGTGGAAATTAGTTGATTCTTTGCCAAGTTATACTGAAAGAAACAGTAAAAACCCTGTGCCCTTGTTGACTACTAATGCTCTGTATTCACCAGAAAAAAAGCCAGAGCTTATTTCCAGTTTAGTTTCACTGATTAGCTTGGATTTAGATGATATAAGGCAAGCACCACAAACTTTAGCTTATATAGGCTCTGCTGAAAATTTTTATATGTCGGACAAGGCTGCTTATCTAATTTCTAATTATAATGCTGCGGTTAAAGCACCGATAAGTAGTATGCAGGGTAATGCCTTGCATAAATTTAGCTTAAGCGGTAAAAGCTTTAGTTATCGTGGTTCGGGCGCTTTCTTTGGCAGTTTAAATTGGAATGAATTAAGTACCTTCCAATTTGATGAGGATCAGCGCGGCAATTTGCGGGTAGTGACTTACAATATGGCGCAAACCACCAAGCATCCTGACCCGATTACGCGCTCACCGGTGATTTTGAGCGTGCTGGCTGAACACCCCAGTAATAAGCAGTTGATCACGGTGTCACGCTTACCGAATGCCAAATATCCGAAACCTTTGGGCAAGCCAGGCGAGCGCTTATACGGGGCGCGGCTGTTTAATGATTACGCTTATTTTGTCACCTTCCGCAATACCGACCCCTTGTATGTGGTTGATTTGCGTAATCCACTCGATCCGAAAGTAACGGGTGAATTGGTGATTCCTGGCTTCTCTGATTATCTGCATCCGGTAACGCCCACTCTGCTTTTGGGTGTCGGTAAGGCTGCTGATGCACAAGCAGGTGGAGCACAACAAGGTTGGAAGCTGTCTTTATTCGATATTGCCAATCCCAGCCGCCCGCAAGAAATCGATAAAGTGCAATTAGGTGGCTCTGGTTCCGATAGCCCCGCCAATCGAAATCATCATGCGATTACTTCCTTAGCGATCAATAACAATACCCTCACCCGCGTAGCCTTGCCGGTCATGGTTTCCGATCTAAATACAGGGACCTCTAAAAATGGTTTGCATCGTTTCGAAGTGAATCATGCGCAGCGCAAACTTAAGCATCTAGGTGGTTTTTCTGTCAGTCCAGCTCAAGATTGGTATTGGGACGATAATGATCGCAGCATTCTGATTGATAATAACGTCTATTATTTCCACAATGGTAATTTCTACAAAAGTGCTTGGGCTGTAAAATAATTCATGTTATTGATTCACAAATTAATTTTACGCCGTGGCTCTTGGCAGCGGCGCTATGATCTGCAAGTTGAACAAGGCGCAATTGCCACCATTCAAGGCCGCAGCGGAGCAGGTAAGTCAGCTCTGCTGGCGGCGATTGCTGGCTTCGAGCCAGTCGCCGAAGGTGATATTCAATGGCTGGGACAATCACTACTGAATTTGCCGATTGAACAGCGTCCCGTTTCCATGCTGTTTCAAGAACATAATTTGTTTGAGCATTTAAGCATCGCGCAGAATTTAAAATTAGGCTTAAAGTTTGCCACCGAAACAGCCAGACAAGCTGCCATTCAAACGGCTGCCGAAGCTTTAGAGATCAGTGCTTATTTAACGAAGATGCCGAGCGAATTATCCGGTGGGCAGCGCCAGCGAGTCGCCTTATTACGCACACTTTTACGCCCTGAACCGATCATTTTGCTGGATGAGCCATTCGCTGAATTAGATGCTTATACCCGTGAAATTGCGGCTATTTGGGTGCGAGAAACTGCAAAAGCGGCGCATAAAACCGTCTTATTAGTCACCCATCAAAATGAAGATGTCGAGCGCTTAGCGGTTCAAAATCTTATTTTTGATTAGGTGCTAACGTTTGCAAATAGCGCACTGCGCCTAAACCGGCTTGTTTACCAGTTGCCAAACAAGCGGTGAGCAGATAGCCGCCAGTGGGTGCTTCCCAATCCAACATTTCTCCTGCACAAAACACGCTGGGTAGGTCTGTTAGCATCAAATCAGCGGTTAAAGACTCAAACTTAATCCCGCCCGCAGTGCTGATTGCTTCATCCAAGGGTGTCATGCCGATGACAGTAATCGGTAGTTGCTTTAGTAACTGCGCAAGATAATTAGGATTTTGTGATTGGGTTTTATCAATTTTTTCAAAGACTAAAGCAGCTTTAATGGTATCCAGCTTTAATTGGTTTTTTAGAAAGCTGCTTAGGCTTTTTTTAGCAGAGCGTTTCGCTAATACGATTTCAAGTTGCTGTTGAGTTTGGTGGGGACAGAGGTCTAGATAAAAAGTGGCTGAGCCTTGATGTTCTAAACTGTCGCGTAAGCGCGCCGAAAAAGCATAAATCAAGCTACCTTCAACCCCTTGCGCAGTAATGATCAATTCACCTTGGCGTGTTTCTTTAAAGCCATTGAGATCAGTGAAACTTAAACTTACTGGTTTCACCGGAGCACCCGCTAAAGGCTGGATAAATTCACTCCAAGCACACACAAAACCATTATTAGCAGGGCGCAAAGGGGCGATTTGAATCTGGCGCTCTTGTAGCCATTCGACCCAAGCGCCATCACTACCCAATTTTTTCCAGCTCGCTCCACCTAAGGCTAAGACGGTGACAGGGTATGTTTTCGTGAGCCAACCTTCTGGCGTTTGTAATAGCCATGCCTGCTCAGCAGTTAAACCTAAGCAGCGATGACGCGGATAAATCGTCAAGCCCTGCGCTTTTAAACGGCTCAGCCAAGCTCGCAGCAGGGGAGCTGCTTTCATTTCTTTTGGGAAAACTCGGCCTGAGCTACCGATGAAAGTTTCAATCCCCAAATCGGTACACCACTGGCGTAAAGCCTCGGGAGTAAACGCTTGCAGATAAGGATTTAGCTCACTAGCCCGTTCTGCATAGCGAGCGCTAAATTTTTCCAAGGCTTCAGAGTGGGTGATATTTAGGCCACCAATACCTGCCAATAAAAACTTACGCCCTACCGAAGGCATCGCATCATACAAATCAACCGCATAGCCTGCTTGTGTGAGTTGTTCTGCCGCCATTAAACCTGCCGGGCCACCACCAATCACGGCTGCAACTGCCTGTTGTGTGTTCATGCTGGTTTATCCAAAAGCTGAGCCTGTAACCAAGCAGGTACACGCTCATCCAGCCAATAGTTTAAATTCCACGGTGTCTTGCCAGTGATAAAGCCTACATGCCCGCCATGTTCAGTAATTTCTAGGCTCACACTCGCACTGGTCTGCTCAACATGGGGCACAATGCTAGGACGCATAAAGGGATCATCGAGCGCATGAATAATTAAAGTCGGTGTTTGAATCTTTTCTAGAAACTGCGCGCTGCTGGAACGTTGGTAATAATCAGCGGCATTTGCAAATTGATTGAACGGTGCAGTGATTTGATCATCGAATTGGTAGATGGTGTTAATCGTGCTTAAGTCGACAGGGCGTGGCACTGCTAATTGCCGAAACTTTTCTTGATACGAAGCCTTCAGTTGTTTTAGTAAGTATTGCCCATAAATCCTTGAAAATCCGTGCTCTAGCTTCTTAGAGCAGACCGCTAATTGGAAAGGTGCAGAGACTGCCACCGCTGCTTTTAGGCCTGAGTTGGCTGCGCTTTCCCCTAAATACTTCAATAGAAGATTAGCGCTTAATGAGACTCCAACCGCTGCGGCTGGCATTTGTCCGCGTGCTTTGAGTTGTGCCAATACTTCGGCCAGATCAGCACTTGCACCCGAATGATAGCTTTTGGCTAAGCGATTAGGTTCACGACCGCGACCCCGTAGTAGCATAAAGACCACGCTAAAACCAGCCTCATGCAGTGCTTTCACCAAAGTAGAGGCGTAATGTGAGTTTAGCGAGCCTTCTAAGCCATGCATCATCAGCACTAAGGGTGCATCAGGGCGCGAATACCAAGCTAAATCAATAAAATCGCCATCCTTAAGTTCCAACCGTTCCCAAGTAAAGGCTAAGGAAATACGTTTGCGCAGCAGAGTAGGCAAAATAGTTTGTAAATGCGGTGATTTTAACCACCATGATGCGCGATAACGGCTGGTAATGCGTTGACCCATAAACAAATACGGTTCTGACCCAAAAGAAGCGCTGCATGATACCATGCAGCGTCTTTAAATCCTCTTTTGAGTGAAGGTGCAATAGTAATGCAAGTGCGCGCTGAACAAATCACTGAACAGCTACGCTTAGGCCTCAAGCCGGTCTACTTAATCAGTGGCGATGAACCGCTCCAAGTAATGGAAGTAGCGGATGCGGTGCGCGAAGCGGCTAAGCAGCAGGGCTTTAGCGAGCGTGAAATTCTGAATGTGGATGCGCAATTTGATTGGAGCGTCTTGCTAGCGGCCAGTGAAGCTTTGTCTTTGTTTTCACAGCAAAAGCTGCTCGATTTGCGCCTGAATTCTTGCAAAATTGGTGCAGCAGGTAGTAAGGCCATCCAGCACTATTTAGCCCATCCCCCAACTGATAAAGTGCTGCTGATTCAATGTGGGCGCTTAGATAAAGCCTGTCGCAGCGCGGCTTGGGTCAAAGCGATTGAGCAACAAGGCGTGTTAGTGCAAGTCTGGGATTTATCGCCCCAACAAGCCTTAGCCTGGCTTGC
Organism: Thiolinea sp.; assembly: GCA_049292455.1. GTDB lineage: Bacteria > Pseudomonadota > Gammaproteobacteria > Thiotrichales > Thiotrichaceae > Thiolinea. Next base: position 52,401 of record JBATRF010000022.1, read on the forward strand.
TAAGCGCATGCGTGAGACAGGCTTAAATGCCAATGAAGCGGCGGTACGCTATTTGGCTGAGCATGTGGAAGGCAATATGCTGGCTGCGGTGCAAGAAATTAATAAATTAAAGCTGCTTTATGACCGTGAGCCGATCACTGCAGAGCAAATGGCCGCAGCGATTTCAGATAGTTCACGTTTTACAGTCTTTGATTTGGCGGATGCCATTTTAGCTCAAGATATCAAGCGCTTGCAGCATATTCTCCAAGTATTAAAAGAAGAAGATACGGCCTTGCCTTTGTTGGTTTGGGCCTTTGGTGATTTACTGCGCCAACTGTATGAAGCCTGTGAAAATCAGCGCCAACAGCGTTCCAATCAAAATTTAATTATGCGCTTACCCAAAAATCGCCAAGCGCCTTTTCAAGCTGCAGTCAAACGGATGGAGCGTGCGAATTGGCCTGCTTTATTTAAGCGCTTAGCTTTGTTAGACCAACATAGTAAAGGCGTGGGTTTGGATGTGTCGCGCTCTGCCGAGCGTTTATGGGATGGTGTGTTTGATATGGCATTGGCAATGATGGGCAAGCGCTTATTCACTCAATAGACATAGCTCTTGAGGGATAGATAAGTTCACTTTAAGTTTAAGAAAATAAGCGTAGACTAATACAGCATTCCCGAACCGCTATGACATTAATAAAAATGCAATTTTTTACTCAATTTCTTTTCCCTTTCATGCTGTGGCTGCCTAGGGTTAATCGTAATTCGATTAAGGCAGACTTCATCGCCGGTCTCACGGGAGCGGTGATTGTGCTCCCGCAAGGTGTGGCTTTTGCGACTATTGCGGGTTTGCCACCTGAATATGGTCTGTATACGGCGATGGTGACGCCGATCATTGCCGCTTTATTCGGCTCGTCTTGGCATCTGATTTCAGGGCCAACCACCGCAATTTCGATTGTCGTATTTTCAGCCATCAGTGGGCATGCCGATCCTGGTAGCCCAACCTTTATTCAATTCACCTTGACCCTGACTTTTCTGGCGGGCATTTTTCAACTCGCTTTTGCTTTAGCGCGTTTAGGGGTGCTAGTTAACTTCGTTTCCCATACAGTGGTCATTGGCTTTACTGCAGGCGCGGCTATTTTGATCGCCACCAGCCAAATGAATCAGGTCTTTGGGGTTGAAGTCCCACGTGGGGAATCCTTTTTGTTTACGTGGTTGTCTATTTTCCATCAGCTGCCACAAATGAATGTTTATGTATTCACTGTGGCGATTCTGACCCTGATTACGGCATTAGTTTTGAAGGTTTGGCTGAAGCGCATCCCCAATTTATTAGTAGCACTGGTGGTCGGCAGTGTGATTGCCTTTTTATTAGGTGGTGAAAAAGTTGGGATTAAATTAGTCCAAGAAATTCCTGCGCATTTACCCCCTTTGTCTAGCCCCGACTTTTCATTAGCAACGATTAAAACGCTAGCACCCCAAGCCTTTGCAGTGGCTTTGCTAGGTTTGATTGAAGCCGTGTCGATTAGCCGCGCGATTGCTTCCAAGTCACATCAACGCATTGATGGCAATCAAGAATTTTTTGGACAAGGCTTATCCAATATTGTTGGGAGTTTTTTCTCAAGCTATGCCGGTTCGGGTTCCTTTACTCGTTCTGGTTTGAATTATACCTCAGGTGCGCAAACACCCTTATCTGCGATTTTTGCAGCCGTATTATTAGGTTTAATCATCTTGCTAGTGGCTCCTTTAACGGCTTATTTACCGATTTCAGCGATGGCAGGGGTGATTATGTTGGTGGCTTGGAATCTGGTGGATTTTGGACATATTAAGAAAATCTTCGAAACCAGTCGGGCAGAAACCAGCATTTTGCTCACTACGTTCTTCGCGACTTTGTTCTTAGAGCTAGAGTTTGCGATTTATTTGGGCGTGTTGCTATCCCTGATTTTATTCCTAGCCCGCACCTCCATTCCTGATGTTATCAGCTTAGTGCCGACCACTGAGGCAGCGACTGGTAAAAGTATTTTGGTAAATAAGTATCGGGATGAAATTTTACCAGAGTGCCCGCAGTTAAAAGTGGTACGAATTGATATGTCGGTTTATTTTGGCTCAGCCAATCATATTCAAAATCGCCTGCACTATATGAGCGAGCACCAAGGCTATAAGCGCATTTTAGTGATCGGTTCCGGGATTAACTTTATTGACCTGACAGGAGCCGAGATGCTGGAGCAAGAGTCCGCGCGTCTTAAGGCCGCTGGTGGTGGTTTGTACTTCGCAGGCTTGAAACGCAAGGTGAATACCTTTATTCACAAAGGCCATTTTGATGAGCATATTGGTAGCGGATTTTTCTTTGACTCTAAGCGGGAAGCGATTCAGCAAATTACTACCACTATTTTAGATCATGAGTGTTGTCGGCAATGTGCTTTGCGGGTTTTTCAAGAGTGTCATCGCCCACCTTTAACCGAGCCACTACCGACTGAGGATTCCACAAGCAATAAGCTTGAGCCTAGCGATTAAAGAGCGTGCAATTTTTTCGACAGCCCGATTAGAGCAAGCTATGCTTCTAGCTTGAATTAACTCTAATGAATAGGACTGGGTATGAGCGTTCAAATAATACTAACCGGTGGCACCATCGATAAAGTTTACAACCCCTTAAAAGGCGAGTTGAGTTTTAATCAAACTCATATTCCAGCAGCGTTTGAGCGCGGGTGCTGCGGGGTGGAGCTGGATATTCAGCAGTTGTGCTTAAAAGATAGTTTAGAGATGACGGATGAAGATCGTGCACAGATTCTTGCTGCTTGCCAAGCTAGCACGCATCAGCAAATCCTGATCACACATGGCACTGATACGATGGCAGAGACAGCGCGATATTTGCTGGCCGCTAAAGTGAATAAAACCATCGTGTTGACGGGCGCGATGATTCCGCTAACGATTAGTGGCTCAGATGGCTTGTTTAATTTAGGGACAGGGCTGATGGCAGTGCAAGTCATGCCAGTGGGCGTTTACATCGCGATGAATGGCCGTATTTTTGCGGGCGACAAGGTCACTAAAAATCGTGCTTTGGGTCTTTTCGAAGAGCTGCATTAAGCACTGACTCACGCTTAGAGGCTTAGGCTCTTGGCAAGCATTCAATTAGTTAATCATTATGGACAATAATAACCGCCGCCCTTTAAAGGTACGGAGCTTAGGCATTTTTCAAACGTTGGCACGCAAGCTAAGTAAAACCGCTATTACGCCCAACCAAATTTCCCTATTGAGCATAGCATTTGCAGCTGTTGCAGCGGTTTGTTTTTGGATGCTTGCGCAAGGTGGCTGTGTGCTATGGTTTTTAGGCGTCGCACTAGGGATTCAATTGCGCCTAATTTGTAATTTACTCGATGGTATGGTCGCAGTTGAGGGTGGCAAAAGCACGAAATCTGGCGAGCTGTTCAATGATATTCCTGACCGTATGGCTGATCCGTTGATTCTCGTCAGCGCAGGTTATGCTACTCAATTAGCATGGGGAATTGAGCTCGGTTGGGCAGCCGGTTTATTCGCAGTCATGACAGCTTATATTCGCACTTTAGCGACTAGTATGGGGGCGCCTGCCGATTTTCGCGGGCCAATGGCTAAGCAGCAGCGGATGGCGGTGTTAACTGTTGCTGCTGTCTTGAGTTTGCTAGAGCCGTGGTTCTGGGCGGGGCATTGGGTTTTATTTTATGCCTTAATCCTAATCATCATTGGCTCAATTTGGACCGCGATACGCCGTACTCTAGCGGCTTATCAGTATTTGGAGGCACGCTAAGTGCTCAATATTCCAAGTCATTCGTTGTATACCATGTTGCTGGTATTGGGCTTGCTGGTACTTGCTTCAGGCGTGCAATACGCTTTGCAAATTAAGCATCCCGAGCGCGATTATGAAGAGCTAAAAAAGCGCATCACTTCCTGGTGGTGGATGATTGGTATCTTGTTTATTTGCTTAGCAGTGAGTACCACCGCTGCGATTATTTTATTTGCCTTCATTAGTTTTTTGGCACTGAAGGAGTTCTTCTCAATCGTGCCGCTGCGCTTCAATGATCGGCGCGTAGTCTTTCTCGCCTATCTTTCGATTCCCTTGCAATACTATTGGGTCGCGCTTGGTTGGTACGGGATGTTTATTATCTTTATTCCGGTCTATGTGTTTTTGCTACTGCCAATGCGCATGGTCTTGATTGGTGAAACTAAAGGTTTTATTCAAGCCGCCGGTACAATTCATTGGGCAACCATGCTCACAGTATATTGTATTAGCCATGTTGCTTATCTGCTGGTTTTGCCAGAGCGAAATCTACAAGCAGGCGGTTTAGGTTTGGTGATTTTTATTCTGTTCATGACTGAGCTGAATGATATTAGCCAATATATTTCTGGCAAATTATTCGGCAAGCATAAGATCATTCCTAAAGTTAGCCCAAACAAAACTTGGGAAGGTTTTATCGGTGGCTTGTTGTGCATTAGCCTGCTTTCAACTTTGATCGCGCCTTGGCTCACGCCCTTGAATGTTTGGCAAGGCTTTGGTGCAGGTATCTTAATTAGCTGTGCGGGTTTCATCGGCGATGTGGTGATCTCTTCAGTGAAGCGCGATTTAGCGATCAAGGATAGTGGTACTTTGATTCCGGGGCATGGTGGGATTTTGGATCGGTTTGATAGCCTAATTTATACCGCGCCGCTGTTTTTCCATTACTGCTATTACCTAGCTTATTGATGCTTATTCATGATTAAGATTTTGTTCTTTGCACTGTTTATTAAACCGATTGTGTTTATCGTTTTGGGCTTAAATCTACAAGGCTATAGGCAGCTGCCGACTAAAGGCCCCGCCGTGGTAGCAGCCAATCATAATAGCCATTTAGACGTGCTGGTCTTGATGAGTCTTTACCCCTTAAAACGCTTGAAATATATCCGCCCGGTGGCAGCAGCGGATTACTTTTTTCAGAATAAAGTGTGGGCTTGGATAGCAACTAAGTGCATTGATATTATCCCCATTCAGCGTTCAGGGCAGTCTACAGAGAGTGTGTTGGAAGCTTGCCATCAAGTGCTGGAATCAGGGCAAATTCTAATTCTCTTCCCTGAAGGTAGTCGTGGACAGCCCGAGCAAGTGGGGCAGATTAAAAAAGGTCTGTTCTATTTGATGCAGCGCCATCCTACCGTACCGATTACGCCGGTATTTATGCGCGGGCTAGGTAAGGCGCTGCCGCGTGGCGAGGCTCTATTCGTGCCGTTTAATTGCGATGTGATTATTGGCGAACCGCTCGCTTTAGCCAGTGATTCGCGTGAGTTTGTGACTCTAATGAATACTACCTTTGAGGAGCTAAGTAAGCGCTGCTTAGGTCAGGCGATTGTCTAAAAAACGAGAGCAAAGTTTGCAAAATCTCGATTCTTCGCTAAGCTTGGTCTACCTCACCTCAATTATGTATGCCTAATGAAAACAATAGGAAAGTGGGTGTTGCTGTTAGTAGTGCTGGTCACTATCGCGGTCACCTTGGTCTCGTTTTATTACTCTAACTTTAAAAAAACCGATACCATCCACGTAGTTCCCGAAACGCCAGCTACTCCAACTCCTAGTCCTCCAGTGCAAACCAGTGGTATTCCCCATAAAGCGCCGGAGCCTTTAATCGCCGAAATTCCGATTATTCCGCCCGCGCAAGTGCGTCCTCTGATTGGGGTGAATGTCAATGAACTGCATTACGAAGATGCCAGCTTCCCGTTTATTGATTTGTTTCGCCAGTCTGCACCTTTTAAAGACAATGTTTTAGAAATGCCGGAGGCGGATAAGGTCGAATATGATCCACAAGGTTGGCCGCTGCGATTAAATGGCGCCAAAATTGCGACCAAGTTTATTGGCAAAATGCCCCCTGATGCCTTAGTCGAAGGTGATTATGTCGTGCTTTATGATGGGACTGGCGTGCTGAGTTATGGGCATGGTGTGGAAGCCGTGAGCCAGTCACCGAATCGTGACCTGATTCGCCTACATAAAGGCGAGGATGGCGAAATCAATGCCAGTTTAGTGATAGAAAGTATGGAGGAGGCGGATCCGATTCGGAATATTCGCATCTTACCGCCGGGTGGAATTTGCCAAGATAATCCCTATCAGCGCGTGTTTGCCCAAGCCGACTGTGCTTCGGGCGCTGCCTATTTACCGTTTGAGTTGTATTACACCAGCATTCGTTTTACGCCGGAATATCTGAATTATCTCAAGGATTTCGGCACGATTCGTTTTATGGCAATGTCGGGGATTACCCGTAATCCCGAAAGCCATTGGCCTGAGCGTCCGAATTTGCAGGAAGCGACTTGGGGTGGTGGTTATGGAGCGCGTGGAGCACCACTAGAGATTCAAGTCGATTTAGCCAACCGTATGCAAGCCGATGCTTGGTTTAATCTGCCGCATGCTGCTGATGATGACTACATCCGTAATTTTGCGACTTATGTGCGCGACCATCTCCACCCAGAAGCGCGGGTTTATGTCGAATACACCAATGAAGTTTGGAATACCTCGTTTTCGCACAGCGAATACACCCAGAAAAAAGGTATTGAGGCGGGGTTTAGCATTAACTCAGTAGAAGCAGGCTATCAGTATTACATTAAACGCGCAGGCGAAGTCTTTGCCATTTGGGAGCAAGTCTTTGGGGGACGTGAGCGCTTCACTCGCGTGATTGGCTCATGGGATACCCGCCCGGATATTTCTAAAAAGTTTTTAGGCGAATATGGTGGTGCGGAAATTGCAGATGCAATGGCCATCGCGCCGTATTTTGGCGGCAATACCAAAGGCTATCGCGAGTCGACGACGGTTGATCAAATCTTTGACTTAACTACTGCGAAAGATTCTTTCCGCTCCTTGCCGCAAGTGCTTGATCATGTCCACGAACAAGCCGAAATTGCCCATAGTTATGGCTTAAAACTGATTGCTTATGAAGGTGGGCAGGGCTTAGTGGATTGGGTCACGCGTGAGCCGACTCAGCACCCGAATCCCTTATTTTTTGCTGCCAATCGTGATCCACGTATGGGTGAGCTATATACGCAAATGCTAACTGGCTGGAAAGAAGCAGGCGGCGAGCTATTTATGGCTTTCTCTTCACCACGTACTTGCCAATGGTTTGGCTGTTGGGGTTTAAAAGAGCATATCCGCCAACCACGTGAAACCGCGTATAAATACAATGCAGTCTTGAATTTTATAGACGCACATCGAGATTGGTTAGCCACAACCAGCCCCAATAAATCTGCTCAAGTGATACCACCGACAGAAATTCCAGTTGAAAAAAAACCACATAGTCCAGATGATCCACTCATTGTGTTCCGCCCCGCAAAGGACCCAGAGCGTTATTTCTTCCTCGAAAATCCACGCACTTTAGATACTTTAATTGCCGGTCAAGAATGGGCGAAACGTGATCTATTCGGCAAATGGGAAGGCAAATGGGATAACAACTACCTGTATTTAGCGGTACGTGTTTATGATGAGTCGATCAAATCAGACTCTGAAAACCCCGAAGATGATGATTCTGTTGAATTTTATATTGATGCAGATAATAGTCGCCAAGCCAGTTACGACGGCAAGAATGACTATCGAATGACTTTTGCTTGGGGGCGTAAGCAAGTGATTCTTGATCCGAAATCACCACAAACCATTTCGCCAGATTTGACTTATGAGTTCAAAATCACAGCGGACGGTTATGTGCTGGAAGCGAAAATTCCGTGGAAGATGCTTGGAGTGACTATTGGAGTGAAAAGCCGTGTCGGGATTGAGGTGCAAGTGAATGACGATGATGATGGCGGCAGCCGCGAGCAGAAAATTTCTTGGCTCGCGCGTGAGGATAAGGCTATGACTGATCCGCGTTTGTTTGGCGTAGTCTTAATCAGTGGGCGCTAAACGATCTTGTTCTGCATCCATGCTCGCCATCAAACCTGCCGTGTAGCGCTGGCCTTGCACGGTGCTTTCATTGATTAATTCATTCAGCGTTTGCACCGTGGCCGCGCTGAGTTGAATATTGCCTGCACCTGCATTCTCCCGCATATAGTCGATATGCTTGGTGCCCGGAATGGGGATAAGCTTGGCATCGCTTTGTGCCAAGACCCAAGCAAGCGCTAATTGCGCCAGCGTACAGCCTTGTTGTTTGGCGATTTCCGCAAAGGGGGCTAGCAGCTTGCTGTTAGCTGCGAAAGCTTCTGGTTCAAAACGTGGGCGCGCATTGGTGCAGCGCACATCGTCTTTAGTCAGCTGAGTCACATCCTGCGCCTTACCGGTCAAGAAGCCCCGTCCTAGTGGTGAGAAGGGCACAAAGGCTACGCCTAATTCAGTGCAAGCGGCTAATAAGCTAGTTTCTGGGGTGCGTGACCACAGCGAATATTCCGATTGCACCGCAGTAACTGGGTGCTCAGCATGAGCGCGGCGTAAGGTGGCTGTGGAAATTTCGGATAAGCCTAAACTGCGAATTTTGCCCGCACGAATTAAATCGGCTAAGCCACCGACGCTTTCTTCCACGGGTACGTTTGGATCTAAACGATGCAGGTAATACAGGTCGATAACCTCGGTTTGTAAGCGTTTGAGGCTATCTTCACATTGTTTTTTGAGGACTTCAGGGCGGCCAATAATCACTGGCTTGCCAGTTTCGTCTTTACTCAAGCCGCATTTGCTGGCGAGTACATATTCGTGACGACGCTGCTTTAAAGTCGCACCAATCAAGCTTTCATTGTGCCCACCTCCGTACATCGAGGCAGTATCTAAGAACGAGTAGCCAGCATCTAAAGCAGCATGTAATAGGCGCGCGGATTCTTCATCATCCGCAGGGCCATAGCCCATTGAAAAGCTCATGCAGCCTAAGCCAAGGGCGGAAACTTGAAAGGGGCCGAGTTGGCGGGTATGCATAGAATTTCACCGAAATTGAATAAAACAAGCCCAAGCTTAAAGGCAAATTTCACAAATTGGTAGGCTTAAGCTTAGTATGCGCTGAAAGCAGATTTGTCAGGTGAAGTATGCGTGCACAAGATTTATTTGGGATTGAGTTACCGATTATTCAAGCACCTATGGCCGGGGTGCAGGGCAGCGCTTTAGCGATTGCAGTATCGAATGCTGGCGGTTTAGGTTCGTTGCCTTGTGCTATGTTAACGCCTGAGTTGATGCGTACTGAGTTAGCACAGATTCAAGCCAGCACTACTAAGCCGTTTAATGTGAATTTCTTTTGCCACACGCCACCTGTGGTGGATGAAGTTAAGCAGCAAGCATGGTTGCAAGTCTTAGCGCCTTATTATGCGGAATTCGGCGTCGATATTAAGCAAGTACCAACCGGTGCAGGACGCGCGCCTTTTGAGCAAACTGCAGCGGATATTTTGCAGCAATTTCGCCCGCCTGTGGTGAGCTTTCATTTCGGCCTACCTAGTCTAGCTTTGCTGGTGCAACTGCGTGCTTGGGGCGCGAAAATTATTGCTAGTGCTACGACTGTAGAAGAGGCCATCTGGCTAGAAAAACAAGGGGTTGATGCGATTATTGCCCAAGGTTTAGAAGCCGGTGGGCATCGTGGCATGTTTTTAACTGATGATTTGACTACCCAAATCGGCAGTTTGGCTTTAGTGCCACAAGTGGTGAAAGCGGTAAGTATTCCAGTGATCGCAGCAGGTGGGATTGCAGATGCTAAAGGAGTGCAAGCTGTGTTGGCCTTGGGCGCTATCGCCGCTCAAATAGGGACTGCTTATTTGCTGTGTCCAGAGGCAACAACCAGTACATTGCATCGGCAGGCTTTAAACTCAAAGGCCGCACAACACACTGCTTTAACCAATCTTTTCACGGGTAGGCCTGCACGTGGAATTATGAATCGCCTGATGCGTGAGCTGGGGCCAATCAATCCTCAAGTGCCCGAATTCCCACTGGCAACTAATCCTTTGCTTCCCTTACGTGCTAGAGCCGAATCCTTAGGGCTTAGTGATTTCTCACCGCTATGGGCAGGGCAAAATATCCAAGGCTGCAAGGCTATCGGTGCGGCTGAGTTAACCATCGAACTAGCCAGTCAAATGGTAGCCCCAACAGGAACCAAATTTTAAATTTAACTATATGTTTTTAAAGAAATTATGCAGCCTATTAATTGAAAAAAACCGGAATAAGAACCGGAAATTTTAAATTATATACCCTAGAGTGTTTATAGCTGTATACATAGCCAACTAGCATACAATCTTTACCAACTATTATGATCTTGTTAAGATGGTACTTATTTTTTGTTTCGTTAAGGAAATCAAAATTGAGTACCTTTTGTTCTGTATCAGATACTGCTAGTGAACTTAGTGTAAGTGAACAGTATGTACGTACACTCTGTCGTGATGGTGTCTTGTCGGCTGAAAGAATTGGAACGAATTGGTTAATCAATGCTAATAGTTTAATAGAATACAAACAACAGCGTTCTACACATGTAGCTGAGAACCATCCTTCCTATCAGATTCGCTGTGATAAACCAATCGCGTTAAGCTTTTTTTCTGGAGCTATGGGTTTAGATCTTGGTGTAGAAAAGGCTGGATTTGATATACGTTTGGCTTGTGAGGTGGATAAATATTGCCGTCAAACCATTGTGCTTAATAGACCTGATACGGCTCTTATCGGTGACATTAGTGATTATTCAGCAGATGAAATTTTGAGCTATGCAGGTTTGTCGCGTCAGGATGATGTAGATTTGATCATGGGAGGGCCTCCCTGTCAGGCTTTTAGCACAGCGGGCAAACGTAATGCTTTTAATGATGATAGAGGGAATGCTTTTTTAACTTATCTTAAAATAGCTTTAGATATTCGCCCTAAGTATTTCGTCATTGAAAATGTTCGAGGCTTATTATCGTGCCCTATGCAGCATCGGCCTCATGAACTTAGAGGTAGTGAATATCCTCCTTTGGGCCTAGATGAGTTGCCGGGTGGGGCATTAAATTTTGTTACCAGTATTATTCGTAAGTATGGCTATGAATTATCTTTTAATCTCTATAACTCTGCTAACTTTGGAACCCCTCAGATACGCGAACGAGTTATAATTATTTGTTCGAGGGATGGTGAGAAGCCTCCATTTCTTATCCCTACGCACTCAGAAAGTGGTCAGCATGGCTTGAAACCTTGGTCTACTTTCAGAGACGCTACATCTGATATTCAGGCACATCATCATCTGAACTTTCCAGAAAAGCGTTTAAAATATTATCGTTTGCTAAAAGCAGGGCAAAACTGGCGGGCATTGCCAACTGAATTACAAAAGGAAGCCATGGGCAAATCTTATTATGCAGGTGGTGGAAAAACAGGATTTTTAAGGCGCTTAGACTGGGATAAACCCGCTCCTACACTCGTAACACATCCTGCCATGCCTGCAACTGATTTAGCTCATCCTCAAGCAGACCGTCCCTTGTCTATTGAAGAGTACAAGCGTTTACAAGAGTTCCCAGATAATTGGACGTTAGCAGGCCCATTGCTTGAGCAGTATAAACAAATAGGTAATGCCGTACCGGGAAGTTTAGGAGCCGCTATCGGCTCCCTTATTCTTCATTTACTCCAAAAGAAGAAAGTTGATTCTATAAGTAACTTTGCATATTCACGCTACAAAAATACCAGTGATATAGAGTGGCGTAATCAATTTAATCTGTCAGCAAAAAATCTAACCTCTTCTTCAATTCAAGGTAGCTTGTTTTGAGAGTTGCTTTTTTCTGACTGTAAATAATTTTTAACAAACTCCACGAAACTTTCCTCGTTCATACCATAGCCTTGCATGAGGGGCGGTAAGTTGTGCCAATTTGTTTTTCCAGTCTTAGAAAAAGTGCGAAACCATTTCTGAATTTCAGTTCCTTGACGTATTGCACTACTAGAGGAATTTTCAGAGTTATTGCGGTTTTTAATCTGTAAGATTAGCCAATTGCCCTTACTATCTTTCTTTAGGAAGTCAACAGCCCGAACTATACTACCACAGCACCAATGCCAACCATAAGGGCGCAATATAGAGTCTAAATAGCGCTCCAATAAGGCTCCTACACAATTTTCAGCGCACATCGAGTGTTGGTGTTCCATTTTTATTTTGTCACATTGCTCTTGATTATAACCATAAGCTTCTTGCATGACGATGCTTACAATTTCATCTGGCACTGTTGAAGGAGTAGCTGGAAAATCGGAGCGTCTATAGCCTTTAAAGTATTGATTAGCTAGATTTTCTAAACCGTCTATACTGGTAAGTGATGCATGTTTAGGTAAGGGTATGTTAGGGTTGTCAGCTAGAAAATTGCAAATGCTTGCAAAAGATTCCGTAAGACCTTTTTCACTTAAAGAATCATTTGCAACATAGTTAGCAGCTGCTAGTGCCTGTTCAATATTAAAACTCAAAACTTCACCTTAAATAAGCCCAATAAACCAACATTGAATTGTATAAAAAGTCGTCTGTTAGAAAAAGTATTATAGGTCAAGGATTACCTAAAACTTAAGATTATATAAGCCAACTTTACCAAAAGCAGTCTGTGAATAGCGTAGTAGGGCTTTACTGTGATTATCTAGAGCTTTCATCATTAGCTCTAGATATTCGTTAGGGTTAAGAGTTGCCTTAAAGTCTTGAGCAGCGTCTAGAAGATTGTCAGCGGCTTCCAAACCATTAAGGCAAGCACTTTCGATTAGTTGGCTAGCCTCTTGGCGCAAGCTTAATTCACTCACTAAAGCTTGGCGTTTTTCTGTTGCGAATTTAGGCTTGCTAACAGTATAGGCCGCTAATAGCCTAAGCTGATGTATAGCGGCCTCTAGGCTCTCTTTAGCGTGTACTCGCTCATCTAAAGCCTGTTGCACTTGGGCACGGCTCCAGCCCTGTTTTTGCGCTTTACGTGAAATATTAGAGCGATGAACTTCATAGCGCTGTTGCAGTTCATTGAATGACATACGCTTAACTTCATAGTCAGTTCGGACGCGCTCCCATGTTTGCGCGCTTAAGCGCTTGCTGTGTTTATTCATAGCGTTTCCTCTACTAAGCAGTGACTAGCCTCAGTCTCTAATACTTCTTTATTTGCGCCTACTCTAAATCTGTTAGTGTGTTTTAGTGAAAATCCATTAAAGGGATGATGCACCTTTTTATAAAGGCTACTTCCATAAAAATCTTTGACTTGCCTGTTTCGATACCCTTTGCCCCTAACCTTTGCTAAGTACGAAATACGTTCTATTGCATTGGTTAGCGTTTCTTCATTATCTATAAAATAGAAAGGTTTTTCAGGCATAGCAACATGGTTACTAGGATTCACGGCCTTCCACGTATCGCTAATAATGGTATTGATTTTGCTGCTATGGCGTATTTTGTTACCATCTAAGAACAGCACCACATGGTAATGTTGAGCTTTAGCTTTTTCTTGCTCCCTAACCCATAAATAGCCGATAGTTGCCATACCATACTCACGCTCTAAGCGTCTTTTCAGATTCTTAAAAAATTGTGATAACCACTGATTATTCTCTCGATAAATATCTTTGTGATGTAAGTCAAAACGCAAAGCAAACACGCGCCCCCATAAATCAATAGAGGCTGATAGCTCTTCAGTCAATCGGTGCATGATTTTGCTGAACACGCCTTGCTTGCCTTGAAGTATCGAGTAGCGTTTACCTAAAAATTGCACAAAATTACTGTAGGTAATCGTTTTACTGTTCTTAGTTCTCTTCTGCCTCAGGGAAGAGGGTTGATAATATAAAGAACCGCGCTTTTTTTGGTCGGATGGCTGGCATGCATCCTGTAAAACATTAGTATGTTCTGTTATAGCTTGGGCAAATACCTGAGGGACAATACTAGATGCTTCAGTCTGCTTTGAGGATAGCGTTTGCATTAGTTGTTACTCCCCTAAAATTGGGGGAATACCTTGTTTAGCAAGGCGTTGAATATAGGCTGCATCCCAAACTGACAGACGCTTTCCAAAACGCATAGGCTGTTCAATGCGCCCAACTTTCACAAGGCTCCAGAAGGTCGATTCTCCTATCCCTAAAAAAGCAGCGCATTGGGAAACTCGCACTTTGCCAGTAGTGGGAAAAGTTTGTGTGAGTATTTGGCGTTTTTCTAGTTGAGCTGAGCTTAAGGGGGCGCGTTTTCTTGGTTCGGTGCGTGTATTCATCTCTAATAACCCTTTGAATGTATCAGTAGGGCTATTAGAGCTATTTAGGTCTTAGCAGTAATAGGCAGTAATTAGCCTGAGTTTTTGCCTACTGCTGACTGTAGTAGCAGGGATGCTTGTTGCACGACGGCAAGGATATTTTTGTTAGAGCCTGAATTTTGAGTCTCAGTAATTTGAAAAAAAGGAATGATCCACGAACCCGACTCGATAGCAGTTTCCTTTACGCCAATATCACGTAGGTATTTTTGAGTGGTTTTTTCATGCTTATTTATTATTTTTCTTAAGTTAGATATATCCATATGAAAAATTTTTTCAGCCAAGGCGCTATGTGCTCGCATAACAACATCTTTTTGCTTGATGTGTAGTAAGTAGTTAATTAATGACCAAGTTAGAAAAATCTTAAAGTCTCTAGCAGCGTGCTTGCCTTCGGGTCTGCCTAGCTTGCGTGGTTTAGGTATATTTTTAAGAGCTGCTAATAGTTCCTCCTTATTATTGCCGTAGTCTTTAAATAGGTTTAATAAGGTTTCGTTCAGCTCAGCATCTACGATAGTTAAAGTGTTTATACTTTCATTAGTCATGATTTATTGTGCCTAAATTATTTGACTATTACTTTTTAAGTTATCTAAGTAGTTAGCCCACCAAACCATCATTTTTTTACGTTCTGCTACATATCCGGCGCGATTGTAGGCTTTGCGTACTTGGTTGCGCTCTGTATGTGCTAGCTGTCGTTCAATAGCATCCGGTTGAAAGCCTGATTCATTCAAGATCGTACTAGCTGTTGCTCTGAAGCCGTGAATAGTGGCTTGCCCTCGATAACCCATGCGGTATAAAGCGTATAGCATGGTATTTTCACTCATTACCTTGTAAGGAGTAGATGCCTGTGGAAATAAAAACAAGCTATGGCCTGTGAACTCTTTAATCTCTTGTAAGAGCTGCATAACTTGGGGTGCTAGGGGGACTAGATGCTCATTATCCATTTTCATTCTGTGGCTTGGAATCGTCCATAATGCAGCCTCTAGATCAATTTCTCTCCACTCAGCAAAGCGTATTTCAGCAGTTCTAAGAAAAGTATATAAGGTGAGCTGAATAGCTTTTTTAGTCAGATAATCACCTTGATAGTTTTCAAGTACATTTAAAAAGGCTGGTAACTCGCTTGCTGCTAAAGCAGCATGATTTTTACCTTTATGCTTTTTAAGTGCTTTCTCTAACCCACCGACTGGATTGTTGTCACATCGCCCGCTAGCGACCCCATAAATAAAAACATTGCTACAGCGCTGGCGTATTTGCCGCAAAAGGTCTAAAGCCCCGCGTTTTTCTATACGTTTTAAAACCTCTAATACTTCTACCGTGCTGACTTCATGGATAGGCCTATCACCAATATAAGGAAAAATGTTGATTTCTAGAGAGCGTAAAACACCTTGTTTATGCTTTTCTGACTTCCAAGTATGTTGCTCTTTTTCCCACCATTCGCGTGCTACCGCTTCAAAAGTGTTATTAGAGCTAAGCTTGTGCTTATCACGCCTTTTTTGTGCAGTAGGGCTAATGTTTTGATCTAGTAAAGCGCGGGCTGCTAAATGCCTCTCTCGTGCCTCTTTCAATGAGAGTTCGGGATAAGTGCCTATATAAAGGGTATCTGACTTATTTTGATGTTTAAAATCAAAGCGCCAATATTTACCAATGCTATCTTTAGTACGTTTTAGCAGTAAGTACAAGCCTCCACCATCTGCTAAGCGGGCTTGATTTTGTGCAGGGTCTAAATTAGCAGCTTTAACCGTTGCAGCGTTAAGCTTTTGTAATTCTCTTGCCATACTGTACTTTCCGGTGCTTATTAAGTCGGTACTTGATACACCGGAAAAAATACCGGATTCTTTCCGGTGTTTCTTAGTGTTTCAAGTTAGTCTAACGTAGTCTAATAAGTAGGTAAAAGCAAGCTGTGGTGCGGGTTCAATGGATTAAGATAGAATTAGCAAGAGAAGTATATGGTAGCCCCAACAGGAATCGAACCTGTATCTAGCCCTTAGGAGGGGCTCGTTCTATCCATTGAACTATGAGGCCATTCAGCAGGAACGCGCGTATTCTAGCTTAAATCTTTAGTCTTAGCAGCTTCAGTATTCGGGGGCGTTGGCAATTTACTCAAGGGTTTAGAGTCCGAGGCAATATGAATGGTACGTTGCGGATAAGGCATATCAATTTTGGCTTCGCGGAAGGCTTTTTCTATACCTACGTTTAACTCGCTAGTAACCGCTAGTTGTTTTTCGACATCCTTAATCAAACAGCGTAATTCAAAGCTCAAAGCACTTTCAGCAAAACTACGGAAAAATACTTGCACTTTAAGCTCGCCGTATTCGCGCAACACGGCTGGATTCGCTTCTCCCACGCTACGCAAAGTGGCGAGCACTTTTTCTGGATCAGAGCCATAGGCTACACTGATCGGGATAATGACTCGACCGTATTGGTTGCTGAGCATCATATTGGTAACTTGGTTAGCGATTAACTCAGAGTTAGGTACAATAATGTCAGAGCGATCAAAGGTTTGAATTACGGTTGAGCGAATATTAATATCTTTGACATAGCCTTCAGTGACGCCTACTTTTACCCAGTCACCTTTGCGAATCGGGCGCTCAAATAATAAAATTAAACCGGAAACAAAGTTATTAACAATATTTTGTAAACCAAAGCCAATACCTACCGATAAAGCACCCGCAATAATGGCTAGGTTAGTAAATTTAATCCCTGCGATTGATAAGCTAATTAAAATAGATAGTGTAATGCCTGCATAGCCCGCAATGGTGACCGTGGTTTCTTTAGCGCCTCGCGTCATATTGGTACGACGTAGCCAATGATTGGCTAGGCTATTAGTAATCAGGTGCGTGAGGCTAATTAAAATCGCTAGGGATAATAAACCCATTAAAATGCGCATCGGCTCTAGCGTAAAGCTACCAATTTGAATGCCATCCATAAGTTTGGTGAGCATCATTTGCATGGCTTGACTAGTCATGCCCCAGAGTCTGAGTAGGGCTAAGGCCATCAAGGCAAAGATGGCTGAGGCATGGGCTAAGCGTAGCCAAATCAAGCCAGGAACGCGCTTACCATCTTCAATCCCTAGGCGCTGGCGCAGCTTCTTTTGCCAAGCAGCCGTCCCCTCATCGAGTCCATCAAACAATTCGCTAGGGATTTTAAGTAATAACCAACCAATCAGTACGATAAACAGAGTACCGAAAGTACCATTGAACAGAAAAACAAAGAAATTTCGATAGCCTAGCCATAAAGCAATAATAGCCGCCGATAAAGCAATCGTACCGAGAATATAAAGACGGAATTGTTTCAGCCAAGGCACATATTTACGCAATAACCATAGCAAGCGAATTAAGGCTAAACTGGCAAAAGTACCCAGTACAATGCGAATAATGCCGACTAAATTATTAGGTGGGTCGGTATCAAATAGCGTTGCGTGGAATAATAAGCCTAGCAAAATTGCCAGTAAAAAAATTCTGGCCCAGTAATAAAGCTTTTTACTGGTTTCTGGAATGACAGGTAAGAAATCTTTATTTTTATTCGCAGGGCGCAACATGGCACTAATGATCATGTAGCTGAGAATAAATAAAAATAAAGTGGACGAAAGCTCACTAATCGCTTTGACGCCTGGGTGGTTGAAACGTAGGGCTAAGCTAGTCAGGCCAAACATTAGAATCCAAGGCATAAAGCTAATGATGCTGCGCCACACCGAGGCAAACGTAGGGCTAGTTGCCACTAAAGCGGAAATATCTTGTTGGGAGGTCGACTGCTTATAAAAACTCCAGACTACTCCCGCCAGCAAGCCTGCAAAGCCGTAGAGGAGGGCAGTGGTGACATTTCGATAGTTAATAGGCAAGGCAGCTAAAGTAGAGAGAATTTGCTGAGTCTCAGCCACCCACAAGCTCGGCTGCTGTAATGTTTGCAATATAAAGCTAAAAACTGAAGGGCTCTGCGCAAATAAGCGCTCTTTGACAATAGTTTGTTTATTGGCACTGACCTGTTCTTGGACTTGCGTGGCACGTAAACCTAAGAGGCGACACTGGGCCAGCTGAGTTTCAACTTCCTTTTTCTGCTTATCTAAATCCTTGCGTTTGGCTTGTAATTCTTTATCTTCTTGGGGCGCTTGTTCGGTGCCTATACTCTCAAAACCTTGCTTTATTTTAGCCTGTTCAGCTTCTTGTTGAGTAACACAGCTAGCGGCAAATTGCCCTGCTGCTAGCGCCTCCATCGCAATCGGGTCTAGCACCTCTTCAGAGTAGGTTTTGATCGCTAAGCGTTTTTCAGCCTCCTCTAAAATTTTGGTATGATCTTCAATGGTTAAAGAGGGCGCTACACTGCTGGTTTCAGTAGAGGGTGCTTCTTCGGCACTCCACAAGCTAACAGGCAGGGCACTAAGAAAAAGAATAATTACAATACGTAAAATTTTAAGAGTATTCATGAAAGCTGCTAGGTGCTAAGGAAAGCTCAAAGTCTAAGTCGACGTTTGCGTCAATTTTATACGCTAATTGGCTGCCGCTCATCGTATCGAATTGGCTCAGATGTGCAAGGTGAAAAATTAAGCTGTTATTTTTTAAGCTGTGGCTCTGTTAATACGCCGCCTTAGATACTGGTACGATTAGTAAGGATAATAATAAGTAGTTAATTCTCCTTACCTATACTTGATGGTGGCTTGCACGATCCATTTTAATTTCCGCTATGCCTGCTACTTACTCATAATCTGTCTCTGGAAATTGAGAGGCTTGAAACGGTGGTTTTAACCTCAAATTAACAGCAGGCTAAAGCTAGCTAAATAACGTTATTTTGTTGAAAAGTCTTGGTTTAATGGGTGTTTGAAGCTGAGATTTTAGCACTGAGTGCAGCATGATTTTTTTGGTCTGGTAGCTAAGCTTAATGGTCGTTATTGAGTACGAATGAGACGGCCAATTCTCTATTTTTAAAGACGATTAATTACAATTACTTTGTAAACTTTGGCAATTTTTCACAAAGGACTGCTAAGCTTAGTATATTTACATGAGCTATACTTTGTTGTTTTAATGCTACAGTCATGTTGCAAACCATAAAATTTAAACAGAATTGATTAGTTATTATCAGGAGAATGATGAATGAAAAAGACAATATTAGCTTCAACTATAGGTCTTTTCCTTGGGGTAGGCGCTGCACAAGCCGAGGTGACTTTATATGATTATAAAGAAGGTACTAGTGCCTATGAAGACGCTTATGTAGCTGGATCTTTAGATTTCCACAAAAACCGTGGCGATGATCAAAATGCTTATTCTCTAAATTTAGATGCAAGCTATGATCGCACTATTAGTACCCCTGATCGTGATATTAGTTATGGTGGTGGTTTAGTAGGTACGGTAAGCCGTGGTGGTGCTACAGGTGATAAAAGTGTTGACTCCTATACAGCTGATGCTGGCATAACGGTTGACAATTATTTTGTGCCAGGTAGCAATGGTGGTTTCTGGTACGGTTCTGCTTATGCTCAAAAAATCGGCTCACCTGAAGATTTCTTTGAAGATGATACCTTTACTAAGGCGACTATTGGTGTCGGTTATGGCCGTGTCACGAATGTAACTCCAATGGCGAAAACTATTCGTGTTATGGATGAGCTAACACGCCGCAGTGTGTTACGTGGCAAACCAAGTGTAGGTGTTTATCAAGATGTTGCTCGCATTATTGCCAAAGAAAATGAATACCAGTCTCGCTATGGCACGAAAGATTATCAAATCAAATGGATTTCTGATATCGAAGCTGTAATCCAAAAGAGTGGTTTAGTTAATAACTTTGGCGCTGCAGGTACTCTGAAAGTACGTGATGTGCTAATTGATGAAAATATCTCTACTCGCCGTATTGGCTGGAAAGTCCGTGCTGGTTTGAGCTATATCGGTACTAATTTTGATGGTTTAACCAATAAGCCAGGCTTAGAGTTAGGCGGCGAATACCATGTGCCATTAAGCAATCAAACTCAGTTCTCTGATGAGGCTGTATTCAATGCAATCCTGAATGATGGTGACAATGGTTATAACTTCAACAATAACCTGTCATTAACTCATGAAATCGATGATCGTATCGATTGGGAAAACACTTGGAATCTGAACTACGCGAAAAATACTGATAGTGGTGATGACATTACTACTAATACCTTAAGTTCTACTTTTGCGTATGAGATCGCTAATTCTTTAGATTATACGACTACTGCTAGCTTGACTAATGTAAGCGGCAGCAGCTCAACTGATACTGTTAATGGTGACGGTACTGACCGCTCCTTAACAATGGGTGTGCGTTACCGCTTACGTTAATCTCGATTTAACGGGATAAATCCAAGGAGAGTCATTGACTCTCCTTTTTTTTAGCTGTAACTATGCTAAGTTGAGTTAATCCTAGCAGGGGGCTTCTAGGCAATTAGCGCAATGATGATCACTTATAAATTCGCTTGTACCCATTGTGGGCAGCTGCATGACTATCAAGCCATCGCCGACGGGGATGAAGCTTGCTGTTCTCGTTGTTTTTCAGTGCTGTATCGTCAACGTAAGTTCATGTTGGCTACTTCACTCGCACTAGTCATCACCGGCTTAATCTTATTTATCATGGCGAATGCTTTCCCCTTAATTGGGCTGCGTGCTCAAGGTTTAACCCAAGAGTTAACTATTTGGAAGGCAACGGCCGCTTTTTGGGGGCAAGATTACTATTGGCTATCAGCCTTACTAGCCTTAAACCTGATTATTTTCCCCTTATTTGAGCTGTTAGGTCTGCTGTGGGTACTGTTAACGATTCGCTTGGCTTGGCAGCCACATTTAGCGATTCAAATCTTTCGGTGGCTGAGCGAAATTAAGCCTTGGGGCATGCTTGAGGTTTTCATGTTAGGGCTATTAGTTGCAGTAGTGAAGCTAGGAGATATTGCTGTGTTAGTGATCGGCCCGTCTTTTTGGGCCTTTGTATTTCTAGTGATTAGCTTAGCGGCCTCCACTGCTAATTTAGATAGCTTTACTATTTGGCAAGCTTTGAAAGCGTGTAAATCTAAGGTTGCAGCACATGTTGAGTGATCGCCAGTCGGTACTGGTTCACTGTAAAATTTGTGGCTGTGTGGGCGAGCGGCCTGCGTTATTGAATAAATATGAACGTTTGTACTGTGCACGTTGTGGGCATCGTTTGCACTTAGAACAGCATTACAGTTTGCAAACTACCTGGGCTTTGTTGTGGGCGGCGGCGATTTTGTATATTCCTGCGAATTTAATGCCGGTCATGAGTGTCTATTTCTTAGGGACGGGCCAGCCTGATACAATTGTTGGTGGGGTGATTCACCTATATCAAGCGGGGCAATGGCCATTGGCGATTTTGATTTTTGTCGCCAGCATTGTGGTGCCTTTGTTAAAGCTATTTACGCTTTCTTACTTGTTAATCTCAATTCAGCGCGGTGAGCAAAAGCATCAGCATGAACGGATGCGCTTGTTTCGCTTGACTGAATATATCGGGCGCTGGTCAATGGTGGATGTATTTGTAGTCGCAATTCTTTCAGGGCTGGTACAATTCGGCAATTTAGCGCATATCGAAGCCAATGCAGGTACCTTTTGCTTTGCAGCTGTCGTAGTCTTAACAATGCTCGCGGCGGCCACGTTAGATGAGCGTTTAATTTGGGCATCAGTTGATAAAAATAACTCGCTGTAAATAGGAAGCGAAGCAATTTGAATTCGGGCAATGATCATCTTTCTAGCCAAGACAATCTAGCGGCTGTACAAGTGCGCCGCCAGCGTTGGCCTTCGCCTGTCTGGTTGCTACCACTGGCGGCGGCTTTAATTGGTTTGTGGCTATTAGTACAAAACTGGATGCAACAGGGCGCCATCATTACAGTGCATTTTCCGAGCGCTGAAGGTATCGATCCGGGTAATACTCAAGTTCGTTATAAAGCTGTCAATATCGGTAAAGTCAAAAGTGTCAAATTCGATGCGAATATGGACCCCTTGGTTACACTGGCTTTAAATCGTGAAATTAGTGATGTCTTAGATTGTAGCGCGCAATTTTGGGTGGTACGGCCACGGATTCGAGGCGCGGAGATCTCTGGGATTACGACGCTATTTTCCGGTACTTATATCGGCATGCTACCGCAACGTGCAGAGGGTGAATTAAAAGAAAACGAAACCTCGATCTGCTATCAAGCACTGGAAGAGCCTCCCGCGACCAAACCGAATCGCCCCGGGCGTGAATTGAAACTGGTGACGGATTCAATGGGCTCTTTGGATATCGGTACACCGATTTTTTATAAGCAGCTTCAAGTCGGTGAAATCATTAATTACCGCCTGTCTGCAGATAGTGGACAGGTTGAACTCAATATATTTGTGGACGAGCCTTATTATCGGCTAGTGAATAAAAATACTCGATTTTGGGATGTGAGTGGCATTGATGTGCGTGTCGATTCAGTGGGTGCTGAAGTACGGATGGAGTCGCTCACTTCTTTGTTAATCGGCGGGATTGCTTTTGAAACCCCGCCTGAGCAGAACCAAAGCCTACCCGTTAGCTCAGCCAATACCGTATTCAATCTTTATCCTGATTTAGCCAGCAGCCGCGAAAAGCATTATCAAGATCGCCTGTATTACACCTTGTATTTCAATGGATCCTTGCGAGGTTTGGCTGAAAAAGCACCGGTCGAATTCCAAGGCATTCGGGTGGGGCAGGTGGAAAAAATCAAATTGCATTTAGACCCGAAGTCATTGGATGTACGTATTCCAGTATTAATCTCGATTGAACCACAGCGGTTTTCCGAAGAGTTGAAGCTAGCCGAAGCACCCAAGTTTATGGAAAGTTTGGTGGAACGTGGGATGCGCGCCAAGTTAGAAAATGGCAATCTGTTAACAGGACAAATGTTTGTGGGCCTAAGTTTGCATGAAAAAGCTAAACCTGATCAGATCGCTAAAGGGCAATTTTACGATGTATTTCCTACCTCGCCTACACCAGTGGAAGAGTTATCGAAAATGGCTTCTGGGATTGCCGATGACCTCAAGTCGACTTTGGGTGGGGTGCGCCACTTCATGGAAAGTGGTCAGCTTGATCAAACCGTTGAGAATGCAAATAAGGTGTTAGTCGCTACTGAAACCACAATGACAGAAGCGAAACAAGCGGTTGCGGATGCGCGCTTGATCTTACAGCAGTTGCAAACCAAAACTTTGCCGGGGGTTAGTTCCAATTTAGAGACTGCGACCGTGAGCTTGACGCGGGCTTTAGATCAGGTCAGTGCGAATGTCGACAAAGTTTCTACTACCTTGGATGGCTCACTCAAAGCAGTCACGGGCGATTTGGATAAGGTATCGGGTACCTTGAACCAGTCACTAACCAGCCTCACAGGCACTGCTAAACAAGCCGGGTCGGATTTTAATCGCAGCTCGGTCGAGTTCGAGAAAACAGTGCAACGTCTACAAGGTTCGTTAACCCATTTAGATCGCCTGTTAGCACAAAATTCGCCGACCCAATACCAGCTTACAGAAATGATGGATGAAGTGACTGCTATGTCGCGGGCAGTGCGGGCTTTAACCGAGACTTTGCAACGCCAGCCAGAAGCTTTAATTCGAGGAAAGAAAGATTGGGAAGAGCATTAATTCTGCTAGCTGGAAGCGGGTTGCTCCTGCTGAGCGCTTGTAGCAGCGTGGCACCACAATATTTCACCTTAGGAACTCCAGAACTGAGTTCATTAGCTAGCCAGCATAAACCGATTACTAGTCTAGGTGTCGCACGAATTCGCTTGCCTAGCCTGTTAGATAGGCAGGGTATGGTACTACGCAAAGATAATTTCAGTGTAGAAGTTTCAGAGCAGTATCAGTGGGCAGGGGTCTTACGCGAAGAATTTAATGAAAGCTTGGTGTCTGGTTTGCAAGCTGCTTTGCCCAGCACACGGGTGCAAGTAGCGCCTTGGCAGTTAGAGCAAACACCGCAATATTATCTAACCGTAAGCGTCTTAGAGTTTGATGGTGCTCCCCAAGCGCAGGCTAAGTTGCGCGGTAGCTGGCAGTTATTGCAAGGCCAATCAGGGCAGTTAGTTAAAGCTGGCACAATGAATTTTACTAAACCGGTCACGGGGAAAGCAGTGAAAGATGTCGTCCAAGTGCAAAATGAGTTAATTGGGGATTTGATTCGCCAAGTACTAGCGGCTTTGCCTTAGTGCTTAATGGCCTAACTCTTCAGGCGTCATACTTTCTAAGCGCTGCTTAGCTCGATCACGTGAAGCTCGTACATGATAGCGCATCAATAACTCTGCCATTTCACCATCACGTCGTTCTAAAGCTTGCACAATCAATTCATGCTCATGCATGGCGGTGCTGGAGAAAGCAGGGCTTAAGCGCATCCGATAAAAGCGTACTAAATCATATAAATCTTGGCAGAGCATGGTCAACAAGCGTTGGTTTTTGCTGCCTTGAATAATGCAAAAGTGAAAGTCTAGATCAGCATCTTGGTTGTAATCGCTTTTAGGCGTATGCAGGGGGTGCGCCATGCTGTCTTTGTGCCGAGCGACTAAACTTTTAAGATGAACTAATTCGGGTTCAGTCATGTTTTTTGCCGCTAAGCGGGCTGCCATACCTTCCATCGCCTCACGAATTTGGTAGATTTCCATTAGCTGATCAATCGAGAAACTGACAATCCGTGCGCCAATATTCGGGCGGCGTGTCACTAGATTGCAGTTCTCCAACTTGCTAATCGCTTCACGCAGTGAACCACGGCTCACTCCATAAATGCTCGCTAATTCAGGTTCACTGATTTTCTTGCCCGCAGGCAATTCGCCTTCAAGGATGGCGCGACGTAAATCTAAGAACAAACGATCAGCAATCGTCACAGGTTCATAGGAATGACAGGCAGGGTGAAATGGCATGCTAGTGGTCTCTGGTCGTGTTACGTGTTCTTATGTTGACGATCATAGTGCAAAGAGACTGTTTTTTAAAGAATAGACACTGGATTGTCGACAATTTTATCTTGATCAAAAATAGTCAATAACCACTAAAGTACAAGGCGCAAATGTGAAGCTATCTCTAGAACTGTATAGTAGGCGCTTTATTTTTCCCAATAGTGCTGGATATGAGTGAAAATAATAGTGTGATTGCAGCCAATGGTTTAAAAAAACAGGTAGTTGCGCCTGCCGCTAACAACAATAATGAAACCCTAACTATCCTCAGCGATATTAATTTGCAGGTAGCCGCAGGGACTTCGGTAGCGATTACCGGTGCATCCGGCTCAGGTAAAAGCACTTTATTGGGCATTTTGGCAGGTTTAGATGTGGCGAGTGCAGGTAGCCTTGCTGTATTTGGGCAAGAAGTGACCCATTTATCTGAAGATCAACGTGCTGCGCTACGATTGGGTCGCGTGGGCTTTGTGTTTCAATCTTTCCAATTGCTGGAGCATTTAACTGCTTTAGAAAATGTGATGCTGCCCTTAGAGCTAGGAGCTAATGCAACGGATATTCGCCAGCGAGCTTTAAGCGCTTTAGAGCAAGTTGGTTTAACAGCGCGTGCTCAGCAGTTAGTGACTAAGTTATCGGGTGGAGAACAGCAGCGGGTTGCTCTAGCGCGTGCTTTTGTCACTCAACCCCAATTGCTCTTTGCTGATGAGCCAACTGGCAATCTAGATCGGAATACCGGGCAGGAAGTTGCCGCTTTATTATTTCGCTTACAGCGCGACCAGCAAACTACCCTTATCCTCGTCACGCATGATGAGTCGTTGGCTGCTCAATGTGAATATTGGTATCGCCTCGCTGATGGGCGCTTACATTTGCAGGAGCACTCTTAATGGCTTGGCAAGTCTATATTCGACAGTGGCTGCGGCGTTGGCGTTTGCCAGAAATGCGCCTGCTATTTTTAGCTTTATGGGTTTCCGCCTTAGCGATAGCAGCGGTCGGGTTTTTTACTGATCGGGTTGAGTCAGCGATGGAGCGGCAAGCCAGCCAAGTGTTAGGTGGCGATTTAGTGGTTAGCTCCTCACGACCTTTGCCGGATGAATATAAGCAATTAGCCCAAGGCTTAGGCGCTAATATCGCTGAAGTGATTAGCTTTCGCAGTATGCTTTCTTTTGGTGAGGCCACTCAATTAGTGCAAGTGAAAGCAGTCTCACCTAATTATCCACTGATTGGTGAGTTGCAGGGTACACAAACGCTAACGGCGGCGGGTGAATCCTTAGCAGGCAAACTACCAGCAAGTGGAGAACTATGGTCAGAGCCGCGCTTATTTCATGCGGTGCAAGCTCCCATCGGTTCCACTGTAGCGCTAGGTCGTAGCCAATTCGCTTTGAGTACCGCAGTAACTAAGGATCCTTCCCAAGGTGTTAATTTCTTCCAACTCGCTCCGCAAGTCATTATGCCTCTGGCTGATTTGCCAGCGACCGGTCTACTTTCACCTGCGAGCCGCGCTGAATTCTCTTTGCTGTTTACAGGTTCGGAGCGCACGATTCGCGATTTAAAAGCCACTTTAAAACCTAAATTAGCGCCGACTGAAAGAGTCCGTTCCTTAGAAGAGGGCGCGCAAAATGTTCAACAAGCTTTACAACGGGCTGGGCGTTTTTTAGGTTTGGCGGCGCTATTAAGTGTGGTCTTGGCGGGAGCTGCGATTGTGCTAACCGCTGCGAGTTTAGTCCGGCATGAGACACGTTCGGTTGCGGTACTTAAAGCCTTTGGTTTGGCACGACGGCGTATCTTGATTGATTACTTGGGCAATCTTTGGCTGCTGGCTTTAGTCGCTGGTGTTTTGGGCGCTTTAGTTGGTTTCTTGCTGCAAGCCTTACTTGCGCAATGGCTGGTCAAGGTTGTTGACATTGATTTGCCCGCTGCCAGTTGGACATCTGCTTGGGTGAGTATTGTGACTGCGCTGGTGATGGTGACTGGTTTTGCTTTGCCGTCCTTAATCCGCCTGTTAGATACTTCACCGATGCAAATCCTTCAAGGCAGTTTGCCTAGCCAAAAGGTGTTAGCACGCATTTTAATGCTCAGCATCTTGCCTGCGGTGTTTATCTTACTGTGGATTCAAGCCCGCGAGTTAAAACTAGCACTTTGGGTGTTTTTAGGTTTGGTGTTAGCAGTGCTGGTATTCTGGTGGATTTCTAAGCTGGTTTTGCACGGCCTTGCGGCTTTGAGTAATCGCCCAGCTTGGCAAGGCCTAGCTTTAATGCGCCAGAGTCGGCGTTCGATTTTGCTGGTCGTAGTATTCGCGATTGGCTTATTTACTTTGCTGTTATTGACTGCCTTGCGCACTGATTTAATTAGTCGTTGGCAAGCGAGTATCCCGGTTGACGCACCTAACTACTTTTTAATTAATATTCAAACAGCCGATCAAGCTGGCTTAGAGGGTTTTCTCAAACAGCAGAATATCAAAACTACACTCTATCCGATGATTCGTGGGCGCTTGGTGGAAATCAATAAGCAGCCAGTGACTGCGGATAACTATCCCAAGCCCGAGGCCAAGCGCATGTTAGAGCGCGAATTTAATCTCTCTTCCTTTGCTGATTTTCCAGAGAGCAATAAGCTCCTGTCAGGCCAATGGTTTGATGCCAAAACTCAAGGTTTTTCTATTGAAAAAGGTATAGGTGAAACCCTAGGCTTTAAGTTGGGCGATAGTTTGACCTTCGATATTGCTGGACAGCGCTTTACTGAAACAATTACTAGTGTGCGTGAAGTGAGCTGGGATAGTATGCAGCCGAATTTCTTTGTGATCGCAGCGCCAGGTTTATTGCTGGATAAGCCTTATACCTTTATCACTAGCCTGCACATTCCTACTAAGCAGCCTGAGCTGATTCCTGCGATGATTCGCCAATTTCCGAGCATTACTGCAATTGATACCAGCGCGATTTTAGGCCAAGTGCGTTCCTTAGTTGAACAAGCCACTTTAGCAGTGCAGGGCGTGTTTGCTTTTACTTTAGTCACGGGCTTATTAGTCCTATGGTCTGCTTTACAGGCACAAAAGCCAGAGCGCCAACGTGAAATTGCGGTGCTGAAGTCTTTAGGGGCGAGTTCGCAGTTGCTGCGGAAGCGCATTTGGCTAGAGTTCTTATTATTAGGCGGTTTAGCCGGTGCTTTAGCCGGTTTACTCACTATGCTCGCTACGAATTTGCTAGGTTTTTATATGTTTGACTTAGCGATTAGTTTGAATCCGTGGCTAGTGATCATCGGTACTGTGTTGGGTGCGCTCTTGGTAGCCAGTGCGGCTTGGTTGAATTTACGTAGCTTATTGAAAGTAGCGCCGATGGTCTTGTTAAAAACTTAACAGTTTGTCGGTTCAACCGCGTTTATCTGGCAAACATTAGCTACAATCGGCTTAATTATAAAAATAAGCACCAGCCATTTGAGTGAGGTAGTGATGGATACGACAGCAGAGCGTCAGGATATTGCGCGTTACACGATTCCTTTAACCGAGTCGAAGGCTAAAGAGTGGATTGATTCTTTATCCATTACTGATTTTGGTGATACCACCAAGCGGGTCTATCATGGTTTAGCCGATCTGAATCGACGCTCACTTTCATCCGTGGTGCGGATTCGGATTGGCGAGCGTTTGCGACCTACTTTTGATCTAATGCTGAAAAACCTCAATCGGCATTTAAGTTGCCGAGCTTTCCCCTTGCCAGAACGTGGTCAGCGTATTTTTGATTTAAACCAGTCACTGCTGTTAGAGTTCTCTGGGCTATATCAACTTGCAGCCCTCGATATGATTACTCGTGATGAGGTCAATAAGCGTGCCCTGCAAACTTCGATTTATCGTGTGTTGGACTATTTAGGCATCTACCTGCTGAGCACTTATTCAGTTTATGTGCGTACTCGCGAATCGATTTGGCATGACATTCATCATATGTATTTGTTAGCCGCCGAGCGTGGCTTAGATAAAATGAAGGTTAGCGATGGGCACGAAGGCGCTAATACGATTGAGGAACGCTACATTCAGCTGAATACCTTGCCGCTGTTTAAGCCTTATAGCTTGCGCCAAGAAGAAGTAGTGCGTATTGCGCGTTATGTAGAGTCCATGACACCTTCGATCAAGCTATCGAATGAACCTCTGCACATCGATGCGAATCAAGATTTTGTGCATGCAGCCATGCTGAATAATGATGAGCCAGCGGTCATTATGCCTTATCGGGATTTACCGCATTCACCCACTGTGCGCGTCTTGAATCTAGCACCAGTTATTTTAGATATCGATAAACAGATTCGAGAGCTTAGCCAAGAATCGGCTTCTGGGTTGATTTTGAAGAATGGTTTAAGCCGTAATTTACTCAAACGCATGGTCTTTCATTTAACCACTATTCGTAATCGCCAATTTAATCGCTTCCCTAAAGAAGAAAAAGTGGCCGTCGTTTTAGGCATGCAAGGGGTGATTGAAGCAGTCAAACTGGCTTATCAAGGTGGCAGCTCTGAGCAAAAGCGTGAAGAGGATATTCTGTTCGATAATATGCTGTATGGTGAGGCCAGCTTAGTAACAGGCAGTAAGAAAAGCCTAGAAGAAGCCAAAAGCCATATGCAAATCTGGGACATGATTAATAGCAGTATTGGTGGTTATGGCCTGCGCTGGACGCATAAAGAAAGTTCAGCAGTACGTGTGGGCGAGCTGATTGGTCTACGTGATATTTCCAATGAAAATAACACTTGGATCGTGGGTGTGGTCAAGTGGATGGAGTTTATCAATAAACAAGGTTTATATTGTGGCGTCGAACTTTTGTCTGCGATGGTGCAAACCTTGGCGGTTACTAGCGTGCTCAATCGTGAAGTCAGCCAGAAATTTCCTCAACAGGGTTTAATGCTGCCGAGTATTGATGGTTTAAGATCTGATCCGGTCTTATTGCTGCCCGCCTATATTTTTCAACCGGGCGATAAACTTGCTATTGATTTACAAGGCCGTGAAGAGCAGGTGCTTTTATCGACTTTGGATGAGTGTTTAGGTGCGTTTGCTTATTTCCGCTACAAGTTTGTGACCGAGGAAGATAAAGTACAAGCGGATGATGATTTCAATAGTCTATGGGCAGAGCTATAGACAAAATTGATGGCTTAATCAGCCTGTCAAGTCACTAGATACGATGGTCGGGAAAACCGGCCTCTAGCCTTTTGCCAATCCTATAACTTGGTATCGTGCACAGTATGAGTCAGCATACCGTGTCCTGTGTCATTGTTCATCAGAACCCTAGCTTCAGCCAAATCTTGGAGGCTGCTCTACGCAAGACGGGTTTTGAGATCAATTTAGTGTATGCCAAGAGTTGGGCTGAGTTAGAAACGGCCTTAACAGCGGCTCCAGCTTTAGTTTTTTGCCCGAATGATGTCATGCAACAGCGCGAAGAGCGCGTCTTAGATTTATTGCAACAGCGTTCACCTGATTCAATCTGTGTACAAGTGGCTCAACGCCAATGGAAACCCTTAAGTACTCGCGCCTTAGCCGTCGAAGTCTGTGAGATTTCAGTCAATGATGCCGATTTATTGCAGCAGCAAATTGATTATCTGCTTAATTACAGCACCTTAAAAACACGTTTTCGCCAATGTAAGCACTTATTGAGCATTGCCGAGTTGCGCTGCCAATGGCTAGTTGATTATGCGCGTGAGCCAGTAGCTTTTGTTGCGCGCGGTAGGCATTTACATACTAATGTAGCTTATCTATCTTTATTTGGTTTTAGCTCAGAAGCCGAAGCTCTAGCCACGCCTTTATTACGCCTTATCTCTGCCGATGAACGCGAAGTCTTCAGTTCTTTGTGTGCCAATGCAGAGCGCAGCGCTTGCCCCTCCAATCGCCTGCTGTTAACCCTCAACCGGTTCGATAGAAAAGCTTTTCGTGCAGAGATTCGATTTATTCCTTCAGTGTTTCGTGGGCAACGCTGTGTGCAATTACATGTACATGCCTTAGTCGAGCCGACCCCTAAAGCTTTAGCCAATCCTTGGGATCAGCCAGTTACGGATCTAGCTAAGCAGGGTAGTAATGGTCATAAGCTGCGTGCACAGTTTCAAGAGACTTTGAATCTGCATACCAACACCCAACCGGCTTTATTAATTGCTGAGCCTAGCTTAATTAGCTCAACCGGAAAAATAAGCAGTTATCCAAGCCTACTGCGGGATGCACAGCGGCAAGGCCAAGGCCGTTTCCAATTAGATTGGTGGAATATTCGTAGTGCTTTACTGCATCCTTTGTTGCAGCGTAAGCAAAATACTGATCATCTAATTTTGATTAGTTTAGGTGACTGGATATTCAAACAAGCGGCTCAAGTAAAAGCGCTCGCCAAACTATTAAATGCTAATCAACGGATTGCTAGCCAGTTGGTACTAGCTATTCCGGTGGATGCTTGTCTGGCTCATTCGGTGTTAGCGCGCCAAATACTACCTGCTTTAAGGCGGAGTGGGGCGCGCCTAGTTTTAGATCGGGTCAGTACGGTCAATGCCACCTTGTTAGCCCAAATAAAACAGCTAAATATTGATTTAGTCCGACTTGATCCTGAGCTAGCCCAAGCGATGGTAGGCCAATCAGCAGTAACCCCTCATTTATACGACCTAATTCAAGTCTTTAGTCAGGCGGGTTTAACAGTAATTGTCGATGGGGTAAGAGATATCAACTCATTGAATTTACTCTGTATTACTTCAGCAAGCTATCTGCAAGGTGAAATTTTGAATAAGTTTGCACGCTAAAGCCATGAATACTCATCTGCTTAATATCGCTTTAATTGTCGAAAATATTCATTTACCTGCTTGGCAAGTTCATATGCTAAGGCAGCTTAATGCTCAGTCTTATATCAATATCAAGTTGGTATTATTAGTCGATAAACCTAAACAGTGGATTTTAAATAAGGCTAAATTTAATTTTTTTAGAAGAATCCGTCATTTTGAGTCCAAGCTATTGGAAACCACCCATCTAGCGGATGAGAAAATTAATATTAGCAGTTTGTTTGATGGTGGGTTTGTTAAGTTAAACTCTGAGTTGGCTAAAGAAAAATATTTTAGTGACGCCATTAATTTAGTTATTAATCTGTCTACTGAAGCTAAGCTACCTGAGTTTTTAGTTAAAAGCACGAGTTATGGTGTTTGGAATTATTTTTATAACAGTCATTTAGAACGCTCGGTCAACTGGGCAGGTTTGCAAGAGTTTAATCTTAATCGAGAAGGTATCGTCAGTGGAGTGCTAGTAGAGAGTACTTACTTTAAATCAGCTCGCTACCTATGGGTTTCTTATAGCAGTAAGCAATGTCTGTTGAGTAAAACTCATGATAATTTACTCTGGAAGATGGCTGAATTTATTCCCATTTTATGTCAACAAGCTAGTAATTTTAGTAATGGTAAGAAATTTATTCAAGATCGACATCTAAAAAATTTAATAGATAAAATTATTTATATCGATAGTACTTGTTACTGTTCTTTAATTACGGAAAATTTCTTAGCATTAACTATTGGCTTTTTAGCGGCACATCTAAAAAGATTGGCGGTTAAGCTGACACTACATAAGCAGTGGGTCTTATTAAAGTCTGAAGCAAGCTCTCCAGTAGAAGCCTTTGCAGATCATCATCAGTCTAAAATACTCTATAAACCTCAACAGGGTTTTGCTGCAGACCCATTTTTAGTAGAAGAGCAGGGGGAGCAGTATTTATTCTTTGAGGAGTATGTAGAGGCAACAGGACGTGGGCGTCTGGTTTGTGCAAAACTAACTGATTTAGAAAAGAATATTCAGCCACAAGTGGTTTTAGAAAAGGACTATCACCTCTCCTATCCTTTTGTATTTAAAAATGAAGATACTTGGTATTTAGTACCAGAATCTGCGGAAAATCGTACGGTAGATTTATATCGTTGCACGCATTTTCCTGAGCGTTGGGAGTTTGTGAAAACTTTGCTGAATGATGTGGATGCGTATGACGCTACCTTATATCCCTATGCTGGGCGTTGGTGGATATTTGTGAATTTGCGGCCACATTTTAGTACTTCACCCAATGAGCTACTTTACTTGTTTTCAGCTGACAATTTGCTCGCTGAAGATTGGTTACCTCACCCAGCTAATCCCATTATCAATCATGCTGATAAAGCTCGCCCAGCCGGGGCTTTATTTGAATCTGAAGGAGTGATCTACCGACCGTCTCAAAATTGCGCAGGCTCTTACGGACGTGGCTTGAACTTAAATGCCATTATCGAGTGGAATGAGCATAGTTATAAAGAAAAAACTGTGGCTGTATGTATTCCTAATGGTAAAAGCTCATTAACAGGCATGCATTCTCTATCTAGTTCAGATTCCACAATAATTAGTGATGGTATTTATACTCGCAAACGGTGGCAGAAAGCATGATGACTAACAAAAAAATTGCCTTCGTCATTCATTCCTTAGGGCGTGGAGGAGCGGAAAAAGTTGTTTCCGAGCTATCGATTTACTGGAAAAATAAAGGCTATGAGGTCACTCTAATCCTTTTTGTTAATGAAATTGGTTATCCATTTGGGGGCGAAGTAATTAATTTGAATTTGCCTTCTGGAAATGGCTTTGTTGAGCGCGGTCTAATTTTAGTAAAACGCGCTTGGCAGTTAAAAAAAATCTATAAAAAAGAAAAGTTTGATCTAATCATTGCCATTATGGAAAGTGCCAGTTTTCCTTCTATTCTAGCTAATAGAAATACTATTGCTTCTAATCACTGTAATCCGAATCTTTATTTTTCCGATATTGAATGGAGACTTGCTAAGTATTTATTCCCAAAGGCGCGGAAAGTAGTTTGTGTATCAAAAGTTGCCATGCAAGCATTTAAAGATAAACTGCTTGATTCAACTCCCTTGTTAACAATTTATAATCCGATCGACTTTGAGCGCTTAAAGGATTATTCGCAGCAAATCGCTAGCGTAAAAATCGAAGGAAAATACATTGTTGCTGTGGGGCGTTTAGAACAACAAAAGCGTTTAGATCGTTTAATTCAGGCGTATGCTGAAAGTAAATTACGCCATGAGGTTAAATTATTGATTTTGGGCGAAGGTAGCTTGCGTGTGAATTTAGAGCAACAAGTTAAAAACTTAGGTTTAACTGGGCAAGTGATTCTGCCAGGTAACATCGAGAATCCTCACCCTAATATTGCCCAAGCTGAATTTTTAGCATTGTCTAGTGATCATGAAGGTTTCCCTATGGTGTTGATTGAGGCTTTAGCCATAGGCAAGCCGGTAGTTTCTACGGATTGCGCAACTGGCCCGAATGAGATTATTCAGCAAGGCCAAAATGGTTTATTAGTGCCTGTGGAAAATACCTTGGCTTTGCGCGATGCTCTAGATGAGTTGTATTTTAATAAGGCACTACACCAGCATTTAAGTGTGAATGCAGCTAATTCGGTGGCACATTTATCGATTGATGCTATTGCAGCTGAATGGGAGGCTTTAGCATGGAAAGCATAAGAAAATTAGCACTTATCTGCTTATTACTGGTGATTTTTGCAGTGCCTACCGATGGCCTCTGGGCAATCGCTGGTATGTCCCTAGTAAAAATTGCCGGCTTACTACTATTTGGAATGGTGGCTTTACTCTTAATTAGTGGTGATAGTTTAAGAGGTTCGCCTTGGTTTCTTACCGCGGTAACGATATATATTTGCTGGATGCTGTTTAGCTTTCTTTGGACTTGGATGCCCATCAATTATGAAACTAGTTTAGCGAGTAATAGTCAGCAATCTATCAAAGGCCAACTTTATCTATTTATGTTGGTCTTGTTGTCCTTTCAAGTACTACGTAGTGAGCAAGATTTAAATTTAGCATTCGCTGCTTATTTACTAGGTGCTTTAGGCTTAGTTTACTTCTTAGTTAAAGGTTATGACCCCACTAGCACCACAGTTCGCCATGAGATTAAGGGTTTTGACGCTAATGAAACCTCTTTGCAGCTTTCCTTAGGCTTGCCTATGGCTTTGTATCTCTTATTAATGGTCAAGTCCTGGTTCTTCAGGAGTTTAGGCTTGATTTATCTGCCGATAGCTTTATTTGGAATTTTTATAACTGGTTCGCGCACTGGCTTTATTACAGCTTTGCTCGGGTTCATCGGGCTAATTCCTTGGCTGTGGCATGCACGCTTCATATGGAAAATTATTGGTCTTGGATTTTTCTTAGCCTTGGCACTTGGGATTACCAAGGTTGTTCCAGAAAAAACTTTAGAGCGCTTATTTTCCTCAGGTACCGAGTTGAGCCAAGGGACTTTGAGTGCGCGCAGCATCACTTGGTCTAAAGCTTGGCTCGAAATTAATGAGGCTCCTTTTGTTGGTAATGGTCTAGGTTCATTTAGGCGGGTTATTAATAAATATAATATCGATTATACCGCGCATAATAGTTATATCGCCATTATGGTTGAGCAGGGAGCAGTAGGCTTATTATTCTATTTGGCTGTCATTGTTAGTGTTTTATTGCAAGGGCTGCGTTTGCCGCCAGAGCAGCGCTTGCTAATGTTGTCTCTATTAGCTATTGCTATTGCGGGTCAATTTACTTTAACGCTTAATGAAGAAATGTATATTTGGTTTGCTTATTTATTCGTAATAATTAAAGTGAATTTAAGCAATCAAACCCATGTAGCTGCTATTAAACATTATCAACTGAGATTAGCAGCATGAAAAAAATTGCGATTGTCATTGGGGATTTAGGTATGCCCGGTGGCGCAGAAAAAGTAGCTGCTGATTTGGCTACGGAATTTCATCAACGTGGTTATGATGTGACCGTGATCACGTTTGAGGAAAAGCAAAAATCGGGTTATTTACAGACACCCGCTAAGCATTTGCATATTTCTATGCCCTCACGCGAGGGCGGCTTATTCAATCAATTACAGTTATTAGCACAACGAGTTTGGACTTTTCGGCAAGTTTTTCAGCGCGAGCAATTTACACATATTTTCTCTTTCTTAGAGTCTGCCAATGTGCCCTGTGCTTTAGCTAGTCCGTTAACTCTGACTTCTGTGCATATTGATCCAGATGAATGGACTAAACACCAACAGAAGATCATTAAATTTGCGTTCAAACGCGCTCGTGCAGTCGTGGCGCTGACTAATAGTATGCAAGCTAAACTTGAATCACGTTTGCAACTTCCCAATGTGGTACGGATTTATAATCCGGTGATGACTGATTTAGTACATCAGCGTGCCAAGGAAAGTATTGTCATTAGCTCGCCTTTTATTCTAGCCGTGGGGCGCTTAAATAAATTAAAGCGTTTTGATCGTCTAATTGCTGCTTACGCTCAAGCTACAATTAAAGAAAACTGTCAATTAGTAATTCTGGGTGAAGGTGAATTGCGCCAAGAATTAGAAAGGCAAATTCAAGACTATGGTTTGCAAGATCGAGTATTACTATTAGGTTATGAGTCGAATCCTTATAAGTATATGACTCGGGCTGAGTATTTAGTGATGAGTAGTGATACCGAAGCTTATCCGGTGGTACTGATTGAGGCGCTCAGTTTGGGCTGCCCAGTATTAAGTACTGATTGCCCTAGTGGCCCCAGAGAAATCATTCGTGAGGGTGTCAACGGTTTATTAGTGAGTTTGACGGCAGAAGCTTTAGCAGCGGGGATGCAGTGTTTGTGTACGGATACCCAATTGCGTGAACGCTTATCGCGTCAAGCTCCTAGCTCGGTGCAAGGCAATGATATTCGTGCCGTTGCTGATGCTTGGTTGGCGGTCTAACATGCAACTACGCCATAGCCTTCTGTATTTACTGGCGCATGGTATTCCTGCTTTAGCAGCGGTTTTGACTTTAGCCTTATATACTCGTTGGATTAGCCCAGAGGCTTACGGTAGCTATAGCACTTTGCTGGTGGTGGCCAATAGCGCGAATATTATTCTATTTAATTGGCTCTATGTCGCCATTATGCGTTATTGGAGCGACGGCGAATTTAAAGAAACCGATTTGTCTAGTATTGCCTTGGTAGTACTAGGAATAGGAAGTTTATTAATTCTAGGCTTAGCCTTAATTTATTTTGTCATTACCGGTGATGCCTGGGTGGCTGCTAGTTTAGCGGGGCTGATGATCAGTAACGCTGTCTACACTATGTATCAACGTATTAATATAGTTAGCTTACAAGCAGAGCGCTATTTATTGATTGAGCTATGTCGAGTGCTAATTACTACTTCTTTGGCTCTGAGCCTAGTTTGGTTGGGATATTCTTGGCAGGGTATTTTAATTGCTACTAGCTTAGGCTTTCTGTTAGTTCCCTTGCTTTCAAAACAATTCTGGTCGTATTTTTGGCATTATCCAAATGACCTTAATTATGCGAAGGTCCTTAAGTTACTAAAATATGGTCTGCCTTTAAGTTTAACTTTTATGTTGCTTGAGGTGATTCATGCCACTGACCGCGTTCTACTCGGCTGGTTAGTTGGTCTCGAGGTAGCTGGTCAATATGCAGTTGCTTTTAGCTTGCCTTTTCAATTACTGATTTTAGTAGGCAGTGCTGTTAACACAGCGGCTTATCCGCTCCTACTCAAAACCTTAGAGCAACAGAGCGAAGCCGTCACTAGAAAAAAATTAGCTAACTATTTCTTAATTTTGCTTGGGTTATTACTGCCTTGCTACTTTGGTTTAATTGCTATTAGTCATGATTTTATGCCTTTATTGATTGGGGCTACTTATTTGCATGAGTCCCTACGCTTACTACCTAGTATTGGTTTTTTATTAGTTATTAATGTTATTTATTTATTTCATACTTCCTTAGCTTTTCAAATTGCCAAGCAAATACAGAAAACAGTACTTATTGTTGGTGCGGCAGCTATTCTAAATGTCGTACTCAATTTGATTTTAATTCCTTATTATCAAATTGATGGTGCTATTCTAGCTTCTTTAGTCGCCTATGGCGTTTGTGTGTTCTATGGGCAAATTATGGGTGCTAAGTACTTCAAGCTACCAATACCTTGGTTTGAGTTGGCTAAATTAGTTTTAGCAGCCGTTTTAATGGTGATTGCTTTAAATACACTACCCTTAAATCATGGTTTGGTAGAAGGTATGCTGCGTATCTTACTCGGTGCAGCACTTTATTTGGGAATGATATACCTATTAGATGTAGGTGGTATCAGAGTCATTTTAGTTAATTTTTTAAAAAGTCTGAATAAGCGCAATGAAAACACTAACTATCAATCGTAAAAAGTATGGCGTTAATATTCAAGAAATTTATTTTACTATGGGCGAAAGCTCGCAAAATAAATGCGATTTAAGAGTCAATTTCTGTGTTGCTAGCAAAGCAAAGAATACAGCCGAGGCTTTAACGTCAGTGATTGACTTAACAGAAGATGCTGAAAAAATTCTCTCAAATTTTAGGTTAAGTCATCGTCGTGGCATTCAAACGATGTTGAAATCAACGGATGTAGTTTATAAATTTACCATAGAACCTTGTTCAGAGGATATCCAGTCTTTTTGTAAAGTTTATGATGTGTTTGCGGCCGAAAAAGGCTTGCCATTATGCAATCAAAGCAAGCTATTATTTTTTGCCGGACAGCATGCCTTAGCGCTTACCCATGTCCGTTGTGCTTATACAGGAGAGATCCTTTGTCAACACGCTTTCATAAATAATGGTGAGCGCACCCGTTTATTACATTCAGTCTCAAACTTTAGAAGCGAAGCTGATTCTGCACAACGCAGGAATATCAGCAAGATCCACCGTGCTTTACATTGGTTTGAAATGATTCAATTCAAAGAGTTAAATTATAAAATTTATGATTTAGGTGGTTTAGCGCAATCTGGTGATCCACAGTTGGAGAATATTAATCATTTTAAACGAGGCTTTGGCGGTGAAGACCTGCAAGAGTATGTGAATTTTACGCCAAAAACAGTCAAAGGCTGGGTAGCTATGCGCTATCTAATGAAAAAAGTATGACCGAATCCACTGCTAGACAGGTCAACGGCGAGCAAATCGTTTATGTGATTACTTCATTAGCGATGGGTGGCGCTCAGAAGGTTTTGTTAGGTTTACTCGCCAATCCTCAGCTCAAAGAGCCTCCACCTTTGGTGATTAGCTTACTAAAAACCGAAGGGGTGCAAGCCGAGTTTGCCAATTTAGGCGTAGAGGTTTTCTATCTTGAATTAGAAAAGCCTAAGCTGCTTTTTAAAAAGCTTCGTGAACTTAAATGCCTTATTGCTAAACGCCCAATCAAGCTAATCTATAGTTTTTTACATCATGCTAATTTATTTGCGATTTTGCTGGCTACTATCTGTGCAAAACCTAGGCCTGCAGTTATTTGGGGTTTGCATGATACGCCATTAAAAGGTCTTTACACTCGTTATCAGCATCGGCTGTTATTTTGGCTAAGCGCGCGCTTGTCTAAACTGCCTAAAAAGATCATTTTGGTCTCTGAGCGCAGTCGGCAGCGTTATATTGAAGTCGGTTATCCAGCTGATAGCATGGAGTTAATCCCTAATGGCGTCGCGGTACCAGCTTTGCAAGCAGCGCAAACAAATGCTGATCGGCAGGCAGTACGTGCTGAATTAGGTTTAGCGTCGGAGGCTATTCTTATCGGCAGTCTGACGCGAGCTGTACCTGAAAAAGACTTGCCTCTCATGCTGGCGGCCTTTGCACACTTGGCTCCAACCCAAGATTTGCATTTAGTGTTAGTCGGTGAAGGGGTAGATAGCAATAACGCCGATCTACAGGCTCAAATTAGCTCCTTGCAGTTACAAAACAGAGTGCACTGCTTAGGGATTCGGCATGATCCGCAGCGGCTCATCCGATCTTTTGATATAGCCACTTTATCCTCTCGTTCTGAAGCCTTCCCTTTGTTTTTAGTTGAGGCTATGGCTTTAGGTATACCTTGTGTGGCGACTGATGTAGGCGATATTGCGTTAATTTTTGGCGGCAAGGGTGTGTTGCAGCCAGCAGGCGATCTCACAGGTTTAGCGCAGGCTTGGCAGGAAGTGTTGAATTGGTCAGCACTAAAGCGGCAACAGCAAATTGAGCAGGCTTGGCAGCATATTCATGCTCATTTCAGCCTAGAGCGGATGCAACAACATCACTTAACTGTATTTGCTGAGCTTATTCAGGCTTGTGAGTCTAACCAAGCTTGGAACATGAGAATGCACCATAAGCGTTGCTGATTAGCAGCGCCTTTTAAGAAGTTTTGCCATTCTTGTTGAACGAGTTCGGCTTGCAGATAACCTTGTTGCTGCATACGCTTCAGATCTAATAAATCCTCTGCCCAAGTGCGCAAATCCCCGCGCAACCAACTCGCTAAAGGTACATTAAAACCTTGTTTAGGGCGGTTGACTAAGGTCTCAGGGACGTATTTATAAAGCAGTTGGCGTAACAACCATTTACCTTGGCCTTGGTGAATTTTGAATTCGAGCGGAAGACGCCAAGCTAATTCAAATACACGATGATCTAAAAAAGGCACTCGTGTTTCTAAACTAGCGCCCATCGCTGCACGGTCAACTTTACAAAGCATATTGTCAGGAAGAATGTTTAAAGTATCAAACATCATCATGGACTCTTCAGGCCGTGCAAACTGCTTAGCTAATTGATTCAGATTCGAAGCTAGCTCTCCCTGTTTTGCACTAATGACTAGCAAGTCTGGTTGTTGCCAATGCTGAGAGAGTCGCGGAAATAAATCATAAACTGACTCACTAGCTTGGAGAGCGCTCGCGATTTTATGTAATTGGCTAGCCAGTTGAGTATCTGATTGTAAGAGGAGTCTGCTTAGAGTTGATGCAGGCAAGCTCAGTAAGAACTTTAACAAAGGTTGACGTAAAGCTTTTGGTAAATAAGCTGCTTTAGACCAAATTTTTTGCGCAAATAGATAGCTTCGATAACCGCCAAATAATTCATCTCCCGCATCACCTGATAAGGCTACAGTAACCTGTTGGCGGGCGCAGCGGCTAATCAGAAAGGTGGGAATTTGCGAGGTATCCGCGAACGGTTCGTCATATAACTCGGGCAGCTTTGGAATCACCGCTATGGCTGCTTGTGCGCTGACCTCGAATTCAGTGTGTTCTGTACCTAAATGGGCTGCTACAGCTCGGGCATGGTCGGCCTCATTAAAGCCTTGCTGATCAAAGGCAACAGTAAAGGTGCGAATAGCTTGGCTATGTTCTGCCTGCATCAGGCTCACAATTAAAGAGGAGTCAATGCCACCAGAAAGGAATGCCCCTAACGGGACATCTGCTTGGGCTTGGAGTTTAACAGCTTGTTTTAGCTGTTGTTCTAGCAAGTTTAAGGCGGTTGCTTGATTAGTAATGAGTTGTTGCTGGCTGTTTAAGGCTCTTTCAAGACTCGACCACCAAGTTTTAGGCCGAGCTTGTTTTTGCGAAAGATCAGCTAGTTTTAATTCTAATAAACAGCCCGCATCTAGCTTAAAAATTCCTTGATAAATACTTGCAGGACTAGGTACATAGGCGCATTTTAAATAGCTAGCGAGGGCATCACGGTCAACGTCTGCTTGAAAGCTAGGCAGTCGTCGTAAGCCTTTGAGTTCAGAAGCGAACGCAAACTGTGCACCAATCCAGCCGTAATACAAGGGCTTTTCGCCCATCCGATCTCGCATTAAAGTTAAGGATCGTTCTTGTTTATCCCATAAAGCAATGGCAAACATGCCAATAGTTTTGTGCAAAGTAGCTTCAATACCCCATTGAGCAAAACTGGCTAATAAGGTTTCAGTATCAGAGTGACCGCGCCAATCTGGGGCGACGCCTGTGCGTTCAAGATCTTGGCGTAAGGCTTGGTGGTTATAGATTTCACCATTAAAAACACAGATGTAGCGTCCGCAAGCAGAAGCCATTGGTTGTTGCCCAGCGACAGATAAATCAACGATGGCTAAGCGCCGATGGCCTAAGGCAATTTGAGCATCAGAATCAAACCAAACTCCTTGAGCGTCAGGGCCACGGTGTGCCAGTGAAGCCGTCATGTCTGCCAAGGTTTGCGCGGGCTGGGTTAAATGCGTAAAGCCAAAAAATCCCGCAATGCCACACATGCTTGAACCTCATCAATAATTTTAGTTGTAGTACTGAGTTTGAAAAGAAGTAAACGAGTAATCACTGAGTAATTTATGCAATTTTTTAACCATACCAGCACGCCCAGCAAATTGGTGTACCGCCCAAGCTTTGGAGATACCTGCAGGTTTGGCCACTTCCTGATATTCCTGAGTATCTAATTCATGGGGATGCATATAAAACACGCCAGTGCTCGGATTAAGTTCGCGCGCTAGCCAGCGATTTAAGGAGTAAGGATAAATACGGAAATAGCCTCCACCCATTACAGGTAAAGATTTACCCAATACCGTGCAGGTAGACAAGGGGAAGGTGTCTAAGCCATACGCACGGATTTGTTCCAAGATGGAGTCATCAGCAAAACCATACACTTTACGCACTTGCGCTAACATAATGGATGACTCGTAGCGGATGCCAAA
The DNA here is from genome assembly GCA_049292455.1 of Thiolinea sp. Lineage (GTDB taxonomy): Bacteria > Pseudomonadota > Gammaproteobacteria > Thiotrichales > Thiotrichaceae > Thiolinea. Next base: position 94,736 of record JBATRF010000022.1, read on the forward strand.
GGCTTGCAAAATATCGCAGTACCACGGCAACATTTCAGTGCGTACCGAGAAAGTAGGCGCGCGAAAGCCTAGTACTTTTTGTCCACTGATAGCCTCCAAATTCGCTACTGAGCGCTCGATTTCAGCCTTAAACTGGGCTGGAGTTAAAGTGTATAAAGGGCGGTGGCTGTACGCATGGCTGGCTAATTCATGTCCTTGGGCGGCAATGGCAGTCACTAATTCAGGGAAACGCTCTGCTACCATCCCTTGCACAAAAAAGGTTCCTTTTACTTGATGCTCAGCCAAAATATCCAATAAGCGTGTCGTATTGTTTAATACCCGTTGTGAAACAGGGCGATTGAAGTCGAAGACTGATTGTTGCCAGTCTTCAATATCAGCACTGAAGATCATCGCGATGTTCCCCAGTTGGTTTCTAATCGAGCTAAACGCTGCTGATGTTCATGGCAAGCTAAATAGATACTCCCCAAACGCTCTAAGACTTGTTGGGCAGAGAAGTTTTCGCTGACATGCTCGCGTGCAGCTAAACCCATTTGCGCCCGTTCAGTCGGGTGCTCTATCAGCCACTGCATTTTAGCAGCTAAGGTTGGCGCATCACCCAAGGGGACGACAAAACCAGTTTGTTGATCTTTAACCGCTTCACGGCTGCCTTTCACATCGGTACAAATCACTGGTTTAGCGCAGGCCATCGGTTCTAACAATGCACGCGGTAAGCCTTCGCCAAAAGAGGTGAGCAGGCCGATATCAATCTCTTGATAGAAACTCGCCATATCGGTGCTGTAGGTACGAATTTCAATCCAATCTTGCAGTTGGTGAGCAGCAATTTTTGCAGCAATTTCAGTTTGCAGTTCGCCTTGACCGATGAGCAAAACTTTAAAGTTTGGATTATTTAAACGTAATAGCTTGACTGCATCTAATAGCAGTTGATGATTTTTAATCGCTTCAAAACGGGCTACCATGCCAAAGATAGTTTTATCCTGAATAGCATCACGTGGCTTAGGCTGGAAATAGTCAATATCGATGCCATTACCAAGATATTCGATTTGTTGCTCATCTAATAATTGATAGCGTCGTGCAATTTCAATATCTTCATAGGATTGAAAAAGAGCCAAATTCACCGGCCATTTCAATAAGCGCTCAATAGCTAAATAAGTATATTTACCAAGGGTGCTGGTATTGTAAGACAAGCTATAACCGTGGCTTTGGTAAATCCAAATCGGTTTACGCATCACAAAAGCCAAGCAGCGTCCAGTCAGGCTAGGCACACCAAAGTGCAAATGCACTACATCATAATCAGCTTGTCTTAAAACTTTTTGTAAATTGAATAGCGATTGCAGTAAACGCCAAGGATTCAAACTTCGATGTAAATCAGCTATGACAACCTGCATGCCTTGTCGGCGCATGAGTTCAACTTCTTTACCATCACTGCATAAAATGTCGATTTTTAATTGTTGAGGATAGCGCTCATTTAACACTTGAGCGCGCTTAAATACTAAGGCATAAGCAGGGCTGCTTGCGGTACAGACTTCCAGTATTTTGACCATGTTAGTAAAACTTATGTAGTAGATGACGAGACAAAGTATTCATAACAAAAGGAGGGCTGTTACGAATCAACCAAGCTGCACTGTTATAAATAGGTGAGCGAGTCGCTTGAGCTTTGGGGAGTGCTAATTGGTAGTAATGAATCGGGCGAATTTGATCAGCAAAGCGCTTTTTGAATTCATAAGCATTGCTGTCTAATGAAGAGCGGCCTAAATTGTAAGAAGTTTTACCAATTTGCTCACAATATTCGGTAATCGACCAAAGCATGGTGAGAAAGACATTATCTTTTTTATAAGCAGAGTCCATTCCTAACCAAGCGCCATATAACTCGTCACCATTTAAGAAGGCGAAGGAAGCTACAGCGGGGGTTTCCCCCATATAGCCAATAAACAACGATACGGCAGGCTGGCAAGTAGCCTGAATATCTGCAAAGAATTTCCAGCTATGTGGCAAGCTGCCAATTTCACGCATGTGCTTTAAATACAAGCCATAAAAATCTTGTAATAGCTTTTGATTATTGTCTATTTCAAAATGAAAGCCTTGCTTAAAGGCTTGACGTAGATTACGGCGAGTTGATTGCGAAAAACCTTTTAAACGCTCTGCGCAAGTTTTATTTAAATCGACAATCAGCTCGACTTTATCAGAGTGATTCAGCGCACAAGGTAATCTACGAATTGTGCGCAACTCGACCCGTTGAGCCATCAACCTAGATTGAGGTAGTTCTGCTAGGAAATTGCTAAGTAAATCAGCATATTGTCCTTGATCAACTGAATGGATCACTCCTGTCTTATCAAAACCAGCGCCAATAATTACGGTGCTGCTACCTAAAGTACTGTTTTTGAGGAAAGCAGGAATAACTATAGCTTGACCTTGAAAATCGATTTCAAGATTAAGGGCTTGAAGCTTGTATTCTCGCGCTAAGGCTAACCTAAAAGCAGGGCTGGTAAACACGCTTTCATTTAAGCCTAAACTCGATAATTTCTCTGCTGTGTTATTTAATTCTTTAATTCGTATAGCCATCGGCTGGGCACTCGATTCGCTAGTTAGTTAGCTAAGTATTGATGTGTAGCGAGGGTTTCGCCTGTACTGACTGGATAAGAGGGCAAAGTTTCTAGTTAAAAGGAATAAGCGCAGCTTGACTATGGACTAGCCGCTTATCTAAAAAAATGCTGCGGTATGCAGTTGGGCTTTTGCGTATAGAAAATTATTATAAGAGGATGGAATCAGATATTTTACCCAATGGCTGATAACATTATGTTGACTGTCTCTGAGCAAGTTCCAGCTGTAGCAAGCCCGACTATTCCTGTGATGATGCCCTCGCCACCCTTAATCGCGGCGATGAGCGCTAACCCTACGGCTGCCTCTTCAGGTCTGACTCTAGATCAGCTATGGCGTCGTTTATGGCGGCAAAAATGGTTGTTTCTCACTACTTTGTTTTTGGTTCTGTTAGCAACCGCCATCATCACCTCAATGATCAAGCCAGAGTATCGTGCAACTTCTACTATTCAAATTGAGAAGCAGGGTGCACAGGTGGTTGATTTCGGCAGTGTCGGGCAAGCTTCTCCTGATATGGGGGAGTCTGATATGTTTTTTCGTACCCAATACGAACAGCTTAAAAGCCGCCAATTAGCTGAGCAATTGATTAATGAGTTAAACCTAGATAAGCGTTTATTTGAAGTCAAAGATAAGCCGACACCCTTAGGGCAAATTTGGGCGGACGCTAAACAAACCTTGAAAAGTATTAAAGATCAGTTGATTAGCTTATTACCTGAAAGCTTAATGGGTGAGAAGGACATTAAGCCAGCAGTGAAGGGCGATAATATTGATGCTTTCCTAAAAAATCTTTATGTAGAACCGATTGAGAAAGCGCATTTAGTAAAAGTTTATTATGAAAGCCCTAATCCACTACTTTCGGCTGAAATTGTTAATAAACTAATCGAGTTATATGTCAAAAAATCGATTAGCAATAGCAGCCAAACCGATATTTATGCTCAAGCTTTCTTAGACCGTGAGTTGGAAAAGGCACGTGAACGTTTGACTAATAGTGAGAGTGAGTTAGTTAGATATGCGCGTGACAATCAAATTTTGGAAGTTAATAATAGCCAAGCAACTCAAGAACAGAAGTTGAATGAGTTGAATACGGCGCTAGCAACTGCCGAGCGCCGCCGGATTGAAGCTGAAAGTCAATTAGGCCAAGCTCGCCAACATGGGAATGTAGTGGGTGTGCTGACGAATCCAGTAGTGGAGTCTTTAAAGCGGCAATTAGTTGATTTGCAAGGGCAATATCAAAACCAATCCAAAGTATTTAAGCCTGCTTATCCTGAAATGCAGCAGCTCGCACAACAGATTCAGGTCGTTAAAGGGCAGTTAAATAGTGAGATTGGCAATTTAAAACAATCCTTAGAAGCTGAGTTTTCAGCCTCTAAACGCCTTGAGGGACAAGTACGTAGTGAGCTTGCGAATTACAAGGGTGAGCTAGTTAATCTGCGTGATCGTAGCGTTGAGTACAATGCCTTAAAGCGCGAAGTGGAGACGAGCCGCAAACTTTATGATGATCTGCTGAAACGAGTGAATGAAGTGAATGTTGCTTCAGGCGCGAATAAAGCAACTAATATTCGTATCATTGATGCGGCTAAACCGCCCGCTGAGCCATTTAAGCCGAATAAGTCAATTAATTTACTGGTGGGTTTGATTACAGGACTGATTTTAGCAACAGGGTTAGCCTTATTGCGTGAAACTCTACGGCGCTCTTTAACTTCAGGCGATGAGTTGCAAATGGTGAGTGGCTTACCGGTGTTAGGGACTATTCCGCATGTACGCCGAATCAGCGAACAAGATCTAGCGATGGTCACGATGCGCGAGCCTAATTCGCCCGCTGCAGAGGCTTACCGAATTGCGGCTACCAATATTCGTTTTGCCCTACAAGTAGGCAAGCCTAGTGTGATTGTTTTAACGAGTGTGAATCCTTCCGAAGGTAAGTCCACATCCTCTATCAATCTAGCCCTAAGTCACGCGCAAATGGGAGCAAAAGTCTTATTGATAGATGCGGATTTACGTCGACCTACGCTGCATCTAAAAATGGGCCTAGGTAATACACGTGGTTTAAGCGATTATGTAGAAGGGCGTGCTGAATTAGCACAAGTGACTCAGCAAGTGCCGAATATGAAAAATGCGTATGTGATAACCGCAGGGCCTTTCCGTGTTGATCCTAGCAGCATTCTAGCGAGTGCTAAAATGCATCAACTTTTAGAGATGGCGCGGCGGCATTTTGATGTGACTATTATTGATGGCCCACCAGTGACTGGCTTTGCAGATGCTCTGATGTTGGCGGCTCAGTCTGATAACACTTTGTTGGTCACCGACGAGAAAAATATGGATCGTAAGCATGTTATGAATGCCATCCAACAGTTACAACGGGTTAAACCTAGTATTGGTGGTTTCTTGGTAGTGAATGCTCGGCACGGTATTACCGATGCACGTTATTATGATCGCTACAATCGAGGTAACAAGCATCAAGGGAAAAGTGATGAGCCTAAAAGCTTAGCCACGACTACAGGCTTGAATTTAACTAAAGAAAAAGCGGCTTAAATCGGCTGAGGAAGCTACCCCTAAACTTATTCGGTTTAGGGGTAGTTAGATGGAGAGCTAAGGTAGGGTAGTTTCACCCATTAAGAAACGATCACATTCACGTGCCGCTTGGCGGCCTTCATTAATCGCCCAAACAACTAAGCTTTGCCCGCGACGCATATCACCCGCTGCGAATACGCCTGCAACATTCGTCGCATATTTGCCATAATCGGCTTTAACATTCCCACGTGGATCAATGTCTACCTGAGCACTATCAATCAAGGCTTTCTCAGGGCCAGTAAAACCCATTGCGAGCAGAATTAATTGCGCGGGTAAAACACGTTCACTGCCTGGAATTTCTACTAGATTCATCCGGCCATCAGCAGCTTTTTCCCACTGCACTCCAATGGTATGAATTTCCTGAACTCTGCCTTCAGCATCACCCACGAATTTTTTAGTCGACACTAAATATTGACGTGGATCAGCACCAAATAAGGCAGCCGCTTCTTCCTGACCGTAATCAACGCGGAAAATCAGCGGCCATTCCGGCCAAGGATTGCTAGCAGCACGTTGCTCAGGCGCACGCGGCATAATTTCTAGCTGAGTAACTGATTTGCAGCCATGACGGATAGAAGTACCTACACAGTCAGTACCAGTATCACCGCCACCAATCACTATCACATGCTTGTCTTTCGCAGAAATGTAATTGCCATCGGCATGCTTAGAATCCAGCAGGCTTTTAGTATTCGCAGTTAAGAACTCCATCGCAAAATGAACACCCTGCAACTCACGCCCCGCAGCTGGTAAGTCGCGTGCTTGCGTTGCACCTGCGCACAGTACGACAGCATCAAAATCCTTACGCAAATCAGCGGCAGAGATATCTTTACCAACATTAACACCCGTAACGAACTTCACGCCTTCAGCCGACATCAGATCAACACGACGCTGGACAATATCCGTTTTGTCTAGCTTCATGTTAGGAATGCCATACATGAGTAGGCCGCCAATGCGGTCAGCACGCTCATACACAGTGACTTCATGCCCAACTTTATTCAGTTGATCCGCGCAAGCTAAACCTGAAGGGCCAGAGCCGACGACAGCAACTTTTTTACCCGTACGTACTTCAGGTGGTTCGGGCTGCACCCAGCCTTCAGCAAAGGCTTTGTCAATAATGCTGACTTCATTCAGCTTAATCGTCACAGGGTCTTCGTTTAAGCCTAAAGTACAAGCGCCCTCACAAGGAGCAGGGCAGACCCGACCGGTAAACTCCGGGAAGTTATTGGTCATACGCAGGCGTTCATAAGCTTCGCGCCACAGACCGCGATAAATCATGTCATTCCATTCTGGAATCAGATTGTTGACTGGGCAGCCACTAGCACCACCCGGCAAAATCTTCCCAGTTTGGCAGAACGGAATCCCGCATTCCATGCAGCGTGCGCCTTGGCGTTGACTTTCGGCATCGCTATGGAAATGGAGGTGAAATTCACCCCAGTCCTTAATCCGTTCTAAAGGCGAGCGGTCAGCTGGCAGTTCGCGCTCATATTCGATAAATCCAGTAGGTTTACCCATTCTTTTTGCAATCTCCCTGCTTAGTTGCCGCTGGCACGAGTACCATCTTCATTGTTCGCTTTAAAGGCTGCCATTAAAGCTTCTTCACCGGTCATACCCTGTGCTTCAAACTTCTTAACAGTTTCTAAGACGCGCTGATAGTCATAAGGCATCACACGCACAAACTGCCGGCTGGTTGTATCCCAGTTCGACAGTATCATGCGTGCCCGTGGGCTATCAGTGTGCAGAATATGTGTTTCGATCATTTGCTTGACGAAACTAATATCGTCAGCTTCTTGTAAACCTTCGTAATTGACCATTTCACGGTTGCCACTGACTGCTAAGATGCCTTTCGGATCATAGACATAAGCGATACCGCCCGACATGCCTGCCGCGAAGTTACGCCCCACATCCCCCAGCACAATCACGCGTCCGCCCGTCATGTATTCACAGCCGTGATCACCAGTCCCTTCGACGACAACATTCACACCGGAGTTACGTACACAGAAGCGTTCACCTGCGATCCCACGAATATAAGCTTCGCCGCTGGTGGCACCAAAGAAGGCGACATTCCCAATTAGGATGTTTTCTTCGGCGACATAGCGGGCTTGCTTCGGTGGATAAACAATGATCTTCCCACCCGATAAGCCTTTGCCGATATAGTCGTTGGAATCGCCTTCCAGTTCCAAGGTCATGCCGCGTGGCATAAATGCCCCAAAGCTTTGACCGGCTGAACCATAGAATTTCAATTGGATAGTGTCATCGGGTAAACCAGCAGCGCCGTAGCGTTTGGTGATTTCATTACCGGTAATCGTGCCGACAACGCGATCAATATTTCTAACTTGGAACTCAGCCTTGACGGGCGTGCCATTGTCAATCGCAGGTTGGCAAGTAGCCAGAATCATGCGGATATCCATGGATTGGGCAATGCCGTGATCTTGTGTACGATTCCAACGGACACCGTCACATTCTTCCAACTCTGGTTGGTAGAGCAGGGCACCTAAATCGACTTTGCCCGCTTTCCAATGATCAATCTGCTTGGCATATAAACGATCAACTCGACCGACCATTTCATCAATCGTGCGGAAACCAAGGCGTGCCATGTGTTCACGCATATCTTCAGCAATGAAATTCAGCAAGTTGATGACATATTGTGGATCGCCACTGTATTTTTTGCGTAGTTCTGGGTTTTGCGTAGCAATACCGACTGGGCAAGTGTCCAAGTGGCAAACGCGCATCATCACACAACCTAAAGCCACTAAAGGTAGGGTCGCAAAACCGTATTCTTCAGCACCCAAGAGCGCAGCCACCACAACATCACGCCCAGTCATTAGCTTACCATCTGTTTCTACCCGTACCCGGCTACGGAGATTATTCAGCAATAAGGTCTGATGAGTTTCCGCCAAGCCTAATTCCCAAGGCAAGCCTGCGTGTTGCAAACTGGTTTTGGGTGAAGCACCTGTACCACCATCATAACCAGAGACTAAGACCACATCGGCTTTGCCCTTGACCACACCCGCCGCAATCGTCCCTATGCCCGAACCGGAAACCAGTTTGACGTTGATGCGTGCTGCACGGTTGGCATTTTTCAGATCATGAATGAGCTGAGCTAAGTCTTCGATCGAGTAAATATCATGATGGGGTGGCGGTGAAATTAAGCCTACGCCCGGCGTCGTGCCACGGTTTTTCGCAATATAAGGATAAACCTTCTTGCCTGGTAACTGACCACCTTCACCCGGCTTCGCACCTTGCGCCAATTTGATTTGCAGCTCTTGTGCATTGGTCAAATAGTGGCTGTTCACCCCAAAGCGCCCAGAAGCCGCTTGCTTAATCGCGCTACAGCGTGAGTCACCATTGGCTTCTGGAATATAGCGTGCTGGGTCTTCGCCACCTTCACCCGAGTTCGACTTGCCGCCAATCCGATTCATCGCAATCGCTAAAGCTTCATGTGCTTCTGGGCTGATCGAGCCTAAAGACATCGCGCCAGTTTTGAAGCGTTTCAGAATTTCAGAGGCTGGTTCAACTTCACTTAAAGGAATAGGCTGATCAGCGTAATGGAAATCTAATAAATTACGCAGATTGAAGCGTACTTCAGGGTCAGAATTTAGCAGCTCGGTGTATTGCTTGAAGAGTTTATAGTCATTGGTACGCACCGCTTTTTGCGCCATATAAATGGTTTGCGGATTGTACTGATGCTCATCTTCGCCACTCCGCCATTGGAATACTCCACCTGAGTTCAGGGTGCGCAAACCACTGTCGTGATGACCATAAGCATGTTTGTGACGCATTAAAGTTTCTTTAGCGATGGTATCAAGATCAACCCCGCCAATCCGCGAAGCAGTGGCAGTGAAATAGCGATCAACTACGCTTTTATGAATCCCAAGCGCTTCGAAAATCTGTGCGCCACGATACGACTGTACCGTCGAAATACCAATCTTCGACATGACTTTAATCACGCCTTTAGTCGCCGCTTTGATGTATTTCGCGACCGCTTTATCGTGGGTGGTGTCTTTAATGATGCCTTCACGAATCAGGTCATCAATCGATTCAAACGCAGTATAAGGGTTGACTGCTTGCGCGCCATAACCGAGTAAAGCGGCAAAGTGGTGTACTTCGCGTGGCTCGCCCGATTCGAGAATCAAGCTGACGCGGGTACGCTTGCCGTCACGGATTAAGTGATGATGCAAACCAGCGACTGCTAGCAGTGATGGAATCGGTGCAAAGTCTTTATCAACACCACGATCCGATAAAAGCAATAAGTTGGCGCCGTTATCAATCGCATTATCTGCAGCAGCAAATAACTCATCTAAAGCCTTTTCCAAACTGCCCGGCGTATTATCCGCCTTAAATAAAATCGGCAGAGTCATCGACTTAAAGCCTTGCTTTTGAACGAATTTTAGCTTGGCTAATTCGTCGTTATGCAAGATCGGCGATTGCAATAGAATATGATGGCAGCTTTCTGCGGTTGGATTGGTAATATCGCCCTCTGAACCTAAAGTGGTGAGAGCAGAAGTAACGATCTCTTCCCGAATCGCGTCCAAAGGCGGATTAGTGACTTGCGCAAACAGCTGCTTAAAGTAGTTAAACAGTGGCTGTGGCTTGTCAGACAACACCGCTAAAGGCGAATCACAGCCCATCGCACCGAGTGGGTCAATCCCATCCAAAGCCATCGGTACAATGACCTTACGCACATCTTCGTAGGTATAACCGAAAGCTTTTTGGCGCTGAATCAAGGTATCGTGATCAGGCAGTGGCGCTTCAGGTGCGGCTGGCAAATCTTCGAGTTTGGTTAAATGCTTATTCAACCACTCCTGATAAGGCTTGGCAGCTGCCATTTCAGCTTTGATTTCTTCATCAGCAACAATGCGTCCTGCTGCGGTATCCACCAGCAGCATCCGACCTGGTTGTAAGCGCTGCTTAGAAATAACCCGCTCAATTGGTAAATCATCTAACACACCGACTTCTGAGGCTAGAATGATTAAATCGTCATCAGTCAGATAATAGCGTGATGGACGTAAGCCATTCCGATCTAAGGTTGCACCGACCAGCGTTCCATCCGTAAAGCCGAGTGCCGCCGGGCCATCCCAAGGTTCCATTAAGCAGCTATGGTATTCATAGAAAGCGCGCTTTTCTGGGCTCATGCTTTCATGGTTGGCCCAAGGTTCAGGCACCATCATCATCATCGCATGCGGAAGTGAGTAACCAGCGAGATATAAAAACTCTAAGGTATTATCCATGCGTGCGGAGTCGCTGCCATCAGGGCGCACGATAGGGGTGAGATTCTTAATATCTGTCTTGAAGACTTCAGTCTTAATCATCGCTTCGCGGGCATTCATCCAGTTTTGGTTACCGCGCATAGTGTTGATTTCACCATTGTGAATCATATAGCGGTTCGGATGCGCACGTTCCCAACTTGGGAAGGTATTGGTCGAGAAGCGTGAGTGGACTAATGCTATCGCTGACTCCATCTCAGGATCAGATAAGTCTGGATAATAATGGCCGACCTGCTCAGTAGTGAGCATGCCTTTGTAAATAATGGTACGTGCCGATAAGCTCGCGAAATAAATGTAGCCCGGCTCGGTACGATAAAGTAAATCGCCACTAGTGCGCTTACGAATGACATACAGTTTGCGCTCGAAGTCGATACCAGGTTCTACATCAGCAGACCGAGCAATGAAAACCATCTTCATCACAGGCATGCTACGCAGCGCTGATTTACCAATCGGTGCTGGATTCACCGGAATATCACGCCAACCTAATAAGGTTTGGCCTTCGGCTTTAATCATCCGATCCGTGGTAGCAATTGCATCGGCACGTGCGGCTTCATCTTGCGGTAAATAGACAAAACCAACCGCATAATCACCGACGGCGGGTAGGGTAATACCGAGCTTAGCACATTCCTTCACCATGAACTTATGTGGAATTTGCAGCATAATACCCGCGCCATCGCCGGTATTTTCTTCGCAACCACACGCCCCACGATGTTCCATATGCGTTAAAACTTTTAGCGCTTGCTGGACGATCTTGGCAGATTTAACGCCTTTTAAGTGCGCAACAAAGCCCATACCACAGGCATCATGTTCATTGGCAGGGTCATACAAGCCCTGCGCCGGGGGGAGTTCAGTGTATTTCATCGGAACCTTCGGGCAACAAAAGGGGTACTATTATGGATAATTCACAGGGTATATGCCAGTATCCTGATAGAATCAGGATCAAGATGCAGGCGGGCGCCGCTTTGATAATACAGGCAGTTACCGCATTTTAATCGTATTAACCCACTCACGCAAAACCTTTTATGGCTGATCCATGACCGGACGCATTCCCAAAGACTTTATTGACCAACTGCTGACCCGCACCAACATCGTTGATGTGATCCAAGCGCGCCTTCCGCTGAAGAAAGCGGGGCGTGAATATATGGCTTGCTGTCCGTTTCATGGAGAAAAAACTCCGTCCTTTACAGTCAGCCCGACTAAGCAGTTCTATCATTGTTTTGGGTGCGGCGTGCATGGCTCGGCCATTAGTTTCCTGATGGAATACGAGCATCTCGATTACACCGAAGCCATTGAGGCTTTGGCGCGCACACTGGGCATCGAAGTCCCTCGCGAAAACTATGCAAAATCTATGCCTTCGACCAGAAAGGCGAAGCTCACTGATCTCTATAGCTTATTAGGCGATACAGCTAAATTGTATGCCAGCTATTTAGACCAAATACCTGAAGCGCAAGCCTATTTGCAGCAGCGCGGTTTAAGTGCCGAAGTTGTGCAGCAATATGGTTTAGGTTTTTCCCCTGATGATTGGCATACAAGCTCTAAACATTTTGCTGCGCAATATGGACAAGACAAATTACTAGCTAGTGGCCTGCAATTAAAAAATGAAGCTGGGAAAATCTACGACCGTTTTCGTGGGCGCTTAATGTTTCCCATTCGCAATCGGAAAGGACAAGTCATTGGTTTCGGTGGGCGGGTATTAGGCACAGGCACGCCAAAGTATCTCAATTCGCCAGAAACCGAAGTTTTCCATAAAGGTGCCGAACTTTATGGCTTATTTGAAGCCCGCCAACACACGCGTAGCTTAGAGCGCTTATTAGTGGTTGAAGGCTATATGGATGTGATTGCGTTGGCGCAATTTGGCATTTCTTATGCAGTGGCTACTTTAGGGACGGCGACTACTGAGCAACATATCAATCTGCTGTTCCGCCAAGTGCCTGAAGTAGTGTTCTGCTTTGATGGTGATCGGGCGGGAAAAGAAGCGGCTTGGCGTGCATTAGAAACCGCCTTGCCTGAATTGCGTGATGGGCGTGAGGTACGTTTTTTATTTTTACCGACGGGCGAAGATCCTGATACGCAAGTACGTAAAGTAGGGCGAGAAGCTTTTGAGGCCGCCCTAAGCAAAGCGCTGCCCTTGTCCAAATTTTTTACCTTAGGTTTAAAAGAAGAGCTGGGTTTTAAAGCGGAGGCTACTTTGCATGTGAGCGAAGATAGTGCACGTTTTGCCAATGAAGCTAAGCGCTTGCTGGATTTAATGCCGGATATTTTAATCAAGCAGCCTCTGTTGCAAGAAATACAGCGTTTAAGTGGCTTGGCTTTAGGCACGCCTGAAACGCCTTTCGATACCGAAGCGGTGTCTACACAGCAAGCGAAATTTTCAAAATTTAAAGGCAAAGGCAAATATGCTGAGCGTAAACCGGAAGGTGTGCGTGCTAAAACCGCTAAAGATTTTGAAGTACGCAAAACACCAGTGCGCTATGCAATCACTCTTTTGGTGCACTCACCCGAATTAGTGACCCAAATTGAGAACCCAGAAAAACTCTTAGAGTGGGAACTACCCGGAGTCGAGCTACTCGTTAAATTGGTGGCTACGATTGAGGAGTGCCACGACATTCATGCGGCTGCTTTGTTAGAGCGCTTTCGTGGCACTGCGCATGAAAAAACGTTACTGAAGCTTATGCTGTGGCAACCTCAAGCAGTGGATGAAGAGCTACTTAAACGTGAATTCCAAGACTGCTTACAACAGATGAAAATCCAAGCCACTGATAAAGCGATCGAGCGCTTGTTAGCTAAAGATCAAATGCAGGGTTTAACTGAACAAGAAAAGCACGATTTGTTTTCTTTATTACAAGATCGGCACAGTAAATAAGGCACTTATTTGGCAATTCGCGTTAGGAAGTTGATAGTTTTTCTGCCCAATTTTAAGAAAAAGCTTGCTTTTCGGAAAATACTTTATAAATCGACTGATTTATTCAGGCTAAGCTCAGAAAATCTGTCTACACTCTGTGAATAAATATTATCTGTATAATCTTCGCGTTCATCGCGAGTCGCTGAACCTGTGCTAGCACAGCTGGTCAATTACTTGATAGCTTGATAGCTTTAGAGTTGAAATCAAAAGGTTGCTACCCCATATAGAGCAGTATAGAGGTAGTGCCTAGGGCACTCTCACTGAAATAACTACTAACCTGCTGTGAAAATAGAAGGTTAAACAAGTTTAGCTTGAAGCTAGGAACTTGTGTGTATCTTTTTCACAAACGGGGCTGGTATTTTCAGTATTTGTGATATAATCCCGCGTCCAATTTGTCGAGGTCTATTCGGGCATGAGTCAAGAAGAGCAGCAACAATCCAGTCTTAGAGAATTAATTGCGCGTGGTAAGGAACAGGGCTACCTGACCTACGCTGAGGTAAATGACCATTTACCAGATACTATCGTAGAACCGGAGCAGATTGAAGATATCGTTGCCATGATTAATGACATGGGGATCACTGTGTATGAAAATGCACCTGATGCCGATGCTTTATTATTGAACGATGAGGCCGTACAGGCTGATGATGAGGCTGCCGAAGAAGCTGCAGCCGCCTTAGCCAGTGTGGACAGTGATTTTGGCCGTACTACGGATCCGGTGCGTATGTATATGCGCGAAATGGGTACCGTCGAGTTATTAACTCGTGAAGGCGAAATCAAGATCGCGATTCGCATTGAAGAGGGTTTAAATGAGATTCTGCGCGCTTTAGCCCAATATCCGGCTTCTACTGAAGTTTTATTAGATCTATCTAAACAGATCGAATCAGAAGAAACCCGCTTAACCGATATCATCAACGGTTTTGTTGATCCTAATGCAGTGGATGAAGGCCCCCTGCAGCAGTTCCAACCGCGTACTGATGAAGAAGAAGCCTTAGTCGCCGGCGATGAGGAAACCCCTGAAGTCGTGGTGGGTGAAGAGGACGAAGAAGTCGTCGAAGAAAACCCTGTCGATTTAGGGCCTGATCCTGAAGAAGCAGCGCAAAAATTTGCTGAATTAAGTGCTTTATATGATGAGGCTGCGGCTTTACGCCAAAAAGGTGGCCCAGCGTATACGACTGCACGTGATGCATTAGCCGCCAAGTTCATGGAGTTCCGCTTAGCGCAACCAGTGATTGATACCTTAACCAATCAGTTAAATGAAATCGTTAATCGTATTCGTTCGCATGAGCGTCAAGTGATGAAGCTGTGTGTGCAAAAGGGTGGAATGTCTCGCCAAGTGTTTGTGGATAGCTTCCCGCAAAACGAAACTGATTTAGCTTGGTTGGATCGCTATGTAGCGGATCAAGGTGGCGCTGCGCAGTTAGAAACGGTTAAAAAGCATGTGTTAGCAGTTCAGCAGCAGTTGCAAGAAATTGAGCGCGAATGCAGCTTAACCATTTCGCAAATCAAAGACATCAACCGTAGTATGTCGGTCGGTGAAGCAAAAGCACGTCGTGCGAAGAAAGAAATGGTCGAAGCCAACTTACGTTTGGTGATTTCGATTGCGAAAAAGTATACCAATCGTGGTTTGCAATTCTTGGATCTGATTCAAGAAGGCAATATTGGTTTGATGAAAGCGGTTGACAAGTTCGAATACCGTCGTGGTTATAAATTCTCGACTTATGCAACCTGGTGGATTCGCCAAGCGATTACCCGTTCGATTGCTGACCAAGCGCGCACGATTCGTATTCCAGTGCACATGATTGAGACGATTAATAAGCTCAATCGCATTTCCCGCAAATTGCTGCAGGAAATGGGACGGGAAGCGACTCCAGAAGAGTTAGCGGTTGCAATGGATATGCCTGAGGACAAAATCCGTAAGGTATTGAAAATTGCGAAAGAGCCGATTTCAATGGAAACACCGATCGGTGATGATGAAGACTCGCATCTAGGTGACTTCATTGAGGATGGCAATATTATGTCGCCTCTGGATTCAGCCACAACTCGTAGCTTGTGCGAAGTAACGCGTGATGTGTTAAGCAGTCTGACTGCACGTGAAGCGAAAGTGCTACGCATGCGGTTTGGGATCGACATGAACACTGACCATACTTTGGAAGAGGTAGGTAAGCAGTTTGATGTCACCCGTGAGCGGATTCGTCAGATTGAAGCCAAAGCATTGAGAAAATTGCGTCATCCGAGCCGTTCGGATATGCTACGCAGCTTCCTTGATGGCACTGATACTTTACCTTTGTCTTAAGGTAAATCGAGTGATAGTTTCGGGTCTGTAGCTCAGTTGGTTAGAGCAGTCGACTCATAATCGATTGGTCGCGGGTTCAAGTCCCTCCAGACCCACCAATGAAAAACTAAAAGCCTTTGCGGGTCTACATCTGCAAGGGCTTTTTTTATTGCTTTTAGTTTCCGACTAAACCATTGAAGATTGCAAGGGTATGCGCTTAGTCGACTTAGTATCCTATCAGCACTATTTATCGTGTTTTATCCCCTAATAGATTCTTAGGCTTAGTGTGGGGGAGTTTTAAGGCAGGCGTAAAAAAAGCCCTTGGAAATTTCCAAAGGCTTGGCGTATTTTTCTGCTGGTAGTGCTTACAGCTCTTTCACCGCATTCACTAACTCACTCGCTACTTTCTGGCCATCGCCATAAAGCATTCTGGTGTTGTCAGCGAAGAATAAGTGATTCTCTACGCCAGAGAAGCCAGCACCTTGACCGCGCTTAATCACAATCACGTTTTTCGCCTGATCAGCATTCAAGATGGGCATGCCAAAAATTGGGCTATTAGGGTCAGTGCGTGCTACTGGATTGACGACATCATTGGCACCAATAATGAGCGCTACATCGGCAGTAGCAAACTCTTCATTGATTTCATCTAAGTCATAAATCATGTCATACGGCACTCCCGCCTCGGCGAGCAGTACATTCATATGCCCGGGCATGCGTCCAGCTACGGGGTGAATCGCGAATTTGACCTTCACACCGCGCTCAGTCAATACCTTAGTCAGTTCTTGAATTTTATGCTGAGCTTGAGCCACCGCCATACCATAGCCTGGAATAATAATCACCTTGTCAGCGAAGGCCATCATGATCGCCGCATCCGGTGATTCAATTGCTTTCATGCTGCCAGTGACTGCCTGAGTTTCGCCAGTGCCACCACCGAATTGGCTAAATAACACATTGCTGATGGGGCGATTCATGGCTTTAGCCATCAATTGCGTGAGCAAGGTACCTGCAGAGCCTACCACCATACCAGCAATCATCATCGCCGGATTATCCAGTACATAACCTTCGACGCCCACTGCTAAACCGGTTAAAGCATTGTACAAGGAGATAACCACTGGCATGTCTGCGCCGCCAATCGGCAAAGTCATCATCACGCCAAAGACCAAGGCGAGGACAAAGAAAATAAACAGTAAGAACAAGCTATAGTCTGGGCCGCTAAAGGCGATAATCAGGCCTAGTAATACAGTAACCCCAAACAGTGCAGCGTTAATCATCTGCTGATTCTTAAAGCGAATCACGCCACTAAACGCTTTAATGCCTTGGAGCTTCGCGAACGCAATTAAAGAACCTGAAAACGCGATGCTACCGATCAAAGCACCGAACACCGCCATCACCTGCACACTCACCGGTAATTCGTGGCGCTTTAATAATTCCACGGCTGCAATAGCCGCTGCTGCACCACCACCCATGCCGTTATAAAGTGCAATCATTTGTGGCATATCCGTCATGGCTACCCGTTTGCCGGTGTACCAAGCGATCCCGCCACCAATACCAATGCCGAGAATCATTAAAATATAATTGCCATGAATCGCAGGGTGAATAAAGGTAATGACAGTTGCTAACACCATACCGGCGCCTGCCCATTGAATGCCTTTACGCGCATTATTAGGTGAAGCCATTTGCTTCAAGCCGTAGATAAATAAAACCGCGGCAATGAAATAAGCGAGGTTGACGATAAAACTAGTCATGCTTTGCTCGCTCCTTTAGTGCTACTGCTCTTAAACATTTCGAGCATTCTTTCCGTAACGATATAACCACCCACTGCATTGCCTGCTGCTAACAAGACAGCAATAAAGCCAATAAAGGTTTCAGTACCGGATTCGGCTTGGCCTAACGCGACCATCGCACCCACTAACACAATGCCATGCACGAAGTTCGAGCCAGACATTAAGGGCGTGTGCAAAATCACAGGAACTTTAGAGATAACTTCGTAGCCGGTGAAAGCTGCGAGCATAAAGATATAAAGTGCGGTAAATCCATCCATTATTAAGCGCCCCCGACCAGTTTAGCGATAGCTTCATTAACGATAGCTCCATCGCGGGTTAAACAAGCACCAGCGATGACTTCATCATTAAAGTCAGGCTTGTATTCGCCATCTTTCACCATCAGAGTGAGGAAGTTGAGCAGGTTTTTAGCATACATTTCACTAGCATGTACTGGCACTTGGCTAGCGACATTTAAGGGCGCATGAATCACCACACCATTATGCACAATCGTTTCGCCGGGCTTGCTCAACGTACAATTACCGCCACCTTCAGCCGCTAGATCAACAATCACCGCGCCTTTTTTCATGCCTGCTACCGTAGCATCAGGAATGATTTTGGGGGAAGGGCGACCGGGAACCGCAGCTGTGGTAATGAGGACATCAGCACTGGCGATATGTTTAGCTAGTTCTTCTTGCTGCTTCCGCTTCTCATCTTCAGTCAATTCACGCGCATAGCCACCCGCACCTTCAGCGCTAATGCCTAATTCAATGAATTTTGCGCCCAAGGATTGCACTTGTTCTTTAGTGGCAGAACGGACGTCATAAGCTTCCACCATCGCGCCAAGCCGCTTAGCGGTTGCAATCGCTTGCAAACCAGCGACTCCAACCCCAATCACGATCACTTTAGCTGGGCGGATAGTACCTGCTGCAGTCGTGAGCATCGGGAAAAAGCGCGTGGATAAATCAGCGCCCATAATCGCGGCTTTGTAACCCGCCACAGCGGCTTGCGAGGAGAGAATATCCATCGATTGCGCCCGCGAAATCCGTGGAATCAGCTCCATTGCATAGGCAGTGATTTTTTTATCACGCAGCTGCTTAATAAGGTCGAGATTATTATAAGGATTGAGTGCACCAATCAGCACACTGCCATCTTTCAGCTGCGCGGCTTCTTCGGCAGTGGGTGCTTGTACTTTCAGGACAATATCTGCCTGCTGATAAAGCTGATCGGCTGAATCAATAATCGTCGCACCTTGAAAGGCACTATCTTCAATCTGCGCGGCAGAGCCTACGCCTTGCTCAATGAGCACCTCTAGCCCTAATTGCTTGAGCTTATTCATAATTCCCGGGTCTATCGCGACACGGCGTTCGCCGGTAGCACGTTCTCGCGGGGCTGCGATTTTCAAGGACATAAACTGTGGCTCCCAAACATTTAGGAAAAAATTTACATAGTACTTAGTGCATGTATTTTGTGCTCTAACCTGAGATGGATATAAGACTAGGCAATTAGCTTAGACTTTCCTGTCTCTGATAGGTTATTGATTTTATACTCAAGGAGCTAGCTTTGCAGGAAAAAAGATCTAAAAAATAAAGCTCTCAAAGCATTTAACCTTGAGAGCTTGTCTGTTAAAAACCTTAAAATGCTTAAGGTTTGTTTAAATAAGCTTGGCGTCTTTTCAATAGAGGCGGGACTACCAAAATCGCCACCGTAATGATCAACAGGATCAGCGAGATCGGGTGAGTCAAAAATACGGTGAGATCGCCCTGGTTAATCGACATCGCGCGGCGGAAGAACTTTTCGGCCATAGGCCCGACAATCAAGCCTACTACCAGTGGCACCACCGGAAAATCATAACGGCGCATTAAAAAGCCCATCACACCGACGATATAAAGCAAGAGCAAGTCAAACCAGTTTTGGCGTAAGGCATAAGCGCCCATCGTAGCGAGCACGACAATCCCGCCATATAACAAGGGGCGTGGCACTTTTAATAACTGAACCCACAAACCAACTAACGGCAAATTAAGTACCAGCAACATCACATTGCCGATATAGAGTGAAGCAATTAAGCCCCAAACCAGCTCGGGATTGGTATCGAATAACAGCGGGCCGGGGGCAATATTATATTGCTGAAAGGCGGCGAGCATGATGGCAGCAGTGGCTGAAGTCGGGATGCCTAACGTTAAAAGTGGAATCAGTGTGCCGGTTACCGCTGAGTTATTCGCGGCCTCAGGCCCAGCTACGCCCTCAATAGCACCATGCCCAAATTCTTTTTGAATCTCAGGCGGGGCAAGTTTGCGTTCGGCAGAATAAGACAAAAAGGTTGGCATTTCAGTGCCACCAGCAGGAATAGTTCCAAAAGGAAAGCCAATCGCAGTGCCGCGTAGCCAAGGCTTCCACGAGCGTTTCCACTCTTGTTTATTCATCCAGAAGCGACCTGAGAGTGATTCTACACCGGCTTTCAGATGATTCTCGTAAGTGGCGGTATAGAGCGTTTCGCCGATGGCGAATAAACCCATTGCAATGACGACTATATCAATCCCATCCAGTAAGGGTGCGAGGCCAAAAGTAAAGCGCGCTTGCCCTGATTGTTGCTCAATACCAATTAAACCAATCGCTAAACCTAGTAATAGGGAAATAACGCCCTTTAACGGTGAGTTACCTAACACGGCAGACACAGCAGCAAAGGTTAAAACCATTAAAGCGAACATTTCCACTGGACCGAGCTTTAAGGTTAAGGTGGCAATCATGGGGGCGAGGATAGTCAGCAAAACCGTCGCAATCGAACCAGCTATAAACGAGCCAATCGCCGCGGTTGATAGCGCTGGCCCACCTCGTCCGGCTTTCGCCATTTTATTCCCTTCGAGCGCCGAGACAATACTCCCTGCCTCGCCGGGTGTATTGAGCAAGATCGAAGTCGTCGAGCCACCAAACATCGCGCCGTAATAGACGCCTGCTAGCATAATTAAAGCGCCAGTCGGATCGATGCTTTGAGTAACAGGTAATAACAAAGCCACAGTGACCGCAGGGCCAACGCCAGGCAAAACACCAATCGCCGTACCTAACGTACAGCCGATCAGCGCCCATAATAAATTCATAGGCGTTAGTGCGGTGGCAAAACCTATGGTGAATAAATCATGCAATCCATCCATTTAGATAAACCCTCCAGTAATTAGGGCTGGCAGGTTTAGGCCTAGCCATTTAAAGAGATGGAATAATCCTAAGACTAAGAAAAAAGACAGGATTAAGTCGCGAATTTTATTTTGTGTCTCTAGCGCTAAACAAATTCCAAAACACAAAATGGTTCCTGCTAAGGTAAAGCCAATCACCCCAATTAAGCTCATATGCAAAATCAGTGCAGCACTGGCGATCCCAAACATCATCCAATTAGCTTGGGGTGTTTCGTATTCAAGCGGGTGATCAGGATCTTGGGTTTGATCTTCAGTTTCAGGATGCTTGGAAGGGCGACTTTGAATAAACAAAATCGCCCCAGTAATCAACATTCCAAACACAATGACGGACGGGAAAAAGCGCGGTCCGACGCCAGCATACCCCGAACTTTTGGGGATTCCAGTAATCTGCCAAGCCATGATAAGGCCAATCAGAATCACCCCAAGGGCAATCCACTGCTCGCCGGTGACACGCTTTAGCATATTAACTACCTATTTTGAGTTTCTTCAACGTCTCAGCGGTCACTTTTTGCTCTTCTTCCAAGAATTTCTTGAAATCATCGCCAGTCATCATCATGTCAGTCCATTGCGAAGCCTTCGCTTTGTCCTGCCAAGTGGCTGATTTTACAGCTTCTTCGACGGTTTTGGTTAAAGCTGCTTTTTGCTCATCAGTAATATCAGGAGCACCAAAGACTGCGCGCCAGTTAGCTAAGACGACATCCACGCCTTGCTCTTTCATGGTCGGAATATCGACGCCTTCAATTTTCTTATCGCTAGTTACGCCTA
The DNA here is from genome assembly GCA_049292455.1 of Thiolinea sp. GTDB lineage: Bacteria > Pseudomonadota > Gammaproteobacteria > Thiotrichales > Thiotrichaceae > Thiolinea. The sequence continues at coordinate 116,050 of JBATRF010000022.1, forward strand.
AAGCACGGACTTTTTTCGCGGTAATCAAATCGACTAACTCGCCATAGCCGCTCAAATAAGCAGTGACTTGACCGCCCAAAATAGCAGCTTTACCTTCACCACCACCTGCGAACGGAATATAGTTTACTTTAGAGCCTTCAACGCCAACTTTCTCAGCCATCAAGCCTGCAATAATGTGATCCACACCACCTGCAGAACCACCACCAAAACTGACTGAACCCGGATCCTTTTTCACGGCTTCCATTAATTCGGTAAGAGTTTTGTAAGGTGAATTGTCAGGAACCACCAGTACATCATATTCACCCATTAAACGGGCAATCGGTGCCACCATCGTGAAATTAACAGGGGATTTATTGGTCTCAATCGCACCCACCGTAATTGCACCTGCAACCAGCAGAGCATTGGGATTACCTTTTTCATTATTAATGAATTGCGCCATGCCAATCGTGCCGCCTGCGCCTGCTTTGTTTTCAACAATAACATTTTTGGCTTGACCATTGGCTTTAAGGGCATCACCTAAGGTGCGGGCAATAGTATCCCAGCCACCACCAGGGTTGGCAGGAGCCATGATTTTGAATTGGTCGATTTCAGCATGAACAATGCTTAAAGGGGATAAAGCAAGTAAACAAGTAGCGATTAAGCGGGGTAATCTTTTCATAACGGTGCGTTCTCCTCGTGTGTGTAGTTATATGCGAACCAAGTAGCCGACTACTTCGCAAGCTAAGTGCTGCTAAGCAGTCACTTTTCTCCTCCAAGTTGCACGCTCCGATTAGATACCTTGTGTATTGAAAGTGTCAAGTTCCGCCAACGAGTTCGGGAATGCTTAGTAAGCCCGCTAATTTTTAACTGGCAATAATTCAAGAGATTAGCTCAAGCACGGGTTGTTGAAAGCGCTTTGAAATAAAGCTAGTTTTTAAGCTTAGGTCAGTTTTATAATTAAGGGTACTAAAAAGCCCTGACAGATTGATTTTGTCAGGGCTTTATTCTTTGGTGTACTGATCAATCCTACTCTGTGGTTGATCTTTCCTGTAAAAACATATTGTTAATCATGAATACTACAAATAATTCCTTGGTTTTACGTGGCTTGTTGATTTCCTTACTGGGCTACGCGGTGTTCTCAGTGCACGATGCGTTGGTCAAAGTCTTGGGCGATTACTCCGTCTTCCAAATTATCTTTTTTGCCATGCTATTTAGTTATGTGCCTTTTTCCTTAGTGCGCATTGCTGATGCTCGCCCCATAGCGCTCCGTCCGGTGCACCCTTGGTTGGTGTTTATTCGCGCTGGCTTGATGGTGGGTGCTTTATGCTTTGCATTCTTGGCCTTCTCGATGCTACCGCTGGTACAAGTTTATGTGTTGCTGTTTACCACGCCTGTCTTAATTTCGCTGCTGGCTGTGCCTTTTTTAGGTGAGCGCTTGCGAATGGTGCGTGCTTTATTGATTGTTTTAGGGCTGATTGGTGTACTAGTGGTGTTAAGACCCACCCCTCAACGCTTAGAAATAGGGCATTTATTTGGTGCGCTGTCAGCTTTCTGCGGCGCGGGCGCTGCGATCATTTCGCGTAAAATTGGCCGCGAAGAAGTATCAGCAACGCTGATTTTAAGCCCCTTGATTTTAAATATTATAGTTTCAGGTTGCTTATTATATTTCGTTTACAAGCCTATGACTTTATTAGACTTATGTTTGATGTTTTCGCTAGGTGTATTGGCTTTGATTGGGCAACTTTGCATTCTGACAGGCTATCGAAACGCACCTGCGGCTGTGGTAGCGCCGATGCAATATAGCCAGATTATTTGGGCGATTATTTTGGGCAGTCTGTTTTTCAATGAGTCTGTTGATACCTTAACGATTGTGGGGGCAGCTATCACGATTACCTCTGGGATTTTGATGGTTTGGCGTGAAAGTCGAGTCTCAGTCAATCAACCCGTACTGCGTAGCCGGAATATGCGCAGTGTAGGTTCGGCGCCTTTGCCTAGTTTTGAAACAGAGAACCGACTTTAAATGCCTTAGTCCGTGGCGAAAGATCAGCATCTGTGCCAAAATTCCCTAGATCAGCCTTATGTGGGTGCAGCGCTGTCTTTTGCCAATAGGAACAATGATGAACATGGAAGAATTGGACAAAGAGATATACAAGAAACTGGATAGCAATGTATATCTCACTGCCTCCGATAAACAGTCGCTAAAGAGTATTCTGCTGGGAATGCAGCAACGTCTGACTGAGCGCGATACCTTCGTGCAAAATATGACGGGTATTCTTTTGGAAAAGGATGGCCACGTTAGAGTGCGTGATGCACGCATTGACGAGCGCGACAATCAACTCACTAAATTAAATGCCTTTTTACTGGAAAAAGATGAGCTAATTGCCCGTCATGCTCGTGACCTTGCGGCTAAAGAAGAGCTCCTACAAAAACGTGATGCCCATTTACAAGCTAAAGATGAACAGCTGCATCAACGTGAAGGTTTGTTACAGGGCAGGGAAGAGCGAATTAAAGGCTTAGAAAATAAGCTGGTGACTTACGAAAAGCTCATCCAAGAAAAAGAAACTCTGATCGAGCAGCGTGATCGGAATATGGAGGACAAAGACCGTTCTCTCTTGCGGTTTGATCAGGCAGTACAAAATAAAGATCGCTTGCTGCAAAGCCGCGATGAAACCATTTCCAAAAAAGAACAAAGCGTTCAAGAGCGCGACCAGCTGTTACAAGAACGTACTCGCCAAACGCTCGAACAAGAGAAACTCATTAAAGAACGTGACCATCAAATTGCTAAACGTGACCAGCATTTGATGGAGCGTGATCGTCAAGTCGCTGAGCGTGATTTGCGGGTTGAAGAAATTCAGCGGCATATGGAAGCGACTAATACCAGTTTGCAAGAGCGCGATCAGGCGATTAAGCAGCGCGAACAATGGATTGGTGAGAAAGAATCTTTAATCAGCGAACGTGATCAGCGCTTAGTCGCCCAACAAAAGCAATTAGAAGCGCGTGATCTGACCGTTTATGAGCGTGATAAGCAGCTGACTGAGCGGGATGCTGCGATTGCTGAACGTGATCGTAATATTGTGGAACGTGATCAGGCGATTTTAAGCCGTGATCAGAAAAACTACGATTACCTTGGTTCTATCGAAAATCTAGAAGACCATCTGCAAGATCGTGATTTACAAATTACGACCCGTGATCGGCAATTAACCTTACGTGATGAGCGCATCCAGAAAACCGATCAGGATGTGCTAGAGCGCGATAATCAAATCAAAGAACGCGATAATCAACTGAAAGAGCGTGACCGCAGTTTAGCCGAGCGCGAGCAAACTATTCATGATCGCGATTTATCAGTGCGTGAGCGTGATCAGCGGATTACGGCGCAGGATTTGCAGTTGCGTGAGCGTGACAAGCAAATTCAGCTACGCGATTCGCAAGTTAAAAGCCGCGACGATACTGTTAAAGAGCGTGATACGCATATTTTAGAGCGTGACCATAGCATTATTGCTTTAAATACGCAGTTGCAAGAACGCGATGAAATGGTGGCTGGCCGCGACAAGACCTTGTCGGAGCGCGATGCAGCGCTACAACAACGTGATGATAGTATTCAAAAGCGTGACCAGCAATTATTGGTGCGTGATAGCACGATTAAAGAGCGTGACCAAAGCCTCACGGATCGTGATAAGCAAGTCTCTAGTTTAGGCGATCATTTAAAGGGTCGCGAAACCACCATAGGTGAGCGTGACGAAGAGGTTCGTCGCCGTGATGAGCAGATTCGCAATCTGCAACTTGATGTGCATATGCGTGATCAGAGTTTGGCTGAGCGTGATGTGCAGCTACAGATTCGTGATCAAACCATTCAAGATCGTGATGAAATGTTGGCAATGCGTGAGGAAACGATTGCTGAGCGGGATGCCGCTATCGCTGAGCGTGATGCTCAATTAGAGCAACGTACTAAAGACCTACAGCGTCAAGAAGAAATTGTCCGTGAACGGGATGCAGCGATTGCCGAGCGTGACACGATTATTGCCGAACGTGATCGCCAAATCGAAAAGCGTGATACTCAATTGGAAGCGCGTGAGCTTGAAATTAAAGATCGGGATAATTCGTTGCGTTTACGTGATGCCACGATTCATGATCGGGATCAGTCGATTGTGGCGAAAGAAGCCCATATCCGCCGCCGCGACGAGAAGATTCAAGAGCTGACACTGCACATCCAACATTTAGATGGTGAATTAGCGGCTTTGCGCTCACAGATTGCACATCGTGATGATCAAGTGCATCAACGTGATTTAATCATTGGCCAGCGTGATCGCCAACTGGATAAACTGGATAAAAGCGTAGTGAAATACGTAGGTTCTACACAAAGTGTATTTATTAAAGGCACTTTAGCCGGTTTAGTCAGTAGCTTTATTTTCTTCTGGGGTTTGCGGTTTTTAGAGATTGTTTAAGGCCGTTGGCAGTGGCTAGACTGCCAACAACGTCTAGGTTTTATTGATCGCAATAGCCTAATTGCTTGAAAGTTTGAGTGCTGCCAGTAGGCTTCTTGCTGCAAATAGTGTTAAGTAAAGCCGCAATATTGCCTGCTCCAAAGCCACCATAATCCGCTTTTGGATAGCGCTTGTTTTGGGTAAATTGTGAAGAGAAATTGTCTTTTGGTTTGTTAGGATCAGCAGAACCCCATGAGGTGACTCCAATGACTACATTGGCTCTGGCATATTGCCCAGGGCCGGTGCCATCATTGAAGCTTGGGTTTTCATAACCAAAATTCACTATCCAAGGCCCACCACTGGAACCACCCGTAAAGTTGCTTCCTTGGTAGATTTGATGTGCCTCACTGATAGTGGTTAGATAAGTAGGTCCATCGGAGCGCTGCATAATAGAGCCTGCATCCAATAAGCCGGGATAGCCTAAAGTAGTTACCGCAGCCGTCCATAAATTACCGGTCTTTTTGCCTTTGAAGAACGAATAGTTATTCCAGCCATAATTTAAGTGACCGCCCACCACATCACTAATGAATTGGCCAGAGGCATTCTTGCCTAAGATCATCACCGCGAGGTCATTATCGACCGCAGAACCCTCACCTACATCATTACCTTTGGACCAAGTGTTTGACCAAACGGAAGCTATCGGTGTCCATTCACCATAAGGGCTGCTACCTTCATAGCTCGCGGGGCGAAACACATAAGAACCAAAGCGCTCTGACCCCGCACCATAATCCTGCATACAATGTGCAGCGGTAATAATGACCGATTTTAGAATCACACTAGCCGAGCAATGGCTATCCATCCCATAAGCTTGAAAGCCTAGTTTACCAATCGCTCTATAAGGGAAAGTTGCGCTTAAATAAGCGTTTGAGCTAGCAGCCACGGCGTTTGTGGTAGCTGCGGAAACACGCTTTGACGTAAAAGGCACCGCAAACGCGCCTATAGCGCGATTAGCGCTCTTAGGGTTAGACGCACCAGCTTTAGTAACAGGTGCGCTGCCATCAGGCTCAAGCATTGAGGTATCAGGCGCGGGTAAGGAGTTAGTATGCGCTTTGCTGCTCGTTTCTGCTTGCGGCAAGGCTCTTACTGAGTTGGCATTATCATAAAAATAAACAGTATCAAGATCAGCAGCTAATGCAGAGATTGGCATCCATACAGCTAACAGTAGTGTTTTTTTCATTGGAATAAACAGCCTTAGTGGGATAAAAAAAGAGCTTAATATTGTGTGAAGGCTGTACTTAAAGCGCAAGTTAAGAATTGTAAGAATCGTATGTGAAGATTAAGACTAGCATCTTGAAAAAACCTCCCTAGCTAATACCAGCAGCTAGGGAGTACAGGAGAACTACCTATGAAATTAATTAGTTGCACCTGGCCCAGGAATGGCTCCGGGCGGGCATTTACCCAGAATAATCATGCCTAAGACTTCATCTTTAGTGACATCATTTACATGCGCCGTGCCGACCACTTGACCATTTTTCATCACAGTCACTCGATCCGCCAAGTCAAATACATCATGAATGTCATGACTAATCAAGAAAATACCAATGCCATCCGCTTTGAGTTGTTTAATCAACTCACCGACTTGCGCCGTTTCTTGCGGACCTAAAGCCGCTGTTGGCTCATCCATAATTAGGATGCGCGCATTAAACAGAATCGCCCGCGCAATCGCTACCGATTGACGCTGCCCACCTGATAAGGCTTTGACCGGCTCTTTGAAGCGTTGGAAACGTGGATTTAAGCGCCCCATGACTTTACGCGCTTCGGCTTCCATCGCGACATCATCTAAGGTACCCCAGCTGGTTTTTAATTCCCGCCCGAGATACAGATTAGCCGCAGTATCCACATTGTCCGCTAGCGCTAGGGTTTGATAGATGGTTTCAATCCCATAGGCTTTGGCATCACGCGGATTATTAATAGTCGCTTCTTCACCATTAATAAAGATTTGCCCGCCATCACGTTTATAAGCACCTGAAAGGATTTTAATGAAAGTGGATTTACCCGCTCCATTGTGCCCCAGTAGAGCTACCACTTCGCCTGCGTACAAATCAGCCGAGGCATGATCGACTGCATGAATCCCACCGAACGAGATGGACACATCACGCATTTCAACCAGAGGTGTTTTTGCTTCACTCATCATCTTTACTCCGGTTTAAGCAGTACGCTTGCGATAGAGGGTGTCGATCCAAACGGCAATCACCAATACAATCCCGACCACGATATTTTGTAGCGGCGTATCCACCCCTAATAAAATCATCCCCGATTGTAAGGATTGCATTAGCAAGGCACCGAGCATGGCTCCAATAATCGTACCTGAGCCGCCTGCTAGTGATGTACCACCAATGACCGCAGCCGCAATGACTAGGAGCTCATCTAAAGTCCCTAAGGCATTGGTGGCAGCGTTCAAGCGCGCAGTAGAAATGGCAGCAGCAATCGCACATAACACGCCCATGAGCATGAAGATTTTCATAGTAATCCAGCGCGTATTGATCCCTGCTAATTCGGCGGCTTCTGGGTTACCACCAATGGCGTAGACATAGCGCCCAAAGCTGGTGCGATTAGAAATAAAGGTCATGACTAAAGCCACGACTAAGGCAATAATCACAGGAATGGCAATCCCATGTGCGATAAATAAGCCACCCTCAGGCACAACCATATTGTGCGCTTGTGCATAATCAGCAGCGATTTTTGCAGGCCAGGGATAAGCATTGAAAATGGCGATAATCCCCAAAGTCACTGTACAACCTAAGACCGCTAGGAAAATTTCCGCCCACATCGGACGTAAGGGGAAATTAAAGCGTAAACGTTGACGACGAGTATTGACGATAGCAGCGACGATACCAATGCATAACAGGATACCGACTACCCAGCTAGCGGTAGCACCGATCGAGCCATATGGCCCACCGCCCATTAAACGGAAGGTTTCATCCATCGGTGCAACCGTGCGGCCTGAAGTGACCCACCAAGCAGCGCCACGCCAGACTAATAAGCCACCTAAAGTCACAATAAAGGCGGGTACACCTAAATAGGCAATCACATAGCCGTGGAAAGCGCCAATCGCTGCACCTAATAAAATCCCGATGCTTAAGGCAACTAACCAAGTCATCGGATTATCGAGGCCGACTAATTTGGGCAGAATTTCGACTTGAGTGACCGCCATAATCATGCCGACAAAACCCAAGATCGAGCCAACGGAGAGGTCAATATGGCGGGTAACAATAATCAAAACCATGCCGGTTGCCATCACACCCACCCCTGCCGTTTGTACTGACAGGTTCCATAAATTACGTGGGGTTAGAAACAAACCACCGGATAAGAGATTAAAAACAAACCAAATCACCAGCATAGCACCGATCATACCAAGCATACGGGTATCGAGTTCTGTGGCTTTGAAAAATTTTGCGACGGGCCCCAGCTCGCTAGCACGAGCTTTATCGGGGGTGGTAACGGTATTCATAAGCATCATCCTTAAAACCCTCCTCTAAGGGAGAGGAGGGGCATTTTAACTAATTCAAGCTAGATGCTTTTCTTACTTACAAGCAGCAACTTCGGCTTTAACACCTTGGCAAACCACGTCTTTCTTGACCCAACCCGCATCGATAACTACATTCAAGTTATCTTTAGTGATAGCAACCGGTTTCAAGAAAATAGCGTTCATTTCCACTTTGTTAGGGCCGTCTGCCCATTTCATCACGTTAGGGATTTCGCCCATTTTCTTTCCATCCGCGAGCATCGCTGCAATTGTGGCAGCATTTTTGCCAAGCTCGCGCGAATCTTTCCACACTGAAACGGTTTGGCTACCAGTAGCAATACGATTTAAAGCAGCGTGATCACCATCTTGACCAGAAACTGGCACTGAACCCGCTAAGCCTTGTGCAGTTAAGGCTGCTACTGCACCACCTGCAGTACCGTCGTTAGAGGCAACGACTGCATCAACTTTATTGTTGTTAGCCGTTAAGATTTGCTCCATGTTTTTCTGAGCATTTTCTGGCTTCCAACCATCGGTATAAGCTTCGCCTACATTCTTAATTTTGCCGCCGTCAATAGCTGCTTTCAGCACTTCCATTTGGCCAGAGAATAAGAAATCAGCATTAGGATCTGCAGACGAACCTTTAATAAAGGCATAATTGCCTTCAGGCTTCGCTGCTAATACGGCTTGAGCTTGTAAACGACCGACTTCTTTATTATCGAAAGTGATGTAGAAAGCATCTTTGTTTTCGATTAAACGGTCATAACCCACTACAGGAATGCCTTCTGCGGCTGCTTTTTCGACAGCTGGGCCAATCGCACTGGAGTCCTGTGCCAGAATAATCAGAGCATTAGCTTTTTGGGCGATTAAACTTTCGACATCAGTTAATTGCTTAGAGGCTGAACCTTGAGCATCAGCAGAAACATATTTATCGCCGGCAGCTTCAATTGCTGCTTTCATGGCGGCTTCGTCAGTTTTCCAGCGTTCTTCTTGGAAGTTTGACCAAGACACCCCAATGATTTTGTCTTTAGCAAAAGTCGGAGCAGCAAAGCCAGCTAACACCATAGCGCTTGCCAGTAAAATAACAGACTTTTTCATCGAATCTCCTCCAAAGAGATAGGTAAGTTAGTACATTTTGGTGACGGTTGACTATTTTATTTTAAGTCTCGAAAAAAATAGTGACGCAAAAAAAAACCTGTGTCAATATACTTTTTAAATGATTTTTATTGGCAGCAACTAGATTTAGTTCGCTAGTCAAACTATTTAGGGAGGATAAGCATGCCTGCATTGGTCCGTACCGATGATGTTCGGCGCCAGAATACGCGCTCAATTATACAAGTTCTAAGACGCCACGGTTCTGTATCACGGACTGAGATTGTGGAATATACCGGTTTATCCCCTGCGACCGTTTCTACCATTACTTCAGGTTTAATCCTCGATGGGCTACTGCTGAATCAGCCTGAGCAAGCGCACAGCCAAGATACTGTCAATCGCCGTGGTCGACCGCGGGTAACTTTATCGCTGAATCCACAAGTAGGTTGTATTGTGGTGATGGTGCTATCAATTAATAAGTTGACTGCTTGGCTGCAAGATTATGCAGGTAAAGTATTGGCAACTGCTGAAGATCACTTCGAATCGCGCACTGCTAGCTTAGAAGACTTTGATCATTATCTATTGCGCATGGTCACGCGCCTGATGAGTCAGCAAAATAATAACCCGATGCCCTTACGTTTTATTAGTGTCGGTGTGCAAGGCGTTGTCGATGCGGGTGGACAAATTATGTTGTGGTCACCGATGACTCGACTCCTCAATGTACCACTAGGTGAAATGTTACATCGAGCTTTTAATGTGCCAGTCTGGGTCGCAAATGACTGCAATATGGCAGCAGAAGCCTTGCACTGGCAAGACTCCAAGCGCTTTGGCGATGATTTCGCAGCGATTTTACTAGGTTCAGGGATTGGTATGGGTTTAGTGCTGAAGGGAAGGCGTTTTATTGGCCGCCAATCTTCCGCTGCTGAATTTGGACATATGGTACATGCGGATGATTCAGGTGCTTTATGCCGTTGTGGGCAACATGGTTGTGTTGAGGCTTATGTAGGCGATTATGCGATCTGGCGGCGAGTAGCGGGGTTGCCCGAACAAAGCCCACCGGTAGATGAAATTGATTCTGTAGCTATGCTGGATTTGGCGCGGCGTGCCCATGAAGTTGATGGAGTCGAGCGTGAAGCGTATCGCGAAGCAGGGCGCGCTTTGGGCAAGGCCCTACGTAGTTTATTTGCCTTGATTGACCCGATTACCATTGCATTCATTGGTAGTGGTGTGCGTGCTTTCAACTTAATGGAACCGGAGATTCGTAATGCCTTGCGTCACAATGGCAATATGCTGGAAGCCAGCGATGTCAGTTTGTATTGCTATGAAGATTCACAGGAATTAATTCATCTAGGTTGCGCGATTACTACGTTGCAGACCTTAGATCGCAATCTGGGGCTAGGTGGATGAAATCAAGCAGGTTTATCGTTTTGTTTCTAATGGCTGTCAGTGGTTGGGCAGCAGCTGCTAATGAACCTTGGTTGGATCAACATTTACGCCCTAATTTCCAACTACCTAGCGGTGAAGTTTCTCCTGAACAACTCGAAACTATTCGCGACTATGGCGAAGAACTATTTAAAGCACGCTTTACTCGCGAAGAAGGCGCTGGTCGCCCGAAAGCCACCCAAGCCATTATTCCCACTAAACGTAAGCGCGTCAGTGAGTTTACTTTTAGCCGCACTGCTGGCTTAGATGCTGCTGCTTGTGCGGGCTGTCATAACGAACCCAAATTGGGTGGTGCGGGGGATTTCGCGGCTAATGTGTTTGTCTCCGACGGCTTTGTGAATGCCGATTTTGATAGCCTTGATCCTCAATTCTCCAATGAGCGTAATTCCAATCATTTATTCGGCGCTGGCTTAGTCGAATTGTTAGCCCGTGAAATGACCACTGACTTGCATGGCATTCGCGCTACAGCCTTGCAACAAGCCCGTAGCAGCCAACAGCCAGTCAAGGCAGAATTGCTCAGTAAAGGCGTTTCGTATGGCTTTATCACCGCTCAGCCGGATGGGGTCGTGGATTTAAGCGCTATTCAAGGCATTGATACTGATTTAATTATTCGCCCTTTTAGCCAAAAAGGGGTGTTTGCCTCCTTGCGCCAATTCACGGTTAATGCCATGAATCAACATCATGGGATGCAAGCGATTGAGCGCTTTGGTGGACGTTGGACAGGTGAAGAGGATTTTGATGAAGATGGTATCAAGAATGAACTGAACCCAACCGATATTTCCGCTTTGGTTGCTTGGCAAGCTAGCCTACCGCCACCTGTCCAAAAGCAGCCAGAAGATACTCAATGGCAACAAGCTGCCAGCGAAGGTGAAAAGATTTTCCATAAAAATCAATGTGCTAGCTGCCATATCCCCGCTTTACCTTTAAAAAGTTTAACTTTTACTGATCCTGGCTTGTGGGACACTGCGGGAACTTTGCGCCAAGGTGAAAATGCGGCTGCCAAAACCAGTTATGATTTTGCTTTACAAGCTTGGGCTAAAAGCTTGAAACGTAATGAAAAAGGTGAGGTATTAGTGCCTTTGTTTGGTGATTTGAAACGGCATGTGATTGCTGATGCACAAGTCGCTACTTTAGGGAACGAATTGCTGTCACAGCGTTTCGTGGAGCGCGATCAATTTATGACTTCAGAGCTGTGGGGAATTGCATCCACCGCACCTTATGGGCATCGTGGCGATCAACTGACCTTAAATGAAGTGATTCGCGTTCATGGCGGTGAAGGACGTGCTGCTCGCGATGCCTATCTCGCGCTCACGGATGCCGAGCGCTCGAACCTAATTGCTTACCTCAAAACCTTGGTCATTGAATGATGCGAACGCTGAAAATTCTATTCATCAGTAGCGTTTGTCTTGTAGCGCCCATTCTTCACGCGGAAGAGCCTGCTAAAGTTACTGCGCCAATGGATATTCCGCTCATGCAGGATGAATCGGCTAGTTCAGGGATTGATCAGCAATACACTGGGCCTTGGGAGTTTTTCGTCGGTGGTGGTTTAGCCGTATTAGATTGCAATCAAGATCGGATGCCTGATGTATTTATTGCAGGCGGTGAACAGACTGCCAAGCTTTATATTAATGAAAGTAAGCCCAGCCAAGCCTTAGTGTTCAAACCTCAAGCGCTGGAGCTAGAAGACAGCGATTTAAAGCAAGTCACCGGTGCTTATCCATTGGATATAGATAATGATGGTTTTCAAGATTTAGTGCTGCTGCGGGTGGGGCGCAATATTTTATTAAAAGGCGGCAAAGATTGTAGCTTTAGTAAAGCGAATAAGCTCTGGAATTATGACGGGGGCAATGCTTGGACAACAGCTTTTGCTGCCACTTTTGAAAAAGGCCAAAACTACCCAACCTTAACGTTTGGTAATTATGTCGATCGTTCAGCACCCGGTTCGCCGTGGGGTACTTGCCATGAAAATGATTTGCTGCGGCCTAGTTCCAAAGATCAGCCGGATTACCATGAGCGTACTGCACTAGCGCCGGGTTTTTGTGCTTTATCGATGTTGTTTACTGATTGGAATAAAAGCGGTGAGCCGTCGCTACGGATTACTAATGACCGCCAATATTATCGGGAAGGTGAAGAGCAGCTCTGGCGTATTCCTGCAGATAATCCCCCGAAATTATATAGCCGTAATGAGGGCTGGCAGCGCGTATTGATTTGGGGCATGGGTATTGCTGAAGGCGATTTAGAAGGTGATGGTTTTCCTGAGTATGCCTTAACTTCAATGGGTGATACCCGCTTACAAGTGTTAGACGATGAGGCTGAAGAAGATCGCCCTATTTATAAAGATATCGCTTATGAGCGCCAAGCCACTGCACACCGCCCCTATGCAGGTGAGGATTTGCGTCCTTCGACTGGCTGGCATGCTGAGTTTGATGATCTAAATAATGACAGCAAATTAGATTTATTCATCGCTAAAGGCAATGTCGAGGCCATGCCAGACTTTGCAGCATTTGACCCAGATAATTTATTGTTGGGGCAATGGAATAAAAAGTTTTATGAAGCAGGGCATGAGTCGGGTATTGATTTAGCACGGAGCGGACGGGGAGCAAGTGTGCATGATTTCAATGCGGATGGCTTACTCGATTTAATTGTGGTGAATCGTAAAGATCCGGTTAGCGTATTTCGCAATTTGGGCGCGAAAACGACTCAAGGGACACAGCCGATGGGCAATTGGTTGCAAATCGAATTATCCCAAGCAGGCGCAAACCGCAATGCAGTAGGCGCAACGCTGGCGATTAAAACCGGAGTACCTTCGCAAATTCGCCGTATTCAAGTCGGTGGCGGACATGCTTCGGGGGAATCAGGTTTTATCCATGTGGGTTTAGGTGTGGCAGAGCGGGCGACTATCCGCATCCAATGGCCGGATGGTCAGTGGAGTGCTGAATATCGAGTGTTTGCGAATCAATTCGTGCTCATCAAAAAAGACGATCCTCAAGTACGCTATTGGTATCCACAATAGCGCTACTTTGAGTTTTTGACCTTATACAGTCGGCTTGCAAGCTGTAAGACTGCGTAGTAGCAAGGCTGTTAAGCTCAAGGCAAAAGCCAAAATAGATATCAGCACTCGCCAAGCATTCGCCTCATTCCAGCTTTGGCGGGTGGCTTCCCAATCGCTAGGCAGTAGTTCTGGCTTCCACGATTCGGTGTAGTAATTAAGCGGCAAATTCACAACCTTGGTGAACACAATAATCCCCAAAATATAAATCACAGCAGCTGCTGCCAACAGCCAAAAGCTAGGCGAGGCATAGTGTTTATAGTTCAAAATGAGCGCTAAGATGGCAGCACCTCCACTACCGAAAAAGAAACTAAAAAACATCGCATGACGCACATTCACATTAAATAAAGACTGCACTCGTGCATAAGTCGCGCCATCCAATTGTGCGGTAGCAAGATTGACATTGAAGGTATACGTCCAGAAAAATCCCGCCATGATCCCAAACATGAGAATGCTGACAGCCAGGCTAGTATTTTCTAGCACCGTGAACGTGAACTTAGAGTAGGTTTGCATACTGACACCGCAAGAATTAAAGATGATGTAGTATTTCTTAAATGCCGTTTGGCGGCCTTATCAAATGATAAGAATCAAGCGCTTAAATGAGGCCTATCCAATAGATAACGAACTGAATGGGGCTTCAATTACATGGTTTTTGGAAAAGGAAGTTAATGCTCTGTTATAAGGAAAAAAATAAAGTTAACATAAACACCACTAAATCTACCTTTGAGGCGTAAATCCATTACTTAAAACTTCAACAAAGCTTCTATTGATAAGTTGTAGTTCTTCAAACTGCCTCTTTCTTTCTTTTACATCGTAATTTTTCCGCAATTCACTCAAATATAGTCGAGCATCCTTGCTAGGTTTAGGGGAGTTTTTTAGTTTATTATTTTGTTCTTCAAATAGGCCTAGTTGATAGAGATCTAGCTCTAGTGATTTCATGATAGATATTTTTTCTTCTTGGATTTTTATATCATTAATAAAAGCTTTTTCATAAATTTCAAAGATACTATTAATTTCAAAAAGTAACATATCATAAGAATTTTTTGGTTTATTCCATTCAGATAGTATTTCTTGTAAAGATTTATTTTCAAAATATATTTCTTCTTGTGACTCACTACTATAAGCGCTAATTCCCTCATAAGCCACACCATCCATTATTAACATATCTGCTACTTCTTGTATAATGCACTCTACATCTTTGCGTGGACGTAAGTCTGCTTTATTTAAGATAATATATAGTTTTGTTTCAGATGGGAGATGGTCGCGTAAAAAATCAATATCAGCACGAGAAATGGTACCATTAGAGTCTAAGCCAATAACCCACAAAATACATTGTGCTTGGGTCATAAATGTAGCAGCAGAAGACTCATCTTGAATAGTAAAGCCTTCTCGATCCCCTGGGTTATACCCTGGAAGGTCAATAAAAGAAATGTTTTGATACTCTTCTAAGGGTGTTTCTAACGCAATAAAGGGTAAAAGATCGCGTAAGTTAAAGCCAAATTTTCGAACAAACTCATGAGAAAGCTGAGAGTAAATATCCGTTGGAATATCTATCTCACCGCCTTTCTTAGTGTAGCCAATCGTTCGATTTTGACTAGAATGAACTACGTAGGTAGGGATGGCAGTTATTGGCTGGACTCCAATAGGCAGCCGAATATTGGTATCTGAGAACAAACTGCTGATGAATGATGATTTCCCGCTACTAAATCCTCCTGACACTGCGACTATGGTTTTGTTCTTAAAACGCGATAAAGACTCGATAAGCCGAACTTGACTTTCAATAGCCTTAAGTCGAATAGTTATTTCAGCTTCATTTGCTAGTACATTGTTATTATTCGTAAATGGCAAAAACTGCTCATTTAAAATTTTACTAAATTCAAGATAACGCAGGCTATGACTAAGTGGTGCAGAAAGAGCACTCGAAACTAAATTATAGCGCGTACTGAGTGCATTATATTCGACTTCAAATTCTTTGATTTTTTCCAAAGCAATCTTTTCATTTTCACGACTTTTACGTAGGAAGATTTTTATTTTATCTAATTCAAGCACCAAGCGATCTTTTTTTTGCAATAGTCTATCTAAAGCATTTTGTAATTCGTCTTTGCTTTCGCTTAAAACTCTAAAATTGACCCGTACCTCTTCAAGTTTTGATAGCAGGCTGGCCTTTTGTTGTAACAACACAGACAAGGTGGTTCGTAGAGTTGTACTCTCTTTTGTAGTTCGCGATAGATCTATTTTTTGTGCTTGGTAAAGACTCTCTAAACTATTATATCTTCCTTCTAGTTGTTGTGTTTTTTGCAAAAGCTTCTGTTCATTCTCAGATAAATATTTATATTGCTCCAATAAGGCTAAGTATTTTTCTTTAAATTTCCTAAAAGACGGCAACCATGAAGCTATTAGTCCCGATAAACCATTAAAGTCTTGAAATTCGGTGAGGAGAGTCTTACTCATGATTTAATTTTTGTAACTTTCCAGCTACTATCTTTAGTTTATCTATGCTTAAACGTTTATTTTCAACCATATTCAGTAGTTGCTGCGTTTCTTCTTGTAGACTATTAAATAATCGGGTGCCTATATCAAAATTAGAAACTTGATTTACATTTAATAATAGGGTTTCTACATATTGATTGGACTCTCTGGAAAGTGAAGATAAATAGTTTCCTGCATCTTTAATATAAGATTCGGCTTCATAGCCTTTAAGTTTACCGCTTTTTGCTAATGATGATGGTAGCTTTGATAGTTGAGGGTCAGAGAATGGGGGTAGGCTACTAACTGCTGTACGGCAGGCTGAATTCAAAATTTCTCCATCTACATGAGTATCGCCGACGCTATCCCTAAGCTTACTAATTAATGCAATAACCAAATCTCTACGCCATTGATTTAAATGGCTTTTAGTATCATTTAAAAGAGTTTTTTCAATAAAGTGGTGCATTTTTTCTAAGGAGCTACGTACTTCATGTGCATTCAAAGTAGTATAGGTTTTGTTAATATTTTCATATCCGCCACCCAAAAAAAATCTTGCCAGACCTGATAAAATGCCATCTTTTTCTCTACGCTCTACTTCAGTGACTGAGCCTTCAGCCTCGCACATATTACTTTGAACACTATCAGTATACTTATGGACGGAAGCTCGTAGTTTGTTAGATAAGCTATAAGTCAACTCATCGATTTGGTCTTTAAAAATATTATCAGCAGTTTTAATAGCTTTATTTCTTATCTTTGCTAGCTCGTCGACTCGTTTAGTCGCTGTTAGTAATTCAGTTGACTCTATTTTTTTTGCTTTTTTGAGAAAATGCTCAGTTAGCATAGCAACTGCTTCATGAATGGATGTTTGTTGCGCTTTTAAAAAGTCCGACGATTGCTTTTCAAAGATAGCTTTTTTCTGTTGATGAACTTTACTAATTGTGTCTAATAAGGCTTGGCGACCTGCTAACATTTCAAGATAAGTTACTCGTTGCTCTGGAGCATTAAAATAGTCGCTATAATTTTTCTGTAGTAACTGATTAGTATGCTGAGCCATCTCGTCCCATTCTGCAGCTGGCTGAGTAAGCAGTGTTTGGCACATGCCTGATGTCACGAATAAGCGAGTTTTTTGGTGCTCAGCTATGGCTTTTAGTACATGATTATCTTGGTTACGCAATGTGCTAGCGGCTTGGTCCGCTAAAATAGTCTGTAAGCTACGAATCACTTCAGGCAGTTGTCCCTGATGCTTTTGACGCTCGCTCCCATGTAGCTGTGTATCTATTTGACTAGCTACAATATAAATCTCTTGAATGCCATCACGTTTTGTCAAACGTTCCGCCAGCTCTAAATCTTGTGCGTTTAAGAACTGCCCAGCCGGGCTTACAATGAAAACGACATTACATTCTTTTAGCATTTCATAGGTGCGTTGTTCGCGTGAGGCTACTGCATCATTAAGCCCCGGTGTATCAACCACTAATAATTCATTAAGTGATGGAAGCGGTAATCCAATGTGGAGTGTCTTGGTAAAAGGCATATATTTGCCTTCTGAGCCCACATAATTATAAAGTTCTTTATTTAATTCTGCTTCTGATGCAGCTTCTAAAACTTGATCAGGTAGTAAGTCGTTATAGTTGACAGATGTGCGATGCACACGCCCATAAAGATCAGCTGCAGCTTTTAAAGTTGGCTCACGCTCGTCTAAAGTGCGCTGCGCCATAGTATGTAATCGAGCCTCATCAATTGCAGGTTGACCTATAGAGTTAGGTGAGCGTTGCTGTTGACGCTTTAAATACTCCTCTTTTTGCTCTGCAATACATTTGTCTAGCTCAAGCTCATAGGTCTCAGCCTTCTGCCGCAAGGTTTGCAAATCGTCCTGTGAAAAAAACTCGACCTTCGCAGTAAATTTTTCACTATAGCCAATCGAGGTTAGCGCCGCTGTCATTGGGGTTGCTGCTTTTGGAAGTATTTCCTTGCCATTAAAAAGTAAAGAATTAATTAAAGAAGATTTCCCAGCCTTTACACGTCCAATGATCCCAACTTTGAGTAAACGCTCTCTATCCTGCATTGAATCAAAGTGAGCACGCACTTTTGCAGAAGTGTAAGTACATTTATTATTTTTAATTTCCTTTGCGTGGCCATCACAAACATCTGCAAACTGATCAAAAATAGTCTCTAAGTTCTTTAGGTTTTTTTCTAATATTGAAATGTTCATTTTTACCCTTTAAAAATTACTTTTTCACTAACTGCATCGATATTTTTTATTATTTGCTCAAGTAAATCAGTGTTTTTCACTATATCTAATGTAGTCTGCTCGTGATCTTTTTGAGATTTTTCTAAAATCGATTTTTGCTCATTAATTTTTACTTCAAATTGCTGAGCTACTGTTTGTACCAAGCTTTCTGAAATTTTAACTAAAATACTCGCTACTTCTGGCCTAATTTGTCTTAAGACGCTCGGTATGATTTGATTATTGATAGCTTCCAAAATCTTAGCTCTTTCTTTATTCTCATTGAAGCTTTCAAATAAAGAACCTACCACACTAGGAAGTATAGCGAGAACTATCTTGACAAGTGGATTTGGAATAAGTATAGCTAAGCGTGAAATAAGACTAAGCATGCCTATTTTTGGTTGAGTCTCTCTGTTGACTCCAGAGGATTTGCTAGAGGATACTAATAGATTTAATATCTGCTCTTGGAGAGTTGAAGTAAGGTTATCTGCCCAGCCTCTATTTAGGTTAACATCATGATTAACATTAATGCTTAGCGAGTTTGAAAAGCTTTGTACAATATCATGAGAAAGTGTATGACTGAACCTTTGGATCTCGCTAATTAAAGTACTTCTCACTACTTCAGAAATAGCCTTGCTCAGGGCCTCTTGGCTAGATCGAGCACTTGAGGCAAACTCGATGGCTGATGATTGCAATTGATTTTCAATTCTTGACATAATGCGAGTTTCTGCATTTCTCGCTATGCCCAAACGAGAAGAAGCTACTTGTTGGTTCCTCTCTTCTATAATAGCTGCTAAAGTATGTCCTAATTTTTTTAATTGAAGGGTTTTTTCTTCTTTATTCTTTGTTAAAGCTGAAATAGAGCTATTAATTTTTGAGCTAGCTGTATAATATATCTCTTTGATTTGATTGATGAAAATATCGTTAAATAATTAATTAGGGTCGATGTCTTTTAATTCTTGTGTTATTAAATCGGTATTGTGATGATCAATGCTGTGGATCTTAAAAAAATTTCCATAAGCAGTTTGGACTTGATCAGCAACGTATTGATGAACTCCAGCTAACTCAGTTTCAGTGCATAAGTCTTTTTTGGTAAGGAATATACTAAAATTTCGTCCCATGTTAACAATATCATCTAAGCGCCGCAGGTCTTGGCGATTAAGGTTACCATCCTTGGTATTAAGCATGTAAATATAATAAGAACCACGGCTTAAGTACCTTAAGATCGCATTGTTGTGTTGCTCGATGGGTGCGTCAAAGCCCGGCATATCAACTAGGGTAAAAGGCTCAATTGCTTTGAGGGTTTCTCGATTTAAATAAACCTGAACAACTTCATAGTTCTTTGCATTAATACTGAGATCTGGTAAGTCTGAAATTGCGTGGCGTTCACAAACTCCAGTAATTGTTAAAGCATTGATATACTCATCGGTACTATAACGTAGTTCAGCTGGTATAGCCGTTTCAGCAGTCACCGCGACAGGAAGAATAGTGTCACTACCTAATATATTATTAAGGGCGGTTGATTTGCCAGCACTAAAACCGCCAACCACGGGAATGAGCAACTCACCTGCAGAGACGGCCTCAAAAACTGTATTTTTACTAAAGATGAAGTCTTGCTTGGTATCGGCTAAAAGCTCGGGAACTACTTCAACAGCTTTTTCGTATTCGGCAGTGATTTGTTCAAGATAGGAAAGTAACTCTTTTTTTCTATTAAACATTAGCTTTTCCTTAGTTTTATTTTTATTGATTATTAGGCGGTTAAAGATAGCCTGTAATTTAGGCATAACGACCATTACGTGTCACTGAATAGCTTGCGAAGAGTGGGTATACTTAGTTCTTATTTACTAGCATGGCGTAAACGCGACAGTGAAACATCCGTAATCCCCAAATAACTAGCCAATTGCACCAGCGGCACACGCTCAGCTAAGTCTGGCTCGCGCTGGCAAAAATCAGCATAGCGCTCTTTGGCCGCTAGGCTGAGTAAGTCATGCTCGCGCTGTAATTTGTGATCGACCAGTTTGCTTAAGAAGTGGCTTTGTAGCTCAATCCATTTCTGCTGTGCTTTGAGCGACTCAATAAAATGATTAGCGGAGCATTGCCAAACAGTACAGTTTTCAATACAGCTAATTCCAAAGAGTGAGGGTTGAGTTTGCATATTATTAGTTAACGGACAAATGAGTTGACCTTCACGATAAAAATTTTTATTAAATTCACGGCCATCGGGGCGCAAAAAATATAAGCGAATCAAGCCACTTTCAATTAAATAAACCTGTTGCCAAATTTCGTTTTGGCGTAATAAAGCCTCTCCACGTTTGTACTGTTTAGGGCGAAATTGCACTTTGAGTAGCGCCTGTGTCTCTGCATCTAAAAACGGGCAAGCGGTTTGTAGTAGTTGAGTTGAGAGCATTTCCATAAGCGCTATTTTGCAAACAGAGCCGCAAACTGCAAGAGCTTTTCCCCCGAAGCACAGCTTGTTGTATGATGAGTCACCTTTGCACCGGCAGGATTTGAAGCTATGAATACGCTCGTTTTTGACATTGAAACCGTTCCCGATATTGAAGGCGGGCGCAAGCTTTATGGCTTGGGCGATTTGGATGCGAGCGGTGTTGCCAAAGCGATGTTTCATTTGCGGGCGCAAAAAACCGGTGGATCAGAGTTTTTAGCCCATCATCTCCAGCGGATTGTAGCGATTTCGGTGACTTTTCGTGGGCGCGGTGATGAGTTCAAAGTCTGGTCATTGGGCGATGAAAAGGCCGATGAGAAAGATATTATCCAGCGTTTTTTTGATGGGATTGAGCGCTTTACCCCCACTTTAGTCTCTTGGAATGGCAGCGGTTTTGACCTGCCCGTGATTCATTATCGTGCCATGCTGCACAAGATTGTTGCCCCCCGCTATTGGGATATGGGCGATGAAGATAGCAGCTTCAAATGGAATAATTACATCAGCCGCTATCACCAGCGCCACACCGATTTAATGGATGTGTTAGCGCTCTACAGCGGGCGTGCTAATGCGCCTTTGGATGAGTTGGCAACCTTGTATGGTTTCCCCGGTAAAATGGGCATGGATGGCTCGAAAGTTTGGGATGCTTTCCAAGAAGGCAAAATCGCCGAAATCCGTAATTATTGCGAAACCGATGTGCTGAATACTTGGCTAGTTTATCTGCGTTTCCAATTGATGCGTGGGCAAATTGATGCCGAGCGTTATGCGAATGAGTGTGTGCTGGTGCGTAAGGTATTGACGCAATCAGGGAAGGCACATTTGCAGGCGTTTGAGGCAGCTTGGGAGGTCGGAGCATGAGTCGTCGCCAACACAAACCCCGTGGTGTTCAAAATAGTCCCCTAGTCGAAGCCGAAATCACCTCCTTAACCCTTGAGGGCAAAGGGGTGGCGCGCGTTAATGGCAAAACGGTCTTCATTGAAGGTGCTTTGCCTGAAGAAAAGGTCGCGTTCCGTTATACCTCCTACAAGGCTAATTATGATGAAGGTCGGGTTGAGACGGTGCTCAGTGCTTCATCGAATCGGGTGGAGCCGAAATGCCAGCATTTTGCGATTTGTGGCGGTTGCAGTTGGCAGCATATTTCACTGGAAGCACAGATTCTCTATAAGCAGCAGATTTTATTAGATAATTTGCTACATATCGGCAAAGTGCAACCCGTGAATGTATTTGAGCCTTTAACTGCTGATGGCTGGGCGTATCGACGTAAAGCCCGTTTGGGTGCACGTTGGGTGCGTAAAAAGCAGCAAGTCTTAGTTGGTTTTCGGGAAAAAAATGGTGGTTTGCTGGCCGATATTTCCCGCTGTGAAGTTTTGCATCCCTTAGTCGGTGAACGCATTACAGCCTTAAAGGATTTAGCCACCAGTTTGGATGCGCGCGACACCTTGCCACAGATCGAAGTCTCGATTGGAGATGACGAAGTTGCGGCTCTGGTGGTGCGTCACATGCAGCCCTTATCCGCTGGTGATTCGGAAAAGCTGCTGAATTTTGCCCGCGAATTTAATTTTGAACTCTATCTCCAACCTGCGGGGCCACAGACCGTCCACAAAGTCTATGGCGAGCGCAGTCTGGCTTACATGCATCCGCAGTTTAATACTCGCGTGCAGTTTGAGCCGCTGGATTTTATCCAGGTGAATCAAGCGCTCAATCGCAAAATGGTGATGCGTACAGTTGAATTATTAGAGCTGAAATCCACCGATACCGTGCTCGATTTATTCTGTGGTCTTGGCAATTTCACGCTGCCTTTAGCACGTCAAGCAGCGCAAGTAATTGGCGTCGAAGGTGATCAAGCGATGGTCGAACGTGCACGCGCCGCCGCCCATGCTAACGAGCTGCAAAATACAGATTACTATGTCTGTAATTTAATGAGCGAAGATTTGAGCAAAGAGCCGTGGCTGAAACGTAGCTATGACCGTATTCTGCTCGATCCTCCACGTGCCGGTGCGAAAGAAGTCATTCCGTATTTAGGCAAACTCAAAGCCGAGCGAATTGTTTATGTGTCTTGCGACCCTGCCACCTTAGCGCGTGATGCCGGTGAATTGGTGCATACTCAAGGTTATAAGTTGCTGGGTGCGGGGGTAATGGATATGTTCCCGCATACGGCGCATGTGGAGTCGATAGCGGTATTTGCTCGTTAAGTCGCGGCGGCTAACTTGTTGTAGCCGCTTTACGTATAATCAGCTCCAAACCAATAGTTAAATAAGGTGCTTTTTTTATGCCCAGCGTACAAGAACAAATCGAAGCCTTACGCACTCAAATTCGCCACCACAATCATCTGTATTATGTGCTGGACGACCCACAAATTCCCGATGCGGAATACGACCGTTTATTTCGCGAACTGCAAGCTTTAGAAACCGCTAACCCTGAATTTATCATTGCCGACTCGCCCACCCAGCGTGTCGGTGGTGCGCCTTTGAGTGAGTTTGGCAGTGTGCGTCATGAGTTGCCGATGTTATCCTTGGCGAATGTGTTCAGCGAAGAAGAATTGGGTAATTTTGATCGGCGCATCCATGAGCGTTTAAAAGATGAAGCGGAAATGGAGTATGTCGCGGAGCCAAAATTGGATGGTTTGGCGATTAGTTTGCTCTACGAAAATGGCTTATTTATACGCGCTGCAACCCGTGGCGATGGCGAAACCGGCGAGGATGTGACGGCTAATGTACGCACCATCCAGTCGATTCCATTGCGCTTATTGGGTGAGGATTATCCGACGCGTTTAGAAGTGCGTGGTGAAATTTATATGCCGAAAGCGGGCTTCAATAAACTCAATCAGCGCTTAGCAGCAGAAGGTGCAAAAACTTTCGCTAACCCGCGCAATGTGGCTGCCGGAAGTTTGCGTCAGCTTGATCCACGCCTAACTGCACAGCGCCCTTTAGAGATATTTTGCTATGCAATGGGAATCGCGGAAGGTGGCAAAATTCCTGATAAGCATTACGACATTTTGCAGCAATTTAAGGCTTGGGGTTTGCGGGTTTGTCCTGATATAAAAATCGTGCAGGGTGCCAGCGGCTGCATGGACTATTTCAATGAAATCGGTGCTAAGCGTGCGCGCTTGCCCTATGACATTGATGGTGTGGTTTACAAGATCAATGACATCAAAACTCAGCAAGAATTAGGTTTTGTTAGCCGTGCGCCGCGTTGGGCAATTGCACATAAATTTCCGGCGCAAGAAGAAATTACTGAGCTGGAAGCGGTCGAGTTTCAAGTCGGGCGCACGGGTGCATTGACGCCTGTTGCACGCTTAAAACCAGTGTTTGTGGGTGGTGTCACGGTGAGCAATGCCACGCTGCACAATATGGATGAAATCGAGCGCAAGGACGTGCGTATCGGCGATTTTGTGATTGTGCGCCGCGCGGGCGATGTGATTCCTGAAGTAGCACGTGTGGTCTTGGAAAAGCGCCCTGCGAATGCGCAAGTGATTACTCTGCCTGCACAATGTCCGGTTTGTAACTCAGAGGTAAAACGCTCGGAAGAGGGAGCGGTAGCGCGTTGTACGGGCGGTTTATATTGCCCCGCGCAAGTCAAAGAGGCGATCAAACATTTTGCTTCACGCCGCGCGATGAATATTGACGGTTTAGGCGATAAGCTGGTCGAGCAGTTTTTTGAAGCCGGTTTAATTCGCCATGTCGATGATTTATATCGTTTAACGGGCGAGCAAATAGCAGCCTTGGATCGTATGGGGGAAAAGTCAGCAGAAAACATTATTGCCGCTCTGAATGCCAGCAAAAACACCACCTTGGAGCGCTTTATTTACGGCTTGGGGATTCGCGATGCCGGCGAATCGACTACTAAAGCCTTGGCACGTTATTTTGGCTCGCTGGAAGCGCTGCAAGCCGCAAGTGAAGAAACCTTAAAATTAATCCCCGATATAGGCCCGATTAGCGCGAACAGCATCAGCAATTTCTTCAAAGAAGAACATAACCTTAGAACCATCAATAATTTGCGTGAATTAGGTGTGCATTGGTCGAATTACGAAGCCAAACCAGCCGAAGCCTTGCCACTAACCGGGAAAACTTATGTTATCACCGGCATCTTAAGCCGCCCGCGTGAGGATATAAAAGCCGATTTAGAAAACTTGGGCGCGAAAGTGTCGAATAGTGTTTCGAAAAAAACCACCGCGTTAATTGCGGGCGCGGAGGCGGGCTCTAAATTGGAGAAGGCGGAGAGTTTGGGGGTTGTAGTTTTGGATGAGGCGGGTTTAGCTGAGTTATTAGCTTAAGTTTTGCAATTAAGACTGTTTGAAAAGCCATATTTCAAAATGAAACATGGCTTTTGAAGACTTAAAAAACTAAGCGCACATTTCGACGATTTGCCTCAGCAAATTCGACGTAACTTAGCTTAGCATGCAAGTGTTTTCCAGCATTTTGTACAGTTTCATCGCTTGGATTACCTCCATCTTGGCTAAGGATTTTCATTGTTTTAATGCCTTCAAAATGGTCACTTTCAAAAGTAGCCTTTAAACCTAAGCCATTTAAAATTTTATTAATTTCAACCAGCCTCTGCGCAGGAATACCCGGTTTAGAGGCATCCATATCTTTGAATTTAATAAACATAGAAGCAGGCGATAAAGGCATAGTGCCAGTTTGTGGTGGTTGGGGAGGAGCAGGCGGCTGAGTTTGAGCTGGCGGAGCTTGAATGGGAGGCATCGGTGCTGGCGGGTTATTTGAGCAAGCTAGTTGAGTGCTAGCGATAGCGATTAAGCTGATGAAACTAATAATAACTCTAGATTTTTTCATAAAGCGAATCCTTAGATATGATTTTGATAAATTTTAGTTCTAATAAGACTTTCCGGGAGGCCAGAGCGATAAACAATAGAGAGCTATATATCAAAAAAATGATACACAGCTCTTCAGTGCTTAAAAACCTAAGTGCATATGATGTGCATTTCGATAATTCGCGTGAGCAAACTCGATGTAAGTTAGTTTAGCCTGCAGGTGTTTTGCTGCACTGTCTACCTCTGCATCAGTTAAATTCTTACCATCCTGGCTGATTATTCTAAGGCTTTTAAAGCCTTCAGAGTGGTCGCTTTCAAAGGTGGTATTGAAACCTAAAGGATTTAATATCTGATTAATTTCGAACAGCCTTTGTGCAGAAATCCCTGGTTTAGAAGCATCCATATCTTTGAATTTAATTATCATGGAAGCTGGTGCTAGTGGCATAGTGCCTGTGTTGGGTATTTCAGGTGGAGCAGGTGGTTGGATTTGAGCAGACGAGGTTTGAACGGGAGGGGTCGATGCTGGTGGGTTATTTGAACAGGCTAGTTGAGTGATAGCGATAGCGATTAAACTAATGAAATTAATAATAATTTTAGGTTTTTTCATAAAGTAACTCTTAGCTGTGATTTTTAATGAAATTTTTCTGAGAATTAGAGCACTAAGTTAGAGAATTGTTCATCTTTTATAAGGTTTATTTGTTATACAAAAACCCTAATTAAAATTTATAAGCGAGGCTATTGTTCATGAAATTATCACTAGTTACTGCGGCTCTATTAGTAACCGTCATTGCAGCGCCTAGCTGGGCTAGCGAGCAAGGAGCAGGTTTCAAAAAAATAAAACAACAAGGCTCACTCGTTTCTTACTCAGGAACAGTCACTCTTGAAGGTGAATTCTGGTACCCCATCGGTTCGGGGGATCAGGAAATTATTGGAAATCAGCTGTGTTTTAATGTCACTGATCAAGATAGCAAGCTGATCCCACGCGACAAAGATGATACGAGATCAGCTTGGTTTTGCTTCAAGGATACTCAACAGGCTGCTGAGCAATTAGGGGTGAGCGAATTTGCCGACATGGAGGTATGTGAAGTGAAAGGCAAGGTTTCTGTAGAAGTCACTAATTATGTGGTGGATAAAGAGCAAACTGACACGAATGATGTGGCTGAATTGTTAAAGGTTGTGAAAAAACCTGAAACAGTCACAGTTAAATTACTGAATGAAGGTGGAACACCTTGTGAGTCCGAGTAAATAAACTTTTCAATTAACAGATAAAGTAGCAGTTAGCAGTATTTGCTGAATAACTGCTGCACAAATAAGCTAGGGCTTCAGGAGTAACTTAACTAGGACTGCTTGGCATCTATTGCTATATTAGTCAGCTACTTTCCACTACCCCCACTAGCGCATGCGTCTAATTCACACTGCCGATTGGCATCTCGGGCAAACTTTGCATGGTTTTGAACGTAGCCATGAGCAGCAATGCTTTTTAGATTGGCTTTTGGAAACATTGGTCGAACAACAGGCTAATGCTTTAATCATTGCGGGTGATGTGTTTGATACCGCAAACCCACCCGCTTTAGCACAGCAGCAGTTGTATCGTTTTTTGACCGACGCGAGGGCGCGTTTGCCGCATTTGAATACGGTGTTGATTGCTGGCAATCATGATTCTCCCGCGCGTTTAGAAGCGCCCAGACCTTTTTTGCAGTTATTGGATGCGGTCGTGAGTGGGCAGGTCTGGCGGGCAGGTGGGCACGATTTAGATTCGTTAGTCGTGCCCTTAAGAAACAAATCCGGCGAAGTGGCGGCTTGGTGTTTGGCGGTGCCCTTTTTACGCCCTGCGGATTTACCTAAAGTAGACACCGAGCAAGATGCTTTTCTGGCGGGTGTGCAACAGCTTTATCAGCAAACTTTAAAGCTGGCTCAAGCCAAGGCGAAGCCTCAGCAAGCGCTGATTGCTTTAGGACATTGTTATTTGCAAGGTGGCTCAGCCTCACTAGATTCGGAGCGGCGAATTGTGGTTGGCAATAGTGAAGCCTTACCCGCCAGTTTGTTTAGTCAAGACCTGACTTATGTCGCGCTCGGCCATTTGCATTTGGCGCAAGCCGTGGGTGGGGCAGACTGGATTCGCTATTCCGGCAGCCCCTTGCCAATGTCTTTTGCAGAAACCAACTATCCGCATCAAGTGCTCTGTGTCGATTTTGAGGGCGCTGAGCTTAAAGCTGTGCAACCTATTCGGATTCCGCGCTTCGTTGATTTATTGAGAATTCCTGCCAAACCAGCACCCTTGACTGAAGTCTTGCAGACATTACATAGTTTGGATCTCGAAGCTTTGCCTGAAAAGCAACAGCCTTATCTTGAGGTGCGCGTGCAGCTGACGGCTCCTGAGCCGGGCTTGCGGGTACGGGTTGAAGAAGCGCTCAAAGATAAACCCGTCCGTTTAGCCAAAATTGAGACTAGTTATGCGCGCTCCGAAGCGGAGAGCACCGAGCTGGCTCCGATTTCTTTGGATGAGTTAGAGCAGCTCAACCCTTTGAAGTTGCTTGAAGAACTCTATCGTCAAAAATATCCTACCGAGCTGCCCGAGGAGTTAGCCCAAGCCTTTAATGCCTTGCTGCAAGAAGCGCACCTTGAGAGTGTAGAATGAAAATTCTAGCGATTCGTGGCAAAAATCTAGCCTCATTAGCGCGTCAGTTTGAAGTTAACTTCACCGCTGAGCCACTTGCCAGCACGGGCATTTTTGCGATTACTGGGCCGACCGGCGCAGGCAAGAGTACCTTGTTGGATGCTTTATGCTTGGCGCTCTACGACGATATGCCGCGCTTACCGCGTGAGGGTTATCGCGGGCAGAATCTGCCTGATGTATCCGGCGAAACCATCGCGCCGCGTGATCCACGCAATATCCTGCGGCGCGGCGCGGTGGAAGCTTTCGCTGAAGTTGATTTTGTTGGCAATGATGGCTTAGCCTATCGTGCCCATTGGAGCGTGCGGCGCGCGCGGATTAAGTCAGAAGGGCGCTTACAAAATTCCGAAATGTCGCTGCTGTGTTTAGCGAGCCAACAGCCGCTTGGGAGCGCGCGTAAAACCGACGTTTTAGTAGCGATTGCTGAGCGCATTGGTTTGAGTTTTGAGCAATTCACCCGCGCAGTGTTACTTGCCCAAAATGAATTTTCAGCCTTCCTGAAAGCTTCGGACGATAAGCGTGCTGAGCTGCTGCAGACTTTAACCGGCACTGATTTATTTGCAGATTTATCGCGCCGCGCTTATCAACGCGCTAAGTCGGCTGAGCAGAGTCTAAACAACTTGCGCGAGCGTTTAGCTGCCTTAAATGTACTCAGTACCGAACAGCGCCAACAGACAGAATTAGCTAGCAGCCAAGCTCAATTACAGGTGCAAAGTTTGGAGCTGGAGCGTAGCCACATAGAGTTGCAATTGCAATGGTATCAACAAGCAGCTCAACTCCAACAAGCTTGTCTAGCCGCAGAAGTTTTATTGACCAATGCTCAAGCCAACGAACAAGCAGCTACGCCGCGGCGGCAGTTTTTAAGCAAACTAGAAGTTATTCAGCCTGCCCGCACGGTCGTTGAAAATCTGGAGCGGATTAAGCAAGCGCTGCTCAAAACTCAAACTGACCAACAAGCCGCGAATACTAACTATGGTTTAGCTGAAACTAAGCAGCAACAAACCCAGCAACAATTAAACACCACGAAACAACAACTCGAACAGCAGCAAGCAGCCTATCAACACCTGCAACCTACACTGCTGCAAGCTCGTGAATTGGATACGATTATTCAAACCCTAATACCGCGCTGTGAAGCTGCTGCCGCTGAGGAGAAAACAGCAGCGCAGTTACTGGCAAATTTACAAAGCAGGCAAACTGAGCAAGCCAAGCATTTAGAGCAATTAGCGGATAAATCCAACCAAATTAGTGATTGGCTCGCGGCGAATCAACAATGGCAAGCACTCGCTGAACATTGGTCACATTGGCATAGTCTATTGCAGCAAGCCAAAGCTAGTTTAAGTAAGCAGCAGAACGCGGCGCTTGAGCTTAAAACTGGGCAAGCTAAATTAGCTCAAATCCAAAAAGACGTTGAGCAAGCTCAGCTAACGTTGAACGCTAAACAGCAAAACTTAGCGCAAGCAGAAGAGCTTTATCAAACTAGTAAAGCCCAATCAACTAGCTTTGATTTAGAAGCTCTTGCTGAGCAGCGTCAAAACCTTGAACAGCAACGCATTCAGTTACAAACAGCCGATCAAGCTTGGCAAAGCTTGCTGGCGACACAACAGACTGTGGCTAAACTCCAAGCAGATACTCAGCAGCTAACGCTAGAGCAAACCCGTTGTCAGCAAGCACTCAAGCAGCTCAATCTTCAGTTCCCTGATTTAGAGCGGGATTGTGAGCGTGCTGAACATGCATGGCGCTTAGCAGAAGCGGCGCGTGCAGATCAAGCGGCGGTTTGGCGTGCTCAGCTCAAGGCGGGTGATGCTTGCCCGGTGTGTGGGGCTATCGAGCATCCGTATGCGCAACATAATCCAGCTTTGGATGCGGTATTAGCAAGTTTGCAGCAAGACTATGTCCAGCAGCGCCAAGCTTTAAAGGTTTTAGAGACGCAATTCGTGACTGAGCAAGCACGCGAGCTTCAATATCAACAGCAATCTAGCCATTTAGAACAGGCTTTAGAGGAGGCAAAACAAGCGAATGCTAAGGCTGAAACAAACTGGCAATCTTATGCCGGTTTGGTCGCTGAGGACGCTATTGAGCTAAACTTAAAGCATCAATTAGCCACTAATCAGCGAGCACTATTGACGGTCAAGCAGCAAGAGCAAACAGCACGCCAACGCTTTCAACAATTTGAAGCAGCCCAACGAGTATTTCATCAAGCTCAACAAGCCAATTTAACTGCTCAAGAGCAGCTTAATCAGCTCATAGCGCAGCAGCAGCAACTGCAAACTCAGCAACAATATTTGCAGCAAAGCCAAGCAGATTTTACCCAGCAGCTTAATCAGGGTTTGCAGCAGTTGAATGCAGGTTTTGCAGATAGAGCTTGGCAAGCAGCTTGGCTAAGTTCGCCAGAAGATTTTGAGCAGCATTGCAACACTCAAGTAAAAGCTTGGCAAAGCCAACAGCAAACTTCGGAAAGTTTAGCTCGGCAAACAACTGAATTAGCTACCCAACAAGCCCAATTAAATTTTGAACTGCAACAAGCGCAGCAAGCTTGGGAGCGTTTCCAGAAGAAAACTTTGCAGCTTAGCAACGAGCTACAAAACCAACAAACTCAACGCGCCAGCTTATTAGCAGGGCAAACGGTAGCCGCCTTTGAAGCTGATTGGCAGGCTAAATTAGAACAATTAGTGCTAGCGCTTAAGCAGGCACAAAGCGCATTGGAGCAGGCTAATCAAGGGCAGATTCGTGCGAAAGAAGCTTTAGCTCAATTGCAAGCTTTAAGCACTCAATATGCTGAGCAGCAAAGTCAGGCTCAGCAGGACTTAGCCGCCTATCTTGTGAGCTTTAAACAAGCGGGTTTTGAATTGACTGAGCCTGAACTGAGTTCGCTACTCAACTATGAATCCAGTTGGTTGCAGCAAGAACGCACCGCTTTACAAGCTTTGCAAACCGCCACGAGTAATGCACAAGCTGTATTAGCCGAGCGTCAAGCGCAGTTAGTGCAGCATGAAAGTTTGCGGCCAAACGCTCAAAATCTTGAACAAGTGCAAACTGCACATGCCGCTAATTTATTAGCCCTCCAAACTGCACAGCAGGCTTGGCAAGAATTATTACTGGTCTTGCGGAATGATCTACAAAGCCGAGAGCAAGCAAATGATTTGCGAGCAGACTTGGATAGTTTAAGTAGCCAAGCGCGCATCTGGGGGCAATTGAATGAGCTGATTGGCTCGGCAGATGGCAAAAAATTTCGGAATTTTGCCCAGCAATACAGCCTCGATGTTTTACTTAGTTATGCGAATCGGCATTTGGCGGATTTGTCGCGGCGCTATAACTTGCGACGGGTACGGGAGAGCTTAGCGCTATTGGTACTGGATTTAGATATGGGCGGAGAAATTCGTTCAGTGCATTCGCTATCGGGGGGCGAATCATTTTTGGTGTCATTAGCCTTAGCTTTGGGCTTGGCTTCGCTGTCTTCACAGCGGGTTAAAGTCGAATCGCTATTTATTGATGAAGGTTTTGGTAGCTTAGATGCTGATTCCTTGCGGGTAGCCATGGATGCCTTGGATCAATTGCAGGCTCAAGGGCGCAAAGTGGGAGTCATTTCGCATGTACAGGAAATGACCGAACGGATTGCAGTTCAGATTCAAGTGAGGCGCTTATCAGGCGGGCAAAGTCATATTAGGGTGATTTAAGGCTGCCGCATTCACAGCAGCCTTGATGCCAAATACAGAATTAAAGTCTGCGTTCTCTCAAAGCGTTCTTCAAACGCCCATTCAGATGCTTTAAGAGTTGTGAAGTCGTATCCCAATCAATACAAGCATCGGTCACCGATATGCCGTATTTCAGTTGGCTTAAATCCGCTGGAATGGCTTGATTGCCGGGGAATAAATTACTTTCCAGCATAATGCCCATGATAGAACGATTGCCTTCAATGATCTGACTTGCGACATTTTCCGCAACCAACGCTTGCAGAGCATGTTGCTTGCTGGAGTTGCCGTGACTGCAATCGACCACGATATTTTGTGGCAATTTGGCCTTGGCTAAAGCTTGTTCGCATTGCGCAATGTTGACACTGTCATAGTTGGGATGTTTGCCACCGCGTAGAATCATATGCCCATAGCGGTTGCCACGGGTTTTGATCACAGTGACTTGGCCCATCTGATTGATGCCTAAGAAGCTATGTGGATGCGAAACCGAGAGCATCGCATTGATCGCGACATCTAAATTACCATCCGTGCCATTCTTGAAGCCGACCGGCATGGATAAACCACTCGCCATTTCGCGGTGAG
The DNA here is from genome assembly GCA_049292455.1 of Thiolinea sp. Taxonomy (GTDB): domain Bacteria; phylum Pseudomonadota; class Gammaproteobacteria; order Thiotrichales; family Thiotrichaceae; genus Thiolinea. The sequence goes on from JBATRF010000022.1 coordinate 148,400, forward strand.
TTTGCGATTCAGTCGTGCGTGCCCCAATCGCTGCCCACGCAAATAGATCGGATAAATATTGTGGGCTGATCGGGTCAAGTGCTTCGGTGGCGGTTGGAATATTTTGTTCAGCCAGCCACAGCAGTAATTCACGCGCTAAGCCTAAACCCTTTTCGATATTGAAGGAGTCATTCATATCGGGGTCATTGATGAGGCCTTTCCAGCCGACGGTAGTCCGGGGCTTTTCAAAATAAATACGCATCACCAAATACAAAGAATCGCCGACTTGTTCACTGAGTGCTTTTAAGCGCAAGGCATATTCTTTAGCCGCTGCCACATCATGAATCGAGCAAGGGCCAGACACGACGAGTAAGCGGTGATCTTTGCCGTCCAGAATGTTTTCAACAATTTGGCGGCTGCTACGAATGAAAGCTTCGCCTTGCGCTGACAGTGGGAAGCGCGCTTTGAATTCATCGGGCGTGACTAATACATGCTCTTCGGCGATATTAGTATTATTGAGCGTATCTTGAAGCATTTAATAAACCTACAAACAAATGGGTGGGCGCTATCTTACCTGTTCGTGTTGGTGAGTTAAAATAAGTTCTAAGAATTTGTTCTATGCTCAAGGCACACAGTTAGCCCGCTTTCGGAGGAAAAGCATTTATGTCTTCTAATAAAAAACAACAAAATCGCCCAGCACTACGTCCTGATGGTTCACCCGATGACAATAATCGAGTCGAAATCGGCCCCACCACTTTAGCCTTTCAGGAGTGGCAAGAGTTAGGTTTAGTCGCGCCGCAACTAAACCGGATGCGCGAATATCGCTTACAACGAATTGTGGAGCAGCTCCAGCAGCGCGATTTAGCGGCTGTCCTGTTATTTGATCCCTTAAATATCCGCTATGCGACTGACTCCACCAATATGCAGCTGTGGATTACGCATAATCATGCGCGTGCCTGTTTAGTCACAGCGAGCGGTCATATGATTCTGTGGGATTTTCATAATAGCGATCATCTTTCTGCCCATTTGCCGCTGGTGAAAGAAGTGCGTCACGGTGCTTCTTTCTTTTATTTTGAAACCGGCGAATTTACGCCTCAACATGCTAAACGCTTTGCTAATGAGGTCGCGGATATTCTGTTGCGGCATGCAGGTACGAATAAGCGCTTAGCGATTGATAAAATTGAAATTGCCGGTTTACGTGCCTTGGATCAATTAGGGATGGAAATCAGCGATGGCCAAGCCGTGATGGAGCAAGCGCGCCTCGTAAAAAATGCCGACGAAATTAATGCAATGCGCTGCTCGATTGCCTCTACTGAAATAGCCCTGCGCAAGATGCAAAATGCCAGTGGACCGGGGGTGTCTGAAAATGATATTTGGGCGATTTTGCATGCTGAAAATATTCGCCGTGGGGGTGAGTGGATTGAATGCCGCATTATGTCCACCGGGCCACGCACTAATCCATGGTTTCAAGAGTCTGGCCCACGGATTGTTGAATATGGCGATATGCTGGCACTCGATACCGATTTAATTGGCCCCTATGGGATTTGCGCTGATATTTCACGTTCATGGCTGATTGGTGATGCCGAACCCACTGCTGAGCAAAAGCAGCTTTATCAGCTGGCTTATGAACATATGCAAACCAATATGCAGCTGCTTAAACCTGGTTTGAGCTTCCGAGAACTTACCGAACAAAGCCATCGTTTGCCGGAAGAATACCGCCAGCAGCGTTATGGGGTGATTATGCATGGCGTGGGGTTGTGCGATGAATATCCTTCAATTCGCTATCCTGAAGATTATACAGGGCATGGTTATGACGGGGTTTTACAAGTCGGTATGACTTTATGTGTCGAGGCTTATGTAGGTGCAGTCGGGGGTAAACAAGGCGTGAAATTAGAAGATCAAGTGCTGATCACTGACACAGGATTCGAGAATTTAACGCGCTATCCATTTGAGACAAAAATGCTGGCTTAGTTACTACCAAAGCTACTAGATTTAAAACCTAGTAGCTTTGCATCGTGCTGGGCTTATTCGCAGTTAGCCCACCAACATTTTTTCTGCATTTCTTGGAATTGCATACTCATATCGTATTTAGGCGCTTCACTCCGCGCTTGATTGAGATGCTCTTTAATCCCAAACGTACCGTAAGTGTGATAGCTTTGTGGCATGGTGAAGAGCATAAATAGCTTACCACCATTATCTTTCCAGCCATTTAATAGTTGGCTATAGCGTCCTGCCATTCGTGTATCCCGATTCGCTGCTCGAATTAAGTCTAATAAACCTTTACGCCGATCAGCGGTTAAAGTTTTATCAGTATTATCGACGACTAAATGCTGCCCACCTTCGTAAGTATAAAAATCGACATTAAAATCCTTAGCGACTTTAGCTTGCACCGCCATCCATTTAATGGTGGCAGCGAGACCATACGGATTATTCGGGTTGTCGATAATATTAAATAGATCATCAACCGAAGTAATATCTTTCACCACTAAAGGATTTTTCGTGGTGTCCGCACAGATTGCATTTGCTTCTTTACTCCAACAGCCTTGGAAATAGGGGGCACTGGCTAAAGCATCAATGAATTGGCTGTTGCCGTTATAGGTCAACATATTCCGCGACATCCACTCATCAGGATGATAAGTATTTAAAGTACGCACTAAACGATCAGCACCGCCAAAAACATCATGCCAAATTTTAAATACTTCGACTGAACGATTAGAGTAAAATTTATAACCAGCGCGCCATTCTGTAGTGTCCAAACCCAAAGCAATACCTTTCATGCGGACATAGCGTGCTCCCCAAAAAATTCCATTCCAAGGTTCATTGGTATATTCAATATGAACTTTTAAATTTGAATTCAGATTGTCGCGCACATAAGTCGCAAATTTATTCACATAATCATCAGTCGCATTATGGGGTAGGTTAAACCAAGGATCTTTATTGACGGTATTAATTAAGGCAACCACTACTTGTAAAGGAACGCCACGAGCATAGCGCTGCAAGAGCGGCGTGCGCGCAGAGCCACCCCAAGAGGCTTGGGTCATTTTGGCGCGTTGATCCCAAGTAAAGTCTTGCAACATGCACTTCTTATATTCCTCATCTTTGAAGGCATCACAAGCACTAGCACGTGGGCTCATTTCCATCAGATTCATCGTGCGTAAGACTTTGAAGTCTTTCACAAAGCGTAAATAATCTGGATTAAATACAATCGCATTTCTATCCGCTTGGAGTGTATCTACAAAGCTACGATATTGCCCTGATGGACATTCAGCTTCATTATCCACCCGCACAAAAGGATTGCCCTCACAAATCCCGCCCGGCATAACAATCCGAATATTTTTAACTGGATTGGCAGCATCAATATCTTTTAATTGCAGCCGTAAGCCTGCTGAGTTGCGAGTTTTAATTAAATCTGGAGTGATTTCAATCACATCGCGTCCAGGCTGACTTTCCGCCGGAAGCTTATTGGCAATCCCACTGTATTGCAGTGAGCCAGTACCTTCATATAAAACCGTATATTTACCGGTTGGAATCGCACCATAAGGTACATAACGCATCAGTAAAGTGGTGGCCCAAGTTTGCGTGCGGAAAGTAGGATTGACCTGAGTATCACAAGAGGCTGGAATTTCAATCGGCCAGCCATCAGCATTGTATTTAATATCAGTACAAGAAAATTCAGGGAAAGGGCGCGATACTCTGAATACATCAGCAAAAGCAACAGGTTGCCCACCCACTTCATCGGCCTCAGGCTGCGGTGACTCTAGGTTCAAGCCTAAGGATGGTCTATATAAAGCTGCAGTTTGCCGACCTAGAACAGTCAATTTTTTGGCTAAAGCCAATTCAAACTGATCAATTTCAGCCTCTAAAGCAGCGGGTGGGTTTTGCTGAAAGTTCGCGAGAATACTAATGCCGTTACTAAGATTTTGATCATTATCGACGCTTAATAATAAGCGCTGTAAATTGCGTGCAACCTTATATTGGCAAGTGGCTGGAGTGGCATTGGTTTTACAATAGCTAACGGCTAAATCATCTTCATTAATACTGGCTTTGGTCGCAATACCTGCGAAAGTCGTATTAAATAAAGTAAAGCTAACTTGTTCGCTGGTATCGTATTTATATTCGCCATTCGTATTGGTATTGCCAGCTTGACGCGTTGCTGCAGTGGTCGGAGTCGTGGAGTAGGGGATATTGACTAAGGCAATGCCCGTCGTACTTTGTGGGTTGCTGACGATTAGCTTGCCTGTACCCGTCGCAGGTGATGGCGTCCCACCGTCATCCCCACCATTTCCGCCACCATCAGAGCCACCTCCACAGCCCTGTAAAAGCCCAGCTGTTATTAAGCATATAGCCAACCTAGTTGCAGGTATCATGGAAGTTTCCCCTATCTTATTGTCCTAATAAAAAAGCTAAGCCCTTGGAACTGAGAAGGCTGCTTTTTGATCCTAATAATGAGTATGCTTAGTACATACTTAGAATAGATGCGTAGTTTTGTTTGAGAAGCTGCAGAGTTTTGCAGTTAAGAGGCTAACCAGTATATGTTAAAATTCCTAAGGCTCCTATGGATTAGTTTATTTTTAGCGCTAAATAGTTCACTTATACAGGCAGCTAATTTAAATCAGCATGAGGTCTATTTTGAGATAAAACCCAAGTTACCTGCTTGGGCTTTTGTCGAAGAAAGCCTGTTGATGTTGCAAGTAGGGGAGATGCAACCGGTTGTTTTAGAAGCCATCAATCCATTTTTATACAAAGGCTGGCGCAATCTTTATCTGAAAGTAAGTGACTATGATCAAGATGGCTTGAATGATTTGGCCGTGCTGCAATCGGTTGGGCATGGAGGGATTGATCGCTGCTATGCAATTTATCGCTATAACCCAAAATTGAAGCAATTCAACCAACGCAAAAGCTTTGATCGCTGCAATATCTAGCAGCATAAAGTTTTGGCAAAGTTTTGGGTTTATGTAAATTAATGCTTTTAATTTATGTTATGTAAAATTAAAAGTGAATATTGACCCCAACAACAACTCACAACAACCCAGCTAGCAAGAGCTTAGGTGGATGTTTGCCATTCAAGCCTGCAATATGGGAACATAGCGCCTTCATTTTTAGCCATAGGATAAGCGCGGCACTATGAAGCAGCCCATCTTCAATTTTAGCCCAGGCCCTGCAGTCTTACCGCATGCCGTGCTTCAACAAGCACAAGCAGAATTACTAGATTGGCATGGCTCGGGTATGTCAGTGATGGAAATGAGCCATCGCGGTAAAGAATTCATGTCGATTGCTGCCCAAGCTGAAGCTGATTTACGCACTCTGATGGCAATCCCGACTAATTATAAAGTCTTATTTTTACAAGGCGGGGCGCATAGCCAATTCGCGATGATTCCAATGAATCTAGCACGTGGCAAAAAACAGGCAGATTATCTCGATACAGGTGACTGGTCACTCAAAGCGATTGAAGAAGGCCAGCGCTATATCGGAATTAATACCGTCGCCTCCAGTGCAGATAGCCATTACACCACGATTCCTCCCTTCGCTAATTGGCAAATCAATCAAGACGCTGCCTATTTGCATTACACCTCCAATGAAACGATTCGTGGCGTCGAATTTGATTGGATTCCAGAAGCAGGCGATGTGCCTTTAGTGGTCGATATGTCCTCCGATATTCTTTCCCGACCGATAGATGTCAGTCGTTTTGGTCTGATCTATGCAGGTGCGCAGAAGAATATTGGCCCAGCTGGCCTCACGATTGTGATTGTGCGCGAGGACTTATTGGGACAAGTGCTGGATGGCACACCGAGTATGTTCAATTATCAAATCTATGCTGAAACGGAGTCGATGTATAATACGCCACCGACTTATGCGTGGTATTTGTCCGGTTTGGTTTTCCAATGGCTATTGCAACAAGGTGGCTTGGAAGTCATGGCCCAAATCAATCAACGGAAAGCTGAAAAACTCTATGCAGCGATTGATGCGAGCGATTTTTATAGTAATCCAGTCGACCCTGATTGCCGCTCATGGATGAATGTGCCATTTACGCTAGCGAATAGTGAGCTAGAAAAGCGCTTTCTAGATGAAGCTGCACAAGCAGGTTTGATGACTTTGAAAGGCCATCGCTTAGTCGGTGGGATGCGTGCCAGCATTTATAATGCGATGCCGGAAGAAGGTGTAGACGCATTGATTGCCTTCATGCGCGACTTTGAAGCGAAACACGGTTAATTAGGGTTGAGGGGAGCTAAAAACGAAATGGCAGGAACTACCGATTTAAAGGCCTTGCGTGAGCGGATTGATGCGCTGGATAATCAAGTCTTACAGCTGTTGAGTGAGCGTGCGCGCTGTGCCGAGCAAGTCGCTCAGACTAAATTAGCGGAAGACCCGAATGCGGTGTTTTATCGCCCGGAGCGTGAAGCGCAAATTCTGCGTCGCATGCAAGCACAGAATCCCGGCCCCTTACGTAATGAACAAGTTAGCCGCTTATACCGCGAAATTATTTCGGCTTGCTTAGCGCTTGAGGAGTCGATGAAAATTGCCTATTTAGGCCCAGCTGGGACGTTCACTCAGGAAGCTACCTTTAAACATTTCGGCAATGGGATTGCGACTTTGCCGGTTGATTCGATTGGTCAAGTCTTTCGTGAAGTTGAAGCAGGTCGAGTACGTTACGGGGTAGTGCCGATTGAAAACTCGACTGAAGGCATGATCACCCATACCCTAGATATGTTTATGCAATCTTCGTTGAATATTTGCGGTGAAATTATGCTGCGCATCAACCAAACTTTAATGTGTAAGCATGCTGACTGGCAGAATGTCGCGAAAATTTATTCGCACCAGCAATCTTTAGCTCAATGCCGCTATTGGCTGGATAAAAATCTGCCGCATGCGGAGCGAATTGCAGTCAGTAGCAATGCCGAAGCGGCGCGTTTGTGTGCGCTTGATCCAGAATCGGTCTCGATTGGTAGCCAACAAGCGGCTGCTATTTATGGCTTAGAAGTTGTGCAGCACAATATTGAAGATCAACCCAATAATACCACCCGTTTTCTAGTCATTGGTGAGCAGAAGGTTGCCGCCAGTGGCAAAGATAAAACTTCAATTTTAGTTTCCGCACCCAATCGCCCTGGCTCGCTCTATCATTTACTGCAACCCTTAGCAGAAAATGGCGTGGATATGTCGCGGATTGAGTCACGGCCTTCACGGAACATGAATTGGGATTATGTATTTTTCGTCGATGTGCAAGGGCATGAAACCGATGCGGGCTTACAAAAAGCTCTGCAGGTGCTACGTGATGAAGTCGATTTGCTTAAAGTCTTAGGTTCTTATCCAGTTGCGATTATGTAGTCTTGGTTTAAACCAACCAAAAAATCATTAGCAGCCCAGCCAGACTGGCTGCTCCCCACCAATAGAGTGAGTAACTCGGCGGAGCCGTTGGGGGTGGGGCAGGTTTTTTAGTGAGATCGGCGTAGAGCTTTTCTCGAACTTGCATTTCGGTTTCATCTAAGACCCCACCTTTGGAGCCTTTTAGATTATTGAGAATACGTTCTTTGACACCTTTTTCAATGCCAATTTTCTCGCCGACCATTTTCCCTTCTTGGACACCTTCATCTTTACCCTCATAAAAGCCACGGCTATAACCGCGTTGCCAACCGATGCTATAGGCAAGCCAAAAAAGAGCAGCAGGAATAACTAAATACCAAAAAATATCCGCAAGCATTAGTGAGCCTTTAAGCTGTTATTGGGGTTGTACACTCAGTTTGATGGTAGCAAACTTTTTAGCCAAATGTTGCTAGCTTAAACCAACACAAGCTGATTTTTGCTAGCTGTGCATATAAGCTAATCGTGATATTCTTAGCTACCAAGCAATTGAGGATTAACAAGTGAATATCACAGATTACATGCAAAAGATCGGCCAACAAGCGCGAGCAGCAGCTGCCGTGCTAGCAAGTGCTGATACTGCCGCTAAAAATCAGGCTCTGCATGCAATGGCCGATGCTCTATTGGCAAAAGCCGCTTGGTTAAAAACAGAAAATGAAAAAGACTTAGCGGCAGGGCGTGCGAAAGGCTTAGATAGCGCAATGTTGGATCGTTTGACGCTTAGTGATAAGACGATTGCAACCATGGCAGAAGGTCTACGGCAAATTGTAGCTTTACCTGATCCGATTGGCTCTATCACTGATCTAAATTACCGCCCAACCGGTATTCAAGTCGGGCGGATGCGGGTGCCTTTAGGGGTGATCGGGATAATTTATGAATCACGTCCGAATGTGACCGTAGATGCCGCTGCTTTGTGCTTAAAGTCAGGTAATGCCACGATCTTGCGCGGTGGCTCGGAAGCGATTCACTCTAATCAGGCGATTGCTGTTTGTGTGCAGGAAGGTTTAAGAGTTGCTGGTTTACCTGCTGATTGCGTACAAGTTATCGAAACCACAGATCGTGCTGCAGTTGGTGAATTATTACGTGCCAAAGATTACATCGATGTGATTATTCCACGTGGGGGCAAGAGTTTAATTGAGCGCGTCAGTCAAGATTCTTTGATTCCGGTGATTAAGCATTTAGATGGCATTTGCCATGTGTATGTTGATGATGAGGCAGACTTAGACAAGTCAGTGACAGTTGCGCTCAATTCTAAAACGCACCGCTATGGTGTCTGTAATGCGATGGAAACTTTATTAGTCGCTGATGCAGTCGCTGCAAAAGTATTGCCGACCTTGGCAGCTAAATTTGCTGAAAAGGGTGTCGAACTACGCGGTTGTCCTAAAACTCGCGATATTTTGCCAGAAGCTAAAACCGCAACCGAAGACGATTGGAGCACTGAATATTTAGCGCCTATTTTGTCGATTCGGATAGTAGATGGCATGCAGCAAGCGATTGAACATATTAATCATTATGGCTCACATCACACTGACGCGATCATGACGCAAAACTACAGCAAGGCGCGCCACTTTTTGCGAGTGGTCGATTCCAGTTCAGTGGTAGTGAACGCTTCCACACGCTTTGCCGATGGTTTCGAATTCGGTTTAGGTGCAGAAATTGGCATTAGCACTGATAAATTGCATGCGCGTGGGCCTGTGGGGTTAGAAGGCTTAACTTCGCAAAAGTATATTGTGTTAGGCGATGGGCAGATTCGCTCATGATTGGCATTATGGGCGGGACGTTTGATCCCATTCATTTTGGGCATTTACGCACAGCCTTGGAAATTGCGGAAAGCTGTGGAATGGAGCAAGTGCGCTTCATTCCTGGCAGCGTGCCACCGCATCGACCCCAACCCAAGGCAAGCGCTGAGCAACGTTGGGATATGGTGAATTTAGCGATTGAAAGCGAGCCTTTATTCCAAGCAGATCGGCGCGAGTTAGAACGCCAAGGTAATTCGTACACGGTCGATACTTTGACTTCTTTACGCGATGATTTGGGTGCGAAAGTGCCGCTTGGATTCGTGCTTGGGATGGATGCTTTCTTAGCGTTTCGTAGTTGGCATCGCTGGCAGGATATTATGCAGCTGGCGCATTTAGTCGTGATGAGCCGCCCCGGTTATACACCCGATCCGCATGATTGGTATGGTGACCTATTAGCACAAACCACCTGTGAGTTACGCTCATCGGCGGCAGGGCGAGTGACTTTTTTATCGGTGACGCAATTAGATATTTCAGCGACTAAAATTCGTGAAGCTTGTAAAAATAGTAAGAGTGTACGCTTCCTGCTACCAGATGCCGTATGTCATTATATTCAAGAACATGGCTTATATAGTTAAAAATTCTAAAGCAATGGTGTTCTAAAAATTTCTTTATGTTTGTTCTGAAAGGTTAAAAAAATATGAAAAAAATCACAACTTCCCTGATTAGTCTGGGTGCAATCGGGCTATTGTCTGCCAGCATGTTCGCAAGCGCTTGTGATAAGCAGGCTACGCCGATGCAGAAGACGGCTGCTGCCACTGAAAGCGCTGCTGCGCCTGTTACTGCAGGTCAATTTAGCGCTTCAGCGCCTTATGCACGTGCAGTGCCTCCCGGTCAGCCTAATAGCGCGATTTTCATGCAATTGCAAAATAAGGATAGTAAGGCACACGCTTTAGTGAAAGCCAGCAGCTCAGCTTCTGAAGTTGTTGAATTGCATACCCATCTTAATGAAGGTGGCGTAATGAAGATGCGCAGAGTTGAAAAGATTGACTTACCAGCGGGTCAAACGGTCGCGCTCAAGCCGGGTAGTTTTCACATTATGTTGATTGGCTTGAAAAAACCTTTAAAAGCAGGCGAGTCGGTCGATCTCACTTTAACCTTTGAAGATGGCACTACTTTAGCGACCTCTGCACCGGTTAAAGAAATCACTGCTCCCATGCACTAAGTCTTTAGCGATTGGCGGGCTACTTGCTGCTCGCGAATAGCTGCGTTAGGCTCTAAACCTTTTTAAGCGTTTTAGAGCCTTTCATGAGCACTATCTTTCTGCAAGATTACAGCGTCCAGCTCAATAAACATTTCAGCCTGAAACAAATTAATTGGCAGCTCACCCCAGAGCAGCATTGGGTGATTTTGGGGGGGAATGGTGCCGGTAAATCCGCACTAGCCGCGATTTTGTGTGGAGTGGGTGAGCCTATCAGTGGCTCTATTCAAGGTTTGCCTGCCAAAAAAGCTCTAGTGTCTTTTGAGGCTCAAGCCGAATTAATCGAACAAGAGCGCAAAAAAGATGATGCGGATATTCTGGATGTGATCCCTGAAGGTACGCCAGTCAAAGATTTGTTAGCGCTGCCTGATGCTGATTCCGAGCGCTTAGCAGAGTTGATTACATTATTTAAGTTTGAGCCTTTATTAGAGCGTGGCTTTCGGAAGCTCTCAACGGGTGAAACGCGTAAATTAATGTTGATTCGGGCCTTGGCGAGTTGCCCTGACTTGTTGGTTTTAGATGAGCCTTTCGAAGGTTTAGATGCTGCATCAACAGAGCTATTAGCACGCTTATTAAAAGAAGTCGCCCAGCAAACGCGCATGGTGATGGTATTGAATAGAGTGGATGAAATTCCCAGTTTTATTACCCAAATGGCTTATATGGAGCAGGGGCAGCTCTTGCATTGTGTAGCAGTGAATGATCCCGTCGCCAGTGCTGATCTACAGCAGCTCTTGCATTTAAAAACCACCGAATTAAGCATTCCTCAAGCACCGCGTGAGCATTTGCCACCTAAGCTCGACCCTAGCCAACCCTTAGTCCGCTTACGTCAAGCACGAATTGCTTATGATGAAAAGCTGGTATTTGCTGATTTAGATTGGACGATTCAAGCGGGTGAGCATTGGCAAGTTACCGGGCCGAATGGTAGTGGTAAAACTTGCTTGCTGAACTTGATCACGGGTGACCATCCGCAATGCTATACCAATGATATTTTCGTGTTCGGCATGCAGCGCGGCAGTGGCGAAAGTATTTGGCAAATTAAACAATATATTGGCTATGTTTCCAGCAATTTACAGTGGGAATATCGGGTCAGTATCAACGTACGTAATGTGATTATTTCGGGCTTTTACGACAGCATTGGCCTGTATCAAAAATACACCGATCGGGAACGTGTGATTGCTGAGCAGTGGCTGGCCTTATTAGGGATGAGTGAGCGTGCTACTGAACCGTTTAGCCAATTATCCTATGGTGATCAGCGCTTAGTGCTGATTGCGCGCGCGATGGTGAAGCATCCGACTTTATTGATTCTGGATGAGCCTTGCTTAGGTTTGGATGACCTCAATCGTCAACTGGTATTAGCCTTGATTGAAAAGATTTGTGCGGGGACTGAAACCACGGTTTTATATGTCAATCATCGTGCACAGGACAATATTGTGGGGATTCATCAGCATTTGGCTTTAGGAAGTGTTTAGCATGAGCACACCTTTAGCTAAATTACGTCGCTGGGTTGATGAGGAGCGACTAGCGGGTAATCCCTTCAGTCATGGAGCGGTGTTGGGTAGCGTAGATGCTCAAGGGCAGGCACATACGCGCATGCTCGGTGTGCATTTTGACGCGCAAAATTATCCACGTTTCCATACTTCACCCACCAGTCGAAAAGTGGCTGATCTTGCCCAAAACCCACAAGCCTCGCTGACGTTTGCTTTCCAAACGAGCTTACGTTCAGTGTCGTTAGAAGGGCGTTTAGCAGCGCTTTCAGTACTACGGCTGGATGAGGATTGGTTAAATTTAGAGCCAGCATTTAGGCGCAGTTATTTAGTCTTTGGCAAAAATTCAGGGCAGGCTATTGAGTCTGAAGCAGAGTTAGAGAGCGAATTAGCCGGTTTAGCTGCACAAGCTGGACTCATTAGACCTAATTATTTTATAGGCTATGTTTTTGTCGAAATTCAGCGTATTGCCTTTTATTCGGTAGGCACGAAGGCTTTCGCGGAGCATGAAGTCTGGCTTTTTGATCAAGAGTCAAAAAATTGGACGAAGAATTTTCTAGTGCCCTAGGTCTTGAATTTTATTTATGTAAATCAAAAGCTTGAATTGTAGTAACTTAAGCGAGTTAGGCTTTAATAATTGTTACAATACTGTGTATTTATTGCAGTGCACAACATCTGAACGTGGACACCTCGTTAAGCAGCGGGTAATATACCCGCCTACGTGTGCACGGGATGGGTAACCCCCATCCCGTAATTATATGTAGAACTTGGAGGTTCCTTTGAGCAAGCTGGCACTGCTAGTACTGGAAGACGGTAGTATTTTCCGGGGGCGTTCCATTGGCTGTGATGGTCAAACCGTTGGTGAGGTTGTATTCAATACAGCACTTACTGGCTATCAAGAAATTTTAACTGACCCGTCGTATGCGCGTCAGATCGTCACTTTAACTTATCCTCATATTGGTAATGTTGGCGTTAATGCCGAAGATTGCGAATCGGATCGGATTCATGCTGCGGGCCTAATTGTGCGTGACGTGCCGAATGCGTATAGCAATTGGCGCGGTGAAGAGTCGCTACCTGCTTATTTAGAACGCAATAAAATTGTAGCGATTGCTGATATCGACACCCGGCGCTTAACCCGTATCTTGCGGGAAAAGGGTGCGCAACGTGGTTGTATTATGGCGGGCGCGAACTTAGATGAAGTGCAAGCAAAAACAGCCGCTTTAGACTTCCCCGGTTTGCAAGGGATGGATTTAGCCAAAGAAGTCAGTAGTTCAGACGCTTATGTTTGGACGGAAGGTTCTTGGCATTTAAGCCCAGCAACACCACGCGCTTCCACAGCAGAAAAATCGACTTATCATGTGGTCGCTTATGATTACGGTGTGAAGAAGAATATTCTGCGCATGCTGGTTGATCGTGGCTGCAAAGTAACGGTCGTACCTGCACAAACTTCAGCCGCTAAAGTATTAGCATTACAGCCAGATGGTGTATTCTTATCCAACGGCCCGGGTGATCCTGAGCCTTGTGATTATGCAATCACCGCGATTCAGCAAATTTTAGCGACTAAATTGCCAGTGTTCGGTATTTGTTTAGGGCATCAATTGTTGGGCTTGGCAAGTGGTGCGCGTACTGTAAAAATGAAGTTTGGCCATCATGGTGCGAATCATCCCGTACAGGATATGAAAACCGGTCAAGTAATGATTAGCAGTCAAAACCACGGTTTTGCAGTAGACGAAACCAGTTTACCGGCTAATGTGAAAACCACGCATCGATCTTTATTTGATCAGACCTTACAGGGCATAGAGCGTACTGACTGCCCTGCGTTTAGTTTCCAAGGTCATCCTGAAGCGAGCCCAGGGCCACATGATGTAGCACCTGTGTTTGATCGCTTTATCGACTTAATGCGAGCTGCGCGCTAAAACCTTTTTTTGTTCCTCCTGAAGTATTATGGAGGTCGGGGGTAAGTGTTAGACTTAACTCCCTTAATCCCTTGTGTAAGGGAAAACGAATTATTGTGGACGATTGAAAATGCCGAAACGTACGGACATTAAAAGTATTCTGATTATTGGGGCTGGCCCGATTGTGATCGGTCAAGCCTGTGAGTTTGACTATTCGGGCGCACAAGCTTGTAAGGCGCTGCGTGAAGAAGGCTATCGAGTCATTCTGGTCAACTCGAATCCTGCAACAATCATGACTGATCCCGGCACGGCAGATGCTATTTATATCGAGCCCATTCGTTGGGAAACCGTCGAAAAGATTATTGAAAAAGAGCGCCCTGATGCTTTATTGCCAACCATGGGCGGGCAGACTGCGCTGAATTGTGCTTTGGATTTATCGCGTCATGGTGTCCTTGAAAAATATAAAGTCGAGATGATCGGTGCGAATGAAGTCGCGATTGAAATGGCGGAAGATCGGCAGAAATTCCGGGTTGCGATGGATGATATTGGCTTAGAATCAGCTCGTTCACGCATCGCGCATACGATGGAAGAAGCCCGTGCTGCGCAATCAGATATCGGCTTCCCTACGATTATTCGCCCTTCCTTTACCTTGGGTGGTACAGGTGGCGGGATTGCTTACAATAAGCAAGAATTCGAAACCATCGTCGCGCGTGGCTTAGATATGTCACCAACGACTGAAATCCTCCTTGAGGAATCTCTGCTCGGCTGGAAAGAGTATGAGATGGAAGTGGTGCGCGATCATAAAGACAATTGCATCATTGTCTGCTCAATCGAAAACTTTGACCCGATGGGTGTGCATACCGGCGACTCGATTACGGTAGCACCTGCGCAAACCCTCACCGATAAAGAATACCAACTGCTACGGAATGCTTCTTTAGCCGTGCTACGCAAAATTGGCGTAGATACTGGTGGCTCAAATGTGCAGTTTGCGATTAATCCTAAGGATGGCCGGATTATTGTCATTGAGATGAATCCACGGGTTTCACGCTCGTCGGCTTTAGCCTCGAAAGCGACCGGCTTCCCGATTGCAAAAGTCGCTGCAAAACTGGCGATTGGTTACACCTTAGATGAGCTGCGTAATGATATTACCGGTGGTGCGACTCCAGCTTCGTTCGAGCCAAGTATTGACTATGTAGTCACTAAAATTCCACGCTTCACCTTTGAAAAATTCCCCCAAGCCGATGCACGTTTAACCACGCAGATGAAATCCGTGGGCGAGGTGATGGCGATTGGGCGTACTTTCCAAGAGTCTTTGCAAAAAGCCTTACGCGGTTTGGAAACAGGCATTGATGGTTTAGATGAGCGTTTAAATCGTGATCATCCTGAAGCGCGTGACACTTTGCGTCGTGAACTCACCGAACCACATGCTGAACGGATTCTCTATGTCGCAGATGCGTTCCGCTATGGGATGAGCGTCGACGAAGTGCATGCACAAACCAGTATTGATCCTTGGTTTTTAGTGCAGATGCAAGAGCTGATTGAGATTGAGAAGAGCCTAGATGGCCGTGTGCTTAATCAAGTGAATGCTGATGAAATGCGCATGCTTAAGCGCAAAGGTTTTTCGGATCGGCGCTTAGCCAAACTGCTGCATAGTACCGAACGTAGTGTGCGTAATGCACGCCGTGCTATGCATGTGTGTCCGGTGTATAAGCGGGTGGATACGTGTGCGGCTGAGTTTGCTACTAATACCGCTTATATGTATTCCACTTATGAAGAAGAGTGTGAATCGAAGCCGACTGATCGTAAGAAGATCATGGTCTTAGGTGGTGGTCCTAATCGTATCGGTCAAGGCATTGAGTTTGACTATTGCTGCGTACATGCTGCTCTAGCACTACGTGAAGATGGTTACGAAACTATCATGGTGAACTGTAATCCTGAAACGGTTTCAACCGATTATGATACTTCAGATCGCTTGTACTTCGAGCCATTGACGCTTGAAGATGTGATGGAGATTGTCGATCTCGAAAAGCCGTTAGGTGTGATCGTGCAATACGGTGGGCAAACGCCATTGAAATTAGCACGTGATCTGGAGAATCTGGGTGCGCCAATTATTGGTACTTCGCCGGATTCCATTGACCTTGCAGAAGATCGCGAACGCTTTCAACAATTGATTCATCGTTTAGGTTTGCGTCAGCCACCGAATCGTACTGCACGCAGTATGGAAGAGGCAGTGCGTTTAGCCTTAGAAGTAGGTTATCCCTTGGTAGTCCGCCCTTCTTATGTACTGGGCGGACGCGCGATGGAAATCGTGTATAACGAAAATGAACTGCGTCGCTATATGAATACCGCCGTATCGGTCTCGAATGACTCGCCGGTATTGCTGGATCGCTTCTTAGATGATGCGATTGAAGTCGATGTGGATGCGATTTGTGACGGCCAAAATGTGCTGATCGGTGGCATTATGCAGCATATCGAGCAGGCAGGGATTCACTCCGGTGACTCTGCATGTTCTTTGCCGCCTTATTCGTTAGATTCAGCCATTCAAGATGAATTGCGTGCGCAAACGGCACGTATGGCTAAGGCCTTGAATGTCATCGGCCTGATGAATACGCAATTTGCGATTAAGAATAATGAAGTATACGTATTGGAAGTGAATCCACGTGCTTCGCGAACGGTGCCTTATGTCTCTAAAGCGATTGGCCGCCCACTGGCAAAAATTGCAGCACGTTGCATGGCGGGGCAAAGTTTAGCTGATCAAAATGCCACTGAAGAAGTGATTCCAGACTATTATTCTGTGAAGGAAGCGGTTTTCCCGTTCATTAAATTCCCAGGCGTTGACCCGATTTTAAGCCCTGAGATGAAATCGACGGGTGAAGTCATGGGTGTTGGGAAAACCTTTGCGGAGGCTTTTGGCAAATCGCAGCATGCTGCGGGTGCCAGCTTCCCAACTTCAGGCGTAGTATTTATTAGCGTGCGTGAGGCTGATCGCCGTCATCTAGCCAATTTAGGTGGCATGTTGGTGAAGCAGGGTTTCCGCATCATCGCTACCCGTGGAACCGCTCGTGAGTTGCAAAATGCGGGTATCGCTTGTGATGTAGTCAATAAAATGCATGAGGGTCGTCCGAATATTGTGGATATGATCAAAAATGATGAAGTCAATTTGATCATCAATACCACGGAGGGCGAGCAATCCACGCGCGATTCTTTTGAGATTCGTCGTGAAGCCTTGCAGCATAAATTAAGTTATACCACGACCATTGAGGGGGCACGCGCCCTGTGTATGGCGATGGGTTACACCGCTGATGAACAGGTGTATCGCCTGCAAGATTTGCATCAGGGCATCATGTAAGGACAGAGGGAGAATAACAATGAGTAGACCACCGTTAACAGCAGCGGGTGCCGAGCGTTTAAAAGCCGAATTGACTCGCTTAAAAACAGTTGAACGTCCGCGGATTGTGCAGGCGATTGCTGAAGCACGCGAGCATGGCGATTTAAAAGAGAACGCTGAATATCATGCAGCGCGTGAGCAGCAAGGTTTTTGTGAGGGCCGGATTCAAGAGTTGGAGTCTGTATTATCCCTTGCACAAGTGATTGATGTGGCTAGCGTAGGTGCGGCTAATCCGGGTAAAGTCGTATTTGGTGCTACGGTTGAGCTAGAGGAAATGAAATCAGGCGAAACC
The DNA here is from genome assembly GCA_049292455.1 of Thiolinea sp. Lineage (GTDB taxonomy): Bacteria > Pseudomonadota > Gammaproteobacteria > Thiotrichales > Thiotrichaceae > Thiolinea. The sequence continues at coordinate 165,791 of JBATRF010000022.1, forward strand.
ATTACCTATCAGATAGTGGGTGATGTAGAGGCTGATTTAAAGCTAGGTATGATTGCTGTTTCTTCACCGGTTGCGCGTGCCTTGATTGGTAAAGAAGAAGGTGATGTTGCGGTAGTACAAGCGCCCGGTGGTGTGCGTGAATATGAAATTCTTGAGGTTCGCTACGCATAGTGAGCATCCCCATTACCTTAGTTGACCTGCTTCCTAGTACAGCCGTTGAAGCAGGCGAAGTTTTTTGCGGTTCATTAAGCTCAAATTTGAGTACAGATGGCTTAAAAAATCTGAAGAATTTAGTGAAGCGCCGCAAAGATTGGCATGCAGTGGTGAGTTCTGAGCATACTGCTTGCTTGCCATTTGCTCAGTGGCTCGCTGACAAAAATCGTATTCCTTTAAGTGCTTATCCTGAGCTGGCTGAAATGAATTTTGGGCAATGGGAAGGGCAAACACCGGCCGCGATTATGGAGCAAAACTCGAGCATTTTAGCTCGTTGGTGGCGCAATCCAGCGTCCTTAACCCCACCCGAGGGTGAGTCTTTTTCTAAGTTTCAGGCGCGTATTCTGCCGGTTTGGGAGCGTATTGTTACTGAAAATCAAGGTAAGCATATTGCTCTGTTGGTACAGCCGGGGGTAGCTCGTCTTATTGTGATGCAAGTTTTAGGTATGCCGAGTCGCAACTTTTTTTCGCTGGCAGTGGAATCGGGTACGATTGCGCGCATTCAAATTATGCACGATGAGGCGGGAACTTGGCCTAGCTTAGTGGCCTATGGTTGTAGTGCTTAGAGGCCGCATTCGCTAAAGTCGTTAAAATCTAATCAATTACATTCTTGGCTACGCGCTTTGAGTAAGCAGCGCGTTGTTTATGCTTAGCTCCTGTCTGATTATCCCACCAGCGTTGCGCTATCCCTTGGACTTTAATAAAGTCTGGGCTATTGAGCACTCGCTCATACGCACTGGATTCGCTAATAATTTTACTCAATTGAAGGAAAGTAGACGGCGGGCTTTGTACTAGAGTTACATTAGTACGATCAGGTAGTAGTCTGTTAGGTTGGCTAGGCGCTGCAAAACTTTGGATAGGTAAAGTTAGGAACAACAGCGTACAAAAGCCCCGCATAAAAGATTTGGGGTACATTAAAATATTCTCCAGCAACATCGGTGTTTTATTTCTCAACTGACAGTATAAAAAAATGTACGCAGCATTGAAGCCTTTGACCATTGAATGATCAAAGTCCCCGATAAACGGTGGTTTTACGCACTAATTCATCTTGCAATCTATAAATAAATGAGATAGCTATGAGCTCTTTCTTAATACCTGCTGCTAGCGTTCGCTACGAGCAGACTATCAAAAATAGCCAATTTATAAGTTTCATAGCCCATGCGGCTCATCCACAAGCCGCTCACGCGTTTATTGATCAGGTCAGGGCTGATTTTCCTGATGCACGCCATGTTTGTTGGGCTTTTGTTGCTGGCAAGCCGCAGCATACCACGAATGTCAGCTGTAGCGATGATGGTGAACCCGCAGGAACCGCAGGCAAGCCGATGCTGAATGTGTTATTGCATAGTGAGATTGGAGAAGTAGTAGCAGTAGTCGTGCGCTATTTTGGGGGTATTAAATTAGGTACGGGTGGCTTAGTACGTGCTTATTCTGGCTCAGTTAATGCTGCACTCAAGCAAACCCCCACTTGCTTGAAAGTAGCCATGCAGGCCTTCCAGTTGACCGCTGCCTACGCTTTAGAAGACTCTATCCGCCGTCTCTTAGCAGATTGGCAATGTGAACTCACTGCACTGGAATACTCCACTGAACTGCAAATTAATGGTTTATGCCCAGTAACTGCTCAAATGCAGCTACAGCAAGCCTTAGCAGATTTAGGTCGCGGCCAAATTTCGGTAGAATTTTTGCCCGAATAGAATAAAAAATAAACATTTCTTTACGGGTTGATTACAATTTTTATTACTTTATATTATGATCGAACCGCTCGCGAGGGAAACCACTTGTCTTAACTGAGGAAGACGAGGCGGGCATATTCATCTCCCGGAGATAATTTATAGCCCATTCTTCTCCGGGAGCTTTTTCCAAATTTAATTCGCTAGTCGATTGACTACTGAATAAATCTGTTCAGCTAAAACAACCACTACTTGTTCACCTACTGCATAAGCTTGCTGACTTGAGCACAGCGCTAGTAACTGCTCGTGGTTGGCTAATTCCAGCGTGTACAAATACTCATTGCCACGAAAAATTTTGCTGCTGATAACAGCCGCTATTCCCTCTGCTTGCGTGCTGATATGGACTTGCTCGGGGCGAATCAGTACGGCTACTTCATCGGTTTGCAGAGTAGCTGGCGCTGAATAAGCCAAACGCCCTAAATGCGTTTGCACGCTGCTGGAGTCAAGGATTTGGCCTGAAATTAAGCTGCCTTGACCAATGAATGCAGCCACAAAGGCATTTTGTGGCTGATAATAAAGCTCATAAGCACTGCTCCATTGCTGCAGACGACCTGCCTGTAACACTCCAATTTCATCAGCCATCGCAAAGGCTTCATGTTGATCATGAGTGACTAGCAAAGCTGTAATACCTTCTTGCTTGAGAATATCGCGCACTTCACGCGCTAAGGATTCGCGTAACTCTGTATCTTGGCTACCGAAAGGTTCGTCGAGCAGCAGCAAGGCTGGTTTAGGAGCCAACGCACGGGCTAGGGCAATTCGTTGTTGTTGGCCACCCGAAAGCTCATGCGGATAGCGCGTTTCATAGTGAGGCAAACTAACTAGTTCTAACAGCTCTTTAACCCGTTGCTGCTGCACTTTACGCGGCTGGTGGCGAATTCCAAAGCGAATATTGTCGGCAATGTTTAAATGCGGAAACAGGGCATAATCTTGAAACACCATACCAATATTGCGCTGCTCTGTGGCTAAGGTGTGTTCTGCGCTGCTGATCACTTGACCATTTAAACTAATCTGCCCTTGGCTGAGCGGTTCAAAGCCTGCAATCGCGCGTAACAAAGTAGTTTTTCCACAGCCACTAGGCCCCAGTAGGCAGGCAATTTGACCTTGCTCCACCAAGATATTCACCGCATGCACGGCGGTATGTTTGCTGTAGCGAACTTCAACTTGATTTAAGATCAGCTGGCTCATGAGTCTCCTCCAGCACGTGAGCGTGAGATTGAGTGGCTTAATAAAATCACTGGAAGAATGCCGGTTGCGACAATCATTAAAGCAGGTAAACCTGCTTCTGCTAAGCGCTCATCCGAAGCCAGTTCATAAGTGCGCACCGCTAAAGTATTAAAATTAAAAGGGCGCAAGATCAAAGTAGCGGGTAGCTCTTTTAGCACATCGACGAAAACGAGTAACACGGCAGTTAAGAGCGAGCCTTTCATCAAAGGCATATGCAGCTTCCAGAGTACCGCCGTTGGGCTTAAACCTAAGGAGCGTCCGGCATTATCAATTGTGGGTTTGATTTTGCCTAAACCGGCATCTACGGTTTGTAAAGACACGGCTAGAAAGCGCACATTGTAGGCGAATAAGAGGATAAATAAGCTGCCACTGAAGAGTAACCCTAGCTTAGTATTGAAAAGCGCTGTACTCAGATGGTTGATTTGAGTATCTAACCAAGCAAAAGGGATTAAGACGCCAATCGCAATGACGGTTCCCGGAATGGCATAACCCATACTCGCTAAGCGTGCGGCTAAACTGACTAAGGGGCCGGGGCTTAAGCGTTTTCCATAGCCTAAAATTAGGGCAAGGATTAGAGCAAATACAGCGGCTGCAATGGCTAAGCTGAGGCTATGCTGGATGAGGGTTAAGAAACTACTATCCACTTGAGTTTGCCAATTTGCTAAACTCCAACTGGCTAGTTGTGTCACCGGGACGATAAAGCCTAATACCAAGGTTAAACTACAAAACAAGACTGCTCCCCAAGCTGGCCAAGTTTTTAAGGGAATGCGTTTAATTTGGGCATATTTGCTGGAGCTATGGTAGTAGCGTGCGCGCCGCCGTGAAGCTTGTTCTAGTAATAAAAGAATAAATACAAAGCTCATTAATAAAGCGGCTAATTGCGAGGCTGCTGCATGATCGCCTAAGCCATACCAAGTACGGAAAATACCAGTGGTAAAAGTAGTTACCCCAAAATACTGCACCGTGCCGAAATCCGCTAAGGTTTCCATCAAGGCGAGTGCAAGACCGGTAATAATTGCGGGGCGAGCTAAGGGCAAGGCTACGCGAAAGAAGCTTTGCCACTGATTGCAGCCTAAAGTACGGCTGACTTCCAATACACAAATGGATTGTTCTAAAAAAGCGGCACGGGCTAGCAAATACACATAGGGGAATAACACTAGCGCTAGCATTAAGATCGCGCCTGTGAGCGAACGGATATTCGGGAACCAATAATCGCCATAGCCCCACCCCGTTAGCTCGCGCAGGCTGGTTTGCACCGGGCCTGCGAAATCCAACATACCGGTATAAGTGTAGGCGATAATATAAGCGGGCATTGCAATCGGCAGTAACAGTAGCCACTCAAACCAAGCCCGCCCCGGAAATTCACACATGCTACAGAGCCAAGCGAGCGGTACGCCCAGCAACAGAACGCTAATACCCACGCCGAGGCTGAGATAAAGTGTATTGAGTAGGTAGTCAGTTAGGACAGTGGCAGCTAAATGCTGCCAAACTTCAGCGGACGGTACAAAGATATAAGCAAAAACTGCCAAAATAGGTAAAGCAGTCAACAGCGCCATGCATAATAGCAGGGCGCGCCACACGAAATTTTTTATTTCCAACCCACAGTGTCCATGATTTTAACAGCCTCTGCATTATGCTTACCTAATTCAGATAAGTTAATGCTATCCGCTTTAAAATCACCCCATCCCTTCAATAAACTGCTCGCAGGTACAGTAGTCTTCACTGGATATTCTTGATTATGCTCAGCATACCAAGCCTGAGCTTCATCACCGACCAAGTATTCTAACAGCTTAACTGCATTCTCTTTATTTTTAGCGGCTTTAGTGACGGTAGCACCACTGACATTGATATGCGTACCACGGCCTTGTTCACCTTGGTCGGGCCAGAAAATCGCCATTTTTTCCGCTGCCGCTTTATCTTCAGGCGCTTCACTGGCGAGCATTTGCCCGTAGTAATAGGTATTGGAGATGGCAAGGTCACACATACCGGCAGCAGCTGCTTTGAGCTGGTCACGGTCGCCACCTTCAGGTGGGCGTGCAAAGTTCTTCACCAAGCCTTCAGCCCATTTAGTGGCTGCTTCGGTACCTTGGCTAGCAATCATCGAAGCTAACATGGATTGGTTATAAATATTGTCTGAGCTACGCACGCAGATTTTGCCTTTCCATTTCGGGTCTGCTAAATCAGCATAAGTCGATAAATCTTCGGGCTTAATCTTCTCTTTCACATAGAAAATCGGGCGGGCGCGATAAGTTAAACCAAACCATTGATTTTCAGGATCACGTAGATTTTCTGGGATGGCTGTTTTCAAAGCTTCAGATTCAACTGCTTGGCTTAAACCTAAGTCTTTAGCACGCGACAAACGACCTGCATCAGCAGTCATTAAAAGATCGGCTGGGCTATTTTCACCTTCTAATTTGAGGCGCTCAATCAAAGCATCATCTTTGCCTGTGACCAGATTGACTTTAATGCCTGAGGCTGCTGTGAATTTGTCCAAAATCGGCTTAATTAGTTGCTCTTGGCGTGAGGAGTAGACATTGACTTCACCCTCAGCAACAGCAGCTAAAGGGCTAACCAGCAGGGTAGTCACGAGCACAAATTTCTTTAACATACAAAATCCGTCTGTAAATAATAACGATTATCAATATTAAATTGGCTGCTGTTTAAATGCAAATAGTTCTCATTAAATTAAGCTAGAGACTAGCTGAGCAGTAAATGATTGTCCCAAACCAGCTCAGCAAACTGATTAAGGGCGCGTAACTGAGCTGTTGGAACATCGGGTTCAAATTGGTATAAACCACCTTGCCCGGTTGAGACTAGAAAGCTGCCTGTTGTTGTGCCTAAGCTCACACCGCTAGCTTCTGCCAGTGGATAGGCTTGCACAAAACGTTCAGTCGCTGTGCTCCAGACCGATACACAATGCCCACGTGGGGTGGCGCTCACTAAGAGCTGCTGCACCGGATCATACACAATATCCGCTAAATAACCGCGTAACTGAGCTACTGCAGTCGGGGCAATCTGAAGTAATTTAAGCTCACCACCTACAGGCTGCCAAGCAACTAAAGAGCTAGGTTGCTGCTGATATAAATCGCCTTCATATTGCAGTGCAACCGCGACTTCGCCCTTAGCCGTCACGGTTAAATGCCGAATACTTAATAGCCGATCAGGCAAGCGATATTCAGCCAGTTTCTGCCCCGTGGCAATATCCACATAAACTAGAGAAGGCTGCATGGTCTCGAGATTGAGCTTGCGGCGGCCAAAGTCTGGATGCGTTTCAATCCCGCCGTTGGCAATCACTAGGGTTTTACCATCCGGCAGCAGCTGCAAATCATGAGGGTCTAAGCCATAGGTTTGATATTCACCCATCTGTTTCAGCGTACTGAGTTCACGAATGCCAATCATACCGCGTTTATTGGCATAATCCGTTTCGGTAGTGAACAAAAGCTTGTGATCCGCAGATAAGCAACCATGCCCATTAAAATGGTGATTCGGCGCTGCTTTAAAGCTTGCAGTTGTCTGCTTGTTAAAATCAACTTTTACGCACTCAAAAGCAGGCCGCCGCCCAAATAAAAGCGCTATGTCCTGATTGAGAGCTAAGGTGGCGTGTCCGCGAATCGGTACTTTTTGCTGCTGAAGCTGCCCAGAGCCTAAATCAAACCTACTCAGGAAATGCTGGCCTAGCAGATTATCATTCGCAGAGTAGAGGTGCTTAGTCGCTGAGCTTGCTTGGCTTTGTTTTAAAAGTTCGTCAGTAGCCAGCGCGCTACCAAAGATGCTCAGTGCGGCTAAACCTAGAAATTGCCGACGTTGCATTCTTAGTCCCCATCATTATCATTAAAGCCCAGCTGAGCTTGGGTGATAATCGCTAATTGACGCTTCACACCCATTTGCAAACCACGGCAGCGCTCAATCAACTCAGTACGTTCGGGTGATATTATTTTTTGCTCAGCAATAGTAAACGGATCTCCAGCAGGTAATTTCATCTTTACTAAATCATTAAGCTGCCTTTCGAAAGAAACAATCGCAGTTTTGGTCGCCTCATTGGGAAAGGTTTTATCGATCCAAGCCAGAAAACCACCATCGATAAACACGCGCCGCAGCCCATCGACATTAGCTACAATAATTTTAAAAGAATAGCCGCTACGCCAAGCCTCTAGATCATAAGGGTGGCTGAGTTGCTTCTCATCAGTGATGCCCAAGGGGAGCGCCAGTTTTTTGACATTGATCTTTTCTAGAGTTTGGTAGGACTTGCCAATCAACACATCAATCACTTCTTGATTGCTAGAAAAGAGCGCTGCAGCCTCTCCAGTGAGCCAAGGTGCGCTTACCTTTTTGATATTTTGTTCTAATAAAGCGCTGGCTGTTTGCACATAACTGCAACGGATTTGCCCTTTGCTCTCTTTAAAACTCGCTAGCAGCTGTTCCAGCGTTTGCTCACGATCAAACAGAAGATACTCTAAGCTGCTTAAGCCTTGTGCACCTACACCCGCTGCAGTGAGAGCTTCAACAGTGAGCGGTTTATCACTGTCCAATAAGCCTTTGATTATTTGCTTTTTGGGTGGGGTGAAGTTGATCTGAAAATCCATCTGCTCGGCGGTTGCTGGGCCAAATAGCAAACTGTCGGTACGCTGCCATGCCAGCATCGACTCGCCCCAAGCATCACGCAGCTGTTGGAAGTTCGCTAAGGAACTATCTTTACAAAACTCAGTGCTGCTTTGTGTGAGTTGCTGGCTACGCTGTTCTAATTCACGGTACAACGGTTGAATACCCGCACTCACTAATTGCTGGATCAGTGCTTCATCTTTAGCGGCTGGAGTGACTGTGGCCGTTGTTGTGCTGGCGCTAGTTTGGATACTATCCGCGCTGGCTACTTGCACACTCAACCAACAACAAAGCAAGCTAGTTTGAGCCAAACAAACTAGGCGCTGATGGAATTTTTGCATGGTTAGATCCTAAAAATTTTAGAGTGAGTTAAGAAAACGTAAGAGGGCAATCCGTTCTGCTTGACTCATATTCAAGACATTTTCGCGCGAGCGTTCAGCTTCGCCACCATGCCACAAAATCGCTTCCATTAAATTGCGGGCGCGCCCATCGTGTAGAAAGCGGGTGTGCCCGTTCACTGTTTCCACTAAGCCAATTCCCCATAAAGGCGCGGTGCGCCATTCACTGCCGCTCGCCAAAAAGTCAGGGCGCTGATCTGCTAAACCCTCACCCATATCGTGTAATAATAAATCAGTGAAAGGCTGGATCTTTTGGTTTTCTAACTCAGGAAAGTCAGGTTTAACGCCCGTTGTTAGCTCTGGAAGATGGCAAGCACTGCAATTAGCTTGCTTGAATAAGCGCTCACCTTTTAACACTTCGGGATCACTTACGTCGCGGCGCGCAGGCACAGCCAATAGTGAGGCATAAAAGGTCACCATCTCCATCAACTCTTGATTGATTTCAGGTTGACCACCATTCGGAGCCTTTAAGCAATCCGCTTGGGTACTGGAACAAGGTGCTGCTGCAAACAGTGGCGAAGTGATACCCAGATCGCCATGAAACGCACCTGCACTTTGTTGGGCTACTGTCGGTTGATTCGCTTTCCAACCAAAACGGCCTAGTACTGTTTTTTGTGCGGCAGCATCCCATACTTGATTGCTGCGTCCAGAAATGCCATCACCATTCTTATCTTCAGGATCGGCCAGCGCTAGCAAATCAGCTTCTGGAATCGCTTCTAATAAGCCCATACCAATCATAACGGGGGCTACCCGTGCAGAGAGCTGCACTTTGGGATGTAAGTTACCGTAATTAAGCTGTTCTAATGTGAGCTTAGGCTTGAGCAGGGTATAGGTTGCACCATCGTTGAATTGCCCTTTGACTTCTTCATAGTCAAAGCGTGGCGTCGCTTCGCCTTTTACGCCAGGAATACTATTGGGTTGGATTTGATCGCCATAATTCGGTTCGGGCACAACGCCTACTGTAGTCAGTAACGCTTTGTGCTCGTCAGTTTCTGCTGGAAAACTCAAGCGCACTAAAGTAGACAAAAAGCTATCTTCACGGCTAAGCGGCGGATGGCCTTTGCCATCTTTCACATGGCAGCCTTGGCAGCTATTGCTATTAAAAAGCGGGCCTAAGCCATCGCGTGCTGAAGTAGAGGAGGGGGCAATCACCCAAGGTTGTTTAAAAAATGCATTGCCGATAAAGAAATTATCGCGCCGCAGAATACTTAAATTATTCGCGGGCAAGGAGAAGGCATTGCTACTCTTGTCCAGTACGGTTGTCGCACCGCCTGATAAATGCTTATAAGTAGAGCTTGGCTCGGTACTGTTGACGACTGGGCTGAGGATTAATCCGCCCAGTAGTAAAGTGTTGGCTAGCTTCATTCAGTCTCTTGATTCTTGTCTTAAGTTAATCGTTTATTGTAAAGAGTCGCTAGTTTCTGGATTTAAGTTGCTAACCCCCAAGGCTTTAGCTGCTGCTTCAAGGCTAGCAGTTTGTGTTCTTAACGCAGCAATAGTGGCTTTAACCCGAGCATTGCCTGACGTATTTTCACCCGCAATTTGCTGATCAAAGTGTTCGCCATTGTCTGCTGCTTTCACAATTTCTTCCGCAGCGGTTTGAGTGGCAGTTAGATTTTTCTCAAGTTCAGTGCTGAGGTTCTTATCCTTAGCTGCTAGCAGTTCAGCAAGACTCGCACCTTTAACCGTAGTTCCATCGATGCGTTGATAAGTGCCATTAAAGACATTGTTAATCCCTTGTATATTGCTGAGGATGTCATTGTGGGTATTATCGCTAAAGCAAGAATGCTCATCTTCTTGGGAATGGGCCAGCAGAGCCACATTCATGCGCTCGCCTGCTAGTTCACCCAAGCTCAAACTGCCCATACCAAACAGGATACGGCGCAAAGCTTCAGTTTCATTTAAGGCTAAAAAGCTTTTACGATAATTGGTTTGATCCGGCGCCCAATCTTGTTCCATGGTGTTTAAGTCAGTGACTAATAAATCGGTGGCTGCTCTGAGGTACTGAGCGCGGCGTTCACAGTTTTTATTAGTACAGTCAGCGCCTGCCACAAAATCGGTATAGCTACGAGTGCCAGCAGCTTTCGGGTCTTGATTGAAGTCTTGACCCCAGAGCAAAAATTCAACAGCATGATAGCCAGTGGCTACATTCGCTTCAGAACCACCTTTTTCTTGATAGGATTTGAGCAAGTCAGCAGTGATCTGCTCAGTCCCTGCAATCACGTTGGCAGCTGCAAACTGATTACCTTCTTCGTGTTCATAGCTATCCGTTTTTACGTAATCAATTAAGCCTTCATCCAAAGGCCAAGCATTGACGCCACCTTCCCATGCATCAATATTCGGATTGCCGAACCGGAAAACTTCAGTTTGGCTATAAGGTTTGCGGGCAGCTAACCAAGCTTCTTTAGCAGCCGTATGGCTAGCCTCACTGGGCTTGGCGATGAATTCGTCGACTTTCGCTTGCAGATTTTTAGTAGCTATTAGTGTATCGCTGAATTCAGCGTGGACTAAATTAGCGTAGTTTTCTATCACTGCTTTCGGCGTTACAGTCTCCGCATACAGGCTAGGCGAACCGAAGACGCAAGTTAGACTCGTTAGTAGCAGGCTAGGTAAAACTTTCACAATTAAATACTCCAAAACTTAAGCGGGCTGCTTAACTCAGGTGATTAGGGATTTGGGGTTATTCAAACCATTTTAGGGTTTGCAGGCATCGCTTGGTTTGGCAGCAGAAGGTTCAAGCGGTGTTTCAGCAGCAGTTAGAATCAACTTGCCTCGACGTGTAATGGTTAGCACATAGGGGCGGCTACCGTGCTGTAGGATGACTTTTTTACAACCTTGCATCCAATCTTCAACATTGATTCGACGTAAATCTAAGCATTGCATGATAAATAAAAGCTCAAAATTAAGCGCAAACAGCAACTGAGTAGTAGTGTGGATAAGCATCTTCGTGCTTTTCATTGCATTGAAGAATCAGCTCTTGGGCGAAGGGTTTACAGCGACCACAACAAGTGCCAACACACAATTCCTTTTGTATCGCTTCCAAGCTGTCATGACCTTTTTTTACAGCCTGTTTGATGGCTTTATCAGTGACTGCATTACAAACGCATACGTACATAGAATCACACCTAAATAAGAATCATTCTTGATGTTGGGAATCATAAATAAGTCTTTAGTTAGATGCAAGTAATTCTCATTTACTTGCATCCCGGTTGAGCTTGTATTAGATTAAATGGAAATGATTATCATTTAAAATTCACTAAGTGAGTGCTTAGGACTTAACTGGAGTCAATATGAGTTTCTCAATCAATGCTTGGTTAGACAGGGTTAATCCCTTCATTGAGCTACGTAATACGCATACCGGTGAGGTGATGGCGCAGTTTGCTGGGGAAAAGCTTGCACGCTGTTTAGAGCAAGGCGATGTGTGTTTGCATGAGTTATCTAGGGCCGATAGCGCTACTCAACAGGAACTCGTGCGCTGTCTATTGTTAGCGCATTGTTCTAACTGTCTACAAGGTCAATTAGATAGTAGTTTTACTGATTGCGCTTATTTGCGTGAGCGCAGCAGGCGTTCGCGAGGGAATAATATTATCCCCTTTGTAAGTCGCTCAGCACTCAAACATTAGTCTTCAATCCTTAAAAGCTGACAGCCACTCATAGTGATTTATAATATTTAAAGCGAGTGGTTCGTAGTGCAAGGTCTGGCAGTCTTGTCACAATCACTAGAAGGGGTGCTCCTGCCCCTTTATTTTTCTTCTTATTCACTATTCCTAGCGGATAAAACATTGCGTGCATTTAGCTATCCTCCTTATCATGAAGAGTCCTGAAGACTAGGCTAGTGAAGGAGCTACTATGCAAGGAAATCCAGAGATCAATCGTGCTTTAAATAAAGTGCTACGCGGGCAGTTAGTTGCCATCAATCAGTACTTTTTACATGCGCGGATGAGTGCCAATTGGGGCTTGCCGAAGTTTAATGAGCAAGAGTACAAGCGCTCGATTAAAGCGATGAAGCAAGCTGATGAATTAATCAAACGTATTCTCTTTTTGGAGGGTCTGCCCAATCTCCAAGATTTGGGTAAGTTATATTTGGGTGAAAATATCCCGGAAATCTTAGCCAATGACAGGCAGCTAGGTAGCGAAGTGATTGCCGAGTTACGTGCGGCTATTCTGGCGTGTGAGCAAGCACAAGATTATGTATCACGCGAATTACTGCAAGAACTCCTTGAAGAGGAAGAAGAGCAGATTGATTGGTTAGAGTCGCAGCAATGGCTGTTAACCAATACGGGTGAGCAGAATTACTTACAGTCGCTCATGTCAAGCTAAGGAGAGTAAAATGCAAGGAAATCAGCAGGTTATTGATGTATTAAAGCAATTGCTAGCGGGAGAACTGGCAGCACGCGACCAGTATTTTGCGCATTCACGTTTATGTGCGGATTGGGGCTTAGAGAAATTAGCTGCGCACTATGAGCATGAGCGCCAAGAGGAAGCCGGGCATGCTGATGCTATTTTAAAGCGCTTATTGTTTCTGGAGTCGATCCCAGATTTGAATCAGCAGGATCAGATTAAGATCGGCACTGATGTGCTAGGCATGCTGAACAATGACCTCCAGTTAGAGTACCAAGTACAAGCTGCACTGAAAGCAGCGATTCAGATCTGTGAAACTCAGCAAGATTATGTGACCCGCGAGCTACTGCGTGTGCAATTGAGTGATACGGAAGAAGATCATGCCTATTGGCTAGAAAAGCAATTAGGCTTGATTAACAAAATCGGCTTGCAAAATTATTTGCAGAGCCAAATGTAACTGCTGTTAAGTTCTGCTAGGCAACCGCTGATTGCGCCTTACCCACGCAGAACCGTTTCGTAACATCTTACTAACCCACGCTAGCCGCTCGGATGGCTGCCCAGATTCTTCAATACTAGCTATACTCCTAAGCCTTGCTAATTGAAGGATCAGATCATGGATTATTTGCCCGCCGTCATTGTTGAACCTGCCCAGCCCGCGACCGCCAGTGTGATTTGGCTGCATGGCTTAGGCGCAGATGGGCATGATTTTGAGCCGATTGTGCCTGAGCTAAAACTTCCACCAGAAGCTGCAATCCGTTTTATTTTCCCGCATGCACCTGCCATCCCAGTCACGATTAACAATGGCTATGTAATGCCTGCCTGGTATGACATTTTGGCAATGGATATTGACCGCAAGGTTGATGTGAAGCAGCTAGAGGCTTCGGCACAAGCAGTGGCTAAACTGATTGATCGCGAACTCGAAAAGGGTATTCCAAGTGAGCGTATTGTGTTGGCGGGCTTTTCTCAAGGCGGTGCGGTGGCTTATCAAACGGCTCTAACTTATCCCAAGCCCTTGGCGGGTTTACTAGCCATGTCGACTTATTTTGCCACGGCTGACAGTATTCAAGTAGATAGCGCGAATAAAGGCTTAGCCATTGAAATTTTTCATGGCTTGCAAGATCCAGTAGTACCAGAAAGTTTGGGTAAAAAGGCTCAACAACGTTTGCAAGCGATGGGTTATACCCCTGGTTATTTTACCTATGCGATGGAACATAGCGTGAATGCCGCAGAAGTGAAGGATTTAGCAGATTTCATTAAGCAATGGCTGTTGAAGGTTGATTAAACGGTATGAGTAGTTGCCCTTGTGGTACAGGCTTGGAATATAACCGATGTTGTCGGCCTTTACATGAAGGTAAAGCCGCTACTACGGCAGAGGCTTTGATGCGCTCAAGGTACACAGCTTATGTGCTGGGTGATGCGGCTTATCTCCATCGTAGTTGGCATAGCAGTACTCGACCTAGTAAAAAGAGCTTAGCTCAGTCACTGAATATTCAGTGGGAGCGCTTAGAAATAGTCAATACTGAAGCAGGTCAGGCTGACGATGAACATGGTGTGGTTGAGTTTGTGGCTTATTTTTCTGAGCAGGGGCAAGCTCAGCAATTGCATGAAGTTAGCCGCTTTAGCCGTGAAAAGGGACGTTGGGTGTATTTGGATGCTTTAGTATCTAAACCCGGCCAATAAGCCGGGCTTGAACTGTTAAAGTACCTCAAGTAATTTCGCTTTGAGGTTTTCAGCGTCTTTTTTGCCTTGCTTCGTACCCAGAATGGCAGTCAGCCAATCCTCATAAATACTACGTAATGCCTCATGATCCTCGCAACGATCAATCCGATTGATCAAAGCACTTGAACCAAAGGTACCCACGAAAGCATTCAGTGTGTTAGCCATAAAGTTTTTAGCCATTTTTAACTGGGCGGCATCCACTTTTGGCGGGAGTGGGCGGAAGTTACCATTGCGGGCGGGAGCAATAAAGGCAGGTACAGCATTACTGTCGACTCGATTAACTAACAGCGGATTGACATTATTGCTGGCTTTGGTTGACTCAGAGGGGCTAGCTGATTCAGAGGAAAGACGTTTAATATAGCCATCTTGCTCTAGGCTACGAATAATTTGCTCTACATCGTCCACTTTGGGGAGCGCTTGAACTTCATGCAGGGTGCGCTTGCCATCTAAAAAAATCAGCACACGGCGCATGATTAAGCTTAATCCGCCTGTTTTAGTGTCAATCTCCTCGCGACCTTTGGGGGTTTTGATAAATACAGCATTCATTGTCATGGTCATGACTCAATCCTCGTCTTGGAAGGCTAGTGTTGAGCCATAAAGTGGGGCTGCTCTATGCACTAATTTGGTTCCAACTGTTTAGACACATTTGTTATTATTTTGATCAGATAGTAACAGTTACGTCTGAGATTATCAGTAGTTTATCGGAAAAATAATAATAAAACAGCTAAGTGGTATTGCCTGAATAATCCGCAAGATAGAAATCATTTTGCTTATAAAATAGGCGTTTTCTTCCGGCCTGCTAGCAGCCTTGATACAGCTGGTTTAGGCCAGCAATGGATCGATTTTTTACCTCTTAAAGCTTGGCAGTAAGTTTTGCTGCAGTGCAATGCTCAAAAATAATGATTCACCAACTAAGCTGAAGCTTTTTAGTGCATCTGCCGAAAGGCTTATAAACAGGAGTACCTAGCTATAAGAGATGGTTAACAGGTTTAATAGGCTTGCTTGAGAGGCTGGTAAAAAGTATTTTTTATTTTTCTAGTTAAGCTTAGAAACAGCATAATATTTTTTATATTTGATTAATAACAGAAAAAAAATCTGTAGAGTTTCTCATAAGATGCTGAGTACTATTAAGGCATAAATGCCGGATACAAAGTGAGCAATAACTATGCATGCAATCGTGATTGGCAGCGGAGTGATAGGTACTACCACTGCTTATTATTTAAATCGCCTCGGCTACCAAGTGACGGTATTAGATCGGCAGCCACGTTCGGGTTTAGAGACTAGCTTTGCCAATGCAGGGCAGATTTCGCCTGGTTACTCAGCGCCTTGGGCGGCACCCGGCATCCCTATGAAAGCTATTAAATGGATGCTGAGTGAGCATTCGCCGTTGGTAGTTCGTCCCAGTAAAATGGATGCAGCGATGTTCCGTTTCATTGTGATGATGCTGCGTAATTGCACGGCAGGGCGTTATCAGATCAATAAGGCACGCATGCTCAGAGTCGCTGAATATAGTCGCCAATCGATTAATGAATTACGTGAGGAAACAGGCATTAGCTATGACCAGCGCACCCAAGGCACGCTGCAAGTGTTCCGTACCGATGCTCAGGTGCAGGGTGCGAAAAAAGATACTGATATTCTGGATGAATGTAGCATTCCCTATGAAGTTTTAGATGTTGAGGGTTGCCTCGCGGCTGAGCCTGCTTTGAAGCATGTACGCGATAAGCTGCGCGGTGGTTTGCGTTTGCCTTTGGATGAAACTGGCGATTGCTTGATGTTCACCCAAAACTTAGCGGCGATTGGTATCACCAGAGGTGTTGTGTTCCGCTATGGCGTTAACATTGAAGAGTTACTGGTGAGCAATGGCAAAATCACTGGAGTTAAAACCGATCAGGGCGTGTTGACCGCTGACCAATATGTAATGGCTTTAGGGAGCTATTCGCCAGCACTGCTTAAGCCAGTGGGTATTGATATTCCTGTTTATCCAGTCAAAGGTTATTCGATCACTGTGCCAATTGTGAAGCCCGATGATGCACCCGTTTCAACGGTGATGGATGAGACTTATAAAGTAGCGATTACCCGTTTGGGCGATCGTGTACGCGTAGCGGGCACTGCCGAGTTAACTGGGCATGATTTGAGCCTGCATGAAGAGCGGCGGCAAACGGTACGCTTTGTAGTCTCAGATATGTTCCCCAAAGCCGCTAATATGACAGAAGATAATTTCTGGACAGGTTTGCGCCCGATGACACCTGATGGTACTCCGTTGATTGGTGCTACGCCTTATGCGAATTTATTCCTTAATACCGGACATGGAACCTTAGGGTGGACAATGGCCTGTGGTTCAGGACGTTTATTAGCTGATATTATGGCAGGGCAAAAGTCGGGCATTGACCTTGAGGGTTTAGCGATGCAGCGTTATAGCTTTGCTAATAAAGTGAAAGCCACTGCCTAAATTGACGACGAATCATTAATTAACAAGGATTTTACTATGACTGACAAAGTTATTATTGCCACCACTTCTGCGCCCGCTGCGATTGGGCCTTATTCACAAGCAGTGCGTGCTGGCAATACAGTCTATTGCTCGGGGCAAATTCCGCTTAATCCGAACAGCATGAAAGTAGAGGCAGAGGATTTTGCCGGTCAAGCTGAGCAAGTCTTTAAAAACTTACAAGCCGTCGCGGTAGCTGCGGGTGGTTCTTGCAGAGATTTTGTGAAATTAAATATTTATTTGACAGATTTAAGCAATTTCGCTGCAGTGAATGAAGTCATGAAGCGTTATTTCTCTGAACCATTCCCCGCCCGCGCTGCAGTCGGCGTCGCATCTTTACCTTTAGGGGTGATGGTAGAAGTTGAAGGCGTATTGGTATTAGGTTCTTAAAATGGGACGTCCAGCGCGAGCCGTGATTGATTTAAATGCAATCCGGCATAACTATCGCTTAGCTAAATCCTTAGCCGCTCATTCCAAAGCGCTGGCTATTATTAAGGCCAACGCTTACGGGCATGGTGCAGTTAAAGTTGCGCAGTCACTGGCGGCTGAAGTGGATGGCTTTGGCGTGGCTTGTATTGAAGAAGCGCTTGAGCTGCGTGATTCAGGAGTTAAGCTGCCGATTTTGCTGCTCGAAGGTTGCTTCACACCTGATGAATTAGTGATCGCTGATCGTGAGTCGTTGTCTTTAGTCGTGCATAACCAGCAACAATTAGATTATTTGCTAGTTGCTAAACCTAAAAATAAGTTTAAAATCTTTTTAAAAGTTGATACGGGAA
This sequence comes from Thiolinea sp., assembly GCA_049292455.1. Lineage (GTDB taxonomy): Bacteria > Pseudomonadota > Gammaproteobacteria > Thiotrichales > Thiotrichaceae > Thiolinea. Next base: position 183,273 of record JBATRF010000022.1, read on the forward strand.
TGCATCGTCTAGGCTTTGCACCATCTGAGGTCAAAGCGCTTTGGTTCGCACTGCAGAAATGCGCACATATTGAGTCAGTGACATTAATGACTCACTTTGCCCGAGCAGATGAGTTAGATAGTGATTACACTCTGCAGCAGTTGCAGCGCTTTAAGGATGCAGTAGCCGGTTTAAATGCGCCTTATTGTTTAGCCAATTCGCCAGCGATTTTAGGTTGGCCCGCAACACATTATGATTGGGTAAGGCCAGGTTTGATGCTATATGGTGCGTCGCCCTTTAATCAGGATAATGCAGCTGCGCAACAGTTAAGGCCAGCGATGTGCTTAGAATCTGCCTTGATAGGGATTCGACAGTTAGCGGCTGGTGAACCGATTGGTTATGGTGGGCGTTTCCGGTGTGAACAGCCTACCACAGTTGGAGTAGTCGCCATCGGGTATGCAGATGGTTATCCACGGCATGCAATAGATGGCACGCCAATTGCTGTGAATGGGATACGCACTCGGGTTATTGGGCGCGTGTCGATGGATATGATGACGATTGATTTAACAGGTATTGATTGTCAGCTGGGGGATCGAGTGCAGTTATGGGGTGAACAGGTCTTAGCCACTGAGGTTGCGCAGGCCAGTAGTACGATTCCCTATACTTTGTTCACGGGAGTTACTCGACGCGTACCCTTAACTTATCTCAATGAATGATGAGTTTAGGTGATGTGTAATTGAGACGATTCATAGACTGTCTCCATTGCAACTAGGGTACGCGAGTCACGAATGCCAGGCAGAGTATGTAGAATATCCCCGAGCAAAGTGCGGTAAGAAGCCATGTTTTTGATGCGTATTTTTAATAAGTAATCAAAATCACCGGCTACTAAGTGGCATTCAAGGATCTGAGGCCATTGTCGAACGGCGTCACGGAATTGTTCGAAAATATCACCCGAGGTGTAATTCAAACTAATTTCGACAAACACGAGCAAGTTAGCATCCATTTGGGCAGGGCAGAGTAGGGCAGTGTAGCCTTTAATAAACCCAGAGCGTTCTAAACGGCGCACACGTTCAAGGCAAGGGGAGGTACTTAAACCCACCTTTTCAGCGAGATCGACAAAAGAGATTCGGCCATCATTTTGTAATTCGCGCAGAATTTTTTTATCAATCCGATCTAGTTTGGATTTGCTTTCTAGTGTTGAAGACATCCGTAAAACCTCGATAAAAACAACATAATACAATGTGAAACAGTGTTGAGAAAAGACTAGTTATTTCTGGTATGAATCAGTCAAATGCCTGATATTTTTTTGACGTTTTTATAGGTTTTGTTTTTGTATCATTTTGTTTGTATTGAAGTTTATTTATTTCGACTCTTAAAGGAATAGTTGTATTTTTCTTTATAGTAGGATAGGTTTAAGTCATCGACTTTAAGATGAATTAAAGCTCGGTTTTTATAGCGTTGTTACACAACAACATTTGAGAGAAGAGGAGAATCCATGAAATCTGCAAAAACACTGGCAGTAGCTGGCTTATTGTCTGCTACCTTTGCGATGCCAGCAGCGCATGCGGGCGCTACGCTTGATTCAGTGAAGAAAAATGATGCTGTTAAATGCGGTATCAATACACCTTTCCCCGGCTTTGCTAACCAAGATGAAAAAGGTAATTGGTCAGGTTTAGATATCGACGTTTGCCGTGCAGTTGCGGTAGCAATTTTCGGTGACCCTAATAAAGTTAAATTCACTTCATTAACGGCTAAAGAGCGTTTCACTGCTCTACAGTCTGGCGAAGTCGATATGTTGTCACGTAACTCTACAGGCACTTTAAGCCGTGATGCGGGCATGGGTTTAACGTTCGTTGCCACCAACTATTATGATGGTCAAGGTTTCTTAGTTAAAAACTCACTGAATGTGAAAAGTGCTAAAGAATTAGACGGTGCATCGGTTTGTATTCAATCAGGTACGACCACTGAATTAAACTTAGCCGACTATTTCCGTGCTAATAACATGAAGTTCGAGCCTATCACTTATGAAAAATTGGACGAAGTAACTAAGGCGTTTGATGAAGGTCGTTGTGACGTTTTAACCTCTGACCAATCTCAGCTGTACTCAAATCGGATTACTTTGAAAGATCCTGAGTCTGCTAGTGTACTACCCGAAGTTATTTCGAAAGAGCCATTAGGACCTTTCGTGCGCCAAGGCGATGATGAGTGGCTGAAAATCGTGCGTTGGGCTTACTACGCAATGGTTGAAGCAGAGGACTTAGGCATTACTTCTGCTAATGTTGAAGAAATGTCTAAAGGTACTGATCCCAACATTAAGCGTTTCTTAGGGATGGAAGAAGGCGGCGACGCTAACTTACCGTTAGATAAGAAATGGGCTTATAACGTCGTGAAAATGGTTGGCAACTATGGCGAATCGTTTGAACGTAGCGTCGGTCAAGGTTCACCATTGAAAATCAATCGTGGCTTGAATGCACTGTGGAAAAATGGTGGTCTGCAATACTCTCCACCGTTCCGTTAAGCCAAGAACTTAAGTTCTTAATTAACCTATTTATTCTATAAATAGGTTTTGCTTTTAGGCGATGGGTCGATTTACTTGCCCATTGCCTATCACCACCTTAGCAAATTCGATAGAAAGGCTGGCTTATGACAGACCCAAACCTCTCTGCATCACCACCACAAAATCTGTCTACCGTGCCTAGCAAACCTTCCTTTTGGAATGATCCACAGAAACGTGCGATGGTATTCCAAATTTTGTTAGTACTCGGTATTGGCTTATTGTTGTGGTTTATTTTTAGTAACACCTTACACAATCTTCAAACCCGCGGGATTAAAACGGGATTCGATTTTCTAGATCGCCCTGCTGGATTTGGTATTACCCAAACTTTAATTCCTTATACTGAAGCCAGCACCTTTGGCCGTACTTTCTTAGTAGGCCTATTAAATACTTTATTGGTGGCAGGTTTAGGCATTATCTTTGCTACCCTACTAGGCTTTACTGTGGGTGTAGCGCGTTTATCCAGTAACTGGCTGATTTCGCGCATGGCCTTGGTCTTCATTGAAACCATTCGCAATATCCCACCTTTGCTACAAATCTTATTCTGGTATCGCGCTATTTTGCCGTTGCTACCTGGGCCTAAGGAAAGTATGTCCTTGGCGGAACTGTTTTATCTGCATAAGCGCGGCTTGACAATTCCTTCGCCTTTGACCGAACCGGGTTTCATGTGGACTTTCTTGGCGTTTATCGGTGCCATTCTTTTAGCTTTTCTGATTGGACGGTGGGCCAAAAGTCGGCGTGAAGCAACAGGTCAGCAATTCCCCATATTGTGGACAGCCATAGGGCTGATTATTTGCTTGCCTTTAATAGTGTTTTTCCTAACAGGCGCTCCTTTAAGTTGGGATGTACCTGCCTTAAAAGGTTTTAACTTCCAAGGTGGCTTGACGGTTATTCCAGAGTTAACAGCCCTACTGTTAGCGCTTAGCATTTATACAGCAGCCTTTATTGCAGAAATTGTACGCTCGGGTATTCAGTCGGTCAGCAAAGGCCAATCAGAGGCGGCGGGTTCTTTGGGATTACGTCCTAATCGCACCTTGCAATTAGTAATTATCCCGCAAGCGATGCGCGTCATTATTCCGCAGCTGACCAGCCAATATCTCAATCTCACTAAGAACACTTCTTTGGGGGTAGCAATTGGGTATCCTGATTTAGTCAACGTCTTCGCTGGAACGACTTTGAACCAAACGGGGCAGGCGGTGGAAATCATCTTCATGACTATGTTGGTTTACTTAGTGATTAGCTTGGTCATTTCCATGTTTATGAACTGGTATAACAACCGCATGGCCTTGGTGGAGCGTTGATATGACAGCATTTATTACTCATGAAACCTTACCCAGCCTACCAGCGCCTAGTACCTTAAAAGGCCCTGTGGCTTGGATGCGCCAAAACCTGTTTTCGAACTGGTTGAATAGTGTTATTACGGTCATTTTGCTGATTGCCATCTTGGCGGCTTTGATTCCTTTCATCAATTGGGCTTTTATTAAAGCGGATTGGATAGGAACCAGCCGTGACGATTGCACCAGTGGTGGCGCCTGTTGGGTGTTCGTTTACGTTCACTTCAAGTTATTCATGGTCGGTTTGTATCCTGAAGCTGAAACTTGGCGTACTTTATTGGTGGGGGCGATTCTGGTTGTTACTTTGGCAGGCTTAATGATTAAGGGTGTGCCGTTTAAAAAGTACATTCAAATCTTTGCTTTAATTGCCTTTCCGGTAATTGCGTTCCTGCTGCTCTCTGGCGGGGTATTCGGTTTGCCCCATGTAGAAACCAATTTTTGGGGTGGCTTGTTACTAACCTTAGTGATCTCTATTGTTGGCATTGTGGCAGCTTTCCCGCTAGGTATTTTGCTAGCGCTAGGCCGTCGTTCTTCTATGCCGATTGTAAAAGCCATTTGTGTGGTGTTTATCGAAGTTTGGCGCGGTGTGCCCTTAATTACCGTGTTGTTCATGTCTTCCGTGATGCTGCCTTTGTTTTTACCAGCAGGTATGGAGATTGATAAGCTATTGCGCGCCTTGGTGGGTATTACCTTATTCCAATCAGCGTATTTAGCGGAAGTCGTGCGCAGCGGTTTGCAAGCCATTCCAAAAGGCCAAACTGAAGCAGCGAATGCTTTAGGTTTAACCTATTGGCAAGGCATGTATAAAGTTACGCTGCCCCAAGCGCTGAAGATCGTTATTCCGGGGATCGTGAACTCGTTCATCTCCTTATTTAAAGACACCTCGTTAGTATTAATCATTGGCTTGTTTGATTTGTTGGCGACAATTCAAGGTGCATTTGCTAGCCCGAAATGGTTAGGTTATGCGATTGAAGGTTATTTATTCGCCGCGTTTGTTTATTGGATTTTCTGCTTTGGTATGTCGCGTTACAGCCAACATGTAGAACGTAGTCTGAAAACCACTAATTAAACAGCCTAGACAAGATTGAGGATTTGTATGGAAACTGCTACTGAAACTAAACCCGAAATTGCGGTCAGCCTACGTGAAGTCAATAAATGGTACGGCGACTTTCACGTATTGAAAAATGTGAACTTGGATGTGGAGCGCGGTCAACGTATTGTTATCTGCGGCCCCTCAGGTTCGGGTAAATCCACTATGATTCGCTGCATTAACCGTTTGGAAGAACACCAAGCTGGGCAAATTTTGGTTGATGGGATTGAGTTAAATAATGACTTAAAAAACATCGACCAAATTCGCCGTGAAGTGGGTATGGTGTTCCAGCACTTTAATTTGTTCCCACACTTAACTGTGTTGGAAAATTGCTGCTTAGCGCCCATGTGGGTACGTAAAATTCCGCGTAAGCAAGCCGAAGCAACTGCGATGGAATACTTAGAGCGGGTTAAAATCCCGCACCAAGCTAAGAAATTTCCGGGGCAGTTGTCGGGCGGTCAACAACAACGGGTGGCGATTGCACGCAGTTTGTGCATGAAACCACGCATTATGTTGTTCGATGAACCGACTTCAGCACTTGACCCTGAAATGATTAAAGAAGTGTTGGATACCATGATTGAGCTGGCCGAAAGCGGCATGACCATGCTCTGCGTTACGCATGAAATGGGCTTCGCTAAAACCGTCGCTGACTCAGTGATTTTCATGGATGGCGGTCAAATCATTGAAAGTAATACACCAGATGAGTTCTTTAATTATCCGCAGCATGAACGTACTAAGTTGTTCTTGAGCCAGATTTTGGCGCATTAATTTACTGTGATCATGAATAGAAAGCCGCTCTTGTAGCGGCTTTTTTTATGCAGCATTTTTTGAGGCTTTTAGCATTCTAAGCGCATAGCTATCTACAATCCTTGTAGCCAAAATAGAGATTAAAATAATGGAAAAAGCTAAACCTAATCGTCGTCGTACGACATCACCAGTGTTATTAGATAGAACCGTGCCTTCACCGTGTATTGGGGTTTGTTGGTTGAATGATCAATCCGGTTTATGTGAAGGTTGTTTGCGTACTGGGGATGAAATTCGAGATTGGATGATTATGAGCCGTGAGCAAAAGCTGCAATTACTGCAGTTATTAGAACAACGCGGCTCCAGCGTTTAAGCTAAGACGCAATCGGTAAACTCTAAGGAAGGATAAAATGATGAAGAAGGTTGATCAAAGTCGCCGCCAAGCCTTAATCCAATTAGCTGCAGGCAGCTTGGCTTTAAGCACGAGCGCTGCTTGGGGAAAAATCACCCCAACTTGTATCCTCACCCCTGAGCAAACTGAAGGGCCGTACTTTGTTGATACCAAGTTGGAGCGTTCGGATATTCGTAGTGACCCTAAAACGCGTCTAGTTAGTGGGGGTGTGCCTTTGCATTTACAGCTGCAGGTGACAGGGATTAAAGCTGGGCAATGTGAGCCTGTGCCGGGCGCTATCGTGGATATTTGGCATTGTGATGCAGCGGGGGTGTATTCAGGTGTCGATAATGCAGAGGTGCAACAGTTTTTGCGTGGCTATCAAATCACTGATCAGCGCGGCAAAGTAAATTTCATCACAATTTATCCGGGTTGGTATCCGGGGAGAGCGATTCATATTCATTTTAAAGTACGTACACCCACTCGCTCAGGCAAGGCCGAACTCCTGACTTCGCAATTGTATTTTGATGAAGCAGTCACTCAGCAGGTCTATCAGCAACAGCCTTATGCGCAACGAGCAACAGGTTATCAAACGAACGAACGTGATGGCATTTATCGCTCAGGTGGCAAGCAACTGCTGTTACGCCCTGAGCAGGACGAGCAGGGTTATGTGGCAGTGTTTGGCGTGGGTTTAATGCTTAGCTAGGGCGCACATTCCCTGCTTCAGGGTTACGATGCTGCAACTGGCTCAAGTCACTGCCGCTTAAACGATAAGCCTTGCCAAAACCCGCAACATAATTGCCTGAGCTGGGGCTTAGGCAAAATAAATGAAAATCAGGCAGGGTTTGTAAGAGCTGCATGAATTTACCAAAGCGCTCATGAAATAGCGCTAAAACAGGCTGATAATTTGCAGCATCAGGTGCTAATTCTTCAGCTCTACAATGCAAACTCACTCGTTTGCGGGCAAACAGGTTATTGGTTTTGTCTTCATCTTCAATGAATAACAGACTACAAATTTTTGTTTGAACTAAATTCTGAGTATGTACGGCTAACTCACTGATAAAAATATAGTATTTACCATCAAACTCAATATAAGGTGCATAGCTCGCTTCGGGAATGTGGTTAGCGTTGGTGCTAGCTATTAATACCGTTTTGAAGCCTGCAATGAATTCACGATATTTTTGTAGTAAAGCGTTTAAATCTTTGTTCTGGCTCATGATTGACTCTCTTTTTCTACAGTCAGAAGGCGCGCTATCAAAGGCATAAACAAGGTAATTGCTACAATGCGTGATAGATGATGCGCTGCGATATAAGCAGGATCATAGTGCAAAGCTAATGCCAGTGCTGCCATTGCCTCAATCCCACCGGGTGCATAGGCGATCCACACCTGACCAAAGGGTAAATCTAAAGCCGTTGCCATTAGGCCCGCACCTAAGGCTGCGAGCAGGCTGCTCAGTCCTACACTAATGAAGGCGGCGAGTGATAAGGAACGTAGTTCAGACAGTTTCATGCCTTTTAAACGAGTACCGACTACGCAACCAATAATTACAAAGCCTAAAGTAACAATAGTGCTAGGTAAATTGCCGTTGAGCCAACCGCCGAGATGACCCGCTGCACTTAAAATCAAACCGGATAATACATAAGCAGCCGGTAGTTTTAGTTTTTCAAGCATTTGCGCTATTGCAAACGCAGTCAGTAAGAGTGCTGGAACCGTATGCCAAGGCAAAGAGGCTTGTTGAGCCGCCGTTAACTGCATGCTGCCTTGTAAATTGAGGCTATGAATAATCAGTGGAAAGCTCAGCATCACTAAAATCAAGCGTAGGCTTTGTAAGACGACGACCGTACCTAAATCGCCTTTACCTTCACTAGCTAGGGCCACCACGGTGGATAAAGCGCCGGGTGTGGAGGCGAGCAGGGCGGTATTTTTAGTTTGCTGAAAGTACTTAACTAAGATCCAAGTGCTCGCTACCATCATGGCAGTTACCGTAGCACCTAAGCCAACTAGACTTAATGGCCATTGGCCGATTTTGGCGAGCATTTCTTGGGTAATACTACTACCCATCGAGCAGCCTAAAATTGTAAAACCAATATTGCGCATTAAGGTAGGCATGCTTAAAGGCAGCGGGGTAAACGCTAACACTGCAATCAGAATGCCGCTGCCTAACAAGGCTGGAACTGGTAGATGAATTAGTTGAGCTAAACCTGCACCTAGGTATCCAAGTGCTAAGGTAAGAATGATGCTAGCTGCCTTAACGGTTACAGTTTTTGAACTTATTTCGCTCACAGTCACTAAGCTATTTTTATCAAAAGAAAGCAGGGCAGTATAACGCTTTAGGCAGCTTGCTGTCTGTGCCGTGCTGTGACTCTCTCGTTAATTCATGGTTTTTTGAGCATTAATTTTTCTCCGTAAAATAAATCTACAGTTTCAGTTGGCAACTGCTAAACCACTGACGTATAGTCAATTAATCGGCTTGTCATAAACCATTGCTAGCATCTAGCTCCACACATAACTACCTCAAATTGGGAGAGACCAACTATGTCTAAATCAAGCATTCGAGTAACCCTGCTGTCTACAGCCATTGCGGCTGCACTGTGTGCGACGACCGTTTCAGCCGCAGAAGATTTAGCGGCTATCGAAAAAGCAGCTAAAGCAGAAGGGATGCTCACTACGATTGCCTTACCGCATGATTGGTGTGGCTATGGCGGAATTATTGAAAGCTTCCAGAAAAAATACCCAGAAATCAAAGTCAACGAACTGAATCCTGATGCAGGTTCTAAAGACGAAATCGAAGCGATTCGTGCCAATAAAGATAATAAAGGTCCACAAGCACCGGATGTAATCGATGTCGGTTTCTCATTTGGCCCTGCTGCGAAAAAAGAAGGTCTATTACAGCCTTACAAGGTTTCTACTTGGGATTCGATTCCTGAAAATGTAAAGGACGCAGAAGGTTATTTTTATGGCGACTATTACGGCGTTTTAGCTTTTGCAGTCAATAAAGACCTCGTGAAAACCATGCCAGAAGATTGGGCTGATTTACTCAAGCCTGAGTTTGCCAGCAGTGTGGCTTTAGCGGGTGATCCACGTGCTTCTAATCAAGCGATTCTGGCCGTATATGCTGCGGGTTTGTCCTCAGGTGCAACCGGTGCTGAAGCCATTGGCCAAGCAGGCTTAGATTATTTCGCGAAAATGAATAAAGCGGGTAATTTCGTTCCGACCATTGGTAAAGCAGGTACGATTGCTCAGGGTGCAACTCCAGTTGTTATTATGTGGGACTACAATGGTTTGTCTGCGCGCGAAACTTTAAAAGGTAATCCACCTGTGGAAGTCGTTGTGCCAAAAACGGGTGTGGTTGCAGGTGTTTATGTGCAAGGGATTAGTGCTTTTGCGCCGCATCCGAATGCTGCTAAGTTGTGGATGGAGCATTTGTATTCTGATGAAGGTCAATTGGGTTGGTTGAAAGGCTATTGCCATCCAGCGCGTTTCAATAGCATGGTTGCTGAGAATAAGATTCCAAAAGACTTATTGGATGCTCTGCCACCCGCTGCTGCTTATGAAAAGGCAGTATTCCCAACAGTTGAAGATCAGGATGCTTCTAAAGTCGTGATCACTGGCAAATGGGATGCTGTTGTAGGCGCGAACGTAAAATAAGCTTTACGTGTTAAACCAAGCAGCCTCTTTGTAGCAAAGGGGCTGCTTGTTTATTTTTGCTCGTTAAACTGGCTTCACCACAGCCCAACCTGAGCTTTGCTGTATGTCTACCATCACTGAATCTGCTGGAGCTACAGCTCCAATCCCACTGAAACCGCGACGCTCGCTGGCGTGGCTAGGTATCTTGCCTTTTTTATTATTCGCTTTGCTGTTTTTAATTCTGCCGACGATGAATATCGTGATTGGTGCTTTTCAAAATCCAGCAGGTGAATTGACTTTCGATAATATTCACAAGCTCTTTCAACCCTCGATTTTAGCGTCGTATTGGATCAGTATCAAAATCAGCGTGGCTTCTGCGTTTTTGGGTTGCTTAATCGGTTTTGCTATCGCCGCCGCTATTGTGTTGGGAGGGTTACCGAATTGGGTTCGCTCCCCGATCATGACCTTTTCAGGTGTGGCTTCAAATTTCGCGGGTGTACCCTTAGCCTTTGCCTTTATCGCTACCTTAGGACGCTTAGGGTTAGTCACCGTCCTGTTGCGTGATTGGTTTGGGATTAATCTGTATGCACATGGCTTCAACATCCTAAGTTTTTGGGGCTTGACCCTCACTTATTTATTCTTCCAAATCCCACTTATGATTCTGATCATCACACCCGCTTTAGATGGCTTAAAGCGTGAGTGGCGTGAAGCTGCTGCGATCTTAGGTGCGAATGGCTTTCAATATTGGACAATGGTGGCTCTACCGATTTTGTGGCCTGCTTTATTAGGTACGTTTGCTCTGCTATTTGCGAATGCTTTCGGTGCAGTCGCAACGGCTTATGCACTAACAGGTAGTTCCTTGTCGATAGTACCGATTGTGTTATTTGCACAGATTCGTGGAGATGTTTTGCAAGATCCTCATTTAGGCTATGCCTTAGCTTTTGGGATGATTGTGGTCACGATCATTGCGAATACGATTTATCTGTGGATGCGGGCGCGTAGCGAAAGATGGGTAAAATCATGAGTATGTTTCGTTCTAGCCGCTTCTGGTCATGGATCGTGTTGAGCTTAGGCATTCTGTATTTCGCCTTGCCACTGATCGGTACTTTTGAATTTTCCTTACGCATGAAGCGTGGCGAATATAGCTTCGAAGCGTATCGGGTGATTTTGGGTGATCCACGCTTCCAAGCGACTTTTATGTATTCAGTATTGATGGCGCTGCTTACTATTGTCATGGGCGTGTTGTTAGTCGTGCCGACTGCGTATTGGGTGCGTCTAAAATTGCCGCGTTGGCGGCCAGTGATCGAGTTCATTACTTTGCTGCCGCTGATTATTCCAGCAATTGTCATCGTGTTTGGCTATATCCGCATGTATAACACGTCTTCTATTGTGCCACTCACAGGGACGGCTTTTGGTACCGATATTTTAATGGTGGCGGGTTATACCGTGCTGGCTTTGCCGTATATGTATCGGGCGGTAGATACGGGCTTGCGAACCCTCGATATTACGACTTTGACAGAGGCTGCTGAAAGTTTGGGAGCTGGCAAAATTACGATTCTCGCGAAGATTATTCTGCCGAATGTGTTAGTGGCCATTCTGTCAGGTGCTTTCCTGACCTTCGCGATTGTGATTGGTGAATTTGTATTTGCAGCACTCTTAAATCGTCCCGCTTTTGGGCCCTTTATGCAGTTGATTGGAGCCAATCGCGCGTATGAGCCAGCCGCTTTAGCGGTGATTGCTTTTAGTATTACTTGGCTCTGTATGGGGCTGATGCAATTAGTCACACGCTTACAAAAACACACCCAAGTTAAACAATTTAGATAAGAGCAGTTCTTATGGCATTTCTTGAAATTAGCAATTTACAAAAAGACTACGCAGGCAATCGCGTGGTAGAAAACTTCAATCTGGCCGTAGAACAGGGTGAATTTGTTTCCTTTTTAGGCCCGAGCGGCTGCGGTAAAACGACTGTGTTGCGGATGGTGGCAGGCTTTGAAACGCCCAGCGCAGGCAGTATTAGGATTGATGGCAAGGATGTGGTCAATCTCAAGCCAAATCAGCGCAATATCGGCATGGTCTTCCAAGCCTATGCGCTATTTCCGAATATGACCGTGGCACAAAACCTAGCCTTCGGCTTAAAAGTAGCTGGTAAGTCGAAAGCAGAAATTGATGACACCGTCAAAGAGATGTTGGCTCTCATCAAGCTAGAAGAATTAGGCCAGCGCTATCCGTTTCAGTTATCGGGTGGGCAGCAGCAGCGGGTAGCGTTAGCACGTGCTTTAGCAGTGAAGCCCAAGCTCTTGCTATTAGATGAACCACTTTCCGCTTTAGATGCGAAGATTCGCGTGTCCTTGCGCGAAGAAATTCGCGCGATTCAACGTAAATTACAAATCACTACGATTTTTGTCACGCATGATCAAGAAGAAGCCTTATCTATGTCTGACCGAATTGTAGTCATGCATAAAGGTAAAGCCGATCAATTGGGTACACCCTTTGAAATTTATAACCAACCGAAAACCCGTTTCGTAGCCTCGTTCGTGGGCACGATTAATGTGCTGGAGGCTAAAGTCCTGGATGCATCAGCAGGGCGGTTTAGCCTGAATGGATCTGAACTGAATTTAGGCAGGAGCCTAGGTAATTTTAAAGCAGGCGATAGCATCGCTTTAGCACTACGCCCAGAAGCCGCTAGTTTAGGTTCAGCGATGAGTAAATCGGCGCAACTGACTGGCGTTGTGCAGGACGTGAATTTCCTCGGCTCTGTAATTCGGGTGCGGGTGAAAATAGGCGAGAGTGTGCTGTCTTTAGATGCTTTCAATCAGCCTTCAGTGGCTCCACCAAAAGCAGGCAATACGATCACTGTCAGTTTTGCGCCGGAGGAGTTATTGGTGCTAGCCGATTGATAAGTTGCTGCTTAGTTAGCAACTACGAACCAGTAATAAGCGAGTAGGCCAAGTAAAAACAGTAAGCTAAAATTCGCTGCTAATACCCCAAGCAAAACGGCTAGCGAGTTAAAGCGCTGTAAGGCTAGTGCAATTAGGCCAAAACTAACAGGCAGCACTAAATACGCGAACTTAGGTTCGATAGCGAATTTCGGGTAAATGATGAGCACTAGGCTCAAAGCCATGAAAGCTGCAGCCGAGGTGGCTAATTTACCCACTAAGCTGTCCTTGAAAAAAGAGCCATTGGTCAAGAGCAAGCACTCAAAACCTGCATAAAACAACATAGAGCTAGTGAATACCGCTAGCACATGGTCAGAAGGTTCGGGTGGGATATAAGCAAACTCATCTTGGTCACCTCTCAGCATATAAAAAGCACCATTCACGGTTGGATAGTCCCAAAACTGCCAAAAGACGAAAGCGGCTGCAACAGCAGCTGCAATTAGCATATAGCTTCCAAATAGCTTTGGTGATTTTCTTAAGAGTAGATATAAACCCAATAAGCTAATTGGCCCAACGACTAGTCCCAAAAAATTTATAAAAAATCCACCCAGAGCCATCGGGCCACCCATTGAGATAGCAATATTAATCACCGAAACTGCTCGCCCTAAACCGAAGGCTAAACCAAGGCTCAGTAGCAGGATTAATGGATGTCTTTCTAATCGAGGGAGGTGAAACGTTTTAGATTGAGGCATGTTTTGCGCCCGCTATTTTTTAATTAGGAATAGCTTACAACTCTAGAGTGCAGGATTTGCGTAGAAGCTGAGGAAAGGTGGTGGAGTTTATGCTGGGGTTTAAAACGGGGAAGACGGCTGCAATTAAGCGGCTAAATCGGCGGGGCCGGAGTCGGCCCCCACCTTGGCTACTAATTGACGTAATTGACGCTTATCCGCTTGGCGTTCTGCGGAGCGAGTTTTTTGATGTGCGCCACCTTTACTCATAATGGCAGCACGCGCTATCGGATTGGTGCGGCTAGGTAATTTAAGCCGCGGCTTTTTCTTCGACATTGATCGACTCCTTGGTCGGTAGTTTGTACCAACTGGCTGCTCCCTTCTGTGCGCGTTGTGCTTGGGCGGTTTGCCGCAAGTCTTGCAAGAAGCGAGGTACTTCGTTGGTCAGTTCAAAAGCAAACTTCTGGGGTAAATCGCTGTACAACGAGCGTGGCGGCTGATTGTTGCGAATCCCTTTCATCAGATTGCCGGTTTCAAAACTATTGTAAAAAATATCACTAATGCCTAAGTCAGCACGAATCAAGCGGATGGCTGCAGCTAAAGCCGTTTCATCCCAGATTTGCGCATAAGGCTTGAGCACTTGTTCACGGTACTCATTCAATTGTGGGTAATAGAGTTGCCGCCATTCGCTTTTCACTTGGCGCACCCAATCGGATTGAATTTCCTCAATCAAAGCTTGATTAGACTCGAAATCTAAATCAATCCGCACCCAAGCTAGGGTTTCGTAACGCCCGTTTTTCACCACCGGATGGTTCCAGCTAGAAAACTCGGCAGGGCTAACCTCTTTAACCCAGCGGCTGTATTGCTGCTGATGGTCATTCGCAAAATTTAGCTGTAGCACTAAGTGATAACCAGTACGGCTCAGTTGTTTATACTGCCGCTCGCTATTGCGTTCACTACCCCAGCTTGCCAAAGTCAGTACAAAGTTCAAAGCGGGCTGGTGACCTAGGACCCAATCCAGATGCTCGGGTTTAAGATGCCCATTACCTGCTAGTGCTAATGCTTGTTTGACCAAAGTCTTTTGTAAAAGTTTGGCATAGGGCGATTGACGCAATTCAGCAATACTCATTCCAGTGCCGATATAATCGCCTAATAGTGCTAAGGCATAAGCATCACGCTGATAACGGAACAGAGTGCGCTCGCCTTTTAAGCAGGCCAAAATTTCCTCAACTTGCACGAAATCCATACTAAAATCCTCGTAGCCATCAGCCTCAACTGATGGCGAAATGTCAGGTTTTAAATCCCACTGCTAACAGCAGCCTGCTCTTTAAGAGCGAATGACAAGGGGCTATTCGTCCCCAATACGAGGCAAGTTTTTGAGTTTTCATGATCATTCTCCTAATAGGTCGTGCATTAACCTTTAATGCACACCACTTGTTTTAAAGTATGGACAACTTCCACCAAATCAGTTTGGTTTTGCATCACCCCATCAATATCTTTGTAAGCGCCAGGGATTTCATCCACAACACCCCTATCTTTGCGGCATTCAACACCGCGAGTTTGTTCCGCTAAATCACGACTATTAAAGCGCCGCTTAGCTTCAGTCCGGCTCATCTGCCGGCCTGCACCATGTGAGCAGGAGCAGAAGGATTGCTGATTGCCCAAACCCCGCACAATGTAAGACTTCGCGCCCATGCTGCCGGGAATAATCCCAAGCTCGCCTTGACGCGCACTAATCGCACCCTTCCGAGTTAAATACACTTCCTCGCCAAAATGCGTTTCTTTTTGCACATAATTGTGATGGCAATTGATTGCTTCCCGAGTAGTGGTGAAAGGCTTCAATTGTTTCTGCAGAGCATCTAAAACTAAACGCATCATTTCACGGCGATTGAGGGTGGCATAATCTTGAGCCCAGCTCACCGCCTGCACATAGTCATCAAAATGCTGCGTACCTTCAGTGAAATAAGCGAGATTCTGGTCGGGCAGATTGCCTAAGGCTTTACCCATATCTTTCTTCGCTTTTTCAATGAAGTAGCGTCCAATCACATTGCCAATGCCACGACTCCCCGAATGCAGCATCACCCAAACTTCATCACTTTCATCAATACAAAGTTCGATAAAGTGATTACCACCGCCCAAACTACCGAGTTGCTTGCCCCAAGTCCGTTCAAAATTACGCTGCATTTTGATGAGACCCGGATGTTTAGCCGTAATTGCATCCAGATGCTTACCGATATTATTTAAAGTAGCGCCTTGCACGGTGGCACTGTCATGCTCTTCAAATCCTACCGGCACGCGTTTTTCAATCGCACTGCGCACGGCATGTAGATTGTCTGGCAAATCGCTAGCTTTTAAAGACAAGCGAATCGCATTCATCCCACAACCAATGTCTACACCAACAGCAGCAGGAATGATCGCGCCTTTACTCGGAATTACCGAACCCACCGTCGCACCAATCCCATAATGCACATCGGGCATGGCGGCTATATGTGAATGAATAAACGGCAATTGCGCCAGATTACCAAGCTGATTAATCGAGCCTTGGTCGATATCTTCAGTAAATACTTTGACCGGAACTTTGCCCTGATTGAGCATTAATTTAATAGGCATATGTATCCTTAACCTAAATAGTCCGGGCATAAAAAAACCCGGAGACTTGCGCCATCCGGGTTTGAATACATGTCAACACCTGAGTGTCGCACTTTGCCGGATAACCGCTTGAGCAGTCCCCCGGCGAAATGCGGGAGACTTAAAATTTCATTGAATTTCCACAGGTGTATTGAACAAGCATGTAAATGGTCTCCATAAAAAGGTTGATGATGGGTGTAAGCGTAAGTGGTGAGGGGCATAGGTGTCAAGACCTGTTGCCCTACCATTAATCTAAAATTTAAGCGGTATTAATCGCTACCAAATAAATCGCGGGTATAAACTTTAGCGGCGACTTCCTGCAAATCAGGGTGCATCCGATTGGCAATAATCACATCGCTTAAGGCTTTGAATTCATTCAAATCACGAATGACTTTGGAGTTAAAGAAGGTATCCTCGGTTAATTCAGGTTCGTATAAAACGACTTGAATACCTTTCGCTTTAATCCGCTTCATAATTCCTTGAATCGAAGAGGCGCGGAAATTATCTGAGCCAGCTTTCATGATCAAGCGATACACGCCAACGACTTTCGGCTGCTGTTGAATGATGCTATCCGCCACAAAATCTTTACGGGTTGAATTCGAAGCGACGATGGCTTGAATTAGATTTTGCGGTACTTGATTGTAGTTGGCTAATAGCTGCTTAGTGTCTTTTGGCAGGCAATAGCCGCCATAGCCAAACGACGGATTATTATAGTGACTGCCAATGCGGGGATCTAAAGACACACCTTCAATAATCTGACGGGTATCTAAACCGTGCGTGGCTGCATAAGTATCCAGCTCATTGAAATAAGCAACGCGCATCGCTAAATAAGTATTTGCAAACAGC
This sequence comes from Thiolinea sp., assembly GCA_049292455.1. Taxonomy (GTDB): domain Bacteria; phylum Pseudomonadota; class Gammaproteobacteria; order Thiotrichales; family Thiotrichaceae; genus Thiolinea. The sequence goes on from JBATRF010000022.1 coordinate 200,071, forward strand.
TTAACCGCTTCAGCTTCCGTGGAGTCGGTAAACAGGACGGGAATATCTGATTTCAGCGCACCTTCTTGTAAGAGTTTGGCAAAAGTTGAAGCGCGCTCTGAGCGTTCGCCCACGACAATCCGTGAAGGGTAGAGGTTGTCATATAAGGCTTTGCCTTCGCGCAAAAACTCGGGCGAGAAAATCAGATTTTGGCTGCCAGTTTCTTGGCGTAGGCGCTCGGTATAACCAACAGGTATCGTTGATTTGATCACCATCACCGCCGTCGGATTCAAAGCTATCACATCTTTAACTACCGCTTCGACGGAGCGGGTATTGAAATAGTTGGTTTGAGTGTCGTAATCGGTGGGTGTGGCGATAATGACAAAATCGGCATTCTCGTAAGCGGCTTGCTTATCGAGGGTAGCGCGAAAATTTAAGTCTTTGCGCTGTAAGAAAGCCTCAACTTCAGTATCAATAATCGGCGATTTGCCCTGATTAAGTAGTGCCACTTTTTCGGGGAGGATATCAAGGGCGACGACTTCGTGATTCTGGGCTAAGAGTAGGGCGTTAGATAAGCCTACATAACCAGTGCCCGCAACTGCAATTTTCATGGATTTAACCTTTCACTGTGCTCTTTTATTTTGCTGAAGAATTATATACTGCTTTGTCTAAGCTGCCTTACGTTTAGTGCATCGCAGCAGTGGTTATTCTTACCGTCGGTATTTTTATAAGCCTATCAAACCTGTAGCAGTATCTGCGGTCAAAGCTTGATAGTGAATTAGAGGAGCCTTTGTATGAAAAAAATTATTTTACCCACTTTAGTATTGAGTTGTTTAGTCGCTTGTACAACAGCGTCTGAGCAAGTGCCATCTCCTAAATCCAAGCCACCGGTGATGCAAACGGCTTGGACGACTTTAAAGATAACGGGTACTACGGCTCAGCCTGATCCGGTCGAATTAAAGATTCGTGAATTGGAGCAAACAGGGCAGCTGAAATTGCTCAGAGTGATGGAGTCCTTTCCTGCGCAATACGAGATCAAAGGTTCGGCGCAGGCTCTCGCTGCGGTGCAAGAAGCTGCTCGCACGATGCCAGTAGCAAAAAAAGATTTAAAAGCCTTGGCTGCTTTGGATGCAGCGGAAGCTTTATGGAAGCAGAAGCGTCCTGAGCATTATGCTTATCAGCTTCAACCGAGCTGCTTTTGTCCAGTCGAATATACGCAGCCCATTGCGATTCGAGTGTTTAAAGGCGTGATACAACAAGCTGATTTAGTCACTTCCAAAAAACCACTGCCCGCTGAGCGTAAAGCTGATGCTAAGACGATTGAGGACTTGTTTAAGTTGATTCGTGAGGCGATTGAGCGCCCAGCTGCCAGCGTCAATGTGACTTATGATCAACGATACGGCTTCCCTAGTTCAATTAATATTGATTTAGACCAGATGATGGCTGATGAGGAAATATATTACACAGCGACAGCTTTTAAAGTCGCGAGTGGTTTAAAGCCTGCTCAACAATAAGCTGAACAGGCTGTTTGGGAGTGCAGTGATTGCTTAGTTGCTGCGTTTGAGTTTGTATTTTTGCGCAAACTCTTGGTCGAGGCTTTGATAGTGCTTGATGATTTTTAAAGTCCAGTTCAAGCGTTGACTGACTGCATCAGTCGGGTTGTTAACTTGGCTTTGCCATTTTTCTAAGGCTTGAATTTCCTTAGGATCAGTAGAGCTTTCTAAGCGGGCTAAAGCTTTATCAAGCGCTAGATAGCTGGCTTGTTGAAATAGTGGATCAGTCTTCCTTTCAGCTCTAGCGTTAGCGATGCTTTGTAGATCTGCTGGTGTAGCCGCTTGATTAAAAGCTAAACTGGCGCCAGTTCGTACATCTGCTAGATCATGAGTTAAAGCCTTGAGTCCTTGTTGAGTATCAATTTGGGCTAGCGCATAACCATAATGGGTTGCTAGCGCAGCATGCGCTGGTTGAGCTGTGGTGAATTTTTGCTGCCAAGCTTTGTAAATGCCTTCATTGGTGGTATCCATTGGTTGTTGGTCACGAATGGCCCTCCACGTTTGGTATTCATCTTCTAACGTGGCCAAGTTGCTTGCTAACAGAGGTAAAGCTTCAGTGGCTTTTAATTCACCGAGTAATTGATAAGCCTTTGCTTGCAGTGTGCTAGAGTCATCTTTAGCGAATTCAAGCAAACTAGCAATTGCTTCCTCACGTGAGCCTGTCACGGCTAAGCGTGCTAAACCCAGCTCTAGTTGGTCTTGATTCAGTTCATTAGAGTTTAACCAAGTTAATAAGCTTTTGCCCTCTGCAATTCTTAGCAGAGCTATGCTACTAGCGATACGGATGCTTCTTTGCTTATGCTGAGCAAGGGGCTGCAAAGCTTCAATCAGCTCGGGAGTAATGCTGGTATCGGTGATCTCATTCAGCGCGCGCAGCCGAATACTGATGCTATTGGTTTCATCTAAGGCCAAGCGTGCTAAAGCTGGATTTCGGTTGGTATCTTTAATCATCAAAGCAGTGATCAAGGCCTGCTTTTGTGGATAAGTGCCACTCAGACCCAATGAGCTAATTGGCACACTGCCCCCACCATAAGTACCATCGTTGATACCGTGCAACACATTGGCAGGGATAATAGGGTTGATGGGCTCATATTGTGGTAAGTGAATCTGACTACCTGCTTCGGAGGCTAGGCGCGCTTTTGCACTAGCCCAGAGGCTGGTTGCAAGTTGTGGATTGGATTTTACCATATCTACAATTTGTGGATCATCCGTGTTAAAACTACTCAAAACCGAGCCTATTTGTAGGGCTAGATAGCTACTAGGTGGTAATTTTTTCCAAACGGCTAACAATCTAGGCACGACATCGGGTTGGTCTGAAGCGCTTAGAGTAAAAACTACAGAAGACTTCAAGTTCTCGTCTACATTTGGATCTTCAATCAAGGCTAAGAAGGAAGGTGTAGCTTCATTAACTGCTAATTCTCCTAAAGCGCCTGCGCAGCTGTTACGCACATCTAAGCGTTCCTCCACATCGTTCAGGCGCTCTAATAATAAAGCCGTACTGGCTTGGTCATTGCTATATCTAAGCCCTTCAATAGCACCTAAGCGTGCTTCAGTGCGTTCATTTTGATCACTTAGTACGGCACGTAAGGCTGGCCAGACAGACACATCACCTAAGTTGCCTAGGCTTGAGCCTGCTAGCATTCTAAGTTCTTCACGCTCATTTTTATCTTGGAAACGAGCTAACAAAGCAGGTACAGCTTTGAGCGAAGCACTTTCACCTAAACTCATGACTAAGCTCATGCGTATTTCGCTGGGCTGAGACCGATCATTTAATAAGTTAGCTGATAAAGGAATCGCACGTTCAGGGTCGATTGAAATGAGGCTTTTTAAGGCAAATTGCCGAGTGCTACTGGCTTTATCGTTTAAAAGTTTAGCAAGGGGTTCAAAAAAGCTAGGATCAGCGGTGGCTCCACTTAAAATAATTGCGACTTCCCGTTGTTGCAGATTATCGCTAGCTAAAGCTTGTAACAAGCGCGGTTTCAGCTGCATCACTTGCATCACGGTGGGGAGAATGTTTTTTGCAGAACCACGAGCGCCATCCGTTAAGGAAGTCGCAAGATCAAGCGGTCGTATCGGCTGGCTAGTGTTAAATAAACTTGGGTCTAGCAGCCATTCTAATAATAACTCCAGCTGACGTGGGTCATTCATTGCCATACCTGCTTGGGTAAGGGCTTGGTTAAAAGACTGTTCTTTAGTGTAAGTGGTCGGCATATATAAGGCATTGGTGCTGAGAGTACCGCCCATATTCATACTAAATTGAGGGAATAGCTGTTCAACGACTTGCAGTTGCTCGAAGCCCCATTCGGTTTTCAAATCCGGCAACCGATTGAGCATCGTCTGTAGCATCGGATCGCTGTCTGGCGATAAGCTGGGATTGGTACTCATCAGGCTAGCTTTAGCAGCTTCTTTACTACTCAGCTCAGTGGTTCTAGGTTTAGAGGCGTTGGCTTTGCAACCCGGTGAGGCTTGTTCAATGGGCAAAATCTGAGTGAGCAAATCCGAATACTGACAGAGTTCGCCATTAGCAATATATTGGCTCACCCGCGCATCCAAAGGCTGGCTGCTAGTCAAATCACGCACTACAAGGGGATAATCAGGGATATCCCGTTTAGGGTAACGCTTATCCAACTCTAACTGTCCACGTTCAAACCCTGTCTCACTAAAATAATGCTGCTGCCCAAACGGATCAGGGAATTTACTGGTTCCTGTATAAATTTCTACACGATCATAATTTCCATTGCCTAAGCGCAAGTGTTTACTGCTGCCTTGTAAATACGCCACGACGCTGAAATAAATCACCGCTAAAGCCGCTAAGGATGCACCTGTGCCGATCAAAGTACGACGCAGGCGCATATGGTTTTTCCAAGCGGTATTCCAACTCTCAATCCCGCCAGAAAACATATCGTGATACAGCTCGTACCAAACTTGGCTGTCGCGTTGCTGGCGGCGCAAAATCCGCGCTTTTTCCAGCTTATCCATCACATTGGCGAGTTCAGCAGGCTTGAGATTCACCAACTCGGCTAAATCCTCCGGCGTATGTGCCATCTTAGTGCCACGTCGGCTGATTAAGTGATCGAAAGCTTTGGAGGCGACTTGCTTTTCCCGATCCGAAAAGCCTTTCATCACGAAATTAACGTAATTTTCCAATAAGCCTTTAGCACCACCCGCTTTATTATAAGTGGCTAAGCGCAAAGTCTTTTGCGGATCGTTTTTATCCAACTCCCACAATTGCGAACAGACGATTTGTAAATAGGGTGGCTCGACACTATCGGCTTGCGTTCCCTTAGCCAAACTTGCGGCATCGCGGGTTAAATCGCGACTCAATAAATCAGTCAAAAGCTTATCTAATAAAGCAGGCTCGTAGTGATAACCCGCTTGAATTAAAGGCTCAGTAATCGCTTCACGCGCTGCCTCCACACCCAGTTTTTCTAAGCGGTAGTAATTGCTGAATAGCGGATTGGGTAAATGCGGTTTGAAAGCATTCAGCTCTAAAGCAAAATCCTCACGCATGGAAAATACTAAAGACACCTTTAATTCAGGCGCTAAAATGACCTCAGTCAGCTGATCAATAAACGGTTGAAAATCAGCTGTATGGTGAATAAAGCGATAGCGGAAAAACTCTTCAAACTGATCCAGAATAATTACTAAAGGATGGCTGGTGCTGGGGGTAATCGCGCGAAAAAACGCTTCAAGATCAGCGTGCTCCACGTTTGGCAAAGCTCCATAGCGACTAATTAATGCAGCACGAATAGCCGCTTGCAAACCTTGCACAGGTGGCGCTACCCAGTCATTATAATAAACTACATCCAGTGCCAAGCCTTCTGGTGAGCTTAGCTTGGGCAAAATCGCAGCTTGTAATAAAGAACTTTTGCCCACCCCTGTAGCGGCGAATAATAGGGTTAGGCGATTAGCGAGAATTTTCTCCAAGAGTGCTTGGGTGCCTGCATCGCGCCCATAGAACTTGGTTTGTTCGGTGGCTTGATAAGGGCGCAAACCGGGGTAGGGATTAGTATGAGTCACTGAGGTAATGTCTTGCATGTTGGTAGCCTTCCTTGTTGTAATCTTGATCACGAGTAGACCGAGCTTAATGACAGCAGTTCCAATGGCCTAGCTTATCCAGAGCAAGTAGCAGCAAATAATACCTTGCGTATTAATTTAAGTGCTTGAGAATAAAGCGGATTAAAAATTTTAAATAAAATATCTTAATATTCTATTAGTTCAATTAAAAAACTGGTTTTAATTGAACTAATATTTCGTCGCTGCGAGAGGATTTTAAAAATCAGCGTTTGCGCTCATAAATTACAAAGCGTTTGGTGCTTGGCTTAATCACTTCCCAAGTACCTATAAACCCCGATGGGATGACAAATTCATCACCTGCTTGGACAGTTAGTGAATGGCCGTTTTCATCGGTAATTACACTAATGCCCACCAGCATGCAGCAGAACTCTTCCTCCGTATACTGCACTTTCCATTTACCCACTTCGCTTGACCATAAACCAACAAAAAACTCCCCAGCAGGATCGGTATATTGAATGTGGAGAGTTTGTTTAGGATTGCCCTCTAGTAATTTTTCGGCAGCTAAGTAATATGTTTCAAGCTGGTGAGTGGCTTGCTCAAAGGTGTTGCTAAGACTAATGACGGTTTTCATTGCTCGATACTCAATAAAATAGTCTGTGGTTAAATTGCCAATTCATGCTTAAATAAAATCTCCCTAAAGCTGTTGATAACTCATTTTTCTGAGGAGGGCTTAATGAAGCTTTCGCTGTTAAAAGCATTCTTGCTAATGTTGGTCGTTACATTCTTTCCGCAATTGAGCGTCGCTGAGCTACCTTTGCCTTTAGCTAACGCTAATCATGCAACGCTTAATTTTGAAAACTGTTTATTTAAAAACCCGAGCTGTCGTTTTGAATGGCTAACACCCAGTCAAAAGCAAGCTTTACAGGCCGAACAAGCACGGCAGAATTTTTACTACTGTAGCAATAACCTACCTCAATGTAAGCCACACTCAAGGCCGCAAACTCAGGTTTGGCAACGACAGCAGGCTTTAAATGCACAAAAGCTAGCTAATCAACGCCGCCAACAAGCTCAACAATTACGAGCAGCTGCAGCTAGAGTTTACCGGCCTGCTACCCTTTATAGACCTGTACCCAATCGAGTTCGGCCAGCACCTGTAAAGCCTGTGGTTCAAAGGCAACTACCAACAGTCGTTTCTACTCCCGTTGCAGGTGTGGCGCGGCCTATTATTGCGCAGCAAACTAGCTATCCAGCGCCTAAACTTGAGTATGCCAAACCACGTAAACCCGCATATTATGAGTCTGGGCAGGTTTCACAAAATGTGGAATACGTCCGCGGTTATACCCGTAAAAACGGCACAAAAGTTAAAGGTTACTACCGCACTAAACGTGATAAAACTATCACAAATAACTTTAGCTATTATAAAAACGTCAATCCCTATACAGGTCAACGCGGCCATGTTTATCCCAATAACTTTACTAGCTCCAATGTTACTTATGTAAGTGGTTATTATCGAAAGGATGGTACTTATGTACGTGGACATTATCGTCGTCATCGGCGCTAACTAAGCTAGGCTTGCCTGCTAAAGATTATTAGTAGGCAAGCCTGTATAACGATTCAGTGCAACTTGATCCGTGGTGTTGTCGTGCGGCGTAAAAAGCTCGCTACAGTTTCAATCAGTGTTTTCCAAAAGCCGTGCAGGCTAAGTTGGTGTTTTTTATACAGCATATTATACATCACTCGGGCGAAATAGCCTTCAATGAACAAAGTGCCGCGTGCAATATTCCCCATTAAACCGCCGACGGCCCAATGTTCGCCAAGCGAAACTAAGGAGCCAAAATCGTGATAATGAAAATCCTCTAGCGCTTTGCCTTCAAGGCGGTTTTTTAATTGTTTAGCTAAATGGACTGCTTGTTGATGGGCTGCTTGTGCGCGTGGCGGAATTTTGGAAGCAGGCTCATGCTCTAGCCAATCGGCAGAGGCACAATCGCCAAAGGCAAAAATATTTTCATCTTGCGTGCTTTGCAAAGTGGGTTTTACGACCAGCTGATTTAAAGGATTAACTTCTAAACCCTCTAGATTCTTTAAAACCGCAGGGGCACGAATGCCCGCCGCCCAAACAATCAATTCAGCGGGAATCACTTGGCCATCCGTTAACTGCACGCTGTGCTCTGCGACCGAAGCAACCCGCGAACTGGTACGCATCGTCACGTTTAATTCGCTCAAAATCCGTGCTGATTCAGAGGATAAACGTTCGGGTAAGCCCGGTAGAATACGTGGGGCAGCCTCAATTAAGGTGAGAGTGACATCACGTTCAGCATGAATATTATACAAGCCGTATTTCACTAAAGTCGTAATGCTTTTATTCAGTTCAGCCGCTAACTCAACCCCAGTAGCACCTGCACCAATAATCGCGACTTTTAATTGATAGGGTGCTAAAGGTTCGGTTTGAGCATCGGCGCGAATACAAGCATTGACTAAGCGTTGATGAAAATATTCAGCCTGTTCAGCGGTATCCATTTGCACTGCATACTCAGCCACACCCGGGGTATTAAAGTCATTGGTACGACTACCTACTGCAATTACTAAGCTGTCATAAGCAAGACTACGTTTGGGAGTGACTAACTTGCCTTCAGCATCGGTGTATTCATCGACATAAACCAACTTTTGCTGCCGATCGATGCCTGTTAAGGCGCCAATACGAAAGCGAAAATGATGCCAATGCGCTTGAGCAAGGTAATCCACTTCATTCAGAGTGTAATCCATGCTGCCAGAAGCAATTTCATGCAGCATCGGCTTCCAAATATGGGTGCGATTTTTGTCGATTAAGGTGATATGGGCTAATTTACGCTTGCCCAGCTTTTTGCCCAATAGAGTGGCTAACTCTAAGCCTCCTGCACCGCCGCCCACAATGACGATGCGATGCAGGCCTGCGCCTTCAGTTATTTGTGTATGCATGAGATGTTCAAACTTAAATCCACACAGCATAGCGCAAGCGCTTCACGGCGAAAAATACTCTGTAGCCTGCTAACTGATGCTGAGCTGCTTTAGAGATCTTCAATTGGTTTAATCCACTTAGCGCTAGCGGTGACTTGGTGGTGCATTAAGCGGTCGAGTAAGATTTTCGGTTCGCTTTCAATCAGCAGCAAATCATAATTTGAGCTGCGTACAAAAGCCTCATCCACAGTATGCTTAAAAAACTGCTTCAAACCTTCGTAGTAGCCCGCCACATTTAACAGTCCGCAGGGCTTGTTGTGAAAACCCAATTGCGCCCAAGTTAAGACTTCAAACATTTCGTCTAAAGTACCCCAGCCACCAGGTAGGGCAATGAAGGCATCCGCTAATTCCGCCATACGCATTTTGCGGGTATGCATCGAATCGGTGATGATCAAATCGGTTAAGCCGTCATGGGCGACTTCTTGATTGACTAGCGAATGAGGAATCACCCCAATGACTTCGCCGCCTTTGCTCAGAGCCGCATCAGCGACTACGCCCATTAAGCCCACCTTAGCGCCACCGTAGATTAAGCGGATTTCGCGCTCAGCTAGCAGCTCTCCGAGTGCTTGCGTCATTTCGGTGTAAATCGCTTGGCGTCCAAAGCTGGAGCCGCAATAAACGCAAATATTTTGAATAGTGTTTGAATTGTTCATGTCGTTTCTATGAAAATAGCTCGCGATAAAATTAGCTTAATACAGTAATTAAGGTAGTACAGAAACAAAATTAACGAGCAGTTTAGTCGTTTTACGTCAATTGCTTGACTTAGTTCGATTGACTGACCAGTCAATCAGCTCTAATCTAGCTCATTCGCACGAATCGGAGTGGCACTCATGAAGTATTCTTGGCTCGAAGTCTTTAAAGCAGGCTTCAGCGGACAAAAAGAATGGCCAGCGGCTTGGCCAGAAGTTAGCCCCAAAGCGGCTTATGATGTGATTATCGTTGGTGGTGGTGGGCATGGTTTAGCGACTGCTTATTATTTAGCCCGTGACTTTCCGGGTACTAAGGTGGCAGTCGTCGAGAAAGGTTGGATTGGCGGCGGCAATACCGGGCGGAATACCACGATTGTGCGCTCCAACTATCTTTGGGACGAAGCGACCAATCTATATGAGCATTCCATGAAACTCTGGGAAGGCTTGAGCGGTGATTTGAACTTCAATGTCATGTTCAGCCAGCGCGGTGTGTATAACTTAGGCCATACATTGCAAGATATGCGCGATATTGAGCGCCGCGTGAATGCGAATATGCTGAATGGTGTCGATGCTGAGGTTGTGAGCGTTGCTGAGTTAAAAGATCGGATTCCGATTCTAGAAACCGGCAAGCATGTGCGTTATCCAGTCATGGGCGCGTCTTGCCAACCGCGCGGTGGGGTTGCACGTCATGATGCAGTCGCTTGGGGCTTTGCCCGCGCGGCAGCCAAACACGGCGTAGATATTATCCAAAACTGCGAAGTGCAAGCGATGGATATTGATGGCGGACGTATCAAAGGTTTGCAAACTTCACGCGGATATATCAAAGCGGATCGGGTCGGTTGTGTGACTGCTGGGCATTCTTCAGTGCTAGCGGCGATGGCAGGCTTCCGTTTACCGGTCACTAGTCATCCTCTCCAAGCTTTCGTCTCTGAGCCAATGAAGCCGGTCTTACATACAGTAGTCATGTCGAATGCAGTGCATGGTTATGTCAGCCAATCGGATAAAGGTGATTTGGTGATTGGGGCAGGTTTAGATCCTTATTCCGGTTATTCACAACGCGGTAGCCCACATATTATCGATCATTGCGCTTCAGCGATTGTGGAGCTCTTCCCTATCTTCTCGCGGGTACGCTTGAATCGCCAATGGGGTGGGATCGTGGACGTTTGCCCTGATGCTTGCCCGATTATTAGCCCAATTCCACAAGTGAAAGGTTTGTATTTCAATTGCGGTTGGGGCACAGGTGGCTTTAAGGCAACCCCGGGTTCAGGCAATGTGTTTGCGCATACGATTGGTCAAGATAAATCGCATCCGCTGGCAGCACCTTTCCATATTAATCGCTTTGTAACCGGTGCTCTGATCGACGAGCACGGCGCTGCTGCTGTAGCACACTAAGGAGGCTTAAGCATGTTTTTAATTCATTGCCCCTATTGTGGCGAGCTGCGTGATGAACAAGAGTACCGCTGCGCTGGGGAAGCGTTTATTCAACGCCCTAGTTTAGATTGCACGGATGAGCAGTGGGGGGATTATGTGTTTAATCGCACCAATCCTAAAGGTCAGGTATTTGAGCAATGGGCGCATAGCGCCGGTTGCCGTAAGTTATTTGTGATTGAGCGCAATAATGTGACGAATGAGATTTACGCGGTGCGCACCTTTGAATCGTATAAGGAGCAAGCATGAAGCGCTTATATAAACAAGCTCATGAGCGCATTGACCGCTCACAAGCCATTAGCTTTCACTGGCAAGGCGCCAGCTACCAAGGCTATGCAGGTGACACTTTAGCCTCTGCTTTGTTAGCCAATGATGTGAAGATTGTTGGGCGTAGTTTCAAATACGGTCGTCAGCGCGGAATTATGGCAGCGGGCGTCGAAGAGCCGAATGCTTTAGTGATTCTGGAACCGAATTCTGGCTATCACGTACCGAATGCGCGCGCCACTGAAGTCGAAATCTATCCAGAGATGCATGCCGAGCCTGCGAGCGGTATTCCTTCGATTAATGAAGATGTACGCGCTTGGCTCAAGCCGTTACATCGTTTTATGGCAGCGGGTTTTTATTATAAAACCTTTATGTCACCCGCTGCTTGGTGGCCGAAATATGAAGAGCAACTGCGTAAATTAGCAGGCTTTGCGCCCGCACCTAACCTGCCTGATGCAGAAACTTATGATCACTACAATCGCCATACGGATGTAGCTGTCGTGGGGGCGGGCGCTGCGGGTTTAGCAGCAGCTTTAGCAGCAGCGAATGCAGGTGCAAATGTACTCTTGATTGATGAGCGCCCCCAAGTCGGTGGCGAATTAGTCGTTGATGCAGGGCGTGATCCAGCCGCTAGTGAGTGGCTGAATACTATGCGTGCTGCTTTAGAAGCGCATGCGAATGTGACGATTTTGGTACGTACCACTGCTTATGCATTACATGACTTCAATCTGCTCTTAGCTTTAGAGCGTCGTCAAGATCATCTCACGATTGGTGCACGCAATCCACATCGGTCGCGCCAACGTTTGCATCGGATTCGGGCGAATCAAGTGGTCTTAGCCACCGGTAGCCACGAGCGTCCGATGATGTTCGCGAATAATGATTTACCCGGAGTCATGCTTGCGAGCGCAGTGAGCCGCTATCAATATGAGTATTCAGTGCTCTGTGGTAGCAAGCCATTAGTGGTTGGTAACAATGACAGTATTTACGAAGTCGCACGTGATTTAGTTAAAGCCGGTACGCGTCCTACGGTCGTCGATTGCCGTATGGGTTATGATGCTAGTGATTTAACTAAAATTGGTGTGATTGTTAAGCAAGGTTACACCATTGTTAAAGCAGAAGGCCGCAATCATGTTGAGAGCGCTTTGATTGCGAAGACGGCTTATAGCGATAGCCACGGCTGGGTGGTGGGCGACGCTCCAGAAAGCATTCAATGTGATTTGATTGCTAGTTCCGGTGGTTTTAGTCCGCTGGTGCATTTGGATTGCCATACCGGTTCTAAACCTTGGTTCTCGCCAGAGCAGCAAGCCTTTATGCCTGCTTGCGACAAACCGAATCGTTATGTTGCCGGTAGCGTGAATGGGCATAGTGATTGGCAAGGTGCTGCGGCTGAAGGTGAATATGTCGGTCTATTAGCAGCAGGGCAGAATGCGAATCCTGTGGCTGCACCCAAGCTATTAAATGTGGCTGACTTTATCTGCCCTGATGTGGGACACGATAAAATCTTCCTCGACATGCAAAACGATGTGAAGGCTTCGGATATTGAGCTGGCGATTCGCGAGAATTATCGCTCGATTGAGCATATCAAGCGCTATACCGCTTTAGGTTTTGGTACCGATCAAGGTAAAACCGGCAATGTGAATGGGATTGCAGTTGCGGCAAAAATCATGAATCTGCCAATCGCTGAAGTCGGCACAACCACGTTTCGCCCGATGTATACGCCGGTTACGATGGGGGTGCTCGCGGGTAGTGAAGTCGGCCTGCATTCTGATGCACAGCGCTTTACACCGATGCAAGCTTCGCATTTGGCTAAGGGTGCTGAGTTTGAAGTGGTTGGACAATGGATGCGTCCTTGGTATTTCCCGCAAGGCTCCGAAGATCTACATCAAGCCGTAGCGCGTGAATGCTTGGCGGTGCGTAATAGCCTAGGCATCATGGATGCGTCAACACTGGGTAAGATTGATATTCAAGGCCCCGATGCCCGTGAATTCTTAGCGCGAGTGTATACAAATAACTGGGCGAAACTCGCTCCAGGTAAATGCCGCTACGGTTTAATGTGCGATGAAAACGGCATGATCATTGATGATGGTGTCACCGCTTGTATTAGCGATAGCCATTTCTTAATGACCACTACCACAGGTGGAGCAGCACGCATCTATACGCATTTGGAAACTTGGTTACAAACCGAGTGGCCCGACTTAAATGTGTATCTGACTAGCGTCACCGATCATTGGTCAACCACAGGTGTAGTCGGCCCCAAAGCCCGCCGTTTAATGGAAAAGCTCTGCAAAGATGTCGATTTCAGCGCCGCAAATTTCCCGTTCATGGATTGGCGTGAAGGGACGGTTTGCGGGGTTCCAGCGCGGATTATGCGCATTAGCTTCTCAGGCGAATTATCCTACGAGATCAATGTGCAAGCCAACTACGGGCGCTTTCTCTGGGATAGCGTGATGGAAGCGGGTAAGGAATTTAATATTACGCCTTACGGTACTGAATCCATGCACGTCTTGCGCGCTGAAAAAGGCTATGTGATTGTTGGCCAAGATACCGACGGCTCAGTCACGCCTTATGATGCGAATATGGGATGGGCAGTATCTTTAAATAAGTCCTATCCGTTCTTGGGGCAACGTGCTTTAAGCCGCAGTGATACTGCCCGTGTAGGCCGTAAGCAGCTGGTGGGTTTACTTACTGATGATCCCAATAAAGTCTTGAATGAAGGCTGCCAATTAGTCGCCGAAACCGGCAGTAAAGCCATGATCGGGCATGTGACTTCCAGCTATTTCAGCCCGGTGTTAGGGCGTTCGATAGCGATGGCAGTGGTCAAAGGCGGTTTGGATTTAATGGGCACGAAGATTTACGCGAAGCCTTTATCCTATGAAGTGATTCCAGTGACTATCGTCGATAGCGTGTTCTACGATCAAGGCAAGGAGAAAATTGATGGCGAAATTTGAGACCGCCTTAGAAGGCCACGATTTTAATGCCTTGGCAGGAAACGGCTTTCAGGTTAGCGAAGAGCGTAATTATGGCTATGTAGTGCTGCGGATTCGCCCCAATACCGCAGGCGCGGCTGAGGCTTTAGGCAAATTAGGTATTCAATTGCCTGCTGCTTTAAGTATTACCGGATCACTAGAGACTAAGCTAGTTAAATGGATCAGCCCCGATGAGTATTTGATTACTCTACCACTTGGTCAAAAAGATGCTTTTATTAAAGACGCGAAAGCTGCTTTAGAAGGTATCTTTGCAGCGGTGGTGGATAATACGGGTGGCTATTCGCTACTGAAACTCTCTGGCGAGCAGCGCTATGCTGTGTTAGCGAAAAATTGTGTTTATGACTGCTCGAAGTTCTTAACCGAAGGCAAAGTTGTATCCACACTTTTCTCTAAGGCTTCAGCCGTGATTTATCGGATTGACCCGAATAATGTTTATCTCATGGCACGTTGGTCATTTGCAGATTATGCGTTTAATGTTTTAGAGGCTAGCTCACGCGAGTTTCGCTAATCGGTAAGTAACTACTAGGGCGCTGTGCTAGACATAGCGCCTTTTTGTTGATTAATTTCCACTACTTCCAGTCTCATTCTGCGCAACTTCCCACGCTCATTCTTGTTGCATTCAGCTAACTTGTTTACTCTGGCTTCATCGCACTAAGTAGAACGCTAAAGCCATGATCGCACCCACCTTTTTCCACGACATTTACCTCCTAGCAGCAGGGCATCATCTCCCCGGTGAGCCGATTAATAATGAAGATATTGACGCTTATGTTGCACCCATTGATCAAAACTCGCGGCGTATAAAGCAGCGTGTGTTAGGCGAAAATGGCATTCAAACCCGCTATTACGCACTGGATCGGGAAGGTAAAACCACGCTTAGCCATACCGATTTAGCCTGTAAATCTATTCAAGCTTGTTTGCAAAACGCGCAAGTGAGTTTGCAGGAGGTGGATGTCTTGACTGCTGCCACTTCGGGCGGTGATGTGAGTATTCCGGGGGTGGCGAATATGATTCAGGGTGCTTTGCACGCGCCGCCGATGGAGGTGCATAGTCATCAGGGGGTGTGTGCGTCGAGTGTGTTGGCGCTAAAAGATGCGGCGCAATGTTTGAGCCAAAATCCTGAGCAGCGCATGGCAGTGGTGGTGGCTGCTGAAATGCCGTCACGCATCTTTAAGCGTTCGCGTTTTGCTAGCCAAACTCAGGTTGATTTCGAGTCGCATTTTTTGCGTTGGATGTTATCGGATGGCGCGGGTGCTGTGTTACTCGCCAAAGGTACGCAAGTCTTAGCGCATGCGGCGCAAAATGCTTTAACGCAGCAGGGCTTAGCCTTAAAACTCAATTGGATACACGCGAAATCATTTTCCGGCGATTATCCAGTGTGTATGCAATTGGGGCAGGGCAGCCATCGCGCTAAAGAGCAAGGTGCGGGTAGTGAATACGGTGCTCATGCTTCTTATTTGGATTTTCCTTCACTAGCTGAAGCGGAAGCAGCGGGACATTTTGCTTTGCGCCAGAATTTGCGCTTATTGCCGAATTTGTTTGAGGTGGCAGTGCATGAATATGCGGGTTTGGTGCAAGGCGGATGGGTGAAGCCTGCCGAAGTGGATGTGTTTTTATGCCATTACTCGTCTGAAGCCTTGGGAAAAACTTGCGAAACTATGATGCAGCAAGCAGGTTTGGGGATTGCGCGTGATAAGTGGTTTAGTAATCTGAAAACTTGTGGCAATACGGGTGCTGCGTCGATTTTCATTATGTTATCCGAATGGCTCGCCACCCAAATACCCAAAGCAGGGCAGAAAATTTTTGCTTTTGTGCCGGAGTCGGGGCGTTTTACCGTCAGTTATTTCATGTTGGAAGTGGTTGAGTTAGCGACGATTCAAACACAATTGCCTATTACTCCAACTACTTCAATTCCAATCTATCAGCAAGCCTTTCCGCCGCCACCTGCAAATTTCCAAGCGGGAATGAATCAGCAAGTGCAAGCCACTTTATTGGAATTAGCCGAAATTTGGCACAGCTTTCGTTCGCAAATGTGGCGCACGCCTTTGGTAGAAAAGATCAATGCGGGGCAACTGACACAGAGCGATTATGTGACGTGGATGGCGCAATGGATTCCACAGGTGCGTGAGGGTAGTTTGTGGATGCGGGCGGCGGTGGCGCAGTTGGATGAGCCATATCAAGTGTTGGCACGGCTAATTACTGAGCATGCGAATGACGAGCAATTTGACTTCAATATCCTGTTTGAGGACTACCAAGCGGCAGGCGGCAAGGCGCAAAACATTCATGAATTGCAGCGCAATGTAGGCGGCGAAGCACTGAATAGTTATATGCATCGCAAGGCCAAAACGCCGAATCCATTCGGTTTATTGGGCGGGATTTATATCATTGAAGGCACAGGACAGCGCATTGTGCCGTGGCTTTTACCCTTGGTGAAACAGCAACTTAACTTACCGGAGCGCTGTTATCGCTTTTTAAAATATCATGGCGAAAATGATGAGCATCATTTGGAGCGTTGGTTGATGGCGCTGCAATTTGTGCTGGAGATCGGTGGCGAAACAGCGCGGCGTGATATCGTGCGCACCGCGCGCGATGTGGCGAATTTATATCAGTTACAAATGGAGCATATTCTGTGAACGCGCCGCAAGATTGGTCAAACTGGCAGGATAATCCTGACGATCCCAACCCGTGGTACACCTTGTACATGGATAGTGTGACCCCATTGTCGCCGGAGATTAAACAAGCGTGGCTGATCGACAGCAGTCGCAAAAGCCGCCAATATTTATTACCAATTGTGCGCCCGTTGGCTCGCTTGACGATTATTATCAATCAAGTGATTAAAAGTATTTTGCCCAGTTGGCGACAATCCGCCGCTTTGCATAAAACCATTGTGTGGGGCTTAAAAAACTTTGTTAGCCCCGAAGCCAATACTTTTATTTTGCGTCATTTCACCTTGGGCAGTGAGATTCAGCGTTTTATTCTGGATAATTTACCCGGCATTGAAATTCCGCCGCTGCATTATATGCGCTTTCAGACCTTAGATGATTTAAAGGATGATGCGTTTTTAAAGCATGATTTGAATTTATTCAATTTTATTACTAGCTTAAATCTGGCTTTGAAGGCACAAGGGCGCGGGTTAGTTGCACCGGAGAAGCTCAATTTCTCCGCGATTACCGATGGTGATTTTCCGATTCGCGATATCCCAACAGGTAAATGGAATAAACTGGATATTCAAACTGCGATTGAACTCTATACGCCTGTTTTTCAATTTTTCTTGAGCGATAACGACTTTTGGCGTTCGGTGAATTCACTGCAATTGGATGAAACCATTGCCATGTATGTGGGCAAGATTTTGAACGATCCTTTGCCTTTGATCTTGGTGAATAACCGGCATCCGTTAGTGCCGCATTCGACTTTGAAGGCGGGATTTCGCTTGGTGTTGCATGGTTTGGGTACGGAAATGCTGCATTATTATTTGGTGACTTTGAAGCGGAAGCAAGCGGAAGCCTTGAAACTGGAGGTGTAGAAAATGGCCTAGCCGACCGCTTTCACATAAGCACAAAGTTCGGGATAAAAATGCTGGAAATCTTCATTAAATGTCGCCTCAAAAGCGCGTAATTGCTCCACGGCGGGCGCTAAATCGGTGGGGCGTTTTATACGCTGACTAATCCGCGCTAGACTTAATTCAATCCCAGCATGCGTGCTGTAAGAACCTAACCAATTTTGCTCAATTAAACGCTGAAAGATAAGCCGAGTAGCTTCTGGCTGGTCGGGGATAGCGCTTTGAATTTGGGTATGCGTGTGTTGAATAAACTCAAGTAAAGGCTGTTGTGAATATTCTTGCCACGCCTGACACAAGCAATAATCGTAAAAAATATCCACCAACACACCTGAGAAACGTACATACGGTGCTGTGATCAGACGCTTACTGTGCAGTACCGCTTGATGCATATCCGTAAAGCGATCAATCGCTTGATGCAGGGCAATCGCGCGTGCTTGCGTGGGTGTGAAGTGATCAAAGGTGCGCACATTCATCAGATCGGGCAATAAACTTGCGGCAGGTTCGCAACCGACTAAGGAGGCTAGATGTACATGGGCGAGCCAGTTCATTTTGGCTCAGTATTCCGACGATTGGTAGCTAACTGGGCATAGGTATCTGCATCAATTTTGTAATTCATTTAAGTCTCTTTTTCTCTTGTAAAGCTGGCAGCAAGCCTGCTGTTAAGCCATCAGCAAGCCTGTCTAGTAAATTCATCTTTTGCGTTAAATAACCGTATATTCCAATTTAATTGACTCTATTTAGGTATCCTATTATAAAATTACCTTATCGCTGAACTACAAGAAGAGTGTCAATTCTTGAAAATTGCCCCAAGCAAAACTCAGAGATTTATAAATTAAGTCAAATCTAAAAGCGCATTAAGCATGCCAGCTTTTGAGGTTTGATTTTAAGTGAATTTAAAAAATTATTCGATTATATAAAAACTAAATGAGTGTTTCCTTTCCATTTTAAGGAGTGTTGTTTTATGCGAGCCCCTCTCACTATCGGTGGACTATTTCTTTTAAGTATTTTAGGTGGTTGCGTGAGCAGCCCATCGACACCTGCTTATGCACCCTTGAGTGCCGAGCAAGCAGCGGCTAATCGTATGGCCATTAACCAGATTGAAGACGAAGATCGGGCGCGTGATCATGTAGAGCGCATGCGTGAAGTTGAGGCCATTGAACGAATTAATCGTAGTTTGCCTTCTCAGACTACTGTTGTTTATTAAATTTGTTTTTTAATTATCTCAATTAATTTTAAATATAAAGGAATTTTAATATGAAAAAGTCTTATGCATTAGTGGCTGTATTATTAGTTTCATCCGTGGTTATGTCTGGTTGTGCTTCTTCAAGAAGTTCTTCAATGGGAACGACTGCTTCTAGTATTAATGCCAATCGTGGCGCATCTTCTTCTGTGATGAGTGCTGCTCAAGCTAGACAATATGCGATGCAACAAGAAATTGAGTCACGCGAAATTGCGATGGCACATAAAAGAAAAGATCTGGATAACCGTGATTTAGACGATACTTTAAATAGTGTTGATAGAACTGCTGGCACTGTGGCTAAAGTGGGTTCGACTTTAAAGTATTTAGAGGCTTTAGGGTTTTAATAAGCTCTAGCTTTTAATTCAATAAAGGCACTCTACTAATTTTGGCGGAGTGCTTTTTCAAATTCACCCTTTGTATGAAGCGGCCTATCTCTTTAGAGTCATATAGCTTAGATCAACAGCTCAGTATGCTGAAGCTAGCTAATCTGCTAGGAGCTAGCCATGCAAGCAAGCATTACACAACATTCCATCCCCCGCGATAACGAAGGTTATCTCCTCAACCCTGAAGATTGGTCAGAAGAGTTGGCCGAAGCGTTAGCGTTGGAAGCTGAGTTCAATTTAATCGGCGAGCAGCGCGAAATTGTCTGGTTTGTACGTGAGTATTTTGAGTTACATGCCAGTGTACCAGAAGCGCGTAAAGTCTTGAAATTCATGAAAGAGCAGTGGGGTGCTGAGAAAGCAACCCGTAAATATTTATATAAACTCTTCCCTCGAGGCTATGCGCAACAAGCTTGTAAAGTAGCAGGGATGCGCAAGCCTTTGAAGCTAATGCTGGATTTGTAAATTACTTCCAACCGACTTTATCCATCATAATCAAGGCCGCTTGGTTGTATTTGCCCAATAAACTCAGATTCAAAGCATCGGTTTTAAACCGCCCCCATGCTTGCAGTTGAGCGGCTGCAGGGATGCTAGATTTGATGGGATATTCGCCATTGGTGGTGGCGTACCAGCGTTGTGCATCATCTAATACCATATATTCCAGCAGTTTAATGGCATTTGCTTTATTCGGTGCTGAGGCCGTAACACCTGCACCACTGATATTAATATGTGTACCGCGATCCTGTTGATTTGGGAAGAAAATTCCGACTTTTTGTGCGGCTGACTTTTGTGTGGCATCGCCACCATAGAGCATCTGTGCATAGTAATAGGTATTGGCGAGCGCTAAATCACATTGACCTGCAGCCACTGCTTTAATTTGATCACGATCGCCGCCGCTGGGTGGTTTAGCTAGATTGGCCACTAGACCTTTTGCCCAAGTTTCTGCGGCCGCCGCGCCTTTGCTGGCAATCAGTGAAGCGAGCAGTGATTGGTTATAAATACTGTTGGAAGAACGCACACAAATCCGCCCTGCCCATGTTGGATCAGCTAGATTTTCATAAGTGGATAATTGGCTCGGGTTGACGGTGGCCTTATTGTAAAAGATCACTCGCGCCCGATAAGTTAAGCCAAACCAGCGATTTTGCGGATCACGCAAGTTGGCAGGAATCGCTTGTTGGAGCTTAGGCGATGGAATCGTTTGTAAGCTGCCTTGTTCAGCAGCGCGATATAAGCGCCCTGCATCGGCGGTGATTAAAAGATCAGCCGGTGAGTTCGCACCCTCACGTTTTAAGCGCTCTAATAAAGGATCATCGTCGGCGGTAACTAAATTCACTTGAATGCCGCTATCTTGGCTGAAGGCATCCAAGAGCGGCTTAATCAACTGTTCTTCACGCGCTGAATACACATTGACTACTTCAGCAGCATATACAGTGTTCAGGCTGCTTAAACAGCAGAAGCTGAGGATTAATTTTTTTAACATGCACCAATTCCTCTCAAACATCAGCCCAACGGCGTATGAGATTGTGATAAATACTGGATAATTCAACGACCTGTGGATGATTAAGGCCGAGCGTGATGGCTAAATTTTGGATAGTTTGGTCGAGGTCATAGAGTAGGGTACGCTCCCCAGCGTCACGTACCATGCTTTGTAGCCAAAAGAAGGAGCAAATCCGCGCACCCGCAGTGACCACTTCCACTCGATGTAAGCTAGTTGAGGGGTAGAGCACCAGATCACCGGCAGCTAGTTTGACGGCTTGTGCGCCGTAGTTATCTTCAATCACCAGCTCGCCACCGAGATATTCTTCGGGTTCACTTAAGAATAAAGTGCAGGATAGATCGGTACGAATCCGCACGATAGTGCCCGGTACATGCCGAATAGCATTATCTACATGAGTGCCAAATTGCCCACCCTGCTGATAGCGATTGAACAAGGGTGGAAAGATTTTTAGGGGTAAAGCAGCAGAGATAAATTGTGGAGTTTGCGCTAAGGCATCCAGAATCAAATTGCCTAGTTCAGTCGCTAAAGGGGAATTTTCAGGAAGCTGGCTATTCTGTTTCACCGCAGCAGATTGTTGACCTGCTGTAGTCTTGCCATCAATCCACTCAGCTGCATCCATGCGCTCACGGCAGGCTGCAACTTGCGCTTTACTCAGAACCTTGGGTATACAAACCAGCATTGCCTTAATGTCCTCATTAGAGCTCTGCCCCACTAGATTAGCAGGGCAGAGCACCTTCGATGGAATGGGAGTTATCCGTCAGAAGTCGTAAGTCAAACTCACATTAGTGGTACGTCCGGGGGCGACGTAGACAAAAGGCGAGCTGCTCCGGTAGAGCGCTTCATAAATAGTCGCATCGGTGGCATTTTTGACATTTAATTGGGCGGTGAGCTGTTTATTCACTTTGTACTCCGCCATTAGATCAAGGCGATTGCTTGCTTTCAGCTTCAGGCCTTCGCCGCTATAAGGATTTACTGCGCTAGCCGCAAAGGTACCGCCTTTAATTTCACCGGTATGAATCACATTGCCACCGAAAGAAATTTTCGGAGTAGCCTGATATTTAGCTTGGAGGCTGGCACTTTTTTCTGCCACATTCGCTAAATCTTTCCCTACTGAATTAGGATCAGCTGAGTCAGTGACTTGGGTATCCATGAAGACCGCGCCACCTGCGAGACTCAACTTAGGGTTCAGGTTCCCCGATACGCCCAGTTCCACGCCGCGTATTTTGACTGCACCGGTTTGGCTGATTACTTGGCTTTCCCGTGGGCCAGTGACTTCGATTTTATTTTTCTTATTAGTTTGGAATACAGCAGCAGTTAGACCTAGCTGTTCATTGGCTAAATCCCATTTGGTTCCAAGTTCTAAGCTTTGATTTTTTTCAGGTTTTTTCAAGGCAGCAGTAGCGGGAGTGATGCCACCATAATCAACTGCCCCTGCATCAAACATCTCACCCGGTAGATTTGAAGAGGTGCTAATCGAAGCGTAAATACTGCCATTTTGCGCAGGTTTATACACAATGCCCGCATGCCCATTCACAAAACTGGTTTTGTCGGTCGAGTCACTATTAGCGTCATATGAGCTTTCCCGCGCTTGACGCTTGATATCGAAAGTATCGTGACGTAAACCGCCAAAGACTTCCCATTCCTTAGTTAATTTTGCAGTGTCCATCACATAGAAGGAATGGACACTGGCTTTAACTTTTGAGGTATCAGCACTGCGCCCTTTAATCCCCGGAGCGGTCGCGTGATTATTGGGATTGAGTACATTTAAGTTTGGCGCAGGTACTCCATTAGGATTAGTGCTGGCGTCATAGGTATTGAGCACATAACCGCGATTAGTCACTTGCTCTTGGCTGATTTCAAAACCCGCAGCGAGATTGTGCTCGATAGTGCCCGAATGGAACTCATGAGTAATCTGGGTGCTATTGCCCATAAATTTATTGGTAAAGCCTGCCGTCGAAGCCCGATTGGTCATCGTGCTGCTGCCTGTTAAAGGTAGAGGTGCGGTAGAATCACGCGCCGTCCAATTGGAGGGAGTAGAAACGATATAGTCATTCGTTGTCTTCCCTGCACGGGTTTTGCTGCTAATACTCGTATTTGCAGATAGCTTCGCGTCCAACGTACCGGTGAAAACATCAGCGGTGGTTTCTTGGAAATCGCGCCCTACAATCCCATAGAAGTTATTCCGATCCACTTTGGCGGGTTGATTAGTGTAAGTATCCCAAGGAATACCCCGGTCAGGCATGGCATCAGTGCTAAGATGGTAATAATCCACCAGCACCGAGACTTGATCATTGAATTGGTAATCAGCAGCTAGCGATGCACCATAGCGCTTATCAAAGACTTCATTGCGCCCGGCTACCTCGGAGTCTTGTGCCATTACATTAGCCCGAACCTTGAGCTGATCGCTGACGACTCGATTGGTATCTAAAGTCACCCGCTGATCGTCGCCTAAGGTAATACCGGCTTTGGTGAAATTGCTAGCTTGCGGTCGTTTAGACACGCTATTCACCGCACCGCCGGTTGTGCCACGGCCTGCAAAGGTCGAGCTTGGGCCTTTAGCAATTTCAACTTGTTCCGCTGAAAAGACTTCACGGGTAGTCACGCCGGGGTCACGCATGCCATCAACGAAGATATCGCCACGTGCATCAAAGCCACGAATAATAAAACGATCCCCTTGAGCATTGCCGCCTTCACCGGTTCCTAAAGTGATCCCGGGTTGAGTACGCATTAGATCGCGTAGAGCTGTGGTATTGGCATCTTCTAATTGCTCTTTGCCAACCACACTAATCGTTTTGGAAACATTGAGTAGTGGCTCGGTAAATTTGTTATTCCCTGATTTATTAATTTTGTAAGGTGCATCCTTAGCTGCATTCGGATTTGCGCCGGGTGCTGTCTTTTGCCCTGCTACTGAGACACCCTCTAATTGAGTAACCTCTTGCTCAGCGGTAGGGTTACTAGTGGTGTCAGCATGAACAGCATAAGGCAAAGCCAGCATTAACATCGCTGAAGTGGTTAAGACGCTTTCGGCTAAAGGCTTCGTCGAGCCTCTGAGGCTAAGAGGTGTTTTGAGCTGGCTCACCAGATTCTCCTTCAAGAATACACAAACATTAAGGGTAAATGTTGAGCATCCGTGGCTAATCTGGCTATACGATGCATTAAGGCTGCATACGATAATCATTATCAATAAGTCTTGTCAATGCCTTGAAAATAAAAATAAGAATAATTATCATTTAAACACCTTCGCGACTGCCCTAGCCACTGATTCCACCAATCGCATAGCCAAACGCAGTTATTAAATGTTATTGAATCAATGCTTTATAAGGTTTTGCCTTGGCTATGGAATTTCTAAAGTTACATTTAGATCATCTGACATTGGGTGTGTTAGGTTTGATGAGTTTTGTGATGTTGGCGCTAGCAGTCGAGCGTTATCTATATTTTTGGCGAGTGAATCTCAATCAATTCAAGCATATTGAGCTGCTCAACGTGGCTTTGACGCGCAATCTAACCACCATTTCTAGTGTCGGCTCAAATGCACCTTATATTGGTTTGTTGGGGACCGTGTTAGGAATTCTAGTGACTTTCCATGAGATGGGGCAGGGTGGAAAAATTGATGTGAATAGCATCATGTTGGGTTTAGCAATGGCCTTAAAAGCCACGGCGGCTGGCCTTTTTGTCGCTATCCCAGCCATCCTGTTTTACAACGGTTTATTGCGAAAAGTGGATGTTTTAACCTCCCGGTGGACGGCCATGCAGGATGGCAAGGCATGAAGCGTTTCGACCAAATTAACATGATTCCTTTTATCGATATCATGTTGGTCTTGCTAGCCATTGTGTTAACCACGGCTACCTTTGTCTCGCAAGGCTTGATTGAAGTCAATCTGCCCAGTGTAGAACAAGTCAGCGAAGCACCTGCCAATAAAGAGCCTTTAGAAATCGCCATTAATGCGCAAAATGAACTGTTCTTTGCAGGTGAAAAGCTTAGTCATGTAGAAGTAGAAACCCGTTTAACTAACTTAAGTACAGATACTTTGATTGTTTTACGGGTTGATAAAGCAGCAGTGTTTGAGCCTTTTGTTAAGCTGATTGATTTATTGAAAAAACATCAGTTTAAAAACTTGTCTATCCAAGCCCAACAAACCTTATGAGATTAAATCAACTGACTGGTTTAGCTGTGTCTACGGCCTTGCATGCCAGCCTAGCAATGTTACTTTTGCCTTTATTAGGGGCGAATGAACCTAAGCCTGAAGAACCCGAACCCATTTTGTTGGAACTGAGTACGTTCGAGCCACCACCTCCACCGCCTGTAATACTTCCAGAGCCAGAGTCGCCTATACGAACGTCTCCTGAACCTGTGGTCGAGCAGCTAGCAGCGGCTACTCCCGTGGAGCCTGCTAAGGAGAAAAAGCCTGAGCCATTACTACCTAAAAAAGAAAAGCGCATAGAGCCACCGCCCAAGCCTGTAATCAAACCTGAGCCAGCCCCAATTATTGAGCAACCTTTGCCAAAACCCGATCCTAAAATCTTGCAACAGCAAGCACAGGAGCACCAGCGTTTAACCGAGTTACGCGAGCAGCGTCAGCGTGAATTTGTAGCACGTCAGCAGCAAGCAGAAGAACGTGAACGTTTGGAACAACAACATGCACACGAGCAAGCCCAGCGGCGTGCCAAATGGGAACAAGCTCAGCAGCGCGAAGCTGCTCTTCAACGCCAAGCTCAAGCTAAAGCAGCCACTAAGTTGGAGCAGCAGCGTGCCAAGGCTGCTCAAGTTACATCCACCAAACAGGTAGCAGCTGTAACTCAGGCTAATTCAAATACTAGTAATGATCTGCCAGTGATTAGTACTCCGCGCTATCGCAGCCCACCTTCACCCCCCGACTATCCACAGCGTGCTTTAGAGGATGGGATTGAAGGAACCGTATTAATAAGAGTCACGATTAGTGCAGATGGCAGTATCATGGCAGCACGAGTGCATCAATCCTCAGGAAATTCCAGTTTAGATGCGGCTGCTTTGAAAGCGGTTCGTAGCTGGTCTTTTATGCCTGCGCAACGGGATGGCAAAAGCATTCCTTCGATAGTGCAGTTGCCAGTACGTTTTAATTTAACTAGCTGAGTCGTTTTAAGGTACTTAGTTGAGGCATTTTGCTGGTTATTTCATCGTCTGGATTTGCACCGGAGCCGGAAACCTTTTAAGATAAAATAAATTTATCAAACGTCATGTCATAATTATTACACAAAGGGCTAGCAAATGACTCCATTTGGATCTTATCCAGAAGTTAATCCGGGCTGGGTAGACAATGCGAATGGTTCTGTATCCACAGAGCCGATGCAGACACTCAATACACCGATGCCAACTAATCCTACCGAAGCTCAAGTTAACGCGCCTGTACAGGAACTCGCCTTACCTGAAGATGAGTTACAGTTATTAAAGCGTTTAGGTTATTCCTATCAAGTGCTGGCGTCTTCCATTGTGCGCGCTAAGCAAGCACAACAAGAATTACGCGACAAACTCGGCACTTATAAAGCCACTATTGATGTACGCCAGCAAGAGTTGCAGGATGTTTTAAATCAATTAGCTGAGCAACAACAAAACCCTACAGCTATGCCTGCTAATGAGGCGGAAATTGCTGAAGAGTTCGCGCAATTAAAAGCAATTCTCAAAGGTTCACATCATGAGTCTTTGCTCGCAAAGCTGAATCAAATCCAAACAGCCGTTGAGGCAGATCGGCAAAATTTGCCGGAATTATTAAAGGCAATGCGTAGTGAATTGGATCTGGTGATTTTACAAGCAATGCGCTTAACGGCTTTAGAGAACTTAAATGAAGCCTACAAACGGTATCGTCAGTTCCAAGAGTATAATTCCCGTGCGGATCAAGAGTTTCAGTCTTTAGTTAAAGCCTTTACCCAGAGTTAAGCTGGGTTTGAAGTGCAGCCTGATAACTTAGCTGCACTTCGTGAGGTTTATGCAGTACTTTTAGGTAGGCGCCATTTTAAGATTAAATAGCCAATCACTGCCGAGAGTATAGAGCCAACTAAAATCCCTAATCGGTCATTGGTCACTAGCGCTGCGCCTTCCTGTTCAAAGGCCAACGAGCTAATAAATAAGCTCATGGTAAAGCCAATCCCACCCAAAATAGCTACACCATACAGCTCCCACCAGCCTATATCTGAAGGCAATTTAGCAATTTTTAATTTAATGGCTACCCAGCAAGCACCAAAGATACCGATTTGCTTACCCACAAATAAACCTAGCGCGATACCTAAAGGAATAGGCTGCAGGATAGTTGCAAAAGTCAGGCCAGCTAAGGACACACCGGTGTTCATAAAAGCAAACAGCGGCAAAATCACATAGGATACCGAGCTATGTAAATCATGCTCTAAACCATCAGCAACGGTATGGTCATCATCCGCTTCTCGAAGCTTTGAGGGGATAAAGAAGGCTAAGAGCACACCTGCTAAGGTGGCATGTACCCCTGACTTGAGAACGGCTATCCACATAATTAAGCCAACGAGCAAGTAAGGCGTTAAAGACAATACTCCACGGCGATTAAAAATAAATAAAACAACCAAGGATACTGCTGCTACGCCTAAGGAGAGCGCTGACAGTTTAGTGGTATAAAACACAGCGATAATCACAATAGCGCCGAGGTCATCGACGATAGCTAAGGTCAGTAAAAATAACTTTAAGCTGGCTGGTACGCGTTTGCCTAATAAGGATAAAACGCCTAAAGCAAAAGCAATGTCAGTAGCCGTAGGAATCGCCCAACCACGCATGGCTTGAGTGTCTTGATAGTTAACCAGCGTATAGACGAGCGCTGGTGCTGCCATACCACCTATCGCTGCAATCACAGGTAGAGCAGCTTTAGAGACTTCTCTTAATTCACCGAATAGAACTTCACGTTTAATTTCCAAGCCGACCGTTAAAAAGAACAAAGCCATCAGGCCATCATTTACCCACAGCAGCAAAGGTTTGGCGATTTTCAAGCCGCCAATTTGTACCGCAACCGGAGTATTGAGCAGCAGTTCATACCAGCCTTGTAAGGGCGAGTTCACTGCAATCATCGCTAAGATAGCCGCCAGCACTAACAAAATGCCGCTGGCTGATTCTAAAGCAATGAAGCGTTGGATCGTTTGTTTCATGCATGAGCCTTAATTAGTTTTTGAGCTTTCCTTGGTAGGGACAAACCATAACAAAATCCCACCGGCTATAAATAAAATAAGCACTGCCATCAAACCTAAGCGGGAGGAGCCTGTCAATAAACCAAACCAACCCACCAACAAAGGGCCTAAAACAGCGGCGAACTTACCCAACATATTATAGAAGCCAAAAAACTTAGCAGATTGCTCAACTGGGATCAAACTTGCATACAGTGAACGGCTCAAGGCTTGAATCCCACCTTGCACTAAACCAACACAAATAGCTAAGGCATAAAATCCTTTGACAGTTTGCATCTGAGAAGCGCCGATCGTGATGATGATATAAGCGACAAGGCCAATAAGAATACCTTTTTTTGCCCCCAATTTATTACCCAGATAACCGAATAAAATAGCAGCAGGGAAGGCAATAAATTGAGTAATTAATAAGGCAGTAATCAAGCTATCTTCGGGAAAGCCGAGGGTTTGCCCATAATCAATCGACATGACAATAATCGTGTCAACACCATCAATATAAAACCAATAAGCCAAGAGGAATAAGCCCACCGCTTTCAGCTGGCGAATATGGTTAAAGGTATCGATAAAGTCACGCCAGCCCCCAACCAGCAGCGCTTTAACAGGCGGGCGTTGTTGGCTCGGCACGGCAGTTTTACGTTGGTGCACCAGTAGCCATAAGGGAATCGAAAATACGGCCCACCATACAGCGGAAATCCCAAAAGCCCAGCGGACTGCATTGGTTTTATCGGCGATTCCAAACCATTCAGGATGTAGTGTCATCAATACGCAGAGTAAAAATAATAAGCCACCGCCTAGATAACCTAAACCATAACCTAAGGCAGAAACGCGATTAAAATCTTTTTCCTCAGAGACATCGACCAGCAGCGAATCATAAAAAATATTCGCACCCAAAAAACCCACTACAGCGAGTATGAAAGCGAATAGCGCTAGCTGCCATTGATGTTCGCCAATCACGGTGAGTAACAAGGTGGCACAAACGCCTAGCGTTACAAAGGCCGCCATAATGGGTTTTTTAATGCCGCCTCGGTCGGCGACGGCGCCTAAGAAAGGAGCTAACAACATCACTGAGAGACTCGCTAAAGCATTGGCAGTCCCTAAATGCAAGGTCACTTGTTCTGAAGGTAGTTCGCTGGCCCAGTATTGACGGAAAAAGATGGGAAAGAAGGCAACAACGACGGTGGTGATAAAGGCTGAATTAGCCCAGTCATAGAAAGCCCAAGCCCAACGCTCTTTCAAGGTCGGGGTGATAGCGCTAGTTGTCATTATGATTAGTCCTAGTTTAGTGAATGGCCATGCCCGATAGTATGCACAAACGCCGCTAGGGGCAATCCAGAGCGGATAAATACAGATAAGTCTTTACGTTTGTATGACTTATCAGCGCTAGGAGTCGCTCACTAGTGCTCCGAATCGTTGTTGCCATATGTCCAGCAGACTCATACCTCTTAGCGTGAAACTTACAAGCTCCACTAACTCCTGTGCTCAAATCAACCTATTTCAAGGATGGCTATTTATAGGCAAATCCTCCACGAGCTGAGATACCTAAAAAAACCTTGGCTCATTAAATCGTGAATGAAGGTAGGTCAATACCACGGAGTTTTTATGATTAACAAAATAAGCAATAATAATGTTGGGAATTCGTATTCATCGCACAATACCGACTCTGCTAGTGCCAATGGGGCGAGCCAGTTTGCTAATAGTTTTAATAGCTTGGGTTTGGCTAATCAATTGCCACAAATTTTGAATATTCTTCAGCAATTATTAGCCTCTTTATCTGGTGATTTTAAAGGTGGCGACTCTAAGGACGGTTCAGGCACCAACACAGGCAACCAAGGTTCGGCTCATCCCGGAAAACCACCCGTAGGCATTGCTGAAATGCGCCCTGAAATCAGGCCAGAGATTAAAACAGACATCGTTTGCGATCTTCGTTATGAAATTCAGCCCGAAATCAAACCCGAAGTAAAGCCGGAAATCATTATTGAGGTGAAACCGGAAGTGAAGCCGGAGATCATCAAAGAAGTCCGCCCTGAGGTGAAGCCTGAAATCAAACCTGAGGTAAAGCCGGAGATCATTATTGAGATGAGACCGGAAGTGAAGCCGGAGATTATCAAAGAAGTCCGTCCTGAGGTTAAGCCTGAAATCAAACCTGAGGTAAAGCCGGAAATCATTATTGAGGTGAAACCGGAAGTGAAGCCGGAGATCATCAAAGAAGTCCGTCCTGAGGTTAAGCCGGAGATCATCAAAGAAGTCCGTCCCGAGGTTAAGCCAGAGATCAAACCCGAAGTAAAACCGGAAATCATTGTTGAGATGAGACCGGAAGTTAAACCGGAGATCATCAAAGAAGTCCGCCCTGAGGTGAAGCCTGAAATCATTAAAGAAGTCCGCCCCGAAGTTAAACCCGAAGTCATTCTTGATGTGATCGTTGAAATTAAACCCGAAATTCGCCCTGAAGTAAGGCCGGATATCATTTGGGAAATCAAGCCTGAGATTCAACCGGAGATCAAGCCTGAAGTAAGACCAGATATCATTTGGGAAATCAAGCCCGAGATTCGGCCTGAGATCAAACCGGAAGTTCATTGTGATATCCGTGGCCCTGAGCCAAAATTGGATACCATTTAAGTACTTCTAGAAAGGTGTACCTGACTGGCTAGGAGTTAAGCGCTGCTAGCCAGTTTCGATATTAATAACAATAAGAGATCGCTTGCATGTTCACACAAGCTGAAAAAAAAGAACGCTTATTATCCTTAATTCTGCAAGACGGCATTTTATTTCGCACTCCCACCCAACCTATTTTGTCGCGTGATGGTACTTCTGGTCGGTGGATGTTGAATTCTTTAGCAGTTTCACTGACTCATGAAGGTATCCAACTGGCCGCTGCTTGTCTGTTAGAGCTATTAAGCAAGTTTGAAGGGCGGCAAATTGCAACTTATGGCACGACTGCTATTCCCTTAGTCACTGCTTGCGTCATGCAGGGTGGTGGAAAGTATGAAGCACTGCTAGTACGCAAAGAGCGTAAGCCGCATGGTTCGCTCAAATTGATTGAAGGCCGGATTAATCGCGATGAGCCGGTCATTATGATTGACGATTCGGTGAGTTCGGGCATTTCGATGCAAAAATGCCGCGACGTTTTAGAAGCTGATGGTTTTCGGGTCGAAGGTGGTATCTCTCTAGTACGATTTGGATGGTATGGTGGTTTTGCTTTGATGCAAGAGCAGGGCTATCACATGGAAACGGTGCTCGATATCGACCGAGATGTGAGTCCACGCATGGATTCTGAGCCTAAAGTTTTACAAAACCCTACTAAGTATTACCTAGAAAACGCTTTACCTTGGCAACAGACTAAAGCGCCGGAAGGTTTAAGCCCCACCGCGTTAGCCCGCGTCGTGCTGACTGAATATTTGCGCTCAGGGCAGTTATTGCAAGCGCCTGAGCAACTTGATCAAGCTTATGTACATCAAGGTGGCTGCTTTATAAGCGTTCGCCAGAAGGATCAGATCCATATTCGCCATGCGCGTGATGGTTTATGGCATTTTCCGGGGGAGCGTTGCTTTAGCCCTACCCAAGATATTGTGCATGCTTGTTGGCAAGCTGCCAGACGCTTACCACGCAGTGAGGCTGGTTTGAAGTTATTAGCCAATAGCGCTATTGCAGTGACTTTTTTCTCTAAATTAGAAGCTTGTAGTGTTGGCGAACTAGATAATGATCGCTATGGAATTGCCGTGCGTAGTGATGAGCGCCCCACCAAAATGGGTGGTGCTTTGCCGCGTATGCCAGGGATAGCGACAGCGGGGCAGCAATTTAATCATGCTTATTATAAAAACGCACAATTAGTCTCGTTTGAGCCACATACCCTCTATCGGCATGAGGTCTTCAAATATGTGGAAGAGGATGTGAAATGGCAGCCTACCGGCGTACCTGTGCATGCAGTTAAGCCGCAGTGGTTTGATTCTGTAGCAATTGCCCACCTGATTACTCAGCGCGCCCGTGCTTTAATTAAAGCTCAAGTTACTGGGTCAGAGCCTGCTAATACCGCTGCGCTCCCCAGCGATTTATGCCCGCAGCTGGATTCTTTATATATTTCAGTATTGGTGAAAGGTCAGATTCAAGGCTGCATGGGTAAAACCATTAAGGCTTTAGATCAGGATGTGCAGATTCTCGCTCAGGCTGTGCTTAGCGATCAACGCTTTGCTAAGCAGTTGAATGCTCAGAATGTCGAGCAGTTGGTATTAAAAATTTACTTACTATATGCACCTTTAGACTTAGGGCCTTATGCACCAGAGGAAGTGATAAATCCAGTGCGCTTTGGTGAGCAGGCTTTAATGGCACATCAAGCGGATAAAAGCGGCATTCTGCTACCAGATGTACCCATCGTGTTTAATTATGATGAAAAGACCTATGTCGCTGAGGTGCTCGATAAAGCAGGGATCACCCGCCCACCTTATGCTTGGCGGCGCTATGATTGCAGCAGCTGGTTAGATGATGGCCAGCAAGTGTATCCCTTGCAAAAGGCCTTTCCGCGCTACCACTCCAAGAGTGTTGATACAGATACACAGCTGCCAGCTTTAAGCCGTTTGTGGGCGAATTATATTCAGCGCCAGCGCTTAGAGGATGGCTCTTTCTATTTCTACTATTTACCTTTTGGTAATAAGCTGCAAACGATTCAAGATAAAATTCGCACAGCGCATACCTTGTGGGTATTAACTCGTGCGCAGCAAGCGCAATTATTAACAGTTGATGAGGCTCAATTAGCGGCCACTTTAAATTTCTTAAAAAGCGCTTTACGCAAAAGCCCTAGCAAAGTTTGGTTATCAGAGGCTGATACACCGGAAGCAGCTAACAACGATACCGTCGCCGGTAGTGCTTTATTATTAGTCGCCTTAACCAGCCAAGCGCAACTGAGTTTGGAAGATACCGAACTTGCGAAAAGCTTAGCGCATACTTTATGGACTGCTATTGACCGGCATGGGCGAGTTCGCTGCTTCATTCATGGCGAAGGCCAAGCGGTCAATGATGAACCTTATCAAGACTATATCGCTGGGCAAACCTTATTAGCCCTCGCTTTAGCGGTAAAGTCTGGTTTCACTCAGATTGAGCGCCCTAAATTCACTAAGGCTTTAAGCTATTACCAACATCGTTGCCAATATAAGCGGCGTGCCGATTTAGTCAGTTGGATGGTGCAAGGTCTGGGGGCTTGTTGGCAGTTAGAGCCATCAGCCAAGTTAGCTGCGACTATTTTTGACTTGGTGGATTGGGCACTACAGTTCCAATCGCAATTGGATGGTGGCTTCACGACCCGCCAACAGACGGGTCGCCCTGATTATATGTCGGCGGTGTATTTAGAAGCGGTCACAGTGGCTTTAACGATTGCGAAACAAACTAAAGATCAGCTGCATATTGAGCGTTATCAGCAGGCTTGCTCTTTGGGTTTTGCCTTCCTTGATCAGCAAACCGTACAAGCCCGCGATGCAAGTGTTTTGCCGAACTTAGCTTGGGCAGAAGGCGGTTTACGCCAAAGTACGACAAACAGCACAATGCGGGTTGACTTCACTCAGCATGCTTTATCCGCCGCATTGTATGCCTTAGGTAAATAGCTGCTGTTTGTGAGTACTCGCTTAAAGCTTTAAACTGAGGCGCATCACCCGTTTGGGTTTTGCGCTGAAGGCTAGCTAGCATGTCCTTATTTTTTATTGACCGACCGATTTTCGCTTGGGTTATTGCCATTGTCGTCATGCTAGCGGGTCTGTTATCTATTCCGAATCTGCCGGTTGCTCAATACCCCGATATTGCCCCGCCTACTATTTCCATCTCCGCGTCTTACCCAGGTGCTTCTGCCAAAACGGTGGAAGATTCTGTGACCCAAATTATTGAACAGAAAATGACCGGCTTGGATGGTTTGCAATATATCAGCTCAACCAGTAGCTCCTCGGGCAGCGTGCGGGTCGATTTAAGCTTTTCCGCTGATACTGACCCTGATTTGGCTCAAGTTGAAGTGCAAAACAAATTGCAGCTAGCTTTGCCACAATTACCTGCAGCAGTGCAGCAACAAGGCACACGGGTTAGCAAAAGTTCTTCAGGCTTTCTGCAGATTATTGGCTTTATCTCGGAAGACGGCAGTATGAGCCAGACCGATATTGCTGATTATATTACTACCAATATTCAAGACCCGATCAGTCGGGTGGAGGGAGTGGGGAGTACGCAAATTTTTGGTGCGCCTTATGCGATGCGCATTTGGCTCGATCCACTAAAAATGAGCATGTATAAAATCACGACTACGGAAGTGAAAGCGGCGATTCAATCCCAAAATACCCAAGTTTCTGCAGGGCAATTAGGCGGTACACCTGCCTTACCTAATCAGCCGATGAATGTGACGGTGACTGCTCAATCTACTTTACAAACCCCTGAGCAATTCAATGCTATTACCGTCAAGGCGAGTTCTACCGGGGGCGTCGTGCGGCTGGCGGATATTGCACAGGTCGAATTAGGCAGTGAAAGCTATGATGTGGTTTCACGGATTGGTGGCAAGCCTTCTGGCGGCTTATCAGTCACCTTAGCCAGTGGTGCCAATGCTTTAACCACAGCCGAAGCCGTTAAAGACAAGCTGAAAGAGTTAGAAACTTATTTCCCCAAAGGCTTAACCGCGATTATCACTTACGATGCGTCGCCCTTTATTAAAATTTCTATCGAAGCCGTACTCATCACTTTAGCCGAAGCGATGGTGCTAGTTTTCATTGTCATGTTTATTTTCTTACAAAGCCTGCGTGCTACCTTGATTCCGGCGATTACGGTGCCGATTGTCTTGTTGGGCACTTTAGCGATTCTGAATATATTCGGTTATTCGATTAACACATTGACCATGTTCGCGATGGTGCTAGCCATTGGCCTCTTGGTGGATGATGCGATTGTGGTGGTGGAAAACGTCGAGCGTTTAATGCATGACGAACATCTATCCCCGCGTGATGCAACGCGCAAATCGATGCAGCAAATTACTGGCGCTTTAATTGGGATTGCTTTAGTGCTTGCGGCGGTATTTGTACCGATGGCTTTCTTTGGTGGTTCGACTGGGGTGATTTATCGGCAGTTTTCGATCACTTTAGTGTCAGCGATTACTTTATCAGTCGGTGTTGCGTTAATTCTGACGCCCGCTTTGTGTGCTAGCTTATTAAAACCGACTGATGCTCAAGATAAAAAAGGTTGGGCGGGCTGGTTTAATCGTGGTTTTAATCGGACTAGCAAACGCTATCAATTAATGGTGGCTGGCATGCTCAACAAGCCAGCGCGCTATGTCTTGGTTTATCTGTTGATTGTCGGACTAGTTGGGTATTTATTTGTGCGTTTGCCCACGTCCTTCTTGCCAGATGAAGATCAAGGTACGCTGTTCGTGCAAGTGCGCCTGCCTCCTGGGTCAACTCAAGAAAATACTTTAAAAGTGGTCGCTAAAGTTGAAAAGTATTTCTTAGAAAATGAAAAAGAAGTACTAAAAGCAGTGATGGCCGTAGGGGGTGTAGGTACTTCAGGAAATGCGCAAAATGTGGCGCGTTTGTTTGTGCGTTTAGTGGATTGGGATCAACGTAAACGCCCTGATCAGACCGCGCAAGCCATCGCCAAGCGTGCTTCCGGCAAGTTAAGAGGGATTCAAGAAGCGCGGGTAGTAGTGAATGCACCGCCTGCTGTGCGGGGGTTAGGTAATTCGGCAGGTTTTTCAGTAGAAATTCAAGATCGTGCCGGTTTAGGACATGAGGCCTTGATGAAGGCACGGGATGATTTCATTAAAGCTGCCTCACAAGACCCACGCTTAACCGCAGTGCGCGCTAATGGAATGGATGATAGCAGTCAATATCAGGTGGATATTGATGTGCTTCAAGCCAGCGCGATGGGGATTTCGATTAATACCATCAACGATACCCTGTCGACCGCTTGGGGTGGCTCTTATGTGAGCAATTTTATTGATCGTGGGCGCGTCAAAAAGGTTTATCTCCAAGGCGAAGCCTCTAGCCGGATGATGCCCGAGGATTTAGATCGCTGGTTCGTGCGCAATGCCGCAGGTGATATGGTGCCGTTTTCAAGCTTCTCTAAAGGCAATTGGACGAAAGGCCCGCCTTTATTAGAGCGCTTTAATGGCATTGGTGCGGTCGAAGTCACAGGCGCGCCCATCGATGGCGTCAGTTCCGGTACGGCGATGCAAATTGTGGCTGAGCTAGTCGGTAAATTGCCAGAAGGTATCGGTTTTGAATGGACGGGTTTGTCTTATCAAGAAGCCAAATCGGGAGCGCAAGCACCCTTACTGTATGCCTTATCGGTATTAGTGGTGTTCCTAGCTCTAGCCGCTTTATATGAAAGCTGGTCGATTCCCTTTGCAGTGATTTTAGTTGTGCCCTTGGGGATCTTGGGCGCGGTCGTGGCGACAGATGTACGTGGTTTAAATAATGATGTCTATTTCCAAGTCGGTTTATTAACCACGATAGGCTTGGCGGCTAAGAATGCGATCATGATTGTTGAGTTTGCGCGAAATCTGATGTTGCAAGGTTATGCACTGATTCCTGCTACTTTAGAAGCAGTGCGGATTCGTTTACGTCCGATTTTGATGACTTCCTTTGCCTTTATTTTAGGCGTGCTGCCTCTGGTCTTTAGTACGGGCGCTGGGGCTGGTAGTCGGCATGCAGTGGGTACGGGCGTCTTGGGTGGAATGATTGCCGCTACCCTTTTAGGCATCTTTTTCGCGCCGTTATTTTTCTTGGTAGTGAAGAAGTTGTTCCCTGAAAAGATTAAGTTACAAGATAAAAAAGCCGCTAATGAGGTTCAAGTGAGTGTTTAGTCAACAGCCGAACTGGTTTATAAACAAGATTGGCATTCGCTTTGCTACTCAGTACACTCCTGCGCTGATTGAATAGGAGTGTTAGCTTTGGAAGCGTTTTTTATTTCAACCGGTATTGTTGCTCTGGCCGAAATGGGCGATAAAACTCAACTTTTGTCTTTGGTGCTCGCGGCTAAATTTCGTAAACCGTTGCCGATTATTTTCGGGATTTTGGTGGCGACTTTGCTCAATCATGCCTTGGCGGGTGCAGTGGGTGCTTGGCTCACGACGGTGTTAGGGCCGAATGCTTTGCGTTGGATTTTGGGTATTGGTTTCTTAGCGATGGCGGTGTGGATGCTGATTCCTGATAAGCTGGATGAAGATGATGCGAATGTCAAAGTCTCGCGTTTTGGCGTATTTGCCACCACGTTAGTGGCTTTCTTTCTCGCCGAAATGGGCGATAAAACTCAAGTAGCTACCGTGGCTTTAGCGGCACAATATCAATCCTTGGTGGCGGTGGTCGCTGGTACAACTTTGGGGATGATGCTGGCGAATGTGCCCGCGGTATTCATCGGCGATAAGCTCGCGCACAAGCTGCCTCTCAAGCTGATTCATGGCATAGCCGCTGCAATTTTTGCCGTTTTAGGTATCTTGGCTCTATTAGGAGTAGGTATGTGAAGCCTGCCTTCGTCTTGCGACGCAATAATTTTCGTGACAATAGTTTATTGCTGGATTTATTCACCCAAGACGAAGGGCGAATTAGTGCTGTTGCGCGCTATTCTAAAAAGCAGGCGGCACGAATTAAGGGCATGTTAGAGCCGTTTCGCTTATTGGATGCCAGTTGGGTGGGGCGGGGCGAGGTGGTCACCCTCACTCAAACTGAGGAAAAGGGTCGCTATCGTTTGCAGCAAGGCGCTTTAGTGCAGGGCTTATATCTAAATGAATTGCTCCTGCGGGCTTTTCAGACTCAACAACCACTACCTGAATTATTTCAGCGCTATCGTGAAGTGCTTTTTCAGCTGCAAACTGGGGAAAATCTCCCCGCGGTGATGCTCCTAGAATTAGAGCTATTAGAAGCTTGCGGCTATAGCCTGAATCTGTGGCAAGACGATCATTCGGGCTTAGAGTTGCGCGCAGAGCAGCGTTATCGTTTTCGCCCTGAGTTTGGTTTAGTAGCCGCCGATGAGCTATTAGCAGAGCCAAATGATACTCTGATTTCAGGAAATTTACTGCTGGCTTTACGCACGCCAGAGCAAATGCCGCTGGCTGCTTGGCAGGAGTTGCGGCTGGTATTAGATCGGCTTTGGCGAGTATTGCTCAAAGGTAAAACCTTATATGCTCGCCAATTATTGGCTGAGTTAAACTAAAGCGATGCGTATTCTAGGGATTGGTACTGATATCGTCGAAATAGAACGGATTGAGCGCTTATTGGAGCGCCAGTCAGAGCGCTTTATTGAGCGCATTTTGCATCCGCATGAACTCGCGAAATTTAATACTATTAGCCACCAAGCCGCTTGGCTGGCGAAGCGCTTTGCGACTAAAGAAGCAGTGGCGAAAGCTTTAGGCACGGGGATTGGTAAGGATGCGAGTTTCTTTGAAATAGAAACCAGCCATACGGATTTAGGCAAGCCGCAAGTGCATTTACACGGTACTGCTTTAGCAATGGCGGAGCGCTTAGGCGTGCGAGAAATACAAGCTTCCCTCGCGGATGAGCGTGACTACGCGGTCGCTTTCGTGATTTTAATAGGATAAGAATGATGATTTACCCCACGATTGAAAGCTTCATTGGCAATACGCCCTTAGTACGTTTGCAGCGCTTGCCGGGAGCAACCACCAATATCCTATTGGCTAAATTAGAGGGGAATAATCCGGCTGGCTCGGTCAAAGATCGTCCTGCTTTAAATATGATCCTGCAAGCCGAGCTGCGCGGTGAAATTAGACCAGGCGATACTTTAATCGAAGCGACCAGCGGTAATACTGGCATTGCACTAGCCATGGTAGCAGCGATTAAGGGCTATAAAATGATTCTGCTGATGCCAGATAGCTTGAGCATGGAGCGCCGTGCTTCGATGAAAGCGTATGGGGCGGAACTAATCTTAGTGACTAAAGAGCAAGGTGGCATGGAGGGGGCGCGTGATTTGGCTTTGCAAATGGAGCGTGACGGCAAGGGTAAAGTGCTCAACCAATTTGCTAATCAGGATAATCCGGCAGCGCATATTTTGGGGACTGGCCCCGAAATCTGGCGCGATACTCAAGGCAGCATTACGCATTTCGTGAGTGCCATGGGTACAACCGGCACAATTATGGGTACGAGCACTTATCTGAAAACACAAAATCCAGCGATTCAAATTGTAGGCGTGCGCCCCGCTACTCAGCAAGATGCAATTCCAGGGATTCGACGTTGGTCAGCAGAGTATTTGCCCGAGATCTTTGATCTTAAACGGGTTGATTTGGAAATGGACGTCACTCAACTTGAAGCCGAAGACATGATGCGCCGCTTAGCGGTGGAAGAAGGAATTTTCTGCGGTGTGTCATCCGGTGGAGCCATCGCGGCAGCTTTACGTTTATCTGAACAGTTAGAGCAGGCGACGATTGTGACGATTATTTGTGATCGTGGGGATCGCTATATTTCTACCGGTGTATTTCCTGCTTAGTGTGTGCTTTCACACAAGCACTGTGTTATTACACTCATAATTTTAAAGTTGCTGCGTTTTAACTATTTGAAATAAATATAAAAAATAATTGGCATTCTGCTTGCTAATACTCTGCTGTTTTCAAGATGAGAGTATGAGTAAATGCACAAGATTTATGCCCTAAGCCCACTAGTTTTCGCTTTCGCCTTAACCGCCTGCAGTAGTGATGACAATAACAGCACGACGACTAATTTAACGATTCCCTTCCAAGCCAAAGCGGGTGCGACTGAAATTGTCTGCGGTGCGCAGCTCAGTGGTTTGGGGGCAACCGCTGATAAAGGTACAGTCGCTGACTTTGCTTTTTATATTCACGATATCAAGCTCAAAACCAAAAGCGGCCAAACCGTTAAGGCAACTTTAGAAAAAAATGAATTCCAAGATCCGCAATACGGGGTTGCATTGTTAGATTTTCAGGATAAAACCGATGCTTGCAATGGCGCGGCTAAGCCGACTAATAAAGCAGCTTATGTGAAAGTCGAGAATGTAGATCCTGCGGAGATTAATGGAGTCGAATTTAAGGTCGGTGTGCCGTCTGCTGCTAATCATCATAATGCCAGTACCTCTATCGCGCCATACAACCGGGCAGGCTTATTCTGGAAATGGCAAACCGGCCATAAATTCATGCGCTTAGATGTGAATCCGGCGAGTAAAGTTAAGCTTGCTTACGATATGAATGGCAGTTCGCTGGCCAATACTTATTTCTTCCATCTCGGTTCAACAGGTTGCGAAGGCGATCCAACCACAGGAACGGTAGTGAGTTGTAGCGCGCCGAATTTGCCTAAAGTTAGCCTGACTGAAAGCTTCAAGGTGACCCATCTCAGTACCAGTAAAGTGGTCTTTGATTATGCCAAGCTAATGACTGGCATCAATCTGAATGCCGATGCGGTGGCACCTTCTGGCTGTATGTCTGGTGTTGAAGATCTTGAGTGTATGAATATCTTCAATAACTTAGGTTTGAGTCATGGTGCGCATACGGCGACTGGCCTGCAACAAGCATTTAGCGCTGCTAATTGAGAATCTGGATGATGAGACGAGGCGCAAAGCTGCTATTCGCTGGTTTGGCAATGTTAATAACCGCTTGTGTTGAGCAGGATAGTCAAACCCTGATCAATACAGGTGAAACAGAGGCTGATCGGAGTTTTAACTGGAATATCCCTGCTAATTTCCCCTTGCCTTTAGTGCATGCGGATAATCCCATTTCTGAAGAGAAATTCCAGCTGGGTAGGCATTTATTCTACGATCAGCGCTTGTCAGGAGCCGCGAATTTTGCCTGTGCCTCGTGTCATCGCCAAGAGCTGGCTTTTACCGATGGTTTGCCTCAAGCCATCGGTGCTACTGGACAAAAACACCCACGTAGCGCCCAAGCCTTAGTCAATGTTGCCTATAATTCCACGGTTAATTGGGCTAATCCGTCCACCGTCACGTTGGAGCAACAAGCACCGATACCCTTATTTGCTGAATTTCCCGTGGAAATGGGGATTAATGATAGCAATCAAGCGCGAGTCTTAGCACGTTTACAGGCAGAGCCGCGCTATAGCAGTTTATTTAAAGCGGCCTTCCCCAATGAAGCAGCGCCGCTGCACTTTGACAATATTGTTAAAGCGCTGGCGAGTTTTCAGCGTGGTTTAAATAGCTTCAATAGCCCATTTGATCAATATGAGGCGGGCAATCAATTTGCCATTACTGAAGCGGCTAAGCGCGGCATGAGCCTGTTTTTTAATGAAAAAACCGAATGCTTTCATTGCCACGGTGGGATGAACTTTACTCAATCCTCCTTTGATCGCACTCAAAGCTTTGCGGATACCGCCTTTTTTAATAATGGCCTTTATAACTTGGATGGCAAGGGGAAATATCCAAGCGGTGGCGAAGGTATTTTCGAGATCACCGGCAAGCCGGAAGATATGGGGCGGTTTCGCCCACCCACTTTACGCAATATTGCTTTGACCGCGCCCTATATGCATGACGGCAGTATTGCCAATTTAGAGGCAGTGATTCGTCACTATATGGCAGGCGGACGCATTATTAGCGCAGGTACGCAGGCTGGCGATGGGCGCAGTAATCCGTATAAAAGTGCTTTCGTGCGTCCCTTTGACTTGACTGAACAAAACATCGCCGATTTGCGCGAATTTTTAGAAAGCTTAACCGATGAAAGCTTTATCAATAACCCGCGTTTTGCTAATCCTTGGGAAGAATAAGCCTGTGATCCGTGCATGTATGTTAATTAGTTTAGTGGCTTATCCGAGCTGGCTATTGGCGCATAGTAGTGAACTGCATTCTGAGAACGAAGCTCAACCAGTTGCTAAGCTCCAAGTCGGTGCCATGTTTAGCGCAAGTGCTTATTCAGCGGCAGCTACCGATGCTAATGGTTTATGGCGGATTCCGGGCTTATTAATGGGGGGCGATGCTTTGCCAGTTGAGCAAGGCGCACAGTTAGATGACGCCAGCCTCTGGGCACGTTATCAGTGGCTACCGAATAGTGCAGTGCATGCTTCCATCGGTTCACATGCGGGGCATTCCGAGTTAGCTTTGGAAAGTTTATATCTGGACTATCAACCCGAACGTTTTCCAGCCGTTGAAGTCAGTCTAGGTTTAATGGATGCTGGTTTTTCGCCAAATGCTTCCAGTCATCCTTCAGGGCGTAATTTTGCCGAAACTAGTTTATTAGCGGTAGCGTTTTGGGGTGGCAGCATCCATGATTTGGCTTTGGCGACTACGTGGCAGGCACATCTGCGCTTAAAGTTGGGCTTAGAATTGCGTGATGGCGATTTCTTTCCCGCTTCTAAAGGTGAGGGCGCGCAAGTCTTATTTGCACAGACCGAGCAGGAATGGAAGCAATTGCAGCTCAAAGCAGGTGCTTGGGGGATGCAAGCACAGGCGGTTCAGCGGGCTGATGAACGTTATCAGGCGGGGCATACGCATGGTACGAGTAGTTTTACTCCTCCTGATGTACGTTTCACTGGGGATAGCCAATTAGCGGGTGCTTGGCTGGGTGCATCGCTACCACTAACTGAGCTCTTAGCAGCTAGTTTAGATTATGAAGCGGTGCGAGCTAAGTCGGATGGGCAATTAACCGAAGCAAATTATACAGCAACTTATCAGGCCGAGCATTTAGGCTATGCGATTACGCCAGGTTTAAAGTGGGGTGATATCAGCTTGAGCTATCGCTTTGAAAAACTGAGCGTAGACAATCGCCTAAGCGGTGCTGGAGCTGCGGTCTTAGCCACTGAAGCGAATTTGATTAATCCTGAGCACCCTCAGCGGCAAGTTTTGCAATTAGACTGGCAAGCGAATAAAAGTTTGCGCTGGCGGGTTGCCTATACCAAAGATAAAACGCTACCCCAAGCGGCTGATCGTTTTAGTGTAGGGCTAGTTTGGCAGCAAGTCTTCTATCAGCAATAAGTTTCTGGGCGGTTAGTTTCCCTCAACCGAAACCAAAACCTGAGCTAATCGCCTTTTTTGATTGACCTAGAGATGGATGAGATGAAAGAAAAGAGTTATTGGATCGCTGCGGCTATTACGAGCGTTTTATTAGTGGCGACGACGGCCGCTAATGCGCATAAGGAAACTTACGATACAGAAACGGAGCGCTGCGCTGGGATTGTCAAAGCAGGTATGAATGATTGCAGTGCGCACGAACACGCTTGTAGTGGCAAAGCCAAAGTTGATAATGATCCTGAGGAATGGATCAATCTACCAGCAGGCACTTGTGAAAAAATTCCGGGTGGGCGCGTGCTCAAAGATAGCGAATAGCTAAGCCTGCACGTATTTCTTTAGGCGGTAATTCAAAGCGTCGCGGCTAATGCCTAACAGCCGCGCTGCTTGAGTTTTATTCTGCTGGCTTTTTTCTAAAGCTTGTTGAAGTAAGTCTCGCTCTAACGCATCCAGATTCAGGCCACCAGCCGGTAAGGTGAAATTACTCAGGCTAGCGGTTTTTATACCTTGAATTTGTTGTGGCAGGTTGGCTTTAGTAATGACTTGCCCCGCTAATAAGATACTCAAGCGTTCGCAAGTGTTTTTCAATTCACGTACATTGCCGGGCCAAGCATATTGCTGAAAATTTTTGAGCGCATCCCGAGCGAGACTAGCTTTTGCTAATTGGTGCTGCTTGGCAAAGCTAGTTAAAAAATGCTGGCTGAGTAATTCAACATCTTCAGGGCGTTCGCGCAAGGCGAGCAGCTCAATCGGCAGTACATTCAGACGGTAATAAAGATCAGGACGGAATTGTCCCGTTTGGCTGGCCTGTTCTAAATTGCGATGCGTTGCGGCTAAGACGCGAACATTGATTTTGCGCGGATGGACTTCACCTAAAGGTAAGATTTCGCCCGCTTCTAAAAAGCGTAAGAGTTTGGCTTGTAGATTAAGGGCTAGCTCGCCAATTTCATCTAAAAATAAAGTGCCGCCCTCAGCCGCCGCAATCAAGCCTGTTTGCGCTTGGTCTGCTCCAGTGAAGCTGCCTTTACGGTGGCCAAATAATAAGGATTCTGCCAAGGTTTCCGGTAAAGCAGCGCAATTCACGGTAATAAATGGGCGTTGCTTGCGTGGGCTGCTGTGATGAATCGCTTTGGCGACTAATTCTTTGCCTGTACCCGATTCGCCGGTAATCAAAACATTGACATCTGTGCTCGCTACTAAACGAGCTGAACACAAGATAGCTTGCATGGTCGCTGAGCGGGTCAGGATGGCATCAAAGTACATATGCAATCAAAGCCTTAGTATCTGTAAGGATTAAATACTGGCAGTTATAGCATAAATTAGTTTTGTCTGGAATTAGCTAAAGCAAGTCTGAAAAGCTGGGGATATACTTAAAGGTACCAGTAAACTAAGTCGCAAACGTTAACAATCAATAAGCTAAGCGAGGAACTTATGATGTTTAAATGCCAATTAGTAACCGTACTAGTCTTAGGTGCTATAGCTAGTTTTTCTAGTGTACAGGCGGACGATGTCACCGATTCTATTCAAGAAGCGAGTGAGGCTTATG
Source organism: Thiolinea sp. (assembly GCA_049292455.1). GTDB lineage: Bacteria > Pseudomonadota > Gammaproteobacteria > Thiotrichales > Thiotrichaceae > Thiolinea. Next base: position 244,285 of record JBATRF010000022.1, read on the forward strand.
CCAAAGGTGATCATGCTAAAGCGCTAGAGGGTCTCAACTATGCAGTCCAACTCATTCAGCAAGCCAAAGCTCAAGGTTTAGAAGCTCTATTACCGCAAGCCTTAGCGGGTTGGACGGCTGAAAAGGCTGAATCCGCTGCGGTCGGTGCGGCGATGTTTGGCGGTGGTATTACCGTAGATAGACGTTATACCAAGGGTGATAGCACGATTAATATTCAAATTGTCACTGATTCTCCCATGCTACAAGGCATGATGGCTTTGTTTACCAATCCGATGTTTGCGACCTCTTCCGGTGGCAAGTTAGAGAAAGTAGCAGGGCAAAAGGCCATCTCTACTTATAACGCAACTAATCAAGGTGGCGATTATCAGTTTGCGATTGCTAACAAGTACATGGTCACTGTGAAAGGCCAGAAGGTCACTGAGGCAGACATGAAGGCTTATGCTGAGGGTATTGATTTCAAAAAAATGGAATAAGCCTAAATTTGAGTTTTATTTGGCAAGTTTCTCTCAAACTATGTGTTAGAAACTTGCAGCTAAAGCAATAGATTTCGTCAGCTCGGCTTGCGCTAGACTAAGAAATTGCTAGGCTGTGCTTAGGCTTGGAAAATTTCCAATTATTGATTGACTAGTCAGTCAATATTAATGAAACTAAGATTAATCACAGCATAACAGCAGAGTTAGTAGACGATGAGTATTGATAAATCTAATCAAGAAGCAGCGCGTGCCTCATTCATTCTTCGTGCCAGCTGCGAAGCCGCACGCGGTATTGTAGCGGCGGTTACTTCGGTTTTATTTGAAAAGGGTTGTTACCTCAACGAGATGTCGCAATTCGATGATCGTGAAAGTGGACGTTTTTTCATGCGCGCTCATGCCCAAGTTCAGGTAGGCACCAGTAATTTAGATGATATTCGTGAAGCTTTACACCCCGTTGCAGAGCGCTTCGGGATTGATTGGTCGATTCATAGTGCTGATCGCCCCGTCAAAGTCTTGATTATGGTGAGTAAATTCGACCATTGCTTTGATGATCTGCTCTATCGCCACCATAAAGGTGAGCTGCCGATGGAAATCACTGCCATTGTCTCGAATCACTTGGATTTGCGTGCTATGGCTGAGCGTCAAGGGCTACGTTTTATCTATTTACCGGTGAACAAAGACAATAAGCGTGAGCAAGAAACGCGCTTGATGGAAATTGTTAAAGAAACCGGTACTGAATTAGTGGTACTGGCGCGCTACATGCAAATTCTCTCTGATGATCTGTGTAAGCAGTTACGGGGGCGGGCGATTAATATTCACCACTCCTTCCTGCCGGGCTTCAAGGGTGCGAAGCCTTATCATCAAGCCTATGAGCGCGGCGTGAAGCTCATTGGTGCTACGGCCCACTATGTGACTGCCGATTTAGATGAAGGCCCGATCATTGAGCAGGCAGTGCAAGTGGTGGATCATTCCTATTCACCGGATGCTTTAGTCGCGATTGGGCGCGATACCGAAACGATTGCCCTCTCTAAAGCAGTGAAATTGCATGTTGAGCACCGCGTATTTTTAGACGGTAATAAAACAGTCGTCTTTAAGTAATACTCAGTCTACAAGGCTTTGCCAGTGCAGGTTTGAGGCTGGCAAAGTCGCTTTTAATATGATTGAATGCTGGCCTGATCAATGCAAATCGTGAGCATCATGCCATCAACAGTTAACTATCAAAGCCTAGCCTTAACGGGTGTGCAGGCTTTATCGGCCTACCAACCCGGCAAACCCATTGAAGAGTTAGAGCGTGAATTAGGCATCACCAATATCCTTAAACTCGCCTCTAATGAAAATCCTTTAGGGGCTAGCCCGAAAGCCTTAGCCGCTTTGGCCCAACCTTTAAAGGCTTTAGAGTTATACCCTGATGGTAGTGGTTATCTATTAAAAGACGCAATTGCAAACAAGCTAGGCCTACACAGTAAACAAATTACCTTAGGCAATGGCTCGAATGATGTGCTGGAGTTAATTGCGCGTGCCTTTTTAACGCAAGGTCGTTCGGCGGTGTTTTCAGAGTTTGCTTTTGCGGTTTACCCGATTGTGACTCAAGCCACAGGCGCTGAATTACGGATGGCTAAAGCTAATCCATCTGAACATCCTGAGATGCCTTATGGGCATAATCTGGCGAATCTATTAGCAAAAATTAATGAAACTACACGAATCGTTTTTATTGCTAATCCGAATAATCCTACTGGTAATTGGCTAGCCAAAGCAGAGCTACATGAGTTTCTGCAGCAAGTTCCCCAGCAAGTTATTGTAGTGATTGACGAAGCCTATACCGAATATGTGCATGACCCTGAGTTCCCCAATGCTTTAACTTGGTTAGCTGAGTTTCCCAACTTAATCGTGACCCGTACTTTCTCCAAAATTTATGGTTTAGCTGGTTTGCGGGTCGGCTATGCAGCTTCTAGCCCTGAAATTGCGGATATTTTAAATCGAGTGCGCCAGCCGTTTAATGTGAATTCCTTAGCTTTAGCGGCGGCCACGGCTGCTTTAGAGGATGAGGAATTTCTAAAGAAAAGTGTTGAAGTCAATCAAACCGGTTTAAAGCAATGGTTCGCAGCTTGTGCGGAAAATCAGTGGGAATATATACCGACAGTTGGCAATTTCATTACAGTGAATCTTAAGCGTCCCGCTGCCCCCATTTATGAAGCTTTATTACGTGAAGGTGTGATTGTGCGCCCGATTGGAGGCTATGGCTTGCCGCAACATTTGCGGATTACAGTCGGTACTGAAGCACAAAATCAGCGTTGCATTGATGCTTTGAAAAAGGTGCTGGCCGCGTGATTAAAAAATTAGTGATTTTTGGGGTGGGTTTAATTGGTGGCTCGCTCGCTTTAGCTTTGCGCGAGGCTAATTATTGCCAGCAGATTATGGGCTGTGGGCGTAGTGCTGAAAGTTTACAAAAAGCCGTTGATTTAGGGGTGATTGATAGCTATTCCCTCGATCCTCAGGCGGCTGTGCGTGATGCGGATATGGTCTTATTGGCAGTCCCTATGGGAGCGATGCAGGCAGTGTTAGAGCAGATTAAAGACGCTTTACCTAAAAACTGCATTTTGACCGATGCGGGTAGCACTAAAGGTTCGATTGTCGAGCAAGTGCGCGCAGTGATGGGCGAGAGCTATACACAGTTCGTGCCAGGTCACCCAGTTGCTGGTCGGGAAAAAAGCGGTGTGGAAGCAGCAGTTGTCGACTTATACCAAGGGCGGCGGGTGATTCTAACCCCAACTCCAACTCCAACTACTAATCCGCAAGCATTAGCAACGGTTGCTGCGATGTGGGAAGTGACTGGCGCGCTGGTGGAGCAAATGCCAGTCGCTATGCACGATCACGTCTTAGCAGCTACTAGCCATTTACCGCATGTCTTAGCTTTTTCTTTAGTGGATACCTTGCTCAATATGCCGCAGCAAGAAGATATTTTGCGTTATGCAGCCGGTGGTTTCCGTGATTTCACCCGTATTGCCTCTAGCGATCCGGTGATGTGGCGAGACATTTGCCTCTATAATGGCGACGCAATCTTAGAAATGATTCAAGCTTTGCAAACCAACTTAGGCGAGTTTGCCGCTTTGATTCGTGAACAGGATGGCGAGGCTTTACATCAACGCATGTCTAAAGCCAAACAAGCCCGTGATAATTATATAGCCCGTTTTGAACCCCCTAAATCAGCAGGACAGCATTAAAGTGAGTCATCAAAATCTTCGTTTCATTGTGCAACCCGGTGGCAAGCTAACAGGGCGAATTCGTGTGCCTGGTGATAAATCGATTTCGCATCGCTCGATTATGCTGGGCTCGTTAGCGGAAGGTATGACGCAAGTCAGTGGCTTTTTGCAAGGTGAGGACTGCCTGTGCACCCTGCAAGCCTTTCGCAATATGGGCGTGCAAATTGAAGGCCCAAGTGCAGATGGCAAAGTTACGATTCACGGCGTTGGCTTGCATGGCTTACAAGCACCTAGCACTGATTTGGATATGGGCAATTCCGGTACTTCGATGCGCTTAATGTCTGGCCTAATGAGTGGGCAAGCCTTTGATGTGCGTATGACCGGTGATAGTTCCTTATCTAAGCGCCCGATGAAGCGGGTGACCGTGCCTTTAGCGCTAATGGGTGCGCGGATTGATGCCACTGAACAGGGTACGCCACCGTTAAATGTGCATGGTGCTAGCCAACTTAAGGGCATTGATTACGAAATGCCAATGGCGAGTGCGCAAGTGAAATCAGCACTGCTATTAGCGGGTTTATATGCTGAGGGTGAAACTTCAGTGACTGAGCCAGCGCCTACCCGTGACCATACCGAGCGGATGTTGCGTGGTTTTGGTTATAGCGTGAAAACCGCAGGCAATCGGATTACGCTGCAAGGTGGCGGTAAACTGACTGCAACAGCGATTGATGTGCCTTCAGATATTTCCTCAGCCGCTTTCTTTATGGTGGGCGCGAGTATTGCGGAAGGTTCAGATTTAATTATCGAGCATGTAGGGATGAACCCAACTCGCACGGGTGTGATTGATATTCTGCGCTTAATGGGCGCGAATTTAGAATTACTTAATCCGCGTGAAGTGGGTGGTGAGCCGGTCGCAGATATTCGGGTGCGTTCTGCTAAACTAAAAGGCATTCGCATTCCAGAAGAGTTAGTTCCCTTGGCGATTGATGAATTCCCGGTACTATTTGTAGCAGCCTCCTGTGCTGAAGGTGAGACTATCCTCACGGGTGCGGAAGAATTGCGGGTGAAGGAAAGTGATCGGATTCAGGTGATGGCAGATGGCTTAATCGCTTGTGGGATTCAAGCCCAACCCACGCCCGACGGAGTTATCATTCAGGGGGGGCAGCTTAGCGGTGGCACGATCACTAGCCATAATGATCATCGGATTGCGATGTCCTTCTCGATTGCTGGTTTGCGCGCCAATAGCCCTATGCTGATTAATGATTGTGCTACCGTAAATACATCTTTCCCCGGTTTCGTACAATTAGCTCAACAGGCAGGCTTAGGAATTAGTACTGATGGAGAATAAGCAAGCTCCCGTTATCACGATTGACGGCCCCGCAGGTTCTGGCAAGGGAACTATTGCAGCGCTATTAGCCCAACAACTAGGCTGGCAATTATTAGATAGCGGAGCGATTTATCGTGTAGCGGCGCAAGCCGCTTTAGAAGCACAGATTCCCCTAGATGCTGCTGAAGCTTTGGTGGCGCTGATTCAAGGTTTAGAGATGCGCTTTGAAGAGGGTAAGGTTTGGCGGAATAATCAGGATGTGAGTTTAGCGATTCGTACCCCTGCTGCGGCCGATGCTACCTCACGTATTTCTGCTTTACCGCCAGTGCGTACAGCCTTAATGGATCGGCAACGTGCGTTTCGGCAATTACCTGGTTTAGTCGCCGATGGGCGCGATATGGGAACCGTAGTTTTTCCTGACGCTAAGCTGAAGGTTTTTTTAACCGCCAGCCCCGAGATCCGTGCAGAAAGGCGGCTTAAGCAGTTGAGTGAGCAAGGGATTTATGCTAAAATCACCGCCCTTATTGGAGAGATTAAAGAACGTGATGAACGGGATAGTAATCGACCGATAGCTCCCTTGCGTCCAGCCGCTGATGCATTAATTATTGATAGTAGCCAGCTTAATCCTGATCAAGTACTTCACTTGATAATGCAACATCAATAAACCACGCTGGAAAGACCTATGTAGAGGCCCAGACAAGGATTGTCCGGGCTTTTTATTTTTGCCCATCATGACAGGATCGTCGTGGTGAACATTTTAAATTTACAGGTAAATTGATTCATGACTGAAAGTTTTGCAGAACTGTTTGAAGAGAGCCTATCTTACACCCAGATGAAACCAGGTTCCTTGGTTAACGCCACGGTGATTGATGTACGTCCTGATTTTATTATTGTTAGCGCTGGCCTAAAGTCGGAAGGCGTAATTCCGGCTGAACAGTTCAAAAACGAACGTGGTGAAATCACTGTTCAAGTCGGTGACTTGGTTGAAGTTGCTCTCGATACGGTTGAAGATGGCTTTGGTGAGACTCGTCTGTCTCGCGAAAAAGCGCGTCGGATGCGTGCTTGGGAAATCCTTGACGAAGCCTTCAAAAATGATGAAATCGTTACTGGTATCATCACTGGCAAAGTTAAAGGTGGCTTCACGGTTGAGTTAAGCGATATTCGCGCCTTCTTACCAGGTTCCTTGGTAGATGTGCGTCCAGTACGTGACACTGCCTACTTAGAAGGCAAAGAGCTTGAATTCAAACTGATCAAATTAGATCAGAAACGTAATAACGTCGTTGTTTCTCGTCGTGCTGTGGTTGAAGAAGAGTACAGTGCAGAACGCGAAGCCTTATTGGATAACCTACAAGAAGGCCAAGCTGTTAAAGGTGTGGTTAAAAACCTCACTGATTATGGTGCTTTCCTTGACTTGGGTGGTATCGATGGTCTGTTACACATTACGGATATGGCTTGGAAGCGTGTTAAGCATCCTTCTGAGGTGGTTAATATCGGTGATGAAATCGAAGTTAAAGTTCTTAAATTCGACAAAGACAAGAACCGCGTATCTCTCGGCCTGAAGCAATTAGGCGAAGATCCATGGCAAGATTTAGTTCGTCGTTATCCACGCGAAACTCGCCTATTTGGTAAAGTGAGTAACTTAACTGATTATGGCTGTTTCGTTGAGATCGAAGATGGCGTTGAAGGCTTAGTCCACGTTTCTGAAATGGATTGGACCAACAAAAACGTTAACCCAGCTAAAGTAGTTACTTTGGGTGACGAAGTTGAAGTCATGATTCTTGACATCGATGCTGATCGTCGTCGTATTTCTTTAGGTATGAAGCAGTGCCAAGCGAATCCTTGGGATGAGTTTGCAACAACTCATAACAAAGGCGACAAAGTTTCTGGCAAGATCAAGTCAATCACTGACTTCGGTATCTTCATCGGTTTAGATGGCGGTATTGATGGTTTAGTACATTTGTCTGATATCTCTTGGAATGCTCCAGGCGAAGAAGCAGTACGTAGCTATAAGAAAGGTGATGAAGTAGAAGCGGTGGTTCTTGCGGTTGATCCAGAGCGTGAGCGCATTTCTCTGGGCATCAAACAAATGGAACAAGACCCATTCTCTAACTTTGTGGGTGCGCATGCTAAAGGCAGCGTAGTCAAAGGCAAAGTCGTTGAAGTGACTGCGAAATCAGCACGCATTGACTTAGGCGAAGGCATCGAAGGTATTTTACGTGCTTCTGAACTCTCACGAGATCGTATAGAAGACGCGCGTACTTTATTGAATGAAGGCGATGAAATCGAAGCTAAGTTTATGGGTGTAGATCGTAAAACTCGTGCGATTAACCTCTCAATCAAAGCGAAAGAGAACGAAGAAGAAGCTCGTACTATGAAAGAATATACGAAGGGTTCTGCTTCAACTTCCTTAGGCGATATCTTTAAAGAGCAAATGAGTGATTAATTATAATTAATCTTTCTGCTCCTTAAAATGGAATAAAATTAGATTGGCCAAGGATGGCTGTTATTCCTGAATACAGGTAATTGCAAATTTCGGATTTAATACCAGTGCAATTACCTGAATTCCCCGCTAGAATTATAAAACTTAAAATTCAGATTAATAAGCTTCAGGAGCGTAACGGATGACCAAGTCTGAAATCATTGATATTCTTACCCGTAAACAAAGTCATCTGAGTAGTAAAGATGTTGAATTATCGATTAAGCTGTTATTAGAATCGATGAGCGAAACTTTATCTTCAGGTGGACGGATAGAAATTAGAGGCTTTGGCAGTTTTTCATTACACCATCGGACGGCTCGTAAAGGGCGCAATCCAAAGACTGGTGACCAAGTTAGTTTACCCCCTAAATTTGTGCCGCATTTTAAGCCGGGTAAAGAGTTGCGTGAACGAGTAAATACTTCTCGCCAGCACTATGCAATTCAAGACTAATTATTTCTTTTTACCGAACTGTTCATTTAATTACTATTCAGGAGGCTTTTTAGCCTCCTTAATTATTTTAGTATGTTAGAGATACTTTTTCTTTTATTACCCTTAGCTTTTTATTCTGGCTGGCGTACCGCCCATAAAAAAAACCGCTCTAGCCAAGCCGCCGCTAATGAAATTTCAACTCGCTTTGTTGAGGGTGTTAATTATTTGCTCAATGAAGAGCCAGATAAAGCCTTAGACATTTTTTTAGAAGCACCCAATATTGACTCCCAAGCCGCTGAGACTTTTTTAACCTTAGGGAAAATGTTTCGTAATCGTGGGGAGGTGAACCGTGCTTTAAGATTGCACCAGCATTTAGTGGCACGCCCTGACTTAACCAATGCTCAACGTCAAGCTGCTATGTTAGCTTTAGGCGAGGATTTTTTTGCGGCAGGTTTACTCGACCGGGCTGAAAGTGTATTCAATGAACTTTTAAAAAATTATCCCAAAAATACAGCCGCTTGTATTCCGCTTCGGCGTATTTATGAGCAATTGCATGAGTGGCAAAAAGCCTTTGAGCTGACAGAGTGTTCCGTCACCGATAAGGATGAGCGCAAACGTTTAATGGCGCATTATTTATGTGAGCAAGTTGAAGAGTCTTTAAATAAAAAGCAATTATTCCAAGCGGATGAAAAACTTAAAAAAGCTTTAAGTATTTATCCTCAGTCAGCGCGGGTGCAAACTTTATTGGCCGAGTTAGCGCTCGCTCGAGGTGAGCAGGGAAATGCCTTAAAGTATTTCCGGCAGGCTTTAACTTATGATCAGCGTTTGTTAGCGTCTTTGGTCAAGCGGCTCTTAACTGTATTTACTCAGCCTTTAGAGCTGCAGCAGCTCTATGAAGTAGTCAGCGCTGAATATCGGCGTTCACCAGACCCTAGAATGTTAGCCTCCTTAACAGCGATTGCTCAGGAAATAGGGCAGGGTAGTAGCTTAATGCCGCTGTTGCATCAGCATTTGCAACGCGATGTGGGCAATGTGCAATCCATCGCTTGTGCAGCGCGCTACTTGAGTAATGAAGTAGCACCCGAATCTAAACCTGCTTTCGAAGAGTTAAGCTTAGCCTTAGGCCGCTTAGCAGGCACGATGCCACGTTTTCAATGTGCTCATTGTGGCTATAAATTGCATGAGTATGTCTGGCGTTGTCCTGCTTGCCACCATTGGGATTCAGTGCAAAGCCAATAAACATAATGATTAGAGGAGTTTATTTGTGACCAGCCGCTTAATTATTGCCTTAGATTTCCCCTCTGCTGAATTGGCCTTAAATTTTGTCAAACAGTTATCGCCCTCCACTTGTAAGTTGAAGGTAGGCTTTGAGTTATTTGTAGCCGCTGGCCCAGACTTGGTTCGCAAGCTAGTTGAACAGGGCTTTGATGTTTTTCTCGATTTAAAATTTCACGATATTCCAAATACGGTAGCCGCTGCTTGCAAGTCAGCAGCTAAGCTGGGCGTTTGGATGCTCAATGTACATGCTTCAGGTGGAGATAAAATGATGCTCGCTGCCCGCGAGGCCCTAGCCGGTTTTCAACTACCACCTAAGCTGATTGCAGTCACCGTGCTGACCTCAATGGATCAAGCGCAATTAGAAAAAATTAATATTAGCCAAGCACCTGAGCAGCAAGTCAGTGATTTGGCCGCTTTAACTAAAGCTTGTGGTTTAGATGGCGTGGTTTGTTCTGCACAAGAAGCGCAACAATTGAAGGCGCAGTGTGGCTCGGAGTTTTTATTAGTTACGCCTGGTATTCGTCCAGTGGGTAGTAAACAGGATGATCAAAGCCGGATAGTGACTCCACTCGCAGCTCGGCAGATGGGCATTGACTATGTGGTAGTAGGTCGACCGATTACCCAAGCCAACGACCCCTTAGCGGTTATTACTGCCATCAATTTTGATCTGGTGTAAGTGCCGTGTTCAGTAAATTCCAAGTAGTCATTAGCCTCTGTCCACTGCTACTATGCAGAGGTCAGTCTTTAGTTATTGTTAATTAAATAATGAGATGGCTCGTTTATTTAGGAGAGGAGGATTCTTAATGAGCATAACACTGTCCATTCATAAAACCCTATTAAGTAGCACGGTCGCTTTAACCTTAGGTTTGGCAAGCTTGCCCGCTCAAGCCGAGCAATTTATCAATGTACTCACTGGGGGAACCTCTGGGGTTTATTATCCATTGGGGGTTGCTTTATCGAAGATTTATGCTGAAAAAATCCCAGACGTACGCACTCAAGTACAGGCGACTAAAGCCTCAGTTGAAAATCTCAATCTATTGCAGCAAGGCAAAGGTGAAATTGCACTCGCCTTGGGTGATTCAGTGAAGCTTGCTTGGGAGGGGAATACGGATGCTGGTTTCAAAGGCAAATTAGATAAATTGCGTGGGCTAGCCGCTGTTTATCCTAACTATATTCAAATTGTGGCTGCTAAAGAGGCCAATATAAATTCACTAGCTGATTTGAAAGGCAAAAGTTTGTCGGTAGGAGCGGCTAAGTCGGGCACAGAATTAAACGCGCGGGCAATTTTTGCGGCGGCTGGCTTGGCTTATACGGATTTATCCAAAACGGAATACTTACCGTTCGCTGAGTCAGTCGAGTTGATGAAGAATCGACAGCTGGACTCCACTTTGCAATCAGCCGGTTTAGGGGTAGCTTCGCTGAAAGACTTGTCGACTTCATTTGATGTCGGCTTAGTGGCAGTGCCAGCCGATATCGTGGCGAAACTCGGTGCACCTTATATTGCCACTAGTATTCCAGCGGGTACTTATAAAGGCCAAGATAAGGACGTGGAAACCGTTGCCGTCATTAATTATCTGGTCACTCATGCAGAAGTCTCAGATGATTTAGCCTATCAAATGACCAAACTGATGTTTGAAAATCTCCCCGATATGGAAGCGGCTCATAAAGCGGCGAAAGATATTAAGCTAGAAAAAGCACTGGAAGGGATGCCCATACCCTTACATCCGGGTGCTGAAAAGTTTTATAAAGAGAAAGGCTTAATGTAAAGCTAGCTAAGTCAGAGGAGATCATCATCTCCTCTGATTTGCAATGGAGGGGCGATAATGCAAGCTACCACTACCGAATTTAATGCTGCTGCGAATCCAAGTGAACATCCCTTAGAGACTTCGTTTCCACCTAATAGAGCAGGCCAGCTGCTGTTTTGGATTGCAGTGGCCTTCTCTGCTTTTCAAGTACTGACCGCAGCCCACTTAATCGATTTACCTAGCCAATTAGTGCGCGCCGTTCATGTCGGCTTTTTATTACTGATGATTTTTCCACTGGTTGCCTATGCACGCTCAGGTTCTAAACTATGGCAAATGCTGGCTTGGACTCTAGCTGTAGCAGGGGTTGGTGTCGCTTTATATCAAGTTTTTGAATATAACGAGCTACTGGTGCGCGCAGGTGATCCGCTGTCGCGAGATATTTGGATAGGCGTTATATCGCTGGCTTTAGTCTTTGTTGCTACGTGGCTTTCGATGGGGCCAGCTTTGCCAGTAATTGCCGGTTTATTTTTGGCGTATTGCTTATTGGGGCAATATTTGCCCGCTCCCTTGAATCATCGTGGTTATGATTTTGCTCAGGTAATTGAGCATATGGCTTATGGGACTGAAGGTATTTACGGCATCCCTATTTTTGTTTCCTCCTCTTATATTTTTCTCTTTATTTTATTCGGTGCTTTTCTCGAAAAAGCCGGAATGATTAAACTTTTCACTGATGTTTCTTTAGGTTTAGTGGGGCATATGCAGGGTGGGCCAGCTAAAGTAGCAATAGTTTCCTCCGCTTTAATGGGCACTATTTCTGGGTCGGGGGTAGCCAATGTGGTTACTACCGGGCAATTCACCATTCCTTTAATGAAAAAGTTTGGTTATCGCCCCGCTTTTGCGGGTGGGGTAGAGGCCACCGCCTCAATGGGTGGGCAGTTAATGCCACCGGTGATGGGTGCAGTGGCTTTTATTATGGCCGAAACTTTAGGCGTGGAATACTACGAAATTGTTAAAGCCGCCATTATTCCAGCGATTCTTTATTATTTAGCTGCTTTTTGGATTGTGCATTTGGAAGCGGGCAAACATGGATTGCAAGGGGTTGCCAAAGCTGAACTGCCTTCTGCATGGCACGCGATTCGCTCCCAATGGTTCCTGACTTTGCCTTTGATTGGTTTAATTATTCTATTATTTTCTGGTTATACCCCGCTCTTTGCCGGTACGGTAGGACTAGCTTTAACCGTCATGCTGATTTTAGGCGGTTCGATTGTTTTAGGTTTACCCGCTGGCACCATTCGGATCGTGTTTTGGATTGGTCTAGGGCTAACAGCTGCAGCCTTTTTTAAATTAGGTATTTGGGTGGTTGTGATTGCGATTTTGGTATTAGTCGCCTGGAATGCGTTTAGCAAAGGGGGGCGTGAAACCTTAATTATCTGCCTTGACTCGTTGGCCGAGGGCGCAAAAACAGCCTTACCGGTAGGTATTGCTTGTGCGATTGTAGGGATCGTGATTGGTACTATGACTTTAACGGGTGCTGCTAATACCTTTGGTCAATTTATTGTGTCAGTTGGCGATAAAAGCCTTTTCCTTTCTTTATTACTGACGATGCTTACTTGTATTGTCTTAGGGATGGGTATCCCTACTATTCCTAACTATATTATTACCGCATCGATTGCAGGCCCCGCTTTATTAGAGTTAGGCGTTCCCTTAATCGTTAGTCACATGTTTGTTTTCTATTTTGGCATCCTCGCTGATTTAACCCCGCCCGTTGCCTTAGCTTGTTTTGCTGCTGCACCTATTGCTAAAGCCAATGGCCTAAGTATTTCTTTGGAGGCTATCAAGGTAGCTGCTGCGGGTTTTGTAGTACCGTTTATGGCGGTGTATACGCCCGCGCTGATGCTGCAGGACGGGAGTTTTTTCAATGTAGCCTACATTGTCTTGAAAGCGATCTTAGCTATTGGACTTTGGGGTGTAGCAGTTATTGGCTATGTAAAATCGCCCATCAATTGGGCAGAGCGCTTGTTTGCGATGGCTACTGCCTTCTTTTTAGTGGCAGCGCTGCCCTTAACTGATGAAATTGGCTTTACTTTCAGTGCTTTATTTATCGCTTGGATTTGGTTTAAGCAGCGCCAGCTAGCGTCTAAGGTAAGTTAATGAGTTTATGCGTTGGGATAGTAGGTAAAACCCTCATTTTTGCAGCCACAAGTTTTAGCTTAAATTGGACACATTCGGTTGAGAAGGTGGCTTGGCAAGAGGATTGGCAGATCACCGATACTGGTTTAAAGCTGATTACTGCTAGAGTAAAAGGTTCCGGCGCCGGAATGGAGCCGGGAGAGGGGGCTGTCTTAAATAAAGGCTGGTGGGAGTGGCAGCCAAATTTAGTCGCCCAAAAGGAATTAGTGTTAGCTGCCTCAGGTGCTACAAGCAGTGCTTGGCAGCTATGTACTGATAGTGATGCATGTATAAATTTAGCAGAACAAGCGAGTGATGCTATCAAGATTTGGAGTTGTCCTTAAAATACTAATTTATTCTTATATTTTATGTTATGTAAAATTACTATCCTTTCACACCTCTGCCCGAAGAAAGATATGTATTCTTTAAATAACTATCAAACTCTTGTCGTTTTCAATAATTGATGGGCTTCGTTTTGAAGTTTGCCGCGTGAAAATAACAGTTTCCAACGATCACCGCCTGCCTGCCGCCATAGCAAAGCAGCACGAATCCCAGCTAATAATAATACTCTGATCTTAGCTGCATTATCGGGATTCGCTAGATGCTGCTGATCGCCTTTAATAATGATTCGTGGCCCAATCTTACTAATCGTTTGTGTATACAGCTCTGCTAAGCGTGCAACCATATTAGGGTGGGTTAGTGGAAAAAATTCCAACTGTTGCTGAGCTGATTCAATCCCATTTAAAACTGTTTGAAACGTGGCTTGGTCGGCGGTGAGCTTCTTTTCAAGATAGAGTAAATTAACTGCATAGCGCGTAGCTTCTAGATTTTTAGGCTTGCCTTCAGGTGTCAGTCGACCCGCACCTAATTGGTAGAGCAAAACTTCTAACCCTGTTTTTAAGCCAGCTACACCACCATATAAGTCTTCAATTTCATTAGGATTTTCCATCAATAGGCTATTAATCCCCTGAGTCAATAACTCGGAGTTCACTTGGCCGGTAGTGGCTATTTGATTGACACCCTCAACTGTTTGAAATAAAGCAGCAAGAGCGAGCGTTCGGTTTCTATTATTGGCTTGCACAGTAGGTTCTTATCTGGAGTTTGCAATGAAAGAAGATAGATATAGTTAAATCTTTAAAAGATCAAGTGGAGCTAAGTACAATCAGTGTGCATATCATCAATTATTCCGCCCCCTAAGCAAATCTCGTCTTGGTAAAAAACAATAGACTGGCCGGGCGTAATGGCACGTTGTGGTTCTTTAAAACACACCCGCGCTGTATCTGAACCTAGTTCAACAGAGCACGCTTGTACAGGCTGGCGATGACGAATCCGGGCTGTACAGTTAAAAGTCGCTGGAGCAGAACCTGCTACCCAATCTAATTGTGAAGCCGTTAAAAACGATTTTAGCAAAAAGTCATTTTGATTGCCTTGAGCAACCACCAATTCATTTTTTGCTAGGTTTTTATCAATCACAAACCAAGGTGCTTCAGGTGTGTCTTTACGCCCACCAATGCCTAAACCTTGGCGTTGCCCTAAGGTGTAATACATAAGTCCATGATGCTCGCCTAACACTGCTCCATCATGGCTAATAATAGTCCCAGGTTGAGCTGGTAAAAATCGCTGTAAGAAATCACGAAATTTGCGCTCCCCAATGAAGCAAATACCCGTACTGTCTTTTTTACGTGCCGTACTAAAACCTTGTTGTTCTGCAAGCTCACGTACTTGGGTTTTAGGCAAGTGACCAATCGGAAATAAACTATGTTTCAGTTGGGCTTGTTGTAGTGTGTAAAGAAAATAGGTTTGATCTTTATTATCGTCCACACCTTTGAGCATTTGAATCGAGCCATCAGCCAAAGTATGAGTACGAGCATAGTGCCCTGTAGCAATAAAATCCGCGCCCATGTTTAAAGCAAAGTCTAAAAAAGCTTTAAACTTGATTTCTTTATTGCACATGATATCGGGATTGGGGGTGCGGCCCGCTTGGTATTCGTTTAAAAAGTATGTGAATACATGATCCCAATATTCGCTAGCAAAATTTACAGTATGCAAGCGAATCCCTAATTGATCTGCAACCGATTGAGCATCCGCAAGATCAACTGTGGCTGAGCAGTAATCAGCAGTGTCATCTTCTTCCCAATTTTTCATGAACAGGCCTTCGACTTGATAACCTTGTTCTAGCAGTAATAAGGCTGCTACTGAGGAGTCTACGCCCCCCGATAAGCCAACGATAACGCGCGGTTTCATCGAGTGAACACTAAAGTTTCTAAAGGTAAACGCTGTCCGCTTTGATAAAGATTAATCGCTTGAAAGACTAAATCGCTACGTGGGCTTAAGCGTGGATGGTTATGAATTTCTTCTGGCGTGAGCCAATGAGTGGCAATAATGTCAGGGTCTAGCTGATAATCAGCTACTTTTTCTAATAAAGTGCCAGTGAAGGTAAAGCGTAAATAAACCCGCTCTGGGTCATCTGAGCTCAGCATCAACACCCCTAATAAAGCAGTCGGCTCGAAGCGATAGCCGGTTTCTTCCAGAGTCTCACGTTTCACGGCTTCAATTAAGCTTTCACCATGCTCAAGGTGGCCTGCAGGCTGATTGATCACCTGTACACCATTGATGACTTCTTCAACGAGTAAGAAGCGGCCTTCCTGTTCGATGACGCTGGCAACAACCACACGCGGTTTCCAGACCATAACTTGAGTTCCTGATAACTGAATGAGTTTATTTTAGCGCCTTTAGCGACTTTCGACACAGAGAAATGCTGCACCTCCAGGCAGAGATTGTTTTATAATGCCCGCGCGCTTGGGAAATCAAATAATTCAGGAGAACTTTAAGTCAATGTATAAACACATTAAAGTGCCAACTAGCGGTCAGAAAATTACGACTAATCCCGACTTTTCGCTCAGTGTTCCCGACCAACCGATCATTCCGTTCGTCGAAGGGGATGGGATTGGTATGGATATTACCCCCGTGATGATTAAGGTCATCGATACAGCGGTTGAGCGTGCCTATGGTGGCAAGCGCCAGATTCAATGGATGGAGATTTACGCAGGTGAAAAAGCCAATACTGTCTATGGGGAAGATGTGTGGCTACCTGATGAAACCGTCCATGCGGTAAAAGATTTCGTGGTTTCGATTAAAGGTCCGTTGACTACTCCGGTTGGTGGTGGTATTCGCTCTTTAAATGTGAAATTACGCCAAGATTTAGATTTGTATGTGTGCTTACGTCCAGTGCGCTACTACGACGGCACACCTAGTCCCGTGCGTGAGCCACAAAAAACCAATATGGTGATCTTCCGCGAAAATGCTGAAGATATCTATGCTGGCATCGAGTGGAGTGCTGATTCCGCTGAAGCGAAAAAGGTTATCGATTTCTTAATCAAAGAAATGGGCGTGACTAAAATTCGCTTCCCAGAGACGTCAGGCATTGGGATTAAGCCTGTTTCTTCAGAAGGTACTAAGCGTTTAGTCCGTAAAGCGATTCAGTACACGATTGATAATGATTTGCCCTCGATGACCATCGTGCATAAAGGCAATATCATGAAATTTACTGAAGGCGGCTTTAAAACTTGGGCTTATGAACTAGCTAGACAAGAGTTTGGTGCAGTCGAAATCAATGGTGGCCCTTGGTGTTCGTTCAAAAATCCAAGAACGGGCAAAGAGATTCTGATTAAGGACGTGATTGCTGACAATTTCTTGCAGCAAATTCTGCTGCGGCCTGAAGATTATTCAGTCGTAGCGACCTTAAACTTAAATGGCGACTACATTTCTGATGCTTTAGCCGCTCAGGTTGGTGGGATTGGCATCGCACCCGGCGCGAATTTGTCGGATACCATCGCCATGTTTGAAGCGACTCATGGTACGGCTCCTACCTTCGCAGGCCAAGATAAAGTGAACCCTAGTTCAATTATTTTGTCTGCAGAAATGATGCTCCGCCATATGGGTTGGGTTGAAGCAGCCGATTTAGTGGTGAAAGGTGTGGAAGGTGCGATTGCTTCAGGCCGGGTGACCTTTGACTTTGCGCGCTTGATTGAGACCGCTGAAGAAGTGAGTTGCTCAGAGTTTGGTGATAATATTATCGAGCACATGTAAGTTTTCAGTAAGCTAAGAGCAGTGCTAATCAACACTGCTCTTTTAAACTAGCTGGTTAGCTTTAGTTCTTAAAGCGCTATTTATCCTTCCCCACTTTACTTTCTCACTTTCATCCCAATAATGAACAAATACCCAAGTCCAAGTCAGGAATAGTGACAAGGGCTAATGAATTCAGTTAACTAACTAAAATTAACTGTGAACTAGGTTAATTCGGAGTTGCATTTTTAATGGCAGGCAAAGACAAACAAGGCTCTGGTGATCATGATTCTGGTGTAGCGGTACAGGACAGCCGTCCGAAGGTGAAGGAACCCGCACGTTTTAAAGTTATACTTTTAAACGATGACTTCACACCCATGGACTTTGTCATTGACGTGTTGCAAGTATTCTTTAGGTTAGATCATGAGACCGCAACTCGTGTGATGTTACATGTCCACACCCGTGGCAAGGGAGTGTGTGGAGTCTATACACGTGACATAGCAGAAACAAAAGTAGCCCAAGTCAATCGCTACTCACGTGAAAATCAGCATCCGCTACTCTGTACGATGGAAGAGGCATAAGGGACGTAAAATTATGTTAAGCGCTGAAGTGGAAGAATCAATTAACACGCTGTTCCGCAATGCTCGGGAGCGCCACCACGAATTTGTTACGGTTGAGCACTTATTATTAGCTATGCTGGATAATCCAAGTGCCTCAGTCGCGCTCAAAGCTTGTGGGGTCGATATTCCTAGCTTAAAGCGAGAGCTCGAAACATTTATCGATGAAAATACCCCTGTACTGCCCGCCAGTGATCAACGTGACGTACAGCCGACTTTAGGTTTTCAACGAGTCATTCACCGTGCAGTTTATAGTGCACAATCTTCTCGCAAGGGTGAAGTGACTGGCGATTCTATTTTAGCCGCTATTTTTGGCGAGCCAGAATCGCATGCTGTCTTTTTCTTGTCGCAGCGTGATGTGGCGCGACTGGATATTGTGAATTTCCTTTCGCATGGCATTCGCAAAGATGAACACATTGGTATGCGCGATAATGATGAGGGTAGCAATATGGATTCATCGGGGAATAATGGCGAGCAGCAAGACACTGAGTTAGGTGAAGGCAAGCAAAAACCGCTCGATCAATTTGCTAGTAACCTAAATCAACTCGCCTTAGAAGGACGCATTGACCCCTTGATTGGGCGCGACAATGAAATTGAACGTACTGTTCAAGTGCTATGTCGTCGCCGTAAAAACAATCCCTTACTCGTGGGTGAGGCAGGCGTTGGTAAAACCGCAATTGCTGAAGGCTTAGCTAAGCGCATTGTGGATGGTGAAGTGCCCGAAATTTTAGCGAATGCGGTTATTTATTCGCTGGATATGGGTTCTTTGTTGGCAGGTACTAAATACCGTGGTGACTTCGAGAAGCGCCTCAAAGCAGTCATCCAGCAAATCAAAGAAGAACCGCATGCGGTGTTATTCATTGATGAGATCCATACTATTATCGGTGCAGGTGCTACGTCGGGTGGCACAATGGATGCCTCAAATTTGATTAAGCCTGTCTTATCTTCGGGTGAGTTGAAATGCATTGGCTCGACCACTTTCCAAGAATACAACAGTGTGTTTGAGAAAGATCGCGCCCTCGCACGTCGCTTCCAAAAAATTGATGTGAATGAGCCAACTGTGGAAGAAACCTATGAGATTTTAAAAGGTTTACGCTCCCGCTTTGAGGATCATCATCAAGTTAAGTACACCATGCCAGCACTCAAGGCTGCAGCAGAGTTAGCAGCTCGCTATATCAATGATCGACATTTACCTGATAAGGCCATTGATGTGATTGATGAGGCTGGTGCTAATCGCCGATTGAAGCCTTCAGCGACCCGTAAAAAGACTATTTCTGTGTCCGACATTGAGGAAATTGTTGCCAAGATTGCACGTATTCCGCCGAAAACGGTGTCTAGCTCAGATATGGACATGCTTAAGAACTTAGAGCGTGATCTGCGCATGACAATTTTTGGGCAAGATGCGGCGATTGAGCAATTGACCTCATCGATTAAAATGGCTCGTTCGGGTTTGCGTGATGATACTAAACCGATTGGTTCCTTCTTATTTGCAGGCCCCACCGGTGTAGGTAAGACCGAAGTGACCAAGCAGCTCGCCTTACGGATGGGGGTAGAGATGCTACGCTTTGATATGTCTGAGTACATGGAACGCCATACCGTTTCCCGCTTGATTGGTGCGCCTCCTGGCTATGTTGGCTACGACGAAGGCGGTTTATTGACGGATGCAGTGAATAAACATCCACATTCAGTCTTGTTATTGGACGAGATTGAGAAGGCGCATCCCGACGTTTTCAATCTGTTATTGCAAGTGATGGATCATGGCACCTTGACGGACACCAATGGGCGTAAAATTGATTTCCGTAATGTCATTTTAGTCATGACTAGTAATGCAGGCGCGGAAAATATCAGCCGCAAATCCTTAGGCTTTACTAAGCAAGACCATGCTAGTGATGCGATGGAAGCAGTCAAGCGGATTTTCACCCCTGAGTTCCGTAATCGTTTAGATGGTGTAATCCAATTCAATGCCTTAACTGATGATGTGATTCGTTCAGTCGTTGATAAGTTTGTGATTAAATTAGAAGCACAGTTGCAGCAAAAAGGCGTGATTTTATTAGTGGATGAAGCAGCACGTGATTGGTTAGCGGAAAAAGGCTATGACCCATTGATGGGTGCACGCCCAATGGAGCGCGTAATCCAAGAACACATTAAGCGCCCACTAGCGGATGCGATCTTGTTTGGGGATTTAGCAAACGGTGGGCGGGTTGAGGTGTCTGTTGAAGACGATACGTTAGCTTTGAACTACGAAGGTGCTGAAGCTGCGGCTCTGTAACTAATTAGCTTGAAATGGGGCTGGGAGTATTTACTCCTAGCCTTACTTACTACGATAGCTAATCCGACCTTTAGTTAAGTCATACGGGGTCAACTGAACGGTAACGCGATCGCCGGTTAAAATACGAATATAGTTTTTACGCATACGACCTGAAATGTGAGCCATGACAATGTGTTCATTATCAAGTTTTACTCGGAAAGTGGTATTAGGTAAGGTATCAATCACCGTCCCTTCCATTTCAATATAATCTTCTCTCGCCATAATTCCTTTGCTACAGTGTTAATCTGCAAAAATTTCAATGAAGCGCGTATTATCCTGCCATTCTGCCAGATGACAAGTTCTTTTTGTCAAGCTGCGTGATTTGCTTGTCAAATTCCATTAGCATAGACGCCAAATTATGCATTGGGCAACAATTTCTCTTCTTTTATTCTGGAGTCAGTCATGGCAATAGCAGGGCTATTCCCTGGGCAAGGGTCTCAGTCATTAGGTATGCTTGCTGAATTAGCAACCGCTTTCCCCATTGTCACGCAAACTTTTGAACAAGCTTCGCAAGTTTTAGGGCGCGATCTGTGGCAATTAGCACAAGGTAGTGATGAGAGTGCTTTAAATAGCACGGAGACAACTCAGCCCCTGATGCTAGCTACAGGTGTAGCAGTATGGCGCGTGTGGCAAGCTCAAGGTGGTTGTGTGCCAGTTGCTGTGGCTGGGCATAGTTTAGGTGAGTATTCGGCTTTAGTCGCTGCTGAAGTTTTAGACTTTACCGAAGCAGTCGCTTTAGTGTCTAAGCGCGCCCAATTAATGCAAGCTGCTGTACCCGAAGGTACAGGGTCGATGGCTGCCATCTTAGGGTTAGCCGATGAACAAGTAATGGCTGCTTGTGAGCAAGCTGCTCAAGGCGAGATTGTCGAGGCTGTCAACTTTAACTCTCCAGAACAAGTAGTGATTGCTGGTAATGCGGCTGCTGTTGAGCGTGCTATTGAGGTGGCGAATCAATTAGGGGCCAAGAAAACCGTGAAACTAGCTGTCAGCGTGCCGTCTCATTGCAGTTTAATGAAATCTGCAGCTGTGCAATTGGAATCATCGTTAGCTCAAACCAGTTTTCAGCCTGCTAAATTGCCTGTATTGCAGAATGTAGATGGTTTAGCACGTGAGGATGCTGCTGGTATTCGTGCTGCTCTAGCTGAACAACTTTATCGCCCGGTACGTTGGGTGGCGAGCATTCGTAATCTACAGACTCAATATGCGGCGACGGCCATGATCGAATTTGGGCCGGGCAAAGTACTGACTGGCTTAAATCGGCGTATTGAGCGGCGTATGGATGCGGTCTGTATTAGTGATAATGCGAGCCTTGAGGCTGCTCTCAAATTTTGTCAGGGGAATTAAGCAGTGTCAGAATTATTTAGTTTACAAGGTGAAGTGGCTTTAGTAACGGGTGCGAGTCGCGGAATTGGTCGTTCGATTGCTGAAATGCTAGGTAAGCAAGGTGCAACGGTCATTGGTACTGCAACGAGTGAGAAAGGCGCGCTGGCAATTACTGAGTATTTAGCTGCTGCCGGTATGCAAGGTGTTGGCAAAGTTTTAGATGTGGCTAGCAGCGAGTCTATTGAAACTTTAGTAAATGGCCTCACTAAAGAATATGGTGGTATCAATATTCTGGTAAATAATGCAGGCATCACCCGCGACAATTTATTGATGCGCATGAAAGATGATGAATGGGATTCGATTATTAATACCAATCTCACCTCGATCTTTCGAATGAGTAAAGCCTGCATTCGCTCAATGATGAAAGCTAAAAAGGGCCGGATTATTTCTATCTCTTCAGTGGTAGGTGCCAGTGGTAATCCGGGGCAAACCAACTATGCAGCGGCTAAAGCCGGTTTAGTCGGTTTCTCTAAATCCTTAGCGCGTGAAGTGGGTTCGCGGAATATTACGGTGAATGTGGTAGCACCTGGTTTTATTGATACCGATATGACGCGCGAGCTATCAGAAGATCAACGGGCGGCTATTTTCCAAAATATCCCTTTGGGGCGTTTAGGCCAGCCGGAGGAAATAGCAGGGGCTGTGTTGTATTTAGCATCTCCGTTGGGAGCGTATGTAACGGGTGAAACCATTCATGTGAATGGCGGGATGTATATGGCATAGGCATTTCTGCCTTTGCATAACTGGCAAGCATCAAAGGTTTTCAATACAATAAGCCTTCGATGCCAAGCATTTTAATCTAGAGGAACTAAAAACATGAGTATTGAAGCTCGCGTCAAAGCTATCGTGGTCGAGCAGTTGGGAGTGGACGAATCAGAAGTAACGAACACATCTTCTTTCATCGAAGATCTGGGCGCTGATTCATTAGATACCGTTGAGCTGGTGATGGCACTGGAAGAAGAGTTCGGTACAGAAATCCCTGATGAAGAAGCTGAAAAAATCACTACTGTGCAAGCAGCTATTGATTATATCAATGCCCACCAAGCTTCAGCGTAATCCGAAAGTTTAAGGATTAGCTACCTAGAACACGTAGCCCTGCTTAGTTAGGGTTACGGTTTGGGGTCAGAAGTCTCTATTTTCATGAAGGTATACGAGTTTGTCTAAAAGGCGTGTAGTAGTAACCGGTTTAGGTATTGTTTCTCCTGTAGGTTCTACCCTAGAAACTGCATGGGGCAATATTAAAGCGGGTAAAAGTGGTATCAACACCATTGGTCCTGAAGTATTCGATGCTAGTGAGTTTAGTGTGCGGATTGCCGGGAATGTAAAAGGTTTTAAGGTAGATGATTACATAAAACCGAAAGACCAAAAGAAAATGGATGCGTTTATCCATTACGGTATTGGTGCAGGTGTTGATGCAATTCGTGATTCGGGGCTAGAGGTCACTGAAGCCAATGCCGAGCGGATTGGTGTGCTGATGGGCTCTGGCATCGGTGGTTTACAGACCATTGAGCGTAACTACAATGCCTTTTTAAATGGCGGGCCGCGCAAAATTTCTCCGTTCTTTGTGCCAGCCAGCATTATTAATATGGTTGCGGGCAATTTATCGATTATGTTCGGCTTAAAAGGCCCAAATATGTCGATTGTCTCAGCTTGCGCAACCGCTACGCATAGTATAGGCGATGCAGCACGGATGATTGTGTATGGTGACGCCGATGTCATGGTGGCTGGGGGTGCAGAAATGGGTTCAACTCCACTAGGTATCGGTGGTTTTGCGGCTGCACGTGCTCTATCCACGCGTAACGATGATCCTGAAGCAGCTAGCCGCCCCTGGGATGTGGATCGTGATGGTTTCGTGTTAGGTGATGGGGCTGGCGTATTAGTTTTAGAAGAATACGAGCAGGCTAAAGCCCGTGGCGCACGGATTTATTGCGAATTAGTCGGTTATGGGATGAGTAGCGATGCTTATCACATGACTTCACCTTCAGAAGGTGGCGAAGGTGCGGCACGTTGTATGCGTAATGCTTTACGTGATGCTGGCCTGAATGCGGATCAAGTCGATTATATCAATGCTCATGGCACGTCTACGCCTGCTGGTGATAAGGCTGAAACCTTTGCGGTGAAATTAGCGCTAGGTGATCATGCTTATAAAACGGCAGTCAGCTCGACTAAATCCATGACCGGCCATTTATTAGGTGCTGCGGGTGGGATTGAAGCAGTATTTAGTGCAATGGCGCTGTATGAGCAGGTATTACCGCCTACTATCAATCTGGACAAGCAAGATCCAGAATGCGACTTGGATTATGTGCCGAATGTGGCACGTGAGACTAAAGTCGAGATCGCCATGAGTAACTCGTTTGGCTTCGGTGGCACTAATGGTACTTTAATCTTTAAAAAGATTTAAAACCTTAGTTATCAAGAAGTAAGTTTTTAGTAGCTTACTTCTCCAGCTCAGTATCAAAAAATAATTAAAATTTATAGGCTATTCTTGGCAATACATAGACTTTGCTCTATGTTAGCTCTGCCCCAATTCTTTTGAGAGTGTTGCATGCGGTTTGTGTTAAAGAGCGTCTTAGTTTTAGTTGTTCTATGTGCAGTGGCGGCAGGTATCGCCTATCAGCAATATCAATCTTTTCTCCAGCAAAGCATTCATCTAGCCGCGAATCAACCGACTACCTTTGAAGTCAAAGCGGGTAGTAATATTCGCCAAGTTACCCAACAACTGATGGCGGCTGATCTACTGCCTAACAGCACCTTTATTCCTGCAGAATACTTATTTTTAGCGCATGCACGCTTCACTAAGCAAGCCTCTAAGCTCAAAGCAGGTGAGTATGCTTTAGAGGCTAATATGACTCCCGCTGACTTATTAGTCCGTTTAGCGTCAGGCAAGACTCTGCAATATCAGTTAGGGATAATTGAAGGTCATACCTTTAAAGAAATTGCTAAGGCAGTTCAAACCAATCCTAATATTAAGCAGACTTTGACCGCTGCCGATTACAACAATCTGATGCCTAAGCTGGGGGGCTCTGTAGGTGAGTCAGCTGAAGGTTGGTTTTATCCAGATACGTATAATTTTCCACGCGGCTCCAGCGATGTAGAGGTGCTTAAGCGAAGCTATCAAGCGATGCATACTTATTTAATGCAAGCATGGGAGCAACGTGAGCCACATGCTTTGATTAAGACCCCTTACCAAGCTTTAGTATTAGCGTCCTTAGTAGAGAAAGAGACCGGCACACCCGAAGAGCGCCCGATGATTGCGCGAGTGTTTTTAACCCGTCTTGAAAAGAATATGCTGCTGCAGACTGATCCTGCTGTTATTTACGGGATGGGTGATGCTTATGATGGCAATATCCGTAAGAAAGATTTAGAAACCGATACGCCTTGGAATACCTATACTCGTGCGGGCTTGCCACCTACACCGATCGCTACGCCGAGTAAAGCAGCGATTGATGCAGTTATGCACCCCGTTCAAACCAACTATCTGTATTTTGTAGCGACTGGCACCGGCGATGGCCGCCACTTCTTTTCTGAAACGTATGAGCAACATCGCAAAGCGGTGACTCAATATTTAGCGAATGATAAAAAGCGCCAGCAAGGAAACGTAAGCCAATGAGTGTTAAAGGACTATTTATCACTTTAGAAGGGGGCGAGGGCGCGGGCAAGACCACTAGCCGAGCCTATATCAGTGAATTTTTAAAGCAGCAGGGGATTGAGGTCTTAGAAACCCGCGAGCCGGGGGGTACTGAAGTCAGCGAAGCAATTCGCCATTTGTTACTCGATAACGCATTGCCTAGCATGCATCCAGATACTGAATTATTACTCATGTTTGCCGCTCGCAATGAACATCTGCAAACCAAGATTATCCCTGCTTTGCAAGCGGGTACTTGGGTCATTTGTGACCGATTTACCGATGCGACTTATGCTTATCAAGGTTATGGGCGCGGTTTAGATCAACGGCGAATTGCTGCCTTAGAAACTTGGGTACAGGGCAGTTTACGCCCTGACTATACTTTGCTATTCGATATTGATGTGCCCACTGGGATGCAGCGAGTTAGGGCAAGATCACAGCAGTTGGCTGTTAATGCAGATCGCTTTGAGCAGGAAAAAGTCGATTTTTTTGAAAGAATCCGCGCTGGTTATCTTGAGCGTGCTAAACAATATCCACAGCAATATAAAGTCATTGATGCCTCACAAGACATTACGCAGGTGCAGGAACAGGTGACTAAGTTACTAAAAAAAATCATAGCTATGCATGCTAGTACGCGCTAAATCATGGCTCAATTATTAGCAACGACTTACCCATGGCATCAAACGACCTGGCAACAATTACAAGTAGCGCGCAAACAACAACATTTGCCACATGCCCTATTATTTAATGGGCAAACAGGTTGTGGCCATGAGCACTTGGTTTACGCATTTGCACAAAGTTTGCTGTGTTTACAACCCGATCAACTAGGTTTTGCCTGCCAGCAGTGCCGCAGTTGCCAGGTGTTTGCCGCGACTGCCCATCCTGATTTTATGCTGTTAGCAGTAGCAGAGGATAAACAAGCCATTACAGTCGAGCAGGTACGTGCGCTAGATCGTTTTTTAGAGCTGAGCCGCAGCTATAGTCCGAATCGTGTAGCGGTTATTGTAAATGCTGAGCTGATGAATGCGAATGCAGCAAACAGTCTATTAAAATCCTTAGAAGAGCCTGCTGATAATTCGTATATTTTATTATTTACTGCCAATAAGGCAGGCATCATGCCAACAGTGCTTAGCCGTTGCCAGCAATTGCGCTTAGCACAGCCGACTCATGCTGAAGCCTTAGCTTGGTTGCAAAATCAATCATTAGTACAAGCTGCTGATGATTTATTAAACTTAGTCAAAGGACGACCTTTAGCCGCCTTAGCTGAGGATTCAGGGGAGCGCCTCGCTCAGAAAACCTTGTTTTTTAATCAATTTAAAGCACTATTGGCTGGCAGTACCAGTATTCTTGAGCTTGCATCTCACTGGGAAAAGCATGAGCGCCAAGAGCTATTAGATTGGCAAGTGACGTGGGTACAGCAATTAATTCGCCAAGAAGCAGGGGATAGCTGTAGCGCGGAAGCTGCTGAATTAAGTAGCTATCTCAAGCCTAACAAATTATGGCCTATCTACGAGCGTCTGCTAGAGTTAAAAGCTCTAGCCACTCATCCATTGAATGGCCGCTTGTTTATTGAAAATATGTTAAGTTTGTGGTTGTAATCCCAGCATTTTTACTTAAATTTTTAATAAAAAAATAATGGAACCTATCAAAATTTCTTTCACGTTGAATGATCGAGCTGCTTTACATAATCACTATATGCCCATGCTAAAAGGGGGCGGTCTATTTGTGCCGACTCAAGAGCCGCTAAATTTTGGCGATCGAGTCCAAGTGCAAGTAGAGCTCTTAAGTGAAAAACAGAAAGCGTCTGTACCAGGCAGGGTAGTTTGGATTACACCGGGCGGAGCTGTACGTAGCTTACCACAAGGTGTAGGAATTCAAATTATTGGCGAGCATCAGTCAAGGATTCAACAATATTTTGAAGGTTTGTTAGGCGATAATTTACTCCAAGCGCCATTACGGCCTTGTTATTAGTGAGCAATTTCTACATAAAAAGAGGCGTGATTAGTTTTTTAGCTAGGGTATAGGCAGATTTAAACATAATTAGTCACATTTCGATCAAGAAATCGACTAATTTGTGTAAAAACTTTTTAAGTTTGCGCTAAAATGAATGTGAACTGAATGCTTATTTATCTATCTAACATTAAGGCATTTGTTTACATTCATATTGCAAGGAGGCCGTATGTTTATTCAAGGCAAACTTATACGCTACATGGCTGCAGCATGGATTCCCGTACTACTGGCTTTCACACCTGCACAAGCCCAAGAATTGCGCTTAAATCTAGTGGCAACTTTTGATGATCAACCAGCCATGAAAGATGTGTCTTGGACAGTTTATCGCACTGACTCAGACGCTAAAGTCACATCCGCTAAATATCATTCAACGCACGTAACACTGCCTGCTGGCGATTATCGCGTGGTTGCTACTTTAACAGAAAATGATAAAACTGTTACACGGACACGTAGCTTTCAATTACGCACTTCAGACAGCCGCATCATTGTTCCAATGGATTAAAATTTAGAAGAGTAGAAGTTGTACTTGGTACGGGCTTGCTTTAGCTTTGTATCAAGTACAATCATTTATGCGCATAATGCATATTATGTTAAATAAGTCCCCAACTTTTTTTGGTTTTTAGTTGCATACGCTTCTTTCCTGCTATATATACTTACTTTTCATATCATATTAATTTTACATAACATAAAATGTAAGAATAATTAATATCCAAAACTAGAATTACCCTTAATCTCTAGACCTAGGTACAATTGCTGTCATAAATAATCACGAGAGGTTATAACAATGGACGCATTAGAACGTATTGATGACGCAGTAAAGAACAATCCAGTTATTATTTTCATGAAGGGCACTCCACAAATGCCACAGTGCGGCTTCTCTAGCCGTGCTTCACAGGCATTAATGCAGTGTGGCGAAGAGTTTGCTTATGTCAATGTACTAAGTGACCCAGAAATTTTCCAGAACCTGCCACGCTATGCAGACTGGCCCACTTTTCCTCAAGTTTATATTGATGGTGAGTTAATTGGCGGCTGTGACATCACCTTAGAAATGCTTGAGTCTGGTGAGCTGCAGACTGCTGTTAAAAAAGCTACTCAGAAATCGGCTTAACTTTTGCTAGTTTGGGCAGGGAAGATATTACCTCTCCCCTGCTCTACTTGCTCTTTTTATTTCAAATTACTAATAAACTTCACAGTATTATCCAGCTCAATTTGTTTATAAAACAAGCGCTTAGCTCCTTTTGGAATGAACCCAATCAACAGCAAACCGGCTAGCAATAATGGGAAAATCATTAAAGCCACATCCATAATTAACTCTGAACCTGCCAAAACAGTACCAACACCCGCTAAATCTGCTGCATAGCGCGCTACAAAAAATAGAATACAAGCCAGCAACAAGACTGCTGCTGCATGCAGCAAAGCGGCCCCTGTTTTGTTCACCCATAACCATTTTTTACGCTTGTTGTCACTCGCAATCTCATAAGATTTAGAGCGCGTATTTAGCTCTTTTATCACCCGACGCTGAGAGTCATCGACAATTAATGCAGCAATCTGGTTTTCACGTGCAGTCAATGTCATATAAGGTAAGTGAGCCATCACCTTAATATGCTGCTTAAATGTTTGGCGAAATAAGGATTCAGAATCAATTTGATCAGGCAAATCTAAGCGTGCTAGCGGGTGATTCTGCCACGACGTATGTACATAATGCGTAATGCGGTCGACACGCTTTTGCCTGAGATCAAACAACATTCCACGCACTGCTGTATGCTGCCTAAAATCAGGCTCAGCCTGTGCTTGTACATAATAAACCGGCGAAGCTGAAACTAAAGTAGATAGTTTCTGGGTTGCATTTTCTACTTCGCCAGCGGCTGCCAAATAGCGTATATACTCATAACGGCTCTCTAAGTCGGTTTCTGCGTTGTAGTGCAACACCTCTAAAGAATGTTCCACAGCTTCACCAAACTTATCTTGGCTATAACAAGCATCCGCTAAATGACGCTTAGCAAAGTGCGCAAATAGCACATCGCCCTGCTCCAAGGCGTATTTAGTCGCAATCTGGAAGTGATATTCAGCCTCTGCTAGCGACTCTAAAACCGTTAAATAAATCCAAGCCAGCTCAAAATGCGCGCGATAATTTTTTACATTAGCAACCACTGCATCGCGTAATAAATACTCTGCAGTGACTACGCTTTCGTAGCCGTTTTTTTGCTCTAAAGCTAGGGATTCAGATAACTTTAAGTTCGCTAAATCAGCTCCAACTTCAGCACGATAAACTTGAAAACCGCGTTGTACTTGCTTGGATAATTGCTCACGTAAAACTTCACGCTCACGTGAAAGCCGTTGGCCTTGTGCAGACATACGCCCCGCCACACCCTCCAGTTGCGGACGTAAACTAAAAATAATTTCATCCTTAGCACCTATCGTGCGTAAGTTATTGCGTAAGCCAGCATCTAATAAAGTGTAAACGCTTTCACGCCGCAGCGATTTCAGCGGTACTAAATACTCCATATTGATGCGGTGAAAGGTAAATTGCTTACGTTTCGGGAAAAAGATAGCCCGAACTTGCTGAGCCTCTAGTCCTATAGGCATGGGGTTCATCCATAATTGATTGACACACTCGGTAACAATTATAGACCCAAACTGCTATTAGGTTAGATTATTTTTTAGAGAATAGCTAAGCTCGACAATCACTTAGCTCGATTCTTGACTGCGCATACGTGCCTTGAACTGGCTGGGTGGCTCACCGCAGCTCTTATTAAAGAAGCGCGAGAAGTAGGCTGGATCTTTAAATCCGAGTTCGTATGCTACTTCATTTACTGATAAATTCGCATACATAAGCTTGCGTTTTGCCTCAGTTACCAAACGGCCGTGCATAATCTGTAAAGCATTTTGCCCCGTATAACGCTGGCATAAACGATTCAACCGGCTTTCAGTCATACCCAAACGCTCAGCATAGCGATTGATCGACCAATGCTGAGTGTAATTTTCTTCCAGTAGCTTTAAAAATTGCTCGTAAATGGTAATTTTAGCGTCAAATTGCTGTTCAGGCGTTTGTACATGCCCTGCTGCGCGCCCTAACAAAACAAATATAATTTTAAGATAAGCGCCTAGTAAGCAAGCCTGCCCACTTTGTGGATTTTCATACTCGGTCACTAATTGACGAGTCAAAGCAAATAGATTCTCATCTTCGTTATTCCCTTCTCTCAAGCGCATTAATAAAGGCTGTGTAAACAAAAAAGGAAAAGCTTGACGCTCAGTTTCGGCAAAAGCGCCCATTAAAAAGGGTTCAGAAATCGTAATAATATAGCCACGCACGCCTGGTTGATGCCTAAATCCATGTACCTCACGTGCAGGCACCGAAAGAATACAAGCACCCTGCTCTTCTGCGTTCCAATCAGCCACTTGCAGGAACACACTACCCTCTTCCACGACTAATAACTGATGCATCTGATCATGCCGATGCGGATGAATTTCCCAATTATGCTTAGGCAAAGACTCTTCTAAATGCGCAATATAAAGATAGTGCGGCGCATCGGCAGCGGAGTTTTTACCATATAATGAGTAGTGTGGAACATCTTTCATCATGGACTAAGGCCGACTCCTTTAATGGGAATGCAAAGGCTCAAACTTAACTTGTTCATGCAAACAACAATTATGCTCAGTCGTGCCCTGCTCAATTTGCAGGGTGCTGTGAGTAATAGCAAATGTTTGCTTAAGGGTTTGGGTTAATTCATCCATAAATACATCACCCGGATAACCTGCAGGCATGACTAAGTGTACGGTTAAAGCGCTTTCCGTGGTACTCATCGCCCAAATATGCAAATCATGAATCGCAGTCACACCCGGCTGCTGCTGTAAAAACTCAGAAACCTTCATTAAATCAACACTTTTGGGGACTGCTAATAAAGCCAATTGAGTGGATTCTCTCAGCAAATTCCAAGTGCCCACGACAATGACTGCCACAATAATCAAACTCATCAAAGGGTCGATCCAATACCAGCCAGTCAATAAAATCACTATACCCGAAAGCACCACCCCAAATGATACAGCTGCATCCGCCAGCATATGCAAATAAGCACCCCGAATATTCAGATCATCCTTGCTGCCACGCATAAACAGCCAAGCGGAAACCCCATTGATCACAATTCCTAGCGCTGCTACCCAGATGACCGTAGCACCAGCCACTTCAGGAGGATTAGTAAACCGATGCACTGCTTCCCAAGCAATCCCACCGCAAGCCACTAACAATAGTACGGCATTGGCTAGGGCCGCTAAAATTGAACTACTTCGTAAACCATAAGTGAAGCGTTCATTGGGCTTTTGTCGTGCTAATAGAGTTGCCCCCCAAGCCATTACTAAGCCCAACACATCAGAAAGATTATGTCCAGCATCGGCCATCAGCGCCGTCGAATTTGCAATAAGTCCATAAGCAAATTCAGTGATCACAAAAGCAAGGTTTAAAACAATCGCAATTAAAAATGCGCGCCCATAGTCGATACTAGGATGGTGATGATGATTGTGATCGTGGTCATCATGATGGTGATGTGAGTGATCTGTATGCTCGTGAGTATGGGGCATCGTCTGTAGTTCAATAATCAGTAATTGCACACTATTTACTACAATTGCAGCTTAAGTGCTAGGTAGTAACTTGTTAGTAGGCCATAACACTACCTAACGGCTTGTTACACTGGACTAGAATACTTGGAGTTTTCAAGGAGTCTAGCTTGGTTTATGACCCTGACTTGAAGGGCAAAGCGAGCAATTTGAGCCATTGGTTATCCTCAGGATAACGCGCTCGATCAGCAACTCCAAGCTTTTCAGGTGCCGAACCTGGCAAACGAAAGGTACCGAAGAGCTGATCCCAAATTGATACTGTAGCAGCATAGTTCTTTGCATCTTCCAAATTTGCACTGTGGTGGAAACGATGAAGCTCGGTGCCAATGAACAGGCGATTGAACCACCCTGCTCTAGAATCCACATTGAAGTGTGATACCAGACCTTGGAACCCACTGAACACCGAAGCAGCGAAGACAGCCTCTGGAGAGAAGCCAAACACAATGGCTGGAAGCATCAGAACCATGCGAACATAAGCACTGTTGATAGGATGTCCTACGACATGCATGAGCACATAGACCTCGCTAGGAAGATGGTGGATCGCATGAGTTTTCCAAAGCCAGCGGCCAAGCCATCCCTTACCTTCGTGGCTATGGCTATGAATCCAGTACCAGAGGAAGTCTGACATCAGCAAAGCACAGATTGCTTCGACTTGCCAAGGAAGCACGCTCTTATGTATAAGCCACTCTGAGTAATGACTGGCAAGCCATGTGAGGATATAGCTTGTCGCAGCGATCGCCACACCGTTGATGACAAACATAGGCAAATCGCGTGTGAGAAATGATGCCCTTGTCATGTTCCACTCGCCACGCATTGGAGCGATGCGTTCGAAAGCGACCATGATTGATATCAAAACCAGAAGATAAAACGGATAGGCTTTGCCAAGTGTCCCGAACAGCCCGTTGACCTCCAAGTAGATGAAGATGAGCGTCCCTGCAAGGGCAATTGGGTAAAAAATGTAGGCCTTCCAAGATTTGGTGTTGGCATGGCAACCGAACATGATCTAGACTCCGTGATTGGACAGGTGTCTATGATCGCCAAAGGTTTAGCTAGGTGGAAGCTCAAGAGTTGAGGCGATGTCTGTTAATAGACATCCACGAACCTTATGCTCAGGAACGCTATGACCAACGCCAAACTCAACCAAGACCGACGAATACTCAAAACAAAAGCTGCGCTGCGCGATGCGATGCTTGCCTTGATGGCTCCTCGAGGCTGGGATGAGATGACGATTCAAGAGATTTGCGATAAGGCCAATGTGGGGCGCTCGACCTTCTATCTACACTATCAGAGTAAGGATGATCTCTTGTTGGAAGGGTTGAACGATCTTCGCGACATGATCTCGGCTCAAACAGTGGAAACGGAGGCATCAAGCTTCTGCTTCTTGAGCGGCTTACTAGACCACATGGCTCAGCAACGTGAAGTCTTCAAAGCAGTTATTGGACGCCGCAGCGGACATGGAGTCGCGCGCCGCTTCAAGAAAATGGTGTTTCAGTTGGTGGAAATTGAGCTCAAAAGACAGCAGCACCCAGCCGTGAGGAATCCATGTCTGACCATGTTTGTGGCTGGTGGTATTGTCGAGGCGATGGCTTGGTGGATAGAGGCCTCTGAGCCACCGTCACTCAAAGACATGAAGCGTGAACTCGACAAACTCGCTCAAGCGGTGCTCGCATCAAGTACGGAAGTATGACGGCCTCAATGACATCAAGAAAGAAATCTTAATGCAACTGTTTTGCCTTATAAAAATAAGGAGGCAAGCCTTTCATGGAGCTGTCCTAGCACTAGTTTTAACACCATCGTTAAGCTTAAGAATGATAATAAGGTAGTCACAAATAAGGTGCTAGCACAAAAATCGCGAAACCCATAACGTTCGCCAATAATCGGGTAAATACTCATCATCGGCGCAGCCGCCATAATAATTGCGACCTTTTGCAAAGTCGGGTTAAACGGCGGCAAGATCATAATAAACAAGGCCACCATCAGCGGCTCAAGCATTAATTTTCCTGCTACTACTAGCGACATATTGCTCCAATCATGCTGATTTTGCGGCTTAATATTGGCTAAGGCTGCGCCAATAAACAATAAAGCCAAACCCGCTGAGATTCGAGACAGTAAATCCAAACTTTGGGTAATCGGTTTTGGCAGTGACACACTCAATAAAGACAAACTAACACCCACCGCAATGGCAATAATCAGCGGATTTTTAATAATGCGTAAACCCACTGAGCGCCAAATCGCCACTTTAGAGGTGTTTTGCGCCCCTGCACCATATTCCAACAGCATTAAAGCAATCGGCAGAATCAGAATATTTTCCACCAAGACCGCCATCATTAAGCCCAAAGAAGCGCTATCGGCATTGCCCAAACTCAGCAACACCACCGGAAAACCGACAAACATACTATTCGGGATGGTCATGCCCATCACTTGAATCGCGCTTTGCGTGAGTGTATTGCCTTTAAGTTTGCGCACGATCAGAAAGCTAATCAATAAGGTGCTGAGCAAACCTAAACCATAGGCCAGCATGAAATACGGCTCGACAATTTCACTAATATGAATTTTGCTCAAGCCGCCAATCATCACCGCCGGAATCGCAAAATACAGAATAATATTGCCCAAACTCGGCATCGCTTCGGCTTTAATCAGTTGTGCTTTAAACGCTAAATAACCCAAACCGATTAGGATAAAGACCGGCGATATCGTCAGAAAAATATTAAGCATTCAGTGCACTCAATTCTTTGGCTTGCATGGTCACGCGCATTTGCGCATTGGGCGTGCCAAAGCCTTGATAACCATTGCGCTGCACGATTTCAAAACAAAAACGTCCGGCAAATAGCTTGGTGTAGAGTTGGAAAAACACCCCATGCTCGTCTTCATCATACAGGATATGGAAGTGCTTCAATTTCGCCAGCATCTCATCCGACAGACTAAATCGCGCCGCCAAATCATCATAATAATTGTCAGTCACTTCCATCGTCGGCGTATTTAGAGCACTCAAACGCTCTGCCACCGCAAAAATATCCTTACAGCTCAAAGCAATATGATTCACCCCACCGCCCGCATAACGGCTAGCAATATAATTCGACACGGTTTGCGCGGCTTGCGAGCTATTTAAAGTGAAGGCGACATTTTTATCAGCGGTTTGCATCACTTGGCTTTTCACCAAGCCACCCGGATCAGACACACTGACACTGGCACTCGGCGTCATCGCAAACAGTGAGCGATACAGCAAAATCGAATGCAGCATTTCCTCATAACTCATACTCAAAGCGACGTGGTCAATAGTCTGCAAAAAGGCTTGTGGATCGTGGGTTTGCGGGGTGAATTCACGATCCCAATGGCTGGGTTGAATACTGTCATCCACCAAATACAGCAAACTACTAATCGGCCCTTCCACCGCCGGAATACCATGTGTGTCAGAAGACGGATTGCCATAACTCAAGTTATAACCAATCTGTTTAGCCCGCTGCTCCAAAGCCGGAACATTCGCGCAGCTCAAACCAAAGGCACACACCGATACGCCATGTTGTTCATGATAACGCTGAGCAAAACTATCCGGTTCCAGATTCATCACCATATTAATCGCGCCCTGCCGCCACACTTCTACCGCTTTTTTACGATGTGTGCCGACATGACTAAAACCTAATGTGCCGAGTAATTGGGTGAGTGACTGCTTTTCAGTCTGATCGACTGCGAATTCAATAAATTGGATTTCAGTCGGTGATTTAACCGCAGGCACTAATTCGCCTTGCTGGGCAGTGACCGATTCCGAGGAGCGATTGGCATACACTAAGGAGCGATAACCATCGCGCGCGGTATTTTCTGGCGAACCGGAGCGGAACTGATCATTAAAAATTTCCAGCGAGAACGCGCCATTATAGCCCGTGGCATGCAGGTTACTCACAAACTGATCAATCGGTAACTCGCCTTGGCCAGGGAAACAGCGATAATGCCGACTCCACGAGAGATGATCCATCGACAAACGCGGCGCATCCGCCACTTGCACCAAGAAAATCTTATCGCCCGGAATATTCAAAATAGTTTGAATCTCGACGCCACGCGAGAAAATATGAAAGGTATCCAGACATAAACCCACTTGCGCATGATTCGCACGGCGCACAATCTCCCACGAATCACGGTAATCATTGACAAAGCGCCCCCACGCCAAGGCTTCAAATGCCACGCGCATATTCCGTGCTTTGGCACGTTCGCCTAACTCGTGAAAATCATCCGCCGCGCGTTGAATCCCGCCCAAAGCATGCGGCGAGACACTACTGCACGCCATTAATAAATCAGTGCCAAGCTGCTCCATCAAATCAAACTTACGCTCAGCACGATCAAACGCTTTACGCCGATACGGCTCCGGCAAGCCTTCAAAATCACGAAATGGCTGATACGTCACCACCTCCAAACCGTGATCCTCAATCATGCGCCGAATCTCAGCCACCGAACCATCATGGGTAATCAAATCATTCTCAAAGATCTCAATCCCCTGAAAACCCGCTTTGGCAATCGCCTCGATTTTTTGCCGTAAAGTACCCGACAGACACACCGTCGCAATGGAATAACGCATGATATTTTGAACCTAATTGCGAGCTGGAAAAGTGGCTAGCTAAGCTTGACAGAGCGTGTGCCGCATGGATGCGGCGCCCGAGCGTACAAGGACGTATTCACAGCGACTCTGGCAAGATTAGCTAGCTACTTAAGCCAGCGGTTTATGAAACTTCCGAACTAAGCCCTCAATGGCTAACACATACCCATCCACACCAAAGCCCACCACAATCCCCGCCGCCGCTGGCGACACATAAGAATGATGGCGAAACTCCTCACGAGCATGCACATTAGAAATATGAACCTCAATCAACGGCACTTCCGCCCCCTTAATCGCATCATGTAACGCAATCGAGGTATGCGTATACGCCCCCGGATTCATCACCACACCCAGCACCGAACCGTCTTTCACTCCGCGTCCGGCCTCATGAATCGCATCCAACAACACACCTTCATGATTCGATTGCAGACACTTCACCTCAAAACCCAAACGCTTAGCCGTATCCGCACACAGCTTTTCGACATCGGCGAGAGTGGTGTAGCCGTATTGAGCAGGTTCGCGCTGACCCAAAAGATTTAAGTTAGGGCCGTTTAATACCAGAATCGTTGCCATGCTGAGTTCCTTATCCATAAAAAAACCGACCCTAGCAGATTAGTACTAGGGTCGGGAAGTGGCTTATTTCTTACGTAAGGCTTCTAATTCAGCGCTCAATTTATCAACCGTCTCTTTACCGACCAACTCCGCATGCTTAGCAATCACTGGCTTTAAAGTCTCACGCATTTTGGCGAGTTCTTCGGCTGGCAATTCAGTAATTTCCATCCCGCCTTTTTTCAACTCTTCCAAGGCTGCGGTTGACTTCTCCCGCGCTACCCCACGCTCATACACCGCCGCTTCACTCGCCGCTTCACGTAGAACAGTTTGTTGTTCAGGGGTTAAAGCATCCCAAGTCTTTTTGCTAATAATCGCAGACTGTGGGTTGTACTGATGATGCGTCAACGCCAAATGCTTTTGCACTTCATAGAACTTGTTTGAAGCAATAACGGTGACAGGGTTTTCCTGACCATCAATCGCCTTTTGTTCCAACGCTGCATACACTTCAGGGAAAGGCATTGGCGTTGGATTCGCGCCCAAAGCAGTCACCCAATCCACATTAATCGCATTCGGAATAACCCGCAGTTTCAGACCTTTAATGTCGTCAACTTTAGTAATCGGCAGTTTGCTATTGGTCATATCGCGGAAGCCTAATTCCCAATACGCTAGGCCAACAATCCCTTTTTCTTCCAATTTCGCGTGCAAGGCTTTACCAAATTCGCCATCGACAACTTTGTCGGCTTCTTCGGAGTTATTGAACATAAAGGGGAAGTCATACACCGCAAACTCTTTTACTTGCGAGGCTAAGATACCGGAGTTCAGCACCACCATATCCAGTGTGCCCCCTTGCAGTGCCGATACGTTTTGCGCATCACCACCTAAAGCACCACCCGGATAAACCTTTATCTTCAAAGCACCTTTGCTTTTGCTATCGACTAACTCCGCAAATTTAGTCGCACCCATTTCTAAAGGATGGCCTTTAGGATTTTGTAGCGCTAGCTTCAACTCTTTATCGGCAGCAAAAGCCATACTCATGCTCGCAACCGCCACTAAGGCCACCAAACTTTTTACTACTAAGCGTCTCATCTCAATTCCTCCAACAATCAACAAAAATAGAGCGGCAAATCGTTTGACTCACTGGCGGCGCTCTGGTCGCCAGCGAACCTTTTACTCAATAAAACCAAGACAGCGGTACCAGTACCAAGCCTGGGAAAAACACCAACAAGAACAAGACGGCAAACTGTGCCAGCATGAAAGGAATCACGCCTTTAGAGATCGAGCCCACACTCATACCACCCACACCTGCCATCACATTCAAGACTGTGCCCACGGGCGGAGTAATCAAACCAATCACTCCATTCATGACAAACAGCACACCGAAATAGACCGGATCAATGCCCGCTTGTTTCACCACAGGCACTAAAACAGGAGCCAAAATTAAAATCGTCGGGGTTAAATCCATCGCCGTACCGACTAGGATGCAAATCACCATAATCGCTAACATCAACAGAATCGGGCTTTCCATTAAGGGGCCGAGTAGCTCCACCACTTGTCCGGGAACATCGGCAATCGTGATTAAGTAAGCCGACACCATCGCCGCTGCTACCAAGAACATAACGGTTGCAGTGGTTTTAGCGGAGCTAACAAAAACGTCATACAGTTGATGCCAAGTCATTTCGCGGTAAATGACCATCGAGACGAATAGTGCATACACTGCTGCTACCACTGCCGCTTCGGTAGGGGTGAAAATCCCCATTTTCAAGCCGACTAAGACAATCACGGGTAAGAACAGCGCCCAAGTTGCAGCCCTTAAAGCAGCCATACGTTCGGCACGAGTAGCTCGTTTAGGCAAGGGGCGATCGGGTTGTTTCTTAGCTTCGCGATTGACGATTAAATACCAAGTGAAGGCAATCGCTGCCGCCATATACAGACCAGGGAAAATGCCCGCCATAAATAACTTGCCAATCGATACATCGGTCGCCACCCCAAACACCACAAAGGCAATGGAAGGCGGAATAATCGGTGCAATAATCCCTGCGGATGCAATTAAACCGCCCGAAGTCTCACGACTATGCCCCGCCGCCACCATCATCGGTAACAGTAATGCCCCTAAAGCAGCGGTATCTGCCACCGCAGAACCAGAAAGAGCTGCCATCAAACAAGCCGCTAAAATCGCCACATAACCCAAACCACCACGCACATGACCTAATAGTGTTAGCGCTAGATTGACAATGCGTTTGGACAAGCCCCCCACATTCATAATCTCGCCTGCCAGCATAAAGAACGGTACTGCTAACAAAGGGAAACTATTTGCGCCTTCAATCAGGTTTTGCGCCAAAATTTGGGCATTAAACTCGCCCAAATAAATCATTAAAGCAACGCCAGATAGCAGCAAAGAGTAAGCAATCGGAATCCCCAGCAACATCGCTGCGAGGAGAACCACAATAAAAATTAAGATAGTCATGGCTTACTCCGCGTGTGAACTAGGTTGGGGGGTAGTCATCGGACTATTGAAATTGCGGATAGAATCCCAAAAATCCATCAGCAAAATCACCCCGCTCGAAATCCCAAAAAACACCCCCACGCCATAAAACCAAGCTTGTGACCAACCTGTGACAGGGGCAGCGTTATCTAGGTTAATCACGGTTTGAGCCCAACTGCCGGTCAGGATTAAGTAGGTCACCCACAGCATCAGAGCTAGTGCAATTAAATGGCAAATACGTTGTGCTTTGGGGGATAAAGCCGAAACCACTTCGCCTAAGGTCATATGGGCATTTTGATGCAAAGCCACCACCGCACCCATAAAGGTCAGCCATACAAATAGCCAGCGGGACACCTCTTCAGAAAACGTAATGCCGGAATGAAATCCATAGCGCAGCACCACATTGCCAAATACTAAGACCACCATAATGGCAAGCAGGAGTGCCATTAGTGCGGAAAGTACTTGGCAGTACACATCTAGAAATCGCTTCATGCACTCCTCCTCACATGAAATCTATCGGGGGTTATGAATTCGCCAAGCTATTAAACGTCACTTTCAGCGCTTCACTATCGGGTTTTAATCCCGTAATCAACTCAAACGCAGCCACCGCTTGAAACACTGCCATCCCAGCACCCGATGCCACGCGGCAACCTTTCAAACGTGCTGCTTTGAGTAATTCGGTTTCAATCGGGAAATAAATAATATCAACCACCCATAAGCGGCTTTCGATTAAATCTAAGGGGAACGGTGTACCGGGTAGTTTCGCCATCCCTACAGGCGTGGCATTCACAATCCCATCAATCTGTGGCACCAGCTCAGGGGTGATGGTAGTGGCTTGGGCGGCAGTTGCACCGTATTGAGCATTTAATACTTGGGCTAACTCTTGCGCACGTTCGGCACTCACATCGGTAATGAATAAGGTCTTCACACCGGACATTAATAAAGCATGTGCAACCGCCAAGCCCGCGCCACCCGCACCAATCAATAACACTTGATCATGTTGGGTATCGCCCATTTGCGCTTGGAAGCTCAAAGCAAAGCCGGATAAATCGGTATTGTGCCCAATGCGTTTGCCATCTTTAAACACGACGGTATTCACCGCCCCCACGGCTTTAGCGGTTTCACCCAATTCGTCTAAGAAAGGGATGACTTGTTGCTTATAGGGGAAGGTAATGTTTAAGCCAGAGAAACCACACCATTGCGCGGCTTGCACCAGATCAGCTAAGGCTGGAGTCGGTTGCATTTGGTCAGTGTCGAGTAATTGATAGCAATAATGTAAACCGAGGCGTTCACCTTCGGCTTGGTGCATCGCGGGGGTGCGTGAACCTTGAATGCCCTGCCCGATCAGACCCGCCAGCACTTTGCGGCGTTGTTGAATGGAGTGGGTGTTTAATGTGTTTTGGAGCTCTGCCACAGCTCTCCTCCTCAAGTGATAGCGTGCTTGATACTTTGTACCATTTGGTTCATTTTGTCAAGACATTTTGTACCAGGTAGTTAATTTTATTTTGCAAAGCGTTATACTCAAGTGATACGAACCGCTATACAGCTTGCGTTTCAAAATTGAAGCAGTTAAAAAGTGCAAGCGAACGTGCAGTTAATGCCAAGGAACACTTCATGCCCGACGACGATGACAAATTGCTAGACAGCAAAGCCGGTTGGAAACAAAACCCCGAAGCGGTGCGCATGGATATTATTAAAGTCGCCACCGAAGAATTTGCGCAAAATGGTTTGTCGGGTGCGCGGGTGAATGAAATCGCGTCCAAAACCAAAACCTCTAAGCGTATGATTTATTACTATTTTGGTGATAAAGATGGCTTGTATCAGCAGGTATTGATTGAAGCCTACCGCGAAGTGCGTGAAGGCGAACGCGAACTGGATTTAGAGCATTTAGAGCCGCTGGATGCCTTGAAAAAGCTGGTGGAATTTACCTTTGATCACCATCGGCGCAATCCTGATTTCATTCGCTTAGTCATGATTGAAAATATTCACCACGGCGAATACCTCAAACAATCACCCTTGATTAAACCCCTCAACCAATCAGGGATTGAACGCCTTGAACGTATTTACTCACGTGGTTTGGAACAGAAATTGTTTCGCGAAGGCATTACTGCGCTGGAATTGCATTGGCATATTAGTGCTTTGAGCTTTTTTAATATGTCGAATCAGACCACTTTCTCTTTAGGCTTTGGCAAGGGCATGTTTACGAAAGTGGGGCAGGCAGCGCTTAAACAGCAAGTAGTAGAGATGATTTTGCGCTTTGTATTAAGACCGGAGCTGATTGAGCAGTATCTTGCCGATCCCAGAAAATAAGCCCTTGGCGCAATTCTTGCTTAAATTCTCACTTAAAACAGTGAGTGAGAATCACAACCATGTACAAACTAATGCTGGTCGACAGCGATGCAGAACGCGCCAGCAGTTTAGAGGAAGCGCTGCAAGCGGCAGGCTATCAACACATTATTCGCCTTAAAACCAGCCAAAATCTGTTGAGCGCGGTGCGTCAGTATCAACCGGATATTATTCTGATTGATATGCAAAGCCCTGATCGCGACACGCTGGAATCCTTGAATAGTGTCAATCGCGAAACCCCCAAACCCATTGTATTTTTTGCCGAGCAAAGTGATCTAGCAACCACACGCGCGGCGATTAGTGCAGGTGTCAGTGCTTATATTGTCGATGATTTGCCGAGTAAGCGTTTGCAATCGGTATTGGAAGTGGCAATTGCACGTTTTCAGGAGCATCAAAAGCTCAGGAATGAGCTAGAAGATTACAAAAGTCGGCTATCGGATCGCAAAGATGTGGACAAGGCCAAAGGCATTCTGATGCAGCATCGCCAATTGAGTGAAGAAGAGGCTTATCAGTTGCTGCGTAAAATGGCAATGGATCGCAATATGAAAATTGGCGAGGCAGCGCGGAATTTCATTGCAGCCATGGCGCTACTTGGAGGGAAAATCTAATGAAAACCGAGTTACGCATTGGTTTTTTGCCCTTAACCGATTGTGCCGTTTTGGTTGCTGCCCAAGAACGCGGCTTTTTTGAAAAGCATGGTTTGCAAGTCGAGTTACAGCGCGAAGTGTCGTGGGCGAATATTCGTGATCGCGTCGCCTTTGGTGAATTAGATGCCGCCCACATGCTCGCGCCCATGCCACTCGCCGCGACTTTGGGCATTGATGGCTTGGGCATTCCGATGCAAACTGCGCTGAGTTTGGGCTTAAATGGCAGCGCCATTACCTTAGCTAAACCGCTCATGCAAGCCATGCGCGAGCAATTTCCTGAGCATCTTCAATCCAGCCCTTTACGTGCCACAGGCTTAAAAGCCTTACAAACCAGCCAGTTAAAACGCAAATTAGTCTTTGGCTCAGTGTATCCTTTTTCACAGCATCATTATTTACTACGGGCTTGGTTGCAGGATGGCGGTTTGCGGATTGGCGAGGATGTCACGATTCAAGTGATTCCGCCCTCGCAGATGGTGCAAGCGTTGGAGGCAGGGCAAATTGACGGGTTTTGCGCAGGTGAACCGTGGAATCAAATCGCAGTACAACAAGGGATTGGTTGGGTCGCGGCGAGCAGTTATGACCTAATGCACAATGGCCCGGAAAAGGTGTTGGGGGTGACGCAGGCGTGGGCAGAAACCAATCCGGACACTCATTTAGCCCT
Organism: Thiolinea sp.; assembly: GCA_049292455.1. Classification (GTDB taxonomy): domain Bacteria; phylum Pseudomonadota; class Gammaproteobacteria; order Thiotrichales; family Thiotrichaceae; genus Thiolinea. The sequence continues at coordinate 287,269 of JBATRF010000022.1, forward strand.
CATCAGTGCGCTTTTAGAAGCGGCCATCTGGTTAGATGATCATCGCAATCGCCTGCTCTTTGCCGAAACCTTGGCGCAAGCGCACTATCTCGATGTCCCCATTATGAGTCTGTGTGCACCATTGCAGGGCTTTTATCGCTACGCGCTGCACGAACCAGAACGCTATGTGCCGGATTTTCATGTATTTTCCCGCTATGCCGCGAATGTACCTTGGCACACACATGGCGAGTATTTCTTAACTTGTATGCAGGAAGCGGGGCAATTGCGCCAATCTTTAGAGCAAGCACGCGCCGTTTTAGGGCAAGTGTATCGGGTGGATTTTTATCGTTTGGCGGCGAAAACCTTGGGTTTGGCTTATCCTTTAAGCGATTCTTTGCCAGCGGGTGAATACAAGGCTCCTTGGGTATTGGAGGATGCGAGTCAGGCGATTGCGATGGGCAGTACGCAAAGTTTCTTGGCTCAAAGGCGCTGAGCTGACGCCAGTTAGCGCCATGCAATCCCAATTTTAGACGGTCGAGAGCACCTGCTAATTCAGGTGCAAATCATTAAAGCAATTCAACCCAACCCGCATTCTGCCGCGAAGAGCGCACACAAGCAGCAATAAAACGCATACCCGCCAAGCCATCTTGCACGCTTGGGAATTGTACTTCCGGCGGAATCGGCTTGCCCTGACGCAAAGCTTTAATCGCTAAGGCGGCTTCGGTGTAGATATTGGCGAAACCTTCTAAATAACCTTCAGGATGTCCGCCGGGGATGCGTGTTACCCGTGCTGCTGCCGCATTTGCCGCATTGCCGCCACGGGTAATCAGGCGGCGCGATTCACCCAAGGGGGTAAACCACAAGTAATTCGGATCAGCTTGTACCCAATCAAGGCTAGCTTTTGTGCCATACACGCGCAGCCGCAAGCCATTTTCATGCCCCGCCGCCACTTGACTTGCCCAGAGCAAACCCTTAGCAGGACGTGCGCCATCAACAGGTTTAAAGCGCAACATCACATGCACATTATCATCCACACGCCGCCCCGCCACAAAGGTATCCAAATCCGCAGCGAGACTTTGTGTTTCTAAGCCACTGACAAACGACGCCAGATGCCATGCGTGCGTGCCAATATCACCCACGCACCCACCCGCGCCCGTGCGTGCTGGATCGGTGCGCCACTCGGCTTGTTTTTGCCCGTCTTGCTCAATCGGCAACGCTAACCAATCTTGCGGATACTCCACCTGCACTAATTGAATCACGCCTAACTCACCCTTTTGCACCATACTCTGCGCTTGGCGAATCATCGGGTAGCCGCTGTAATTATGGGTTAGCACAAAAAGTTTGCCGCTTTGCTCTACTAGCTCCACTAACGCTTCGGCATCCGCCACGGTCGAGGTCAAAGGCTTATCGCAAATCACATGAATCCCCGCCTCCAAAAAGGCTTTCGCGGCGGGATAATGCAAGTGATTCGGGGTGACAATCGCCACCGCTTCGATACCATCCGCACGCGCTGCTTCCTGCTTTGCCATTGCCTCGTAAGACGCATAAGAGCGGCTGGGGTCTAAACCTAATTCGGCAGCAGAAGCCTGAGCGCGTTCAGGGTCAGAGGATAAAGCGCCCGCGACTAATTGATAATGCCCATCTAGTCTTGCCGCCATGCGATGCACCGCGCCAATAAAAGCACCCTGCCCGCCGCCGACCATGCCTAAACGAATGGGTGTGGTATCACTCATTGCCATCAATCCCCATCATCCGGCGCAAAGCTGCGCGATCAGTCGTGCCACCCGCAAAATCATCAAAGGCTTTATCGGTGACTTGAATAATATGCTTGGCAATAAACGGCGCACCTTCTGCCGCGCCCTGCTCAGGACTTTTAATGCAACATTCCCACTCTAACACTGCCCAACTGTCATAACCGTATTGCGCCATTTTGGAGAAAATGCCACCGAAATTCACTTGTCCATCGCCCAAACTACGGAAGCGTCCCGCACGATTAATCCACGGCTGATAACCGGAATAAACACCTTGCCGCCCACTGGGATTAAATTCCGCATCCTTCACATGGAAGGCTGAAATGCGCTCATGATAAATGTCGATAAAGGCAAAATAATCCAATTGCTGCAAGACAAAATGGCTAGGGTCATAGTTAATCGTGCAGCGGGAATGATCGTTTAACTTTGCCAGAAACATCTCAAAGGTAATGCCATCAAACACATCCTCACCCGGATGAATTTCAAACGCGATATCTACGCCACGCTCATCGTAATAATCCATCAAAGGCTGCCAGCGCTTAGCCAGTTCCGTAAAAGCTTCGTCAATCAAACCTGCTGGACGCTGCGGCCAAGGATATAAATACGGAAACGCCAACGAGCCGGGGAAAGACACCGTAACATCCAAACCTAAACGCTTAGACGCATCACCTGCTAATTTAACCTGCTCCACCGCCCAAGCTTGCCGCGCTTTGGGATTATTGCGCACGGCTTCCGGTGCAAAGCCATCGAATTGCAGATCATAAGCCGGATTAACCGCCACCAATTGCCCCTGCAAATGGGTGGATAGCTCAGTAATCGCCACACCTGCATCGCTGCACATGCCTTTCACTTCATCGCAATAAGCATCCGAGCTAGCAGCTTGTTCCAGATCAAATAAGCGTTTATCCCAACTGGGAATTTGAATGCCTTTATAACCCAAATCGGCTGCCCAGTTGGCAATCGCGGGCAAGGAGTTAAACGGAGCGGAATCTCCGGCAAATTGGGCTAGAAAAATAGCGGGACCTTTAATTAATGTTGCCATGTTCTGGCCTCCTTATTCTGATTTTTAGCGAGAGTTTTGGGTGTTTAGCGTAATAATTGCTGGGCTGCTTCCACGCCTAAGGCAGCCGGACGTTCGCAAGTGGTGGTTAAGTTGAGGAATTTACCCTGCTCACCTGCCGCCAGAATCGAGGTCATCACATCCACCACATGCAAAGCGAATTCCAAAGAACAGCGCTGCGGGCGATTCTCGACAATCGCTTGCGCCATATCGGCTAAACCTGCGGTGCGATAATTGGCAAATTCACGATCATTAATTTGGCTAAACGGATGATCCCAAGTGGGCATGCCATTCACAAATGCCCCTTTTTGCGTCATGCGTACTTCGCCACCAAAAAAGTTAGGATCGGGGATATACAGTGTGCCTTCCGAACCATATAACTCCATATTCGGATGACTTTGATGCCACACATCCCAACTCGCGCCAAACATAATCGTCGCGCCCGAATGAAATTCCAGTAGGGCTTGAATGGTGGTGGGAGTGTTCACTTGAATCTTTTCGCCAAACAGTGGCTGGGAGCTAATGGTACGATACTCAGAACCCTTGGAGGTCAACGAACCAACACGCTTGACTGGCCCCAATAACTGCACCAAATTGGAAATATAATACGGCCCCATATCCAACACTGGCCCACCGCCGGGCTGGAAAAAGAATTCAGGATTGGGATGCCACATTTCCATACCGGGCGATTGCACAAAACACGTGCCAGAAGTGACTTTGCCCACTTTGCCCGTATCAATTAAATGCCGCGCTAATTGGTGCGAACCGCCCAAAAACGTATCTGGTGCAGAACCCACGCGCAGCCCCTTGCTGTTGGCAATCTCCGCCAGCTCTTGCCCTTCTGCCAAGGTCAACACGAAAGGTTTCTCTGAATAAACATGCTTGCCTGCTAATAGGGCTTGTTTGGATACCGAGAAATGCGTGGCGGGGATAGTGAGATTAACGATCACATCAATGTCTTTATCATTCAATAAAGCATCGACACTTTCCGCACGTAACTTAAACTCTTCGGCGCGGGTGATAGCCGCCTCAGGATTCAAATCTGCACAAGCTCTTACTTCAATGCCTTTAAATAAGGGAGCTAGGCGCATATAGGCTGATGAAATATTCCCACAACCGATAATGCCAATACCGAGTGTTTTACTCATGAAATGTGTTCCTCAATAGCTGTTGAGAACCCCTCCCGACCTCCCCTTGTCAGGGGAGGAGCTAAGCACTCTTACTCCCTTCATTGATAAGGGAAGGGCTGGGGATGGGTTAATTAATTTGTACGATGCAAAGGTGGTCGGGCTTTTCCCTCAAGCCAATAAACCTTGTACAGTGCTTAACGAGCGACTGGCAAAGCGCTGTAGGTCATTTGGGTTATCATGTTCCATGACAAATAAACCCGTTCCAGCTTGGCGCAAAGCTTTCGAGATCGTTACCCAATCCACCACGCCATAACCCACATCCGCCCAGCCATCTTCATCGGTATTTTGACCTTGCGGCGCAATGTCTTTGACATGGGCAATGGTGATGCGCTTGCCATAACGCTCTATCCATTCCAAAGGATTCGCACCACCGCGCACAATCCATGCTATATCCGCCTCCCACTCAATATGGGGTGCGGTTTCCATAATCAGGCTCTGCGGGATTTGCCCATCGGGGCAGGCTTTGAATTCAAAATCATGGTTATGCCAGCTAAAGCTATACCCTGCGGCATTCACCTGTTCGCCAATCACAGCAAGGCGCTTAGCAAAAGCAATCCAACCTGCACTATCAGTCGAGCGCTGCTCGGGATTCAACCACGGGCAAATGATTTTTTGGATGCCCAAGGTTTGAGCGGTCTTCACCACACCCGCCAAATCACCCTCTAAAGCTTCCACGCTAAAATGCCCTGATCGCATGGTCATACCATGCTGATCGAGCACAGCACGAAACGCCGCTGCATCTTCATACACTGGGCCAAAGCCTTCAATATGGCGATAACCGATAGCCGCCAAACGCGCCACTATGTCAGCCCAAGGCTGATAATTACGTGCGCTGTAAATTTGAAATGAAATGCTCATGATATTTCCTATTAACACTTAGAGTCGCAGTTCGGACTGTTTACTAAACAGTGAGGCGCGGGCAGGATCGAAACCAATTTGCATGGTTTCACCCGCTTTAACCTCCGCCGAACCATCCATGCGAAACCGCATTATCTGTCCATTCGTGCTCGCCCAAACCAAGGTATCCGAACCCATAGGCTCGACAATATCCACCAGCACTTCCATTTGAACTAGGCTGGCTTTGGCGGCTTCTCCGGTTTGAATATGCTCAGGGCGAATGCCAAACCACACCTCTTGATTCGAGGCGGCTTGGTCAAATTGATAGCCTTGCAACGGAAAATTAATATAGGAGTTGCTAAAGCTAGGCGTAGCACCCGCGCTTAGCTTGCCTTCTAAGAAATTCATCGCCGGTGAGCCAATAAACCCCGCTACGTATTTATTCGCAGGCTTGTTGTATATCACCGAAGGGCTAGCCAATTGCATCACCACGCCCCCTTTCATAATCGCAATGCGATCCGCCAAGGTCATCGCTTCAACCTGATCATGCGTCACATAAATCATGGTGTTTTTGAGGCGCTGGTGCAGGCGCTTGATTTCTACGCGTAAATCAGCGCGTAATTTCGCGTCCAAATTCGACAGTGGCTCATCAAATAAAAACACATCGACATCACGCACCAAGGCCCGCCCAATTGCCACGCGCTGGCGTTGACCGCCGGATAAGGCAGCGGGTTTGCGTTTTAAAAGCGGTTCGATTTGCAGAATTTCAGCAGTACGCGCAATGCGCTTGGCAATCTCATCCTTGGGCACACCCGCATTTTTCAGGCCGAAGGATAAATTGCCTTCCACCGTCATTTGCGGATACAGCGCATAGGATTGAAACACCATGCCAATACCACGCTCGCTCGGCTCGGCCCACGTGACATTTTTGCCATTAATGAAAATCTGCCCATCGGTAATATCCAGCAAACCCGCAATGCAATTCAGCAAAGTGGATTTACCGCAACCGGATGAGCCTAATAACACCAAAAACTCGCCGACACCAATATCGAGATTAAGCTGTTTAAGTACCTCCACTGTACCAAAGCTAAGTTTGAGATCACGGATAGAAATACTGGGTTGTGTATTTTGCATCATCGACATTCCTTAGCCTTTCACTGCGCCCGCAGCGATACCACGGACAAACAATTTACCGGAGAAAAAATAAATCACGAGTGGCACTAACCCTGTCAATAAGGTAGCCGCCATATTCACGTTATATTCCTTCACACCCTGTACTGAGTTGACGATATTATTCAGCTGTACCGTCATGGGGTATAAATCCGGCTTGGTATAAATCACGCCAAATAGGAAGTCATTCCAAATGCCTGTGACTTGTAAAATGATCGCCACCACAATAATCGGCAGTGACATCGGCAACATGATTTTGAAGAAAATACCCCAGAAACCAGCACCATCCACGCGTGCCGCTTTGAATAATTCTTCTGGAATAGAGGCAAAATAATTACGGAAGAGCAAGGTTAAAATCGGCATACCAAAGATGGTATGCACCATCACTAAGCCCCATAAACCGCCATATAAGCCCAGCTCACGCAATAAAATGACAATGGGATAAATCATGACTTGGTAAGGAATAAAAGCGCCAATAATCAGGATGGTGAAAAACACTTCCGCCCCCTTAAAGCGCCAATTCGCCAGCGCATAACCATTCACCGCCGCTACTGCAATCGATATCACTACAGAAGGAATGAGGATTTGCACTGAATTCCAGAACCCCCTGCTTAGACCATCACAATTAATCCCAGTACAGGCTTCCGACCATGCTTTTACCCAAGGCTGAAAAGTGATTTCCATCGGCGGGCCAAACACATTGCCCATGCGAATTTCCGGCATGCCTTTTAACGAGGTCACCACCATCACATATAAAGGCAATAGGTAATAAAGGGCGGCCACTAATAAAGTGCCGTAGAGAAAGATATTGCGCCGCGAAAACATTTTAGTGGGTTTTGCGCCGCGTGCACCTTCTAGTACCCGCGAATCGGGTAGCGCATTGGATTGGGTTAAATTAGCCACGGCGTTTCTCCCCGTATTGCAGATAAGCCCAAGGGATGAGAATCACCACCACCGAGACCAGCATCATGGTGGAAGCCGCAAAGCCCTGCCCTAAATTCTGCGCTTGGAACATTTTGTCGTAGACGTATTTGGCGGGGACTTCGGAAGCGATGCCGGGGCCACCTGAGGTTTGCGCCACCACAAGGTCATAAACCTTCACAATCCCGCTAGCAATCAACACCAGTGCGGTAATAAACACAGGTTTCATCATCGGAATTACGACCACCAGATAGGTTTTCCAGGTGGGAATCCCATCTACTTTGGCAGCTTTCCAAATATCGCCATCAATGCCGCGCAAACCTGCCAATAAAATACACATAATCAAACCGGAGCCTTGCCAAATCCCCGCAATCAAAATGCCGTAAATCACAATATCGGCATCGTATAGGGGGTCGAAGGTAAAGCTTTCCCAGCCTAGGTTACGCACTAAGTGCTGTACGCCAAATTCAGGGTTAAGTATCCATTGCCACACTAAACCCGTCACAATAAACGACAAAGCAAAGGGATACAGAAAAATACTGCGAAAGGTGTTTTCAAAGCGGATTTTCTGGTCGAGCAAGGCCGCTAATACAAACCCAATCACCAAACTTAAAATCAGGCTACACACCCCATAAATCAGCAGGTTCTCCACCGACACAATCCAGCGGCTGGTTTCCCATAAACGGGTGTATTGATCCAAGCCCACAAAATTGCTATTGGGCAATAATTTAGAGTTGGTGAATGAGTAATAAATTGTCCAGACCGTACAGCCCACAAACACCACCAATGCTGTCAATACCATCGGTATTGCGGCTATTTTGGCACTGATGTTTTTTTGCCATGCTGGACGGGGTTGCTGTGCTGCAGCCATACCGCTTCCTCCTAACGTGTGAAGATATCCTCTCCTCATTTGAATCCAAAAACCCACCCCTTCCCAGAGCAGAGAAAGGGGCTAACCTAGCGCCTACCTTGAGAGGAGGCTGGGTTTACAACAACATCCCGTTGCAAGATGCAGTAGTGATAGGTAAAGGCTTATTCATCAGCCCCAATAATCTTGGCAAAACGAGCTTGCACATCGGCAGGGGTAATCTTTTCGTCATTCCAGAATTCCACCATCAGATCATCGATTTGGCTAATAGTATCGGGTGATAAAGTTTGTTCTGGGCTAGGTAGGATTTTGCCATCTGCAAGGATTTTCAAACCTTTCTTCATGCAATCATTCGCCACATTCATATCAATATCACCGCGAATCGGTAAGGAACCCTTTTTCAGGTTAAAGGCGACCTGCACATCTTTGGACACGACCAAGGAGGCTAAGCGCTTTTGGGCGGCGGTTTTATCAGCGTCTTTAAGTACGGGGAAGTAGAAAGCATCGCCTGCGGTAGAAATCACTTCATTAACGCCTAAGCCCGGTAAGCAGGTGTAATCTTTACCGGCTACTTGCTTGGCGATTTGGAATTCACCTTGTGCCCAGTCACCCATAATTTGTCCGCCTGCTTCACCTGCAATCACCATATTGGTGGCTTGGTTCCAGTCTTGTACTTTGGATTTGGCGGATAATTTACGCGCTTGATCAGCGGCGGCAAAGACTTTGGCAAATTCAGGGCCTGCAGCTACATCCACTTTTTTATCAACATATACCGCTTTCCACGTATCCAAGCCCGCAACTGCACTCGCCAGCACCCCAAAAGCCCCAGCAGGTTGCCACGGTTGTTGACCCATCGCTAACGGGATTTTGCCTGCGGCTTCCAGTTTTGGAGCGGCGGCTACAAACTCGTCCCAATTTTTAGGCACATCAATTTTGGCATCCGCAAAGGCTTTATGGCTCAGCCACATCCATTGCCACGAGTGAATATTTAAGGGTGCGCAATACACTTTACCATTGACGGTACAGGCATCCAGTAAGGACACGGGCTTAATAATATCGCGCCATTTTTCCTTTTCTGCGACTTCGGTTAGATCTAATAACAGACCATTGGTAATTAATTCTTCGGCTTGTTTGCCGTGATTGAGCTGAGTCGCTCCCATAGGATCGCCGCCCATAATGCGGCTAATAATGATCGGACGTGCTACCCCCGCAGAGCCAGCAATCGCGCCGTCTTTCCACTTATCGCCTGAAGCGTCAAAGGCTTTAGCTAGCTCACTCACTGCTGCAGCTTCACTACCCGAAGTCCACCAATGCGTGACTTCCAATTCAGTCGCTTGTACGACTTGGCTTAAACATAAGGCAACCGTAGCGGCAAGCGCCGTCTTGATCAATTTCATGAATCTCTCCTCCTAAGGGTTCCAAGAGCGTCAGCAGTGGAACTTAAAGCGTGGCAATCTGGATTTGTAATCGTTTACATCGGCGCTTAAAAAAATAATTGCCTTATGTAAACGATTACATTAATAATGTAGCAAGCTTATATGTATTGTCAAGCGCCCTAATCGACGTTTTTCTGATTTCAAAGGTGAAGCATGGCACTCCCTAGTATTCGTGATGTGGCTAATGCGGCGGGTGTTTCTACCGCCACAGTCAGTCGTACCCTCAGTAGCCCCGAACAAGTTTCTGAAGAAACGCGCCAAACCGTGATGAGAGCCGTGCAATTAACCGGCTATCGCGTCAATCGCGCGGCACGTAATTTGCGCAAACGCCAATCGGGTGAAGTGTTAGTGCTCGTGCCTAACTTAAGCAACCCGTTTTTCTCGCAAATTCTGGCGGGCATTGAAAAGACCTTTAGTGGCACGGATTACAATATTTTGATTGCTGACTCGCGCGGCATGAAGCAGGGCGAGGACTTACTGGCAGAACATTTAGCTAATACCCGTGCCGATGGGATTATTCTGCTCGATGGCTGTGTCTCGCCGACCGTACAAAAATGGTTGGACAAAAACGCCCAACGCCACCATACGGTGTTCGCCTGCGAATGGCAGGATGGTACAAGTTTACCCGTGGTGCAAAGCAATAATCGCGAAGGTGCGGCCATGGCGATTCGCTATTTGCATCAACTCGGGCATCGCCAAATCGCGCATGTGACTGGCCCACTGGACAATGTGCTCACCCGTGTGCGCCGCGAAGGTGCTTTGGAAGAATATCAGCGCCTGCAATTACCGATTAATCCTGATTGGATTATTCGCGGCGATTTCTCACTCAATGCCGGACATCGCGCTGCCCAACAAATTATCGCAATGACTGAGCGCCCGAGTGCAGTATTTTGCGCTTCGGATCAAATCGCTTTTGGCCTGATTTCTGGCTTGTATCAAGCAGGTTTGCGCGTGCCTGAGGATATTTCGGTCATGGGTTTCGATGATATTGAATTATCTGAATTTTATATCCCGCGCCTCACCACCATTCGCCAAAACCGCCCGATTTTAGGGGCTACGGCAGCGCAATTAGTGCTAGATCGCCTGAATGGCAATGCATCTAAAGAAACCACAACACAGCTTATTGAAGTCGAATTAATCGTGCGCGATAGCTGCGCTGCACACCTGCCCAGCCTCCATTTGGAGCTTGGGAGGCCAAACACTATATGACAATAATCACTCTGGAGTTAGCAATGAGTCATGCTGAAATCGCGGCGCGGATTGACGCGCTCTTACCCCAATTATCCGTCGAGCAAAAAGCCTCGCTCCTAGTCGGGATGGGGATTAATGTGCCGGGTGCGTTTACTACCCAGCAAGCGGAAAAAGTACCCGGTGCTGCGGGTAGTACCTATCCGATTCCTGAGCTGAATATCCCGTCGATGATTCTTTCCGATGGCCCAGCAGGAGTGCGGATTGAACCTAAGCGCGAAGATTCGGAGCATAGTTATTATTGCACCGCCTTCCCGATTGCGACTCTATTAGCGTCCAGTTGGGACAGTGAATTGGTTGCTCAGGTGGGTCGGGTAATGGGGGCGGAAGCGCGTGAATATGGTATTGATGTAATGCTGACTCCGGGGATGAATTTGCAGCGCGATCCGCGTGGTGGACGTAATTTTGAGTATTACTCAGAAGACCCGCTGCTCAGTGGCAAAATGGCAGCCGCGTTGGTGCAGGGCATGCAAGCCGAAGGGGTGGGCGCGTCGATTAAGCATTTTGCCGCGAATAATCAAGAAACCAATCGCATGCTGATTGACACGCGGGTCGATGAGCGTGCTTTGCGCGAGCTGTATTTACGATGCTTTGAAATTGCGGTGCAAGACGCTAAACCGTGGACGCTGATGAGTGCTTATAACCAAGTCAATGGCACACCCGCCTCGCAGTCAGCATGGTTATTGCAAAGCGTATTGCGTGATGAATGGGGCTACGAAGGCTTGGTAATGTCGGATTGGTTTGCGGGCGTGGATGTGGTCGCGCAAATGCAAGCGGGTAATGATTTACTCATGCCCGGCACACCCGAGCAAAAAGCCGCGATTATTCAAGCCGTGCAAGAGGGGCGTTTGGCTGAAAGTGTACTGGATACCAACTTGCGCCGATTCTTTGGCTTACTGTTTAAAACACCCGTCGCCCACAGTTATGCTTACTCCGATCAACCTGATTTAGCGGCTCACGCTAAAGTCGCACGTCAGGCCGCCGCTGATGGGATTATTTTATTAAAAAATACTGCGGCTCTACCTTTGGCTGCAAACGCTAAGATTGCCGCCTTTGGTGTGGGTTCTTACGACTTTATTGCGGGCGGTACGGGTAGTGGCGATGTGAATAAAGCCTATACCGTCTCCTTAGTGGAAGGCTTGCAAGCCGCTGGTTTTGCAGTGAATAGTGCTTTAGCACAAGTCTACGCGCCCTATATTGCTACCGAAAAAGCCAAGCAGCCGCCAAAGAAATACTTCTTTGAACTGATCCCGCCTGTACCTGAAATGCCCTTGGAGGCGAGTATTGCCCAACAGTTTGCTGCCGATTCAGACCTTGCTTTAATCACCTTAGGGCGCAACTGTGGCGAATTCCAAGATCGCGACTTAGTGGGTGATTATTACCTGACTGACACCGAGCAAGCTATGATTAAAACCGTGGCGGAGGCTTATCATGCGCAAGGTAAACCCGTCGTCTTGGTGTTGAATATTGGCAATGTCATTGAAACCGCGAGCTGGCGCGATCAGGTGGATGCAATCGTGTTAAGTTGGCAAGGCGGGCAAGAAGCAGGCCATGCAGTCACTGATATTCTCTCTGGCAAGGTTAATCCATCCGGCAAATTGCCAACTTCATTTAGCTTAAGCTATGACGATGTGCCGTCCGCGCCCTATTTCCCCGGCCAAGTATTGCCCAATGCCAAGGAACATTTTTTCGGCCCGATTTCCAAAGGCTGGGATTCGCAAGTCGAGTATAAAGAAGGCATTTATGTCGGCTATCGTCACTACTGCACACGCCAAAAGCCTGTCGCTTTCCCCTTCGGTTTTGGCTTGTCGTATAGCGAGTTTAGCTATAGCCATTTGAAGCTTAGCAGTGCCGCCTTTAAGGGCGAATTGATCGTCAGTGTCGATATAACCAATAGCGGCACAGTGGCAGGCAAAGAAGTCGTGCAAGTGTATGTGAGCGCTCCGGCGGTTTCGATGGACAAACCCAGCCACGAATTACGCGCCTTTGCCAAAACCAAGCTATTGCAGCCGAATGAAACCCAAACTTTAAGCTTCACTCTGACGGAGCGTGATTTAGCGTCTTGGTCAGTGGAAACAAATGGTTGGTTGGTGGATCAAGGCGAGTATCAAGTGAAAATTGGCGCTTCGTGTGTGGATGTGCGTGCAACAGCTAAGTTTCAAGTGTTCTAAGTTTGAGCTAGCCGCTAGCCAATCGGTTAGCGGCTAGACACACGCCACACTTAAATTGGGCAACCTTTACTTCTCAAGAGCGCATCGAAGCGCCCTTTGGGTAAAGTGCCATCCGCAATCTGCGCCATAATGGTTTTTTCGCGATCCAGCAGATGATTACATTGATCCAGCAAGCGATCTAAGTTGCTCGGGCACACTGCCACCACGCCATCGGCATCACCAATAATTAAATCGCCCGGATTCACCACTAATCCCGCACAGGCGACCGGAACATTGATTTCGCCCGTCGCATCGGTACTGGGGCCGCGATGTACGCAAGCAACCGCATACACGGGCAAACCACCTTGCGCCCAATCTTCGCGGTCGCGAATTGCACCATTGATCACCATGCCTGCCAAACCTGATTTGATCGCCATTGCACGCATGATGCCGCCGACAATCGCGCGACTGGTATCACCGCCGCCATCCACGACGAGCACATCATTGGGGCGAGCCATTTCCAGCGCTTTCAACAGCATTAAATTATCGCCCGGACGCACGCGCACCGTGACGGCTGTGCCACACATGTGCTTGAAACCGTGATAAGGCTTTACACCCAACGCGCCGACATTGCGCCCCAAGCAATCGCTGACAATGGAAGACGGCACATTATCGAAAGCGTCAAGGTATTTCTGGGCGACGGATTCGGGCATAGGATTAATCAAATAGCCAGTCGGCCAAATGGAGTTGGAATCAATATCAAACATGTTAACTTCTCTAACGGTAGGCCAACTGTGGTGGCATTTTCTTTATTAACGGGTCACGCAATGCTGGAGTTGCTCGAGCAGCACGTGTTTAGCTACCCTCATCATACACGCTAACGGGTAGCACTTTCTTTGCATCAAGCTGAACTATTTTAGCTATTTCAGCACTGGAGCGGCGCATTTCAACAGCTTTGCGCCTTGCTGCCTATTATACACCGAAAAACTTGTGTAATTATTGCGTGAAACTTACGACTGAGTTGCTGCGGAAGTATGGCTAAAGCTCATCCTTGGGTATCATCTAATTCTATAGTTATTTCTTTTATGAATGTTAATGAGTATTTTGAAAATAAATCGTTATCAACATTTAATGAACCAAGCAAATAACGAAGTTGATTATTAGTTCTCTATAACTACTTATGATTCATTTAAATATAAGTTTAGATATAAAATTTTTTCAGAAATCGACCAACACGTTTAGTATCTTTTTTGTTACAGCGCCTTGTTATGTAGCAATACTGGGTACGAATTTTGATGGCAGAGGATTTATACCCAATGTAGAAGTTGCGTTAGAAATTAGCATAGAGCGAAGTTCGGCAATAAGATCTACAATATTGCTATCCCAACAACGCTTTATAAGGCTTAATACCGGAATTAATGAGGGATCGTAATTTGCTCGTTGCTGATGCCCCAATGTCATCAGTGTTTGAATCGTGCCTATTGCATCATGAAAATCACTGACTATTGAATGATCGCTTTCTATAACAACCACATATTTCCATCCGCATTCAGTTTTGACCCATTGACCAGTTATAATAGGTTGAGCTATATAATTGTCATAAGACGATATATTCATAGTTTTTGTAGAACGCTGATTCACTCCAATGCCGAATGAATAATATTCTCCCTTTTTTTTAGCCCAGAAAGACTTCAATAGAAGTTCACCTCCATTATTACCTTCTACTTCTCCTAGCAGTCCAATATTATGAGTATTACTCTTTAAAAGTATGCATAGGTCAGCATAAGAGACTTTTTCTACAGCATCCCTGTATTGCAGTTGATCGTATCCAAGTAAAACAGGATTGTGTTCATTTATGAACTGCTCGCCGTTACGAAAATCCTTACCACTAACAAAAATTCCGTACTCTTGTGTTTTTCCCATGAAATCATAACTATAGAGGTCAGAAATTTTAGCAACAATATCATTAAATATTGGCCATCCTTCATCACTTGTCAGGTAGTGGCATAACAAACTTTGAAGCCCGAAATTTTGCAATGCCCCCTTAATTTGAAAGAAAAATGAAAATCCAGATCTTGCTACTAAATTTCCTAAGGTAGGTTCAATATCATTCATATAGCCGTGCTGAAATCCGTAAGCCATTGTTTTTTGCTCGTATAGAGTTTCCAGTATAGAGCAGAAATGCATAGCCCAGTACGAGTTCAGGTTCGTATGTATACCGGGCTTGATAATTTGTACTAGTTCTTTTTTCATTAAGTCATTATAAAATTCAGAATTCGATGGATTATATAAAAATTTATTAGGCATAATTCTTGAATATCAGAATAAGCGGCCTATGCTCAATCTCTATGTACAAACTATCTCTCTGTTTCGTTGAGGCCTCCGTACAGTCTAAAGTTCCTGCTCATCATTCAGTTAATGGCAATACATAAAAAGCATACATGAACCCCTGAAGAACCTGCAACTGTGTATTCGCTTTGGGGTGAGTAGCTTTCTCCAATGCAGCATCGACCCACTCCGGCACTTTGAGGCTATCCCCTTGCTATCTGCTGCCTCCAATACCATAATCAAGCTTCTTACTAAGCGTCTTACCGAGGTGAAAGCTTATGATGGCGACGACTGTTAGACTATCCAGCAAAGGACAGATTGTCATACCTAAAGAGGTGCGGGATTCTCTGCATTGGGATGTGGGGGTCGAGTTGATATTGGTAACAACCGAACATGGGGTCATGTTACAAAGCAAACCCAAACAACAAGGCAGGCTGTCTGCAAAGTCCTTGCGCGGATTTTTACAGCACAAAGGCGAACCCGTTCCAACAGAAACCCTGTGCAAGCCTGTCGAGTACACGAATGATCGCTTTTGATACTAATTTATTGGTGCGCCTTGCGGTCAACGATGATCAGCATCAAGCCGATATTGCCGAACAACTGATTAATAATAATGAGGTTTTTATCTCAAGAACCGTGCTACTGGAGACAGAGTGGGTTCTTCGTTCTGTCTATAAAATATCCCGCAGCGACCTAACATCATTTTTTGAGACTATTCTGATAACCGAGAATATCCTCACGGAGAACCCAACAGAGGTTGGACAAGCCCTTGAATGGTATAAATTGGGTGCTGATTTTGCTGATGCCATGCACCTGTGCATTTGTGGAGATAGTTTGATGCACACGTTTGACGCAGGATTTTGCAAAGCAGCCAGCAAGTCAGGCATTACACCCGCCTTCAAGGTATTAGAATAGAACTTGCTAATCAATGCCCCAAAAACCACCCCAACACCAAAATCACCACCAACTCCGCCCCCGCCAACCACTTCCAAAACGCCAAGGGATCCCGCTCCAACAGTGGACGCTGGCTTTGTGTCGTAAGCAAATCGCCATTCGGGCGCGTTAAATCAGCAATAAACTCCGATAATACTTCATAGCGCTTATCAGGATTGGCGTGAGTAGCCTTTTCCAATGCGGCATCAACCCATTCGGGTACTTTGGGGTTATGCCATGCAGCGGGGGTGTAGGTGAATTTATGTTTGATGGCTTTTTCCGGTTCGATTTCGCCAAAGGGTAAGTGTCCGGTGAGCATTTCATAGGCAATCACGCCCAGCGAAAAAATATCCGAGCGATTCGTGCCGCGTGCGCCTTGGAAGTATTCGGGCGCGGAATAACTCGCTGTGCCGACGATGTGGTTGTGCTGTAACACGCTCTGTACTTCCATTAATCCGGCAATACGGGTCGAGCCAAAGTCAATGATTTTTAAGGTATTATCTTTATCCAGCAATACATTATCCGGCTTTAAATCCTGATGAATCATTTCCTTACGGTGCATAGCACGGAGGCCGCGTGCAATCTGGTCCACCGTCGCACGCACTTGCGGAATGCTGGGGTCGGGATGGTCGAGCATCCATTGGCGCAAGGTCTGCCCTTCCACATATTCCACCACACTATACAAACAAGTGCGCTGGCGCTCATCACGCGGATGCAATTTAATCAAATGCGGCGAATTGAGGCGCTGCGCTACCCATTCTTCGTGCAGAAATAAATCAATATAAGCCGGATCATCATTGAAATTTTGCGAAGGGGTTTTGATCACTACTTTTTGGTTTTGCTGCTGAGTGTCTTCGGCTAAGTAGACTTGGCTACGCGAAGTGGCATTGAGTTCACGCAGGATTTTATAGCCATCCAACACCTGTCCTGCTTGCAGATCGGGCGGAAACGGCAACTGGCTCAAGTGCTGATAAAACGCTTCACGATTGACGGCGAGCAGTGTGTCCACGCGCAAGATTTGGCAGGTAATATTGTCTTGGCTTTGCGCTTCTAAAGCGGCTTGCACGACCTGTTCAGCACAAATTTGCGGGTCGGAATAATCACTTAACAACTTGCTCAAAGCCGTATCGCTTAAAACATCATGCACGCCATCGGTGGTGAGCATAAACACATCACCTTGGCTAAATTCCACCGCGCGAAAATCAATCTCCAAATGCGGCTCAATCCCCAAGGCGCGTGCTAAATAACTTTGTTGGGCTTTGAATTGAATGCGGTGATCTTTGGTCAAGCATTCGAGTGTGCCCGTTTGCCAACGGTAAATACGGCTATCACCAATATGCAGCAAATAGGCGGAATGGGATTTGAGAATTAGGCCGCTAAATGTGGTGGCAAGACTGCCCGTTTCGCCGTATTGGCGTTGCCCTTGGCTATACAGCCAAAGGTTTAAAGCACTTAGAACCTTTTGGGCAGCGTGCTTCACCGTCCATGAATCGGGGGTGCTGTAGTAGTCGTCTAAAAACTGGCGCACTGCGACTTCGCTGGCTTGTTTGCCGCCTTCACTGGCACTCACGCCATCGGCAATAGCAAGAGCAATGCCCTTGCTATCCAAGGCCACACCCGACGGTATCGACGCGCTGTAAAAATCCTCATTGACGGGTTTGACACCCGCCACTGAAGCTTGTCCGAGACTGACCGTGAGGGTGGCTTGCAACTTATTTCACCTCAATCATCTGCACCGTGCCATCGGGCATCACTTCGGCAATCGCGCCTTGTGGCTCTTTCAAAAACACCATAATGAAGAGCAACACCACCAAGGCCATGCCGCCAATGGTCATAAAGAAAATCGGCGTATTAAAAGTCGCCAGCACGGTTAAAAACACCACGCCACCCACATTGCCATACGCACCTGCCATGCCCGCGATTTGTCCGGTCAAACGGCGTTGAATCAAAGGAACCATCGCATACACAGCACCCGAACCCGCTTTAGAGAAAATCCCGCCCAAAGTCGCAGCCGCAATCACCATCGCCACCGTCCACGAGGAATCGACTTGCCCCAAGAATAAGAAGCTCGCCGCAATCCCAATAAACACCACCACTAAAGTAATCTTGCGCCCAAAACGATCACTAATAAAACCACCCGCCGGACGCGCTACCAAATTAATGAATGCATACGAACCTGCGAGCATACCCGCCGTAACCTTATCCAAACCGAAATTATCCACATAGAATAAGGCCAGCATCGACACCACTGCCAACTCTGTACCAAACGTCACCATATACGCCAAATCCAAAATCGCGACTTGAGTGAAGGAATAACGCTGTAATTCAGGCACAGGTTCTTTCAACACATACTTATTCAATTGCCAGATTTTCCAGACTTGGAACAGATAAGTCGCTACCAAGACGCCATACAACACAATCGTGGTGGTTTCGGACAGCAGTTTCATTTTCGCAGGCGATAAACTGTGCACCACTAAGGCCAATGCCGCATACATCGGGATATTCATAATAATATAGAGCGCTAAATCAAAGCCGCTACTGACTTCCAAGGCTCCGGTTTTCTTAGGTTTAAAGTAGGTCGAGCCTTTGGGCGTATTGCGTACTTTCCAGTAGAAAAATAAGCCATAGCCAATCGAGATCAAGGCTACTAAACCCACTGCATAGCGCCAGCCAAACTCACCGCCGACTAAGACCGCAATCGACGGCAGTAAAAACGCCGCACCCGCCGAGCCAAAATTACCCCAGCCACCATAAATACCTTGGGCAATTCCGGTTTGCCGTGCTGGAAACCATTCGGCAATTAAGCGAATCCCGACCACAAAACCCGCTCCGACGAAACCTGCTAAGAAGCGCGTCAAAGCGAGTTGCTGATAATCTTGTGCCAGTGCAAAAGCGATGGTGATCAAACCGCCGATCACTAAAATCGCGCTATACATAATGCGCGGGCCGTATTTATCCACCAAAATCCCGACCACAATCCGCGCCGGAATCGTCAAAGCGACGTTTAAAGTGAGTAGGGTTTTCACTTGGATATCCGTGAGCTGTAGCGCCTCACGAATAAACGGCATGAGTGGTGCGTGCACAAACCACACCATGAAACTGACAAAAAACGCGATCCAGCCTAAATGCAGGGTGCGGATATTCGCCTTGGAAAAATCGAGCAGCTTAAAGCGCTCACTACTTGTCGTTGCCATCATCAAAACCTCAGAGCCTATAAAAACAAAAAGCCCTGACCCCAGTTGGTGGAGGAGTTACCAACTCGGATCAGGGCTACATTACCCGCTTGTATCGCACGAACATTGTGCGGTTAGTTTGTGTGCATTCGGCTTTGAATTCACACCTTAATAGTGATCTAGCAAAAACAGTGCCAAGCACTTGACGGCCTTTTAGCCAGCTCTACCGCCTCATTGGCCCTAGCAATCAGCACCAAGCGCTTTGACACGCACTGTAGTGGTGAAAATTGCACTGTTTAGGCTCATACAGCCATCATGTTTAGCCAGCGCAATGCACTATGATGCACCGCACCAAAAAGGCTATTGATGGGCTATAAATGGTGCCCTTGGTTTTGAATTTTGACGCAAACCAAAACACTTAAATTAAATAAGTATTTGAAAAATATAAATTTAATGAAGTTGGCACGCCGTATGCATTTTCATAGCAAAAGCAGTTAATGATGACTGTTTAAGTTTAAAACACACAAAGCTATACAGTGTTGTATAGCAACTGGGTAAAGCAGCCCTGATCCTTGTTGGACTCTCCTCCTCCACCAACAAGGGTCAGGGCTTTTTTTTGCGCTGAATAGTTTGAGGTTGATTATGACAGACAGTAAAAAACCTAGCTCACCTACGAGCGAAGTGATTAATCCAAGCCGTCGCCACTTTTTATTGAGCGCAGGCTTAGCGGTGGGTGCGACTACCTTTATGAGCCTCGTTCCGGCAGGGATTCGTAATGCTGCATGGGCAGCAGGTTCGGACGCACCCGAAAAGCCAGAAATTAAAGTTGGTTTTATTCCGTTAACCGATTGTGCCAGTGTGGTGATGGCGAATTTAAAGGGCTTTGATAAGAAATATGGCTTAACCATTACGCCTACCAAAGAAGCTTCATGGGCAGCGGTGCGCGACAAGCTCACTAATGGCGAATTGGATGCCGCGCATGTGCTCTACGGCCTGATTTATGGGGTACAAATGGGGATTGGTGGGCCACAAAAAGATATGGCTAACCTGATGACCATCAATAATAACGGGCAAGCGATTAGCCTTTCCAGTCAGCTACATGAGAAAGGTGTCACCGATGGTGTGTCGCTGGCTAAATTCATGAAAGACAATCCGCGTGAATACACCTTCGCACAAACCTTCCCGACCGGAACGCATGCGATGTGGCTGTATTACTGGCTAGGTAGCCTTGGCGTGAACCCGATGAAAGACGTGAAAACCATTACCGTACCGCCACCGCAAATGGTCGCGAATATGCGTATTGGCAATATGGATGGCTTCTGTGTGGGCGAGCCGTGGAATGCCCGCGCGATTGCCGACAAGATTGGTTTCACCGCTGCCACCACTCAAGATATTTGGAAAGATCACCCTGAAAAAATTCTCGGCACCACGGCAGAATGGGTGAAAGCGAATCCGAATACCGCCCGCGCCTTAATTGCCGCCGTCTTGGATGCCTCCAAATACATTGACGACATGGGCAATCGCTCCGAAGTCGCTAGTGCAATTGCCGCGAAAGCCTATGTGAATACCGAAGCCAGCGTGATCGAAGGACGCATGAAAGGCGAATACGACAATGGCATTGGCAAGACGTGGAAAGACGATAATTACATGAAGTTCTACAACGATGGCGCGGTGAACTTCCCCTATTTATCCGATGGTATGTGGTTCTTAACTCAACACAAGCGCTGGGGCTTACTCAAAGATCACCCTGACTACTTGGAAGTGGCGAAAAAGGTCAATCAAATTGACCTGTATAAGCAAGCCGCCGAACTCACCAAAACCACGCTGCCTAGCAGCGAGATGCGCGAATCGACCTTAATCGACAGCGTGAAATGGGATGGCAAAGACCCGAAAGCGTATGCGGATGGGTTTGCGGTTAAAGTTTAAATAATTCCCTCACCCCCAACCCCTCTCCCAGAGGTAGAGGGGAGTAAGAGAAATCTTTTTCCCCTCGCCCTATTAGGGAGAGGGGCTAGGGGTGAGGGTCAAACCAAAGGAGTTTTTCGATGTGGAAAGAGCGCTCAATGAGCATTATTGCTCCGCTGTTAGGTTTAATGGTTTTTATACTGCTCTGGGCTTTGGTGGCGGCGAATAATCAGCAATTGCCCGGCCCTGTTGCCACTTGGGAATCAGCGGTCGAATTATTCAAAGACCCGTTTTATAGCAATGGCCCGAATGATCAGGGCATTGGCTGGAATATTCTCAATTCCTTACAGCGGGTAGCGATTGGTTTTGGCTTGGCGGCGTTGGTGGGAATTCCGCTGGGGTTTGTGATTGGGCGGGTGAAATTTTTCAATGATATGTTCGCGCCGATTATTAGTCTGTTGCGTCCGGTTTCGCCTTTGGCGTGGTTGCCGATTGGTTTATTGGTGTTTCAAAAAGCTGAACCTGCCGCGATTTGGGTGATTTTTATCTCCTCGATTTGGCCAATGATTATTAATACTGCGGTGGGTGTGCAACGCATTCCACAGGATTATTTGAATGTGGCGCGGGTGTTGAACCTCTCTAAGTGGAATATGTTCACCAAGATACTGCTGCCTGCCACCTTGCCTTATGTGATGACGGGCGTGCGCTTGGCGATTGGAGTGGCGTGGCTAGTAATTGTCGCGGCAGAAATGCTCACCGGCGGCGTGGGCTTGGGATTCTGGGTTTGGGATGAGTGGAATAATCTGAATGTGGCGCACATTATTATAGCGATTTTCGTGGTGGGTTTGGTGGGCTTATTACTCGAACAATTATTGCTGCTCATGGCGAGCCGCTTGAGAACGGAGTAAATCATGGATCATTCAAAATACGTGCAACTCGAAAACGTGAGCATGGTATTTAATACTAAGAAGGGGCCGTTTCAAGCGCTCAAAGACGTGAATCTGAATATTGCCGAGGGCGAATTTATTGCCCTGATTGGGCATTCGGGTTGCGGTAAATCGACGGTCTTGAATATTGTGGCGGGACTGTTAAATCACACCGACGGCGTGGCTTTATGTGCGGATCGCGAGATCAAAGGCCCCGGCCCCGAACGCGCGGTGGTATTCCAAAACCATTCGCTGCTGCCGTGGCTGACTTGCTTTGATAATGTGTATTTAGCGGTAGAGCGCGTGTTTGGCAAAACCGAGAAAAAACCCGAACTCAAACGCCGCACCCAAGAAGCTTTGGCTTTGGTCGGTTTAACGCATGCCGAACATAAATACCCGAATGAAATTTCTGGTGGGATGAAGCAGCGCGTGGGGATTGCGCGTGCGTTGGCAATGAATCCGAAAGTGTTGCTTATGGATGAGCCATTTGGGGCTTTGGATGCCTTGACTCGCGCTCACTTACAAGACGAATTGATGAAAATCACCGCTGCTACCCAAAAGACCGTGATTATGGTCACGCATGATGTGGATGAAGCGGTGTTGCTCGCGGATCGAATTGTGATGATGACCAATGGGCCATCGGCTACCGTGGGCGAAATTCTGCACGTCGATTTGCCGCATCCGCGTAATCGTTTAGCGCTCGCCGATAATGCGCAATACAACCATTATCGCGCCGAAGTGCTGCGCTTCTTATATGAAAAACATGCTCATAAAGAAGCGACACCAAGCACGCCGGAAGCCGTAACCGAAGCCTTACCCGCCTCCAATGATGTCGAGATGGAAGAGCTGCCACCTAGCAATAAAGTGGTTGAAATCAAAACCAAATTAAAAGCGAGCTAAACCGATAGTGGCAGAGTTTTAAGTGCTCTGCCGCATTCCTTGCCCTGATTGAGAAAACTGTCGAACACCAAGCTTTTCAGCTACATTGAGGCGTTCTAATCACCCAAACGTACTCTGCTTATGACTTCAGTAAACCTTCGCCCACCCTTATGGACGCTCATTGGCCCTGCCCTGACTTTGTGCTTACTCGCCTTACAATTCACCAGCTTTGAACTAGGCGGTTGGTACAGTGCGGCGTTGGCAGTCGGCTTGATTGCTAGTGTGCTGGCAGCGGTACATCATGCCGAAGTGATTGCTTATGGCATTGGCGAACCCTTAGGCACTTTGGTCTTGGCTCTGGCGGTCACGGTGATTGAAGTGTCGCTCATTGTGTCGATTATGATGAGTGCCGAGTCGGGGGCGACAGTATTAGCTCGTGATACCGTGTTCGCCACGGTAATGATTATTTTGAATTTAATCATTGGCTTAAGCTTTCTTTTGGGCGGCGTACGCTTTGGCGAACAAAGCTTTATCCTCACCGGCAGCTATACCGCTCTCACCACCCTCGCCGCCATTGTGGTACTCACCTTAATCCTACCCAATTACACCACCAGCGTATCAGGTCCACGGTATAGCGATAGCCAATTGAGCTTTGTCGCGATAGTGTGCTTAGTGCTGTATATGTTGTTCGTGTTCGTCCAAGCAGTGCGCCATCGCGATTACTTCCTCAGTCACCAAATGCGGGAAGAAGCCGAACAACAAGCCGATGTCCCCGTCAAAATCCTAGTCATTAGCGGCGTATTTCTGCTGTTAAGTTTGGTCGGCGTAGTGCTATCCGCGAAACTCCTGTCCCCTGAAGTCAAAACCTTCGTGCACGCGATGGGTGCACCGGAAGCCTTAGTCGGTATTATTATCGCCGCGATTGTACTCCTCCCTGAAGGCTTTGCTGCTTTACGCGCAGCTGCGAATAATCAACTGCAAACTAGCCTCAACCTCGCCTTCGGCTCTGCCCTTGCCACCATTGGCTTAACCATTCCGGTAGTGGCGGTGGTCGCGATTGCAATGGATATGACCTTGGTATTGGGGCTGGATAATAAGTCGATAGTGCTGCTGGTGTTGTCGCTGTTTATTACGTCACTGTCGATGAGTACAGGGCGTGTGACTGTGATGCAAGGGGCAGTGCATGTGGTTATTTTCTTGGCTTATTTGTTTATGACAATAGTGCCGTAAAATTATCCAATCTTTATACAATTCTTATAGTCGACTGATGAAATTGTATAGCTTTTCGTTCTCCTCAGCACAATCACTGGCTCTTGCTTGCATTGTTCAATAGTAGTAATGTTTCTACATTAATTTAATGAGGTAGCTAAGATGATTACTACTTTATCCAGCCGCGAATTTAACCAAGATGCGAGCCGTGCTAAGAAAGCGGCTTTGCAAGGCCCTGTATTTATCACTGATCGAGGCAGACCCGCGCATGTGCTGCTGAGCATTGACGAATACCTGCGCCTTACGGGTCAAACCCAAAACATTGTTGAGCTACTCTCAATGGATAGCGATGATGAGATTGAGTTTGACCCGCCCAAACTGTCTGGAGAACTATTTAAGCCAGCGGAGTTGCTCTAAATGTACTTGCTGGACACCAATGTCATTTCCGAATTGCGCAAAGCTAAAGCAGGCAAAGCCGATGCTAAAGTCGTGGCATGGGCTAGCAGTGTGCCAAGTGCTAGTTTATTTTTGTCAGCTATCAGTATTTTAGAACTGGAAATGGGCATTTTGCTGCTGGAAAGGCGTGATGCTAAACAAGGGCAAGTGTTAAGACACTGGCTAGAAAACTATGTATTACCTAGCTTTGATGGGCGCATTTTGGCAGTGGATACAGCGGTTGCGCGGCAATGCGCTCAATTGCATGTACCTGATCCGCGTTCAGATCGTGATGCATTGATTGCAGCCACGGCTTTGACGCATGGTTTGGTCATGGTTACGCATAATGTGAAGGATTTTAAAGCGACTGGGGTTGAGATCATTGATCCTTGGAAACAGCTTTCTAAGAGAGAGTGAGTAAAAACACTCTCTCAAAAGTCTTTATTAATCTTCTAAAGCATCATCATCCAAAAGGTCAGTGTAGTACTGCGCATAGAAAAGCTCATTAATTTCATCATCAGATTTCTTTAAAATGTTTTTGCTTTTCAAGCGAATGCCACTAAGTTTTATCCAAGACTCAAGCTTTTTTATGCTAAAAATACCGTACTCACCCTCTAGAAATACCAAATACCAACCCAGTTCGTACAACTCATCAAATAAGCCGTTTGTAAAGCTCTCTCTAATCTGCTGCCTATTTGCTAGACTACGCAGGGTATTTGAACTGAATTTGTATCTTGATATTTCCTTATCTTTTTCTGCACTGTATAGACCAACATTAATTATTAATAGTTGAGCCACAGTAGCAGCACTTCTTCTTTGAGTAGACATGTCTATCTCCCTTTACTTATGTTTGGAAAATTAAAAAATATCCTTCCTTTCGAAGGATTAGCACCTACTCTATCAAAAACCAAATTAAGTGTCAATTTATATTTAAAAAGCAATCCAGCAACCATTTTTGGTTTTAATTTAAAAATATGCGAGAAAAATGGATTAGATCCCGAGTTTAAGATATCGCTAACTCGAACATCAATCTTACTTCCCTCACTCAATCAAATTTGATATATACTAAACGATATATGCCAACCTTCACTAAGGAGTCAGCATGACCATCCAAGTAGCCAAAATCTTCTATAATGGGCGCAGCCAAGCTGTGCGCTTGCCCAAAGAATTCCGCTTTAGTGGTAGCGAAGTGTATATCCGCAAAGTGGGAGAAAATTTAATCGTATCCCCCAAACGCCCAACTTGGAGTGAGTTTTTCTCCACGCCGAGCGCCTTTGGTGATGATTTTCTTGCCGAGCGCGATAATCAGCCACCTCAAGAGCGTGAGGTATTTTGATGTTGATGCTGGATACTAATATTTGCATTTATGTATTGAAACGCAGACCCACTGAAGTTTTAGAGAAATTCAATGCCGCCGGTGAGTTGCATATTTCCAGCATTGTTTGCGCCGAATTGTGGGCAGGTGTTGAGCAAAGTCCGCCTGAGTTTCAAGCACTGCGGCGCGAGCAATTAGAGCTATTCCTCTCACTTTTAACCATCATTGCTTGGGATGAAGCTACCGCGCAAGAGTACGCAATTTGCTATACGACGCTTAAACAACAAGGCCAACTGATTGGCAATATGGATTTACTGATTGCTGCACACGCCAAAAGCCTGAATGCGACTTTAGTTACCAACAACACCCGCGAGTTTGAGCGCATTGCTGGTTTGAAGCTGGAAAACTGGGTTTAAAGTTTCTTATTGCTAGTAATTTGCTTACACCACTTTAGCAGACTAAAATAAAGCTTTAAACAATTGTACAAGTCTGAGCAGATATGGAAATAACC
Organism: Thiolinea sp.; assembly: GCA_049292455.1. Classification (GTDB taxonomy): domain Bacteria; phylum Pseudomonadota; class Gammaproteobacteria; order Thiotrichales; family Thiotrichaceae; genus Thiolinea. Next base: position 313,493 of record JBATRF010000022.1, read on the forward strand.
ATCGACACTTCAGCTTTGCTAGCAGTCATTGTCAATGAATCCAGCAAAGCTCGTATCGTTGAACTGACACAAGAGTGTGATCTAGTGTGTCCGACCTCCGTATACTGGGAAATGGGTAATGCTTTTTCAGCCATGATTAAACGCGGTCGTATTAGTGAGCAGCTAGCTTTGGATGGTATTGAAGCCTTTCAACAAATCCCAATACGTTTTTTGGATGTTGATCTACAAGCTGCGCTGCAATTATCAGCGCAATTTAGTATCTATGCCTATGACGCTTATTTGCTGCAATGTGCACTACAAACCCGAACTAAACTACTCAGCTTGGATCAAGGCTTAATCCGTGTTGCTAAGCAATGCGGCCTAACCTTGTTAGAGGTCTAACCATGCAAACCTACACCTTCTCAGAAGCCCGCCAAAACTTTGCGGCGGTACTCGATAAAGCCCAAAAAGATGGCACTGTAAGAATTCGTCGCCGTGATGGTCGTGTGTTTATCTTGACACCTGCGCCCGTGCAAAAATCGCCACTCGATATTAAAGGCATACAACTCAACATTCAGCGTGATGAGTTGGTGGATTTAGTAAAAGTCGGACGTGAGCGCGATTACTTAAACTAAACACTGGCACAACCCTTGCATCTAAAATCCTAAGCAAGCTGCGCCAGTCAACGGCGACTCTCGCAGCATCCTCACGCATTGACGCGTGAACTTAACGAATTCGGGTAATGAAGCCCTGAACCTTGATGTCTTCGGACGTTTAAGGTTCAGGGCTTTTTTGTTTTTAGGAGAAGCGACATGCTCAAACAAAATTTGGTCTTAATCGGGAATGGGATGGCGGGCGTGCGCACCCTTGAAGAACTGCTCAAACTCGCCCCCGAACATTACCACATCACGGTATTCGGCGAGGAGCCTTACGGTAATTACAACCGGATTATGCTCTCGCCCGTGCTGGCTAGCGAAAAGACCCTTGAGCAGATTATGCTGAATGATGATGACTGGTATGCGCAAAACAACATCACCCTGCACAAAGGCAAACGTGTCGAGCAAATCAATCGGGCGCGGCGCGAAGTCATTGCGACCGATGGCACCATTGCGCACTACGACCGTTTGATTATTGCTACGGGTTCTAACCCGTTTATGCTGCCCATTCCTGGTGCAAATAAGCGCGGCGTGCTCAGTTTTAGGGATATTAACGACGTACACCAGATGCTGGAAGCCTCCAACCAGTATAAAAAAGCCATTGTGATTGGTGGCGGTTTGCTGGGTTTGGAAGCCGCCAATGGTTTATTAAAGCAAGGCATGGACGTGAGCGTGGTGCATATCAATGACACCTTGATGGAGCGCCAACTGGATAAACCTGCCGCCAAACTTTTGCAACAATCGCTGGAAGCACGCGGGATGCACTTCCTACTCGAAGCCAGCACCGCCGAAATTCTAGGCGATGAACGTGTGACAGGTGTGCGCTTTAAAGATGGCTTAGAAGTCGACGCCGATTTAGTGGTGATGGCGGTCGGAATTAAACCGAATATTGCCCTCGCTAAATCCACAGGTTTGTATTGCGAGCGCGGCATTGTGGTGAATGACACCATGCAAACCATTACCGACCCGAAAATCTACGCGATTGGTGAATGCGTGCAGCATCGCGGCATTGCTTATGGGTTGGTCGCGCCTTTGTTTGAACAAGCCAAAGTCGCCGCGAATCATTTAGCCCAATACGGCATTGCCCGCTATCAAGGCACGGTCACTTCCACCAAGCTCAAAGTCACCGGCATTGAATTATTCTCGGCGGGCGATTTCATTGGCAATGACAAAACCGAAGAAATTGTTTTCAAAGATGCGGGGGCTGGCACGTATAAAAAGATTGTGCTGCAAGACAACCAAATCAAAGGGGCGGTGCTTTACGGCGATACGGTGGACGGTTCGTGGTATTTCCAATTGATGAAAGACGGCACGGATATTTCTGCCTTCCGCGACACACTGTTATTCGGACAAGCGCACTTAGGCGACTCCGGTCACAATCCCGAAACGCGCGTGGCGACTTTAACCGATAGCGCCGAAATCTGCGGCTGTAATGGCGTATGCAAAGGCGATATCGTCAAGGCAATTACTGAAAAAAAGCTCTTCACGCTGGATGAGGTACGCGCTCATACCAAAGCGTCCGCATCGTGTGGCTCTTGCACCGGATTGGTCGAGTCCTTATTAGCGCATACCGTGGGCGGCGATTATTCCGCTACCCCCAAAACCAAACCCGTTTGCAAATGCACGGATGCGACCCATGATGAAGTGCGTGCAGGTATTGTGCAACATGACTTAAAAACCATGCCTGCGGTACGCGAGTTCTTTAATTGGCTCACCTCTGATGGCTGCCCTTCTTGCCGGAATGCCTTGAATTATTACCTGCTGTGCGCTTTCCCGAATGAATACGAGGACGATCCGCAATCGCGTTTTATCAATGAACGAGCCCACGGCAATATTCAAAAAGATGGCACTTATTCGGTGGTTCCGCGCATGTTCGGTGGCTTGTGTACCTCGCAACAATTACGCGATATTGCCGACATCGCTGACAAATACCATGTCCCCGAAATCAAAGTCACGGGCGGGCAACGCATTGATATGTTTGGCATTAAGAAAGAAGAACTGCCGTCGATGTGGAAGGATTTATCCGATGCAGGCTTTGTTTCCGGTCATGCGTATGGCAAAGCATTGCGCACGGTAAAAACTTGTGTGGGCAGCAAATGGTGTCGGTTTGGCACACAAGATTCCACAGGTTTAGGCGTGCAAATCGAGGAACTCACTTGGGGTTCGTGGATGCCGCATAAATTCAAAATTGCCGTGTCCGGTTGCCCGCGCAACTGTGCCGAAGCCACGATTAAAGACTTTGGCGTGGTGTGTGTAGATTCGGGTTATGAGCTGCATGTGGGTGGCAATGGCGGGATCAAAGTGCGTGTCACTGACTTACTTTGCAAAGTCGAAACCGAAGAACAAGTCAAAGAATATTGCGGCGCATTCACTCAGTTTTATCGTGAAGATGCGCATTATTTGGAGCGTACTGCGCCTTGGATTGAGCGTGTCGGTTTGGAAAAGATTAAAAAGGCTATTGTGGAAGATGCACCCCAGCGTAAAGCCTTATATGAGCGCTTTTTAGTCTCGCAAATCCCGGCCCAAGTCGATCCGTGGAAACAGATTGCTGATGGTGCACGCGCCGATGAATTTGCCCCGATTACCCTGTCTGCTTGAGGAGAACAATAATGTCTAAATGGATTGAAGTGGTTGAATTAGCCAAAATCCCCGTCCTAGGTTCGCGCTTAATCAAAACCAAAGACTTGAGCATTGCGGTATTTCGTGGCAGCGATGATCAAGTATTCGCGGTGCGCGATGCCTGCCCGCACAAAGGCGGCCCCTTATCGCAAGGCATTATGCACGGTCACACCGTCACCTGCCCCTTACACAACTGGAAAATCGACCTCACTAAAGGGCAAGCACTCGCCCCCGATCAAGGCTGTTTGAATGTATTTCCAGTCAAAGTCGAAGACGGCAAAGTCTATTTACAACTGATTCCTCAACCGCTAGAGGAGATGGCTTAATGAGCAGCACACACACCACTTGTCCTTATTGTGGTGTGGGTTGTGGGGTTATCATTGAGCAACAAAACGGGGTTGCCACCGTGCGCCCCGACCCTACTCACCCCGCCAATCTCGGACGCTTGTGCTCCAAAGGCACGGCTCTTGCTGATACGCTCAACCATCCTGATCGCTTACTTTACCCAGAAATTCGTGGTGAACGTGTGACTTGGGAACAGGCTACACAAACGGTAGCCACTGAATTTAAACGTATTATTCGCGAACATGGCGCGGATGCAGTGGCTTTTTATGTCTCAGGGCAATTGCTCACCGAAGATTATTACGTCGCCAATAAACTGATGAAAGGCTTTATTGGCTCGGCGAATATCGACACCAATTCGCGCCTATGTATGTCCTCTGCTGTCGCGGCACACAAACGCGCCTTTGGTGAAGATTTAGTGCCATGCAATTATGAAGATTTGGAAGCAGCAGAATTAATCGTCTTGGTGGGCAGCAATACCGCATGGTGTCATCCGGTTTTATATCAGCGCATTGCCAAAGCTAAGCAGGACAACCCTAAACTTAAAATTGTCACCATCGACCCACGCCGCACCCAAACCGCTGACATTGCCGACCTGCATTTAGGACTCGCTCCCGGTAGCGATGCAGTGTTATTCAATGGTCTATTGGTGTATTTGGTCGATCAAGGCTTAGTCAATGAAAGCTTTATCGAGCAATCCACCGAAGGTTTAGAAGCCGCCTTAGCCGCAGCGATTACTAGCTCCCCCAATCCGCACGCAGTCGCCGAGCAATGCCGCTTAAATCAGGAGGAAGCTGAGCAGTTTTTTACATGGTTTGCAGAAACCGAAAAAGTTGTCACCGTATTCTCCCAAGGCATTAACCAATCCTCTAGTGGTGTAGATAAAGGCAATGCGCTGATTAACTGCCATTTACTCACTGGACGGATTGGACGCGCAGGGATGGGGCCGTTTTCCTTCACCGGACAACCGAATGCAATGGGCGGGCGTGAAGTGGGCGGGCTTGCCAATCAACTGGCTGCGCACATGGATATTGATAACCCCATTCACCGTGAGCGTGTACAACGCTTTTGGCAGTCGCCCACGATTGCACCCAAAGCAGGCTTAAAAGCAGTGGATTTATTCCAAGCGATTGAAGCAGGCAAAGTCAAAGCGGTGTGGATTATGGCGACTAATCCGGTGGTGAGCTTGCCCGACACCGAACAGGTGAAGCGTGCTTTGAGCCACTGCGAATTGGTTATTGTCTCCGACTGCGTGCGCCACACCGACACCACGGCTTTTGCGCATGTGTTACTGCCTGCACTGACTTGGGGCGAACGCAATGGCACTGTCACCAATAGCGAGCGCCGTATCACCCGCCAACATCCGTTTTTACCCGCCCCCGCTGAAGCCAGACAAGATTGGGAAATTTTGCGGGATGTAGCGCGAGTGATGGGCTTTGAAAAACATTTTCCTTATCAAAACGCCCACGAAATTTTCCGCGAGCATGTGGCTTTATCAGGCTTTGAAAATGCAGGTGAGCGTTGTTTTGATTTGAGTGTTTGGGAAGATTTAACGCTGCTAGACTACGACCAACTACAACCCACCCAATGGCCTGTGACTAAAGCCAATCCACAAGGCACAAAACGTTTATTCAGTGATGGCAAGTTTTTTACTAAATCCAGCAAAGCGCAATTCCTAGCTATCACACCCCGCCCCCCCCAAAGCCAAGTTAGCAAAACCTATCATTTTGTGCTCAATACCGGACGAGTACGCGACCATTGGCACACCCTCACCCGCACAGGCATCAGCGCACGTTTGTCCGCACACATGAGTGAGCCTTATGTGGAAATGCATCCTTGCGATGCGCGTGATCAGGGTTTGAGTGAGGGCAGCTTAGCGCGAGTGTTTAATGAGCTAGGCGAATTGATTCTGCGCGTCAAAACCAGTAAAGGGCAACAACGCGGCAGCCTGTTTGTGCCAATGCACTGGAATGAGCAATTTAGTAATAGTGCGAATGTGGGCAAACTGATTCCGGCGATTGCTGATCCGATTTCGGGGCAGCCGGAGAGTAAACACGCGGCGGTGGCGATTCAGGCTTATGTGGCGCAGTGGCAGGGGTTTTTGCTGACACGAGAGAACTTGAGTATTAACCCCTCCAGACCTCCCCTTGTCAGGGGAGGAGCTCTTGTACCCTCCCTTGATAAGGGGAGGGTTAGGGAGGGGTTATCTTATTGGACCTCCAACAAAATCGATCAAGCATGGCGCTACGAACTAGCTTCCAACCAGCCTTTATCTGATTGGAATCAGTTCAGCGAAGCCCTATTAGGCGATGCCGAAACCACCCAAAGCGCCGAATACAGCGATGTGATTCGCCACACCTACCGCGCTGCCCGCTTTCAAGGCGAGCAATTGCAAAGCTGCCTATTTATTAGCGCCAATGCCAGCCAATTACCTTCCCGCGATTGGTTAATGAGTTTATTTGCCAAACCCACATTGTCGGCTTTAGAACGCGCTAGTTTATTAGCAGGCAAATCGCTAAATGCAGGCGAAGATAAAGGTCGAATCGTGTGTGCTTGTTTTAATGTCGGTGAAAAAACCATCCGCAAGGCGATTAGTGAGCAGGGTTTGGCGAGTGTTGAGGCGATTGGGAAGTGTTTGCAGGCGGGGACTAATTGTGGGTCTTGTGTGCCGGAGTTGCGGAGTTTTTTGCCTTGAATTGAAAAGGCACTTCTTTGAAGTGCCTTTGATAACTCCTAACGCTCAGCAATCCGCCGCCATTCACGTTGAAAGACTTCACTGAAGGCAACTAACATCGCAAATAATACCACCAAAGCAGCCACCCATTCTGCATGGAAGAAACTGGCGGTTTGTGCCACTTCGCTAATCATTAACGATTGAGCTAAGGTAGTCGTGATCTGTTTTACCAGTAAAAACGCGCCTAGAGTGACACACAAAGTCACAAAAGCCGCCGCTTGTGCTTTCCATGAATGGCTTAAAACGATGATTAAACGTTCACTTAAACTGTACATATCAACCCCCTGAAATTGATGTCTTACGATACCAGTTAAGTGTGTTTATTAAACGAAATAGTTCATGTGAATTTTAACAAAATCTTTTAAGTTAATGATTTTTAATAATTAAACCAAAATGATTAATCTGGCGCTAATACTCCGCCTTTCACTTGGTCTGAAAAAATTGAAGAAACTGGCGGGCTTGACTACATTCATCCTACGTAAATGAACTTTGCAACCCGAATAGTGGATCGCTATTCCTACACTTAGCCTAGCAAAGCATCATTAACTTGCTCTTTACTAAAGCTCGGGCTCGCTACCATCGCGTTTTGCATTGCGTTTCTAGGAAACCAACAACGCGATGGTAGCGGCCCGAGCATCGAGTGTAGCAAGCTAATTATCTGAATGAACGACTGTCGTTTACGTGATAGCACCAATAGCCGACTGCATAGGTCGGCTATTTTTTTATAAAAATACCCAAAATTATCTAGCGAGATTGCCATGACTAATTTAACGCGTCAGCAAATCTACGATCAAATCAAAGCAAGCTCGAAAGAACAGTTTATTCTCACTGAAATGCAGCGTTTGGGGTATTGGCCGAATGCAGAAATCCCGACCCTACAAGCCGATCTGATTCAACGCAAAACCCAGATTCAACAACGCATTCAAACCCTAAATCAACAGGTTGCCGATCCGCAAGAAGCTCTAAAACGACTCAATAAAACCCGCATGGCTGAAGCGCTGGCTAAGCGCACTGACACCAAAATCAAACGCGAAGTGCAGCGTTATCAAAAAGCACTGGCTTGGCATGAGCGCCGCCAGAACCAAATTGATTATTTAGGCGATGCCGTTGGCTTCAAACCGGATCCTGAAGCGGCTCCTTCTAATGAGCAAGAACTCATGCATTACCGCTTGCCCCTTTGCTCGACGGGCAAAGCACTTGCTGAACTCATGGGCGTTACCCTGAATGAATTGCGCTTTCTTACTTATACCAATCAAGTCTCGAAAGTACAGCATTATCAGCAATTTGCAATTGCCAAAAAGACGGGTGGCACACGGTTAATCTCCGCTCCCATGCCACGCCTCAAACGCCTGCAGTATTGGATTTTGGAGCAGGTATTGCAGCCCCTCGCGTTGACGGAACAGGCGCATGGCTTTGTAATGGGACGCAGTATTGTCACCAATGCCAAGCCGCATTTGGGACAGCAAGTCGTGATCAATCTGGATTTAAAAGACTTCTTTCCGACCATTAGTTATGTGCGAATTAAAGGCGTGTTTGCCCAGCTCGGTTATAACCGCGAAGTCGCTACCCTATTCGCCCTGCTCTGCTCTGAACCTGTCACACAAACCGTAGAATTGGACGGGCAACGCTATTATCTCAATCAAAACCCGCGTCGCTTGCCCCAAGGTGCGCCGACTAGCCCCTACTTAAGCAACCTAGTCACACGGCAATTGGATAAACGCTTGCAGGGTTTGGCACAAAAATATGGCTTTATTTACACACGCTATGCAGATGATTTGACCTTTTCCAGCGCGAGTAGCGAAGCACCGCTTCGCGGTTTGCTGCATTGGGTGCACGCCATTGTGAAAGAGGAAGGTTTTCAGGTACACCCCGATAAAACCCGCATTATGCAGCGCGGCAGACGCCAAGAAGTCACGGGCTTGATCGTCAATCAACAACTGAATATTGAGCGCCACACCTTAAAGCAATTCCGCGCTTTATTATTTCAAATTCAAAAAGATGGCTACGCGGGCAAAGCGTGGGGCAAGAATCGCAATCTACTCGCCAGTGTTAAAAGCTATGCGCATTATGTGCGCATGGTGAATCCTGCAAAGGGCGAGCAGTTTTTAAAACAAATTACCTTAATCCAGCAAACCCACGGTGTGCCTGCGCAAACACTTACGCGCAGCGATCACAGTTTTAGAAAGCGCTCGGCACAAGGTCAATTGCCACTGCCCACGATGCAAGTGGCAAAGCCTGCGCCCAAGCCGCAACTCGCCGACACGATTCATTACAGTGAAGTGCTGGAACAAGTGCAACAAGCTTTGGGTTTAGCAACCACCGAACAAACCACTCAAAAAGTAGAAGCTGAAACCACCCAAGCAACCACACCAAGCACCAACATACCTTCCTTTATCGACAATGTGTTTTCGCTCTTCTCGGGATTTTTACGAGGCAAATCATGAAACTGCTCCGCCGCACCACGCTTCATTTTCAACAAGGCAGTTCGGATAAACTCTACGAAGTGGATATTATTGCCGTGGATGCTGCTCAGCATTTAGTCAATTTTCGCTATGGGCGGCGAGGCAAAAATCTCACCGAAGGTAGCAAAACGCCCAATGCTGTGAGCCTGCAACAAGCCGAAACCATCGCGAATAGCTTATTGGTTAGCAAGATCAATGACGGCTATCAAGTGATTCAAGGCTATGATCCGATTAGTAAAACCACCTTAGGCAATGCGATTAATCCCATTTTGCAAGCCGCCCCAACCGCCACTAAACCCAACACCCGCGCTGAAAAAATGCTGGCGCGTTTAAAGCAATTTGCTTTGGGGCCACGTAGTTTTACTAGTTTTAATAAAGCCAAAACCATTGGCTATATTGACGGCTATTCCTTAACCCGCACGATTTGGAAAGCAGGTGAATTGCGTATTGCGGGTTTGGTGGAGGTGTTGCAAAGCCTATTAGCCAGCAAGCCGCAGTATTACGGCGAAGCCAAAGTACTTTACTATTCAATCGGCTGGGCACTAGCGCGTAGCCGCGATCCGCAAGCTTTTCATGTATTAAGCGCGATTCGTGAACAGATTCCTGAACATTTATATCAGTTCGCTTTGCTACAAATTGCGCCCAATCCACAAAACTACTTGCCCGCTTGGAATACAGTAGATTTACCTGCTTTGCACGAGGCCATCCAAGCTTTTAATCATGCACAAAGCCGCTATTTAATGGAGTTGACACCGCCACAACGGCAGTATTTTGAACAGGTTGTGCAGCATCATGGTTTGAGCGTTGAGTTAAAACAGTTACTAGAGCAACTAAGTTTAACTGATCTTGATACAGACTATCTGAAGCGCTATTTAAGCCCTGAAACCCAGCTGAAACTGTCACTCAAACGCGCGGCTTATCCTGAATTAGAGCCTGCGATTGATGATGTGTTTACGCATAAGAAAAACATGCTGGTGGATCAAGCTTGCCAATCCTTGAAAGCTAATTTTTCGCGCTATCAAACCGCTTTAAAGGGCATGGTTTGGCCGGATAATGTGAGTGCTTCACAGCGCGGCTATGCGGAAAATGGACGTGTCGATTGGGTTTGGGATCGAGCGCTGGAGCCGCGCTTGAAACAACTGATTAATGCCAATGGCATCTCGCGTAAAGACCTCAGCCAATACGCTGAAATTCAAGCGTATCGTGGCAAAGACCTTAGCCCTGAACGTTTAGATCACTGCCATAACATTTTAAAAACCCACGGCGCAGATGCAGAAATCGCTCAAGCCTTAACGAAAATCGACACGTACCGCGCCTATTTACCCTATGTAAAAAGCGCTCTGAGCGATGCATTAAAAAGCCGTTTTGATAAAGACTTACCTAATGCCTTCACTCGATTAGCTGCCAAACGTTTTATTGAGTTACGCCACCAAGCCGCACAACAAACTCAACAACAAATCCAAGCTTTCAATCAACATATTCTAGGCTTGTATGCGCTAACCCAAATTGATGTTGCGAAACGTGCTAACTTCTTAAAAACACTCGATTATGTCGAGGTAGAACAGTCGTTTAATGCCACGTTCCGCCAAGTGTATAAACTCGCAGAATTGCTGGACGACTTCGAAGTACTAGCACATCTCAATCATCGTTTGGAGCTGGGACAAACCTATATTGTAAGCGGTGTGTATGGACACAAGCCGTTTAGCCAAAACACCCAAATCTATTTCAAGCGGCGCATGGCGCGACAACTGACTAAGACTGCAAAATTTTATCCAGCCCTGTATCCGCAATTGGCGCGGCAAATTTTATTGCTAGCGGATGATCAAGCTGAGTATGCAGTCAGTTTTCAAGGCGCGACACCTAAACTGTTCCCCAAACTGCATGCGCTGAATGTCATCTTGCACCAGCACAGTGAACATTATCGCCCCAATTATATAAACGAGTGGCAGCTATTTAGTGGCAAAACAGCAGATTTAATCGGCACTGAAGCTTATCCCAAACTATGGCAACAAGCGCCGCTTGAGCTATTAAACCTATTGCAGCACTGCCAAGCCGAGCTAGTGAATGACTTTGCTTATCGCCAACTACAGAAAAAAACCGCGTTTCTAGCCGAGCAACCACTGAGTGTCTGGATGGAATTAGTACAGCGTCCCTATGAAAATACCGCGACTTTAGCCGCTCAGTATTTAGTGCCGCAGTTGCAGGAAACAGGTGTTTGGGAAGTCTTAGTAAAAGCGCAGTTTACAGGCATTCGTAAATTGGCTTTAGAACAGCTCACGGCCCAACACTTCCAAGCCTCGCAAGCCTTATTGGTAACACTACTAAGCTCGCCTTACGAGGATGTTTATCAAGTCGCGAAAGACTATCTGTATACCGCGCAAAACGATTATCCGGCTTTGATCGTGGCTTTAATCGATCACTTGATTGCAGCACCAGAAAGCACTCAAAGCATCTTAATTCCGCGCTTTACATGGTTGCTTACTCATCCACTAGCAGGACAAACTCCGTTGGCTGCGTTACAACACTTACTTGCGCAAAACAAAATCGAATTGCAACGCTTAGCCGCTAACTTACTCGCACAATCAAAGTTTAGTTTTACCGAATTGGCGCCCTGCTTTGAATTCATGGCGCAATCGAGTGATTCCGATTTGCAAGCGGGTGCAGTAGCGTTATTAGCCAAGCTTACCGATGCAGAAAAAGCTGACTACTTACCCGTGATTTTGGTCGCTTTGCTGGATGAAAATGCCAGTTTACGTGCCAAAGCCTTGGACGTGATGGCGAGTATTCAAGACCCAAGCTTGCAGCAGCGCATTTGGGAAACACTAGTCCCTGAGCTATTCAAAGCCGAACCTGTAGACGGTTTTAATGCCGATCTACTCAAAGCGGTACATACTTTAAGCGCGATTTACCCCAACATTGATGATGACTTAGTGTGGCGTTTAATGAATGCGCAAAGTGCACTCGCGCAACAAGCAGGCGCACTGATTCTGCCCACGCGCCACGCAGCACAATTTTCGATTAAGCAGCTCGCGATGCTCACCAAAAATCCTAGCTTGAGCACGCGCAATTGGGCTATGAATGCCTTGCAGCAAGACCCTGAACGTGTAATGCAAGACTTTGGCGATGCGGTACGCATGCTAGATAATCGTTGGGATGATACGCGCCACGCGGCAATCCAGTTGCTCACGCAATTACCCACTGCATTTTGGACACCTGCAACTGTGGTGATGGTGTGCGATCAGGTCTATGTTGATGTACAGCATTGTGGACGGGATTTAATGCTCCAAGCCTATCAGCAAGGTGATGGTGAAACTTATCTGCTGCATTTAAGCCAGCATCCGTCCTTGGTGGTGCAGCAGTTTGTCGCGGATTTTCTGGTGCACACGATCCAACCTCAAGCTGAAGTAATTATTAAACTCGCCCCCTATTTTCAAACAGTATTAATGCAGATGAATCGAGCGCGTTTAATTAAAGATCGGGTGATTGCGTTCTTATTCCAGCAAGCGCAAGCCGATGAAAACGTAGCGAAAATGGTCGCCGAACTCTTTACCGAACAATCCCTGACCCGCGTACTCACCGACCGCTCGCAATACCTGAAAACGCTAGTCGAATTGCAAACCCGTTATGCCACGCCATCCCGTATTTTGACGATTATTCAACCCGAACTGAGGGCTTACTAATGGAATTCACCCGCCACTACTTAGGCTCATCACAGGTCACTACGAGCGCACAAACCAGCTCCATGAATTTTGTGCCAGATGCTTTGCGCCAACCAACGTTTTTTCGCGGCGAATTAGCCCGACAAATCCCCTTCCGCGAAGCCATGTTAGCGTTAAATGAAGTGGTGATCTCGGATATGCGCTATCAGCCGCGTGACAAAAACGATTACAAGGCTTGGCTAAAATCGCAAGAAGATGTGTTTTTAACCGAAGCGCTTGCCCAACAAGCAGCGATTCAAGAAGAGCTCACTCAACTTAAATACGAATTAAGCACTATTCAAAAACAAGAACAGCGTATTAAAGGCCCGTTTGAACAAGCCAAAAGTAAATACTTCCAATATCTCTATCAATTTGCCCGCGACGCTTGGTTTGTATTAGACCCGGTGATTACAGTGCATCCTGATTGCGTTTTTTTTGAATGCTTTTCCGAAGACGAGTCCAGCTACGGCAAACTCAGTTGTAGCTATGAAGTCTTTAAAAATATTCAAGAGCACGCATTCGGCACGACCAATATTGATTACTCGCCTGCGTTATACCAAGAATTTCAAAAAATCCGCGATTATAAAACTACGCAATTTGTGATTGATCCCAGTGGTTTTGAAGTTAAAACTACTTTGAGCGATGATTTTAAAGAAGAAAAAATCGACTTGCCAGATAGTTGGGTGCGTGGCTTTTTACAAGTCAGTTCGGCAATGAGTTTGCCGCAAACCGAATTGGTTCTGCATCCGATGGATATTTATAATATTCTGCTGTTTTTAAAACGCCATCAAGAAAAGGCCAGCCCGCGCTCCTTACGCTTCATATTAACTCCCGATCAGCCGATTCAAATTCAACTTGATCCGTGGGGCGAAATCATTACTTGCCCACGCAGTATGTATACAGGTGCAACGGCGCAAACGATTCGGATTTGGGGTAGAAGACGCTTAATGATTTTAGAGCGCTTAATTCCGATTGCTCAGCGTTTTAGAATTAATTTATTAGGCTCAGGTTTACCTAGTTTTTGGATTGCGGATATGCAAGGCATGAGTTTTACCTTGGGCTTATCCGGCTGGAGTGCGAATGATTTTTCGCACATGGGCAATTTTGATTTAATGGCGCCACGCGGCAAAGTCGATAGCCAAACTGCCGAATTAGTCTTTAATGCGCTGAATACTACGTGGTGCGAATCGGCAAACTCCTTAGCTAAGCGCTTGAATTTAAGTGTGACTACTGTCACCAGCGCTTTAGGTATTTATGCCCAATACGGGCGCGTGCTTTATGATTTAGACACCCAACTTTATCGTATTCGTGAACTGAGCAAAGACCTGCTGCCGATGGAACAATTGCGCTTCGCCAATGAGCGTGAACAAAAAGCGGATCATTTTATTCAGGCGGGTTTAGTGACCATTACAAAGCGCGAGAGCAGCGATCAGCTACTGAGCTTAAGTGGTGAAGTGATGGATGATGCAAAAATTTATAAACCTAACTTGCGCATTGATGCGGATATGCGTTTAGTGGCGGGGGAATGTCAGTGCCACTTTTATATTCAAAATAAACTAATGAAAGGACCGTGTGAACATGTGTTGGCGTTGCGCTTGTTGGGTAGCGGAAACTAAGTCTCACTATTTGCCTACATTGAAATTAACCTTAGCCGCTGCATAAGTGACGGTAAAACCTGCCGTGACATTGATAAAAGCCATTAGGGTTAGGAGCATGAAATAGCTATTCGCCGCCCAAGGCTTGATTAGCCAAATAATCAAATAGACGATGACTACTACAGTCGAAATCACTCGGTCAATGATCGACAAATCATTGACACGGGTGGCTTTGAAAATCTCGAAAGTAAGCGCCAATAAGCCTAAAACTACCCACCAATCCCCGTAACTGGGACGCATAATGCCTGTAGACGGCATGGTGATTGCGAAGGGTATAGCATCCAAACGGGCAGGAAAAAAACCTACCCAATGTAACAGCAAGTAGCCGAGTAGTACAAAAGCAAATAAAGGCATAACCGACATAATAAAAATCCTTTTCTAAGTTGTTAACTTATATTGCTGATTAACTCAATGCAAAATCAACCGCTGCCTGCGCATGGATGGCGGTAGTATCAAATAATTTCACCGCTGTATCAGCCTGCTGCACCAGTAAACCAATTTCAGTGCACCCCAAAATCACTGCCTCAACACCCTGCTCTGCTAGTGTTTGAATAATGCGCAGATACTCGGCTTTAGAAGCTGCCTTCACCTCACCTAAACATAATTCCTGATAAATCACTTGATGGATAATCTGCCGGTCGGCTTCATTGGGAATCAGTACCTTTAAACCATAGTGCTCCACCAAACGCTCTTTATAAAACGCCTGTTCCATCGTGAAATTGGTACCCAATAAACCGACTGTTTTGATGCCTGCTTTCACCAATTGGATGGCGGTCGCATCAGCAATATGCAGAAGTGGAATACTCAAACCTTCACTCACGGGTTCAGCGACTTTGTGCATGGTATTGGTACAAAGCACGACACAATCCGCACCGGCGGCCTGAAGACTTTGTGCAGCTTTTTGCAATAAAGCCCCCGCACTTTGCCAGTCTCCACTCTGCTGAAAATGTTCAATTTCAGCAAAATCCACGCTATATAGAACAAGCTTGGCAGAATGTAACCCGCCCAGTGTTTGCTTCACCGCTTGGTTGATAGCGCGATAATACTCCGCTGAACTTTCCCAACTCATCCCGCCCAATAAACCGATGGTTTTCATAGAAGACTACTTTCCAATAAAAAGCAGATTTTGCGCAGACCTGCTAGCAAATTCAATGCAAATTACTTACACAAACTAAGCCTATCCAACTAGAACTCAAGGCTATGCTATATAAGCTCTCTAAGCCCCAAAGAGTTTCTTTTCATGTTTGACCTATCCGCACTGGATTTAGCTCGTTTTCAATTCGCCTTCACCGTTTCCGCGCATATTATTTTTCCGGCTTTCACTATTGGCTTAGCCAGTTGGCTCGCAGTATTGAATCTGCTGTGGTTTATTAAGCGCGATCCGATTTATTTAAGCCTTTTCAATCACTGGCGAATTATCTTTGCGGTGGTGTTTGGGATGGGGGTAACCTCAGGCATCGTGATGTCTTATCAATTTGGCACCAATTGGTCGGTGTTTTCCGATAAGGTCGGGCCGATTTTGGGGCCACTGATGGGCTATGAAGTAATGAGCGCGTTTTTCCTTGAAGCAGGCTTTTTGGGCGTGATGCTATTTGGGCGTGAGCGGGTCGGGCCAACGCTACATTTAGCCGCTACCCTGATTGTCGCTATCGGCACTTTGACTTCAGCCTTCTGGATTTTGAGCGTGAATAGCTGGATGCAAACCCCAGCAGGCTATTCAATAGCGGAAAATGGACAGTTCTTTCCCGAAGATTGGAGCACGATTATTTTCAATGCCTCCTTCCCGTATCGTTTGGTGCATATGGTGTTGGCGGCTTATTTGACGACCGCTTTTGTGGTGGCAGGCACGGGGGCTTGGCATTTACTACGTAATACCAATGAACGTAGCGCTCAATTGATGTTTTCGATGGGGATGTGGATGGCGCTATTGGTTGTACCACTGCAAATTGTGGCAGGTGACGCACACGGCTTAAATACACTTGAGCATCAACCCGCCAAAGTCGCAGCAATGGAAGGTCATTATCAAGGCCATCCTAATGGACATGCGCCGTTGATTTTATTCGGCATTCCTGACGATCAAAACCAAACCATGCATCACGAAATCGCGATTCCGAATTTAAGCTCGCTGATTTTGACTCATGATCTGGCCACGCCACTTAAAGGTTTAAGTGATTTTCCAGCTGATGCACGACCTAATGCCGCTATCGTGTTTTGGACATTTCGGATGATGGTAGCGATTGGGTTTGCCATGTTGTTTTTGGGTTTATGGGCGGGCTTCGCACGTTGGCGTAAGCAGCTTTATATCAGCAAATGGCTACATCGGGCTGCGTTTATTATGGCGCCTTCAGGATTTGCAGCGGTAGTGTGTGGCTGGATTACGACCGAAGTCGGTCGCCAACCGTTTACCGTGTATGGTTTATTACGCACCGCCGATAGTGTGTCGCCTTTGCAAGCGTCCGCCGTGAGCACCTCGTTAGTCGCCTTTATGTTGGTGTATTTGGCGGTGTTTGGGATTGGCACACTCTACGCCTTACGCTTAATGGCACAATTGCCGAAAGATCGTATTGAAAACGACATCGGCCCCACCCGTGCAGCAGGCATTACGCCCATCGCGCAAGTGATCGAACAAGCCCCTGAATTAACGGCGGAGCACTAACATGGATTTAGCATTAATTTGGGCAGCCATTTTAGCCTTCGCGGTGTTGGCTTATGTAATGTTAGACGGCTTTGATTTAGGCATTGGCATTTTATTTCCCTTTTTAGGCGGGCGCGAAGAGCGCGGTCTCGCCATGAATACTATTGCTCCAGTTTGGGATGGCAATGAAACGTGGCTGGTCTTAGGTGGCGGCGGTTTATTTGCAGTTTTTCCTTTAGCCTACGCGATTTTATTGCCTGCTCTATATCCGCTGATTATTGCGATGTTGCTGGGTTTGATTTTTCGCGGTGTGGCCTTTGAATTCACGGTACAAGCGAGAAAACTGCGTGGCTTTTGGGAGTTTGGCTTTTTTGCAGGTTCTTTAATGGCTGCTTTTGCGCAAGGCATGGCGTTAGGCGCGGTAGTGCAAGGGATCAAAATAGCGGATCGGGCTTATGCGGGTGGTAATTGGGATTGGTTCACCCCGTTTAGCTTACTGACTGGTGTAGCGGTGGTCATAGGCTATGCCTTGTTAGGTGCGACTTGGCTTATCTTTAAAACTGAGGCAGGCTTGCGCGAACGCATGCGTCAGTTAGCTCGGCCTTTAACTTGGATTATGCTGTTTTTTGTTTTAGCGATTAGCTTAATTACTCCACTGCTCCAACCTGAGTATTTAAGTCGTTGGTTAGGCTGGCCGCAAAGTATATACGCGGCTATTGTGCCGCTTTTGTGTGCGGTGAGTATTTATCTCGTCATTACAGGCATTCAAAAACAGCAGGATGCGAAGCCTTTTTTAGCCGCACAAAGTTTATTTATTTTATGCTATCTCGGTTTGGTGATTAGCCTTTATCCGAATTTAATTCCGCCTGCTTTATCGTTTACTGCAGCGGCTGCACCTGATGTTTCACTGCGGTTTTTACTTGTAGGCGCTGTCGTGCTTATTCCGATTATTTTGCTCTATACCGCTTACTCGTATTGGGTATTTCGTGGCAAAGTTCAGTTAAATGCAGGCTACCATTAATGCAGCGTTGGCTTTGGTTTGTAGGGCTATATTTAGCAGGCGTAGTGGGTTTAGGTTTGTTAGCTTGGGTGATTCGCTGGCTGATTAAACTTTAAATACGCTTGTCGATGGGTTGGTAAAAAGTTGGTTTACAAAGAAAACTTATATTTGAACAATGAGGCTCTAACCAACTTTCCTAAACCCGCTACAGGATACCTATCATGTGTAAACATTTAATTTTAGCAGCCGCTCTTTTAATTCCTTCTTTCGCTATGGCAGGGGGATGTGATCTCGAAATCGCTGGCAACGACATGATGCAATACGACAAAGCAGAACTTACTGTGCCTGCCACTTGCGAAGAAGTCAGCCTCACTCTAAAACATAGCGGCACTATTGCTAAACAAGTGATGGGGCACAATTGGGTTTTAGCTAAAACTGCCGATGTAGCAGGTATTGCCGAAGAGGGCATGAAAGCCGGTTTAGACGCTAACTATTTAAAAGCAGATGATACCCGTGTCATTGCCACTACTAAAGTCATCGGTGCTACTGAAACAGATACCATTAAATTCAAAATCAAAGATTTAGCGGCAGATAGCGATTTAACTTATTTTTGCTCTTTCCCTGGCCACTCTTCAATTATGAAGGGAAAGTTCGTTATTAAAAGTTAATTTGCGCTTGTTTAGTTTAAGTCTAAAAGCACCTGCACGCTGGTAGTCTGGAGTCAGCGCACTACTAGCATACAGGTGAGTCTTAGGACAAAAAGGTTTTAGTTAAGGTTTAGGCTGCTACCCGTTCTAAGGTTAAGTTAGAGTACTTTTGACTCACTAAACCAATGCTAATCGCAGCAATCAGCGCTGGGAAGGCAATCGCTAGGAAGTTTTGCTCTAACGGCAAGTTCATGCCAACGATTACCCCAATCACAATCGGCGCTAAAATCGCCCCCGCGCGGCCTACACCTAGCATTAAACCCACCGCAGTTGAGCGGCAGGATAATGGGTAGTATTGGCTGCAATAGGCGCAAGTCACAATCTGCGCCCCGATGGTCGTGCCACCTGCAACAGCTACGGCTAAGAACAGGACAGCGGTAGGTATAGGATAACCCAAGGCAGTGATGGAGAGTGCCGCCAAAATATACATTACTATCAACACATATTTAATGTTAAAGCGGTCAGCCAACCAGCCACCCGAAATAGCCCCGATCATCGCGCCAATATTCAGAACCAATACAAAAGTCAGTGCTGAACCTAAGCTATAACCTGCGGAAGCCATCAGCTTAGTCAGCCATGAACTCAAGGCATACACCATAAACAAGCACATGAAACAGGTAGTCCAGAACATAAAGGTGCTAAAGGTGCGTCCATCAGCGAAAATTTGTGACACAGCCGAGCCAGCCGAACCAGCTGCTTTGCCGCCGGTCACATTGAAAACTAACTCGCTATCAGCAGGCAATGAAGCATTCGGATTCAGTTTCTGCAGAATCTTTCTCATCTCATCATGACGGCCTTTTTTAGCTAAAAAGGCTAAGGATTCGGGCATTTGCATCCACATGAAGGGGATTAACACAATTGGAAAGGCAGCTGCAAAAAACACACCTTGCCAGCCATAAGAAACAATCAGACCTTTGCCTAATAAAGCGGCTAGCATGCCACCGACCGAATAGCCACTAAACATCATCGTGACGAGAGTGCTACGTATTTTTAAAGGGGCATATTCAGACATTTGTGCAATCACACAAGGCATCACCCCGCCAATGCCTACCCCCGCTAAAAAGCGCATGGCACTAAAGGAAACCGGCTCCTTCATCAGACCAGCGGCAGCGGTGAATACACTAAAAATAAGGATACAAATCGCAATGACCGCTTTACGTCCAATTTTATCGGCCAGTGCCCCAAACAAAATATTGCCAAACATCATGCCCACTAAAGCCGAACTCACCATAAATCCTGCTTTAGTCGAATCCACCCCCATTTCTTGCATAATGGAAGGCAAAGCAATCCCTGCAACCGCAAGATCATAGCCATCAAAAATAATGACGGCTGCACACCAAAACAAAACCAGACCATGGAATTTATTAAACTCCGCTTGATCCACTAATTGATTCACATTCACTTTCTGCACGCTAAGTCTCCTCCTATGTGCAAGCCAGTGGGTTGAGCTAATTCATTTGCAGCTGCTTATCTTGTACTTGCAATAACTGCGCATGAGGAGCCTTACCACATTGGGATAAGTAAATACCGAGCTGATCGACATCATGAACCAGCACCCAGCGCCCTTCGACAGTCACTAAGCCTTTATTAGTGAGCTCTTTGAAATAGCGCGATAAGGTTTCTGGGGTCAGATTGAGTTGAGCGGCAACCACATTTTTATTGATGCTTAATTCGATTTTGGCGGTTTTGGCACAGTCTTGAGGCAAGAGGCGTAGCAAATAAGTAATAAGTCGGGCAGCGGGAGGCTGTAGGGTAAACGACTCAATATCATCGACTAAACCTTTCACTTTGGCGGATAAACTGCCCAGCATTTGCATGGCAAACATCGGATCATTACGAATGAGGGTAATAATGGCTTCACGTGGCACATAGTAAAAGAAAGAGTCTTCCAAAGCCTGCACATTCATGAAATAGGCATCACCATTAAACATGGTAATATCGCCAAAACACCCACCTGCCTCAATAATTTGCACGGGCTTATCCCCACCGGCCCAAGTAGGTAGCGACATTTTGACGCGCCCATACACAATCACATTAAATCCCTCACAAGGATCACCTTGCTGGAATAACATCTGTTTGCGTTTGGCGTAAACCTTATGGGCTGAGCGCGCCAATATTTCCAGATCAGCAGTCCGTGCTTGACAAAATAATGGCAGCCGCTTTAAAGCCTCGCTCGCATTACCTATCTCTGAAAGCAACATGGGCACTATTCTCCCTCTACTATCGATCACCCACTCTTAGCCAACTGAAAAGAGCAGAACAAACTCTGCTCTCTTGCCTAAAGTTTAGACTTCCATCCACAAAGCATCTTCGCCCGATGCGAATACATCGGCGGGTGCAGTAGGGATTTTACCAGTTTCCGTATCAGCGATAACTTTACGCTTGGTGGCTTCGAATTCAGCCAGATCTTTAAGACGGCTGACCATGATGACTTGACCAACTGGGCCACCCACACGCACCTTTACTTCGGGTTTAATCCCATAATTCTTTTCAATGGCAGCAGCACGAGCGCGGAAATAAGCTAGGGCTTCAGCTTGTTTACCACTTTTAGGTGTTCCAGTACGGGTATAGATAACAGTCATGGGAATCTCCTGAATAATGAACCGAAATATATCCATTGAAGTGGGCATGCAGATATGAAGGTTCCTCTCCTCACAACCTCCTCCCCTCCTCAATTTGACTAAGCTTGTTCTTGTGATTAAGAACAGCTTCATCCTAGGTTTCAGTTCATTTTCTGTAAATATCGACTCTTGATTGCCATCAAGGAAATGAAAATTTACCTGCTGCGCTATGAATAAGTGGCTAATAAATGCCAAATTGCCGTGTAGAAGCACGAGAGAAAAATACCAGAGCATAAGTATTTTTTGCATGTTCAAGCCTGTTGCTTAAGCCTAAACTGCTGAGATTGGCAAGGCGTGAGGAGAAGCTGACCCGTCGATTTCCACGCCCTGTCCCATTTCTTTGGCTAGGCAGGATTGAACATGCAGCTCGCAATTCCTTTTATGCAATTTCGCGGTGGCAGCTCCAAAGGCTTGTACTTTTTAGCGGACGATCTCCCGTCTGATCCTGCCGAGCGCGATCAAGTTATTCTTTCTGCGGTGGGGCGTGACGCGCGGCAAATTGATGGTTTGGGGGGCGCACACCCACTCACTAGCAAAGTCGCTGTCGTCAGCCGCTCGACGCGCTCTGATGCCGATGTCGATTTCCTGTTTGTGCAAGTGGTGGTCGGCGAAGATCGCGTTGATACCACGCCCAACTGCGGCAATATCTTAGCGGGCGTTGGCCCGTTTGCGATTGAAGCAGGCTTAATTCCGGTACAGGGCGACACCACCACGGTGCGCGTGTATATGCTCAATAGTGAAAACCTCTGCGAACTCACCATCCAAACCCCGAATGGCAAAGTGACCTACGAAGGTAGCTCCAAAATCGACGGTGCACCCGGCACGTCTGCCCCCGTGATTTGCAATTATCTGGATGTAGCAGGTTCGATTTGTGGCGCACTGCTACCCACCAGAAACACCCAAGATGTGATTGATGGCATACCCGTCACCTGCATTGATAATGGCATGCCCGTTGTAGTGATTAATGCCCGCGACCTTGGCAAAACCGGTTATGAAACGTGTGCAGAACTGAGCAATGACAAGGAGTTTCGCGCCAAACTCGAAGCGATTCGCCTGAAAGTCGGGCCATTAATGAATCTCGGTGATGTCACTAAAAAAGTCGTGCCGAAAATGACCTTAATCGCGCCCCCACAAAACGGTGGGCATATCAGCACCCGCACCTTTATTCCCCACACCTGCCATGATGCGATTGGTGTCTTGGGTGCAGTATCGGTGGCAACCGCTTGTATTTTGCCGAATTCAGTCGCGCAAGGTGTCGCCGTCATCCCCGAAGGCAACCCGAAAAACTTATCTGTGGAGCATCCATCCGGCGAGTTTTCCGTCGAGTTATTGCAGGACACCAACGGCAATGTCATTAAATCAGGTTTATTGCGCACCGCACGGCTATTGAGTCGTGGCGACGTGTATGTGATGGCCTAACACTTATTCTTTGGAGGAAATGAAATGAGCAAACCGAGTTGTATGCCACCGGACGATAATACCCGCACACCCTTATACAAAGCGCCGCCCAAGTCCTGCGACGCGCATTGCCATGTGTTCGGGCCGCACGAGATTTTCCCCTATTCCGACAAAGCCTCCTACTGGCCGCCCGATGCCGACAAACACGCGCTGAAACGCTTGCACGATAAACTGGGCATTGAACGCGCAGTGTTAGTGCAAGCAAGCTGCCACGGCACAGACAATCGTGCCATGATTGACGCGATCAAATCCAGCAATGGCGCATATCGCGGCGTGTGCATCGCCAATGACACCTTCAGCGAAAACGACTTCCAAGATTTACACGATGGTGGCGTGCGCGGTGTACGCTTTAACTTCGTCAAGCATTTGGGTGGTGCGCCCAATCTCGACAGCATGAAAACGGTATTGCAGCGCGTTAAACCTTTAGGCTGGCATTTGGTGATTCATGTGAATGCTGAAGATGTGATTACTTATGCAGAGTTTTTCGATGCGATTGACATGGACATTATCGTCGATCACATGGGGCGAGTGCCGACTTCGGAGGGTGTGGGTCAAGAAGCGTACAAAATCCTATTAGAGCGTATGCACCGCGATAATTGGTGGATGAAAGTCTGCGGCTCAGAACGTATTTCGATGGGGCCACCCTTCTATGATGCCGTGCCGTTTGCGCAAGGCTTTATTGAAATCGCACCCGACCGTATTTTATGGGGCACGGATTATCCCCACCCGAATATTAAAAAGCATATGCCGAATGATGCGGATTTATTGGATTTAGTACCGCTGATTGCGCGTGATACTGCGATTCAAAAGAAGATTATGGTGGATAATCCGGCTCGGTTGTATGGGTTTTCAGATTAACAATAAAGACTTATAAGAAATAGCGGTACTCAAAACGCTTTAGTACCGCTAAATTAGAATTGGTGTTATAGGCCTCTCATAACTTCCATTACCAAATCTTTAAATTTCGCTACTGAAACCTCACTTTGATCATGAGCTCTAATGCGAATTAATTTGATATTAGCAGCGTTAAAAATATTGTTTTTTAGAGCATCATTCTTTTGAGAGCGTTCATTGTCATGATAAACACTGTCAAGCTCTATGAAAAACTTAGGTTCATAAGCATGCCTAGTATCAAAGACAACCACATCAATTAAAGCACGGAAAAAATAGCTTTTTTCATCCGCCGAGAGTTGAGTTTGTATTACATCAAAATCTATAACACTACTAAGTGCAACATTAGGATAAGGGTGGTAAGTTGGGAAAGCTTCTCTAACTGCCTCGAAAAAATACTGCTCTTGCAGTGACTTAAAAAGGTTAATATTTTTTGGTTTGGAGCTATTAACCTCGTTAGATTTTATACTAACTTTTTCTCGGCGAGCATTTGCAATAATTTCTGGCTTTATCTCTCGAAGCTCTTGAATAACTAGCCTAGCGCTTTCTCTGTGTTGGTTGGCACTAGCAAAACCAATTAAATCGTCACTTTTTAGAGCTTTTAATAGCTCTATTTTCTTATCAATAAACTTATTCATAAAGTCTTCTGAAAACGGGTCGTGAATTAGAGGAGTTGAAGCGTATAGCTTAGCGTTTTACACGCAGTGGTTTATGCGCCGAGGGATGACGATGGCTAGGGTTTCTGTCCACTGCCGCTACTGTGCTAGCGAATAGGTTTACAAACACGGTCATGCGCGAAGCGGCGAAGCGCGCTACCGTTGCCGCGCTTGTTTGCGTTGCTTTCAACTTGATTATCGCTATGAAGGGAATAAGCAAGGGATCTCGGAGCAGATCGTCGCCATGGCGCTGAATGGCAGCGGGGTTCGGGATACCAGTCGTGTGCTGGGAGTGAGTACCACGACGGTGATTGCTCACTTAAAAAAACTCAGACCCGCCGTCAACCCTAACCCAACCTTCTTCAACTCTTCTAATGCATGACCAATAATCCGGAGCATTTGTACAGATTTCTTGACTAGCACTAGCTGTCGAAAATTAATAAAATCAGTAACCTACAATTATTTTACGCTACTGTTTATACCTGAATTAGTCCATTATTTCATTTCTAAGTATAAATAACTTAATACAATCCATACAAAAAGCTGTTTATTTTTGCAGCTCTTAGTTAGAATATGAATGATTGACACTTCATATTCTTATTTTGTGGCTATGCAATCCCCTTCAACTAATATTTATTTAGATACAGCTGCCTCTACTCCAATAGCACCTGAAGCTATTGCTGCATTTTCCGAGTATCTAAATTGTTATTATAATCCATCCTCAAATCACTATTTAGGGCAACAGGCTGCAACTGCTATTGAATCAGCAAGAACTATTATTGCAACTTTCTTCGGTTGCGAAAGTCGCGATGTGATTTTTACCTCAGGCGCTACCGAGGCCAATAACCTTGCGCTCTTCGGGGTAGCACGTGCTTATGCTGACCGAGGCAACCATATCATTACCTCCGCTATAGAGCACAAATGTGTATTAGCTTGCTGTGAAATACTGATACAGCAAGGCTTTACTATAACCTATATAAAACCTGATCGAGGCGGGCGTATTCAGTTAGAACAAATTCAACAGGCTTTACGCCCTGAAACCTTACTAGTCTCCCTGCAACATATTAATAATGAAACTGGAATTATCCAACCAATTGAATCAGTAGCTGCTTTATTAAATGAAGTAGGAGTTTTGTTTCATGTGGATGCTGCCCAATCTTCTGGTAAATTCCCCTTAAATATGGGGGCTTTAGGTATCGACTTATTATCAGTATCTGGACATAAATACTATGCACCTAAGGGAGTGGGTTGTTTAATCGTACGTAATCGTCCGCACCTAAAATTAATGCCCTTACTAGTTGGGGGCGGACAAGAATTTGGATTACGCTCTGGCACACTAGCGACACATCAAATTATGGCTTTCAGTGCCGCATTAGCCTTAAGTCCTACTCGACAAGCTGCTGATTTAAAGCAAATGCAACAACTCAAAACCCACTTTATACAAATCTTGCAACAAGCCTTACCTATTACGGTACAAGGTGATCAACGTTTTGCTTCGCCTTATATTGTCAACTTCTCTATTCCTCAGGTGCATAGCGATGCCTTGATTAATCAATTAGCTTATGAAGTTGCGCTTTCCTCAGGAGCAGCCTGTTCTTCCGGGACAGTGGAACCGTCTTATGTGTTGAGGGCAATGGGTATTGAAGGTGATGCGCTATATGGTGCAGTACGTGCCAGCTTCGGTCGATTTCATACCCTTGCTGATATCCAAAAAGCAGCGGCTGCCATTATCGCAGCAGCACAGCGTATTCAGGAACTTAGTTAAATGCGCCTAACTAAACAAAAGACGTCTTTTGGTCGGCATGAAACCTTCCCTTTACGCTACGGCTGGCTGAGTAAAGGGGTAGAAATTACTGCTCGACATCCGCGTATTTTTAGCGAACAACAGCATGAACAGGCAATGATAGCTCTCGGCCTTGGTCGTAATATGTTGAATGCGTTGCACTATTGGCTACAAGCGACACATTTGGTTGTCTTTCAAGAGGGTGTTGGTGAAGTAACTCCATTAGGCAAAACTTTATTAGGAGCGGAAGGCGATCCTTATCTAGAAGATGAAGCTACTTTATGGATAATGCATTGGCTTATTGCGTCTAATGCTGAGCTAGCCACTGGCTTCTTTTGGTTTTTCAATCACTATGCTGTACCGCGCTTCCGTGAGCAGGATGCTTTTCAAACCTTTTGTGATTTTGTTGAAAAAGAACTCGGCCTAAAACGTTCGGTTAGTACGCTTAAGTCTGACTTTTCAACTCTATTACGCATGTATGCACCTGCGGCTAGTCGCGGTGGCGAAGAACATTTGGACTCACCATTAGCGTCACTAGGTCTAATAGAGCTAAACGAAGTAGAAGGCTATAACAGCTTACGTAGCACTCGCCCATTTCTCCCCCCTATCGCGCTACATTTTGCATTACAGCAGCGCTTCGATGCGCAAAAAGCTGAGTATGCGCATGAACCTGCTATTCCCACTCGGGAACTTTTATATGGCGGCTCAGGTTGGGCTGCACCTGGTGCGATTTTTCGCCTCAATGAGGAAGGCTTAATGGCGAATTTGCAACGGATGATAGAACACTATCCGCACCACTATGAGCTTCGAGAAACAGCTGGTTTAAACCAACTATATTGCTTGACGTCCAAACACCATACTGAGTTGCTGTTAAGTGACTATTACCTAGGACGCGTTGCATGAGTCGTTTAGATACCCTTATTCATATTCGCCCTACTTATAATCGGTCAATCAATTTACAGCGTGATGTGCAAAGTCTTGAGCTGATTGAAGCATACGTGCCTACCGCTAAATCCATGCAAGTACTTGAACAGCTTGCTTTGGGCTTGCAGCACGGACAAGCTCAACGTGCACTGGCTTTGATTGGACCCTATGGTTCGGGTAAATCAGCTTTTGCGTTATTTGTGTCAGCTTTATTAAGTCAAGCACGCTCTCCCTTACAAGATATTGCTCTAAAACGCTTAAGCCATTATCAGCAAAAACCCTTATTAGTAGAGCGTTTAACGGCTGCAACCCAAGGACTCGGTTATTTACGTATTGTTATTAATGGCACTCCAACCTCTTTAATACGTCAATTATTAAATGCCTTACTTATAGCGATGAAGCCCTATGGTTTTCATAAAAAATGGGCACGTACTCTTAATCAAGCACTACAAGCTAACCTCCTTCCTAGTATGAATGAAGTGCTTGGCTATTTTGAGGCTATCCAAACTGATTGGGCAGGATTAGGCGGTCAAGGTGTGTTATTAGAGATTGACGAACTTGGAAAATTTCTAGAATACGAAGCCTATCATCCACAGCATAGAGAAATTCATTTACTCCAGTTATTAGCCGAGCATGCTCAACAAGCGCATGCAGCACCCTTAACAGTGTTGGTAATTTTACATCAATCCTTTGAACACTATACTCAACGCTTGGGAAAACAATTACGTGAAGAGTGGCAAAAAATCCAAGGGCGCTTTACCAGCCTAGCGTTTTTAGAACCAGCCGAGCAGTCATTACGCTTAATGGCGCAGGCTTTACACACTGATTTCAGCTTACCTTATACCTGTCTCAGTACCATTGAAGCCATTAGCACCGAATTGCATGCTTTGGGCGCTTTACCTCATGATTTAAGTGTTGATACTGCACAGAAACTCTTTATCCAATGCTACCCCTTACATCCCCTGGCAGCCTTAATTTTACCAATGCTATGTCAGAAAGTAGCCCAAAATGAGCGCACTCTTTTTTCTTACTTAAATAGTCATGAACCTTTCGGTTTACAAGCACGTATGGCGGGTTTAAAGCTTGGTGATTGGATTTTGCCAGCGGATTTATATGATTATTTTATCCTAAACCATACAGGCAGCTTTTCTGATCCATTAACGCATCATCGTTGGTTAGAAGTTATTACAGCCTTGGAACGCTTGGATTTAGCACCCGAACATAGTGCTGTACAGCTTTTAAAAACAATTGGTTTGTTAAACCTAATTGGTAATCAGCGTGGTCTTAAAGCTAGTTATGCCTTATTGAAACTAGCGATCGCTGACACACTTGATACTGATTTTAATATTCTTACTGAAAGCTCTAGTATTCATTTTCGTCAATACAACCAAGAATATCGGGTGTGGCAAGGATCAGATTTTGATTTAAGCGCACAGCTTGATGCTAGCTTGAAAGAATTTGCTGACCTAGAGTTGGCTGAGAAGCTTAATAGCCTGAAACCCTTTAAGCCCATTGTAGCGAGACGCGCCACCATTAGCACAGGAACCTTACGTAGCTTTCAACCTTATTTTGCCTCGAAATACACTCGTGTCGACACTAAAAGCATTACTCCCCGTATTATATTTTATCTAGCTGAAGCAGATGAATGTCCATTAGATCGACAGACATTGGGTCGTTATGACATTATTGCCGTGTTTCACTCGACCGAGCGATTACATAACGCTGTCATTACACAGCTAGCTTTGTTGGAGTTACCCAAACACCATGCAGCTTTACATCAAGACCCTGTAGCTCAACGAGAGCATCGTGAATGGCTGCGTAATGCTGAGCTTGAAACCCAAACCATTTTACGTACTCTCATTGAAGAGCCAGAAACGCTCTCTTGGTCTAGTAAAACTAGGTCTTTAGACATTAAAGATCAACGTGATTTACAGGCGAAATTATCCGATTGGATAATCAATTTTTGCTATCCCCAAGCCCCTACTCTACGCAATGAGCTTATTAACTGGGATAAACCATCAACCAGCGCCAGTACCGGACGCAAACGTTTAATCAATGCCATGCTTAATGCTGCTGATCAAGCTTATTTAGGCATTGAGAAAACACCCGCAGAAATGAGTCTCTATTTATCGTTGTTAAAAGCCACAGGTTTACACCGTCAAGAACAGGGACAATGGGGCTTTTATCCTTTATCGGAAACTACGTTTCGTAAAGATCAAACTGGTAGCATAGCGGTTCATGCGATTGGTACAGGTGATCCCTGCCATATCCAACCCATGTGGGATGCGATTACCGATTGTTTAAGTAATAGTGCCCAACAAATCCCCCTTACCACGATTTATCAGCGCTTACGTCAAGCTCCCTTTGGAATTAAACAGGGTGTCCTACCCATTTTCCTAATTGCTTACTTACTCACTTATCGGCGGGAAGTGGCGCTTTATGTGGAAGGCGTGTTTTGTGAACAACTCAATGAAGCTCAGGCTGAACTACTGTGTCGCCGCCCTGAATTATTTGCTTTTGAACGCTTTGAACTGAGCGGTTTACAGGGTGAATTGTTTGACCAATATATCAGTTCTATTGTAGGCAATATCCGGGCTGATGCCAGTCTGCTGGATATCGTGAAACCACTGGTACGGTTTATGAACACCTTGCCTGCCTATACGAAACAATACAAAGGGCTTAGCGCTGCTGCTCAACAAGTGCGTGAGGCTTTTAATCGTGCTCAAAGCCCAGGGATCTTGTTGTTTAAAGAATTACCTTTAGCCTGCGGCATTAATCTTGAGCAGTTTGAGCAGAGTCAACGTCCTGAAATTGAATCCTTTACACAGCGTTTAGTGACGGTTTTGCGTGAGCTGAAAGCAGCTTATGGCTTATTACTCACGCATTGGCAAACGCGCTTAGGACATATTTTATTAGATCAAAGTGTTGATGATTTAGCACAGTTACGCAGTTTATTGGCGGAGCGTTATAAAGGTTTAGATCGTTATACGCCTGACCGCATGGGCTTAGGGGCCTTTATTCGTCGTCTTGCTGACGAGAGTTATCCTACTGATCTCGCTTGGTTAGAGTCGACGGCCACTCTTCTTGGTCAGAAGCCCCCCGCTAAATGGACTGATGAGAACCGTTTGCAAGCGGATATGCGTCTTGAGGCATTAGGGCAGCAATTGCGTGATCTGGAAACTTTACGCTTAGGTATGCAAAACGAGTATGTCGAATCTGCACCCGCAATGCTGATTAAGTGGGTGGATAGTGCACGCGGTACTTGCAGTCAGGTCGTTCAACTGTCCACTACACAACAGCGCGTGGTGGAGGATATTACTGGGGTTTTGACTGAGCAATTGGATACTTTAAATGAAGCTCAACAATGGGCAGTGATCGCACGTTTATTAGGGCGTTTGACACCGACTAAACAGGATGGGGAGTAGCTGGGATGAGTGAACAAGCGTCTAAACCGACACGACATTTATTGGGGCTATCGGGAGGAAAGGATAGTTCTGCATTGGCTATTTATATTCGTGATAAATATCCTGAAATTCATGAGCAAATGGAGTATTTCTTTGCGGATACAGGAGCTGAGCTATCTGAAACTTTAGAGTTTATAGATATATTAGAAGATTACTTACAAAAGCCTATTTTCAAACTCAATGCTGATAAAGATTTTGATTACTATCTAAAACTACACAATAACTATCTACCTTCACCGAAGCAGCGCTGGTGCACTATCAATTTAAAGTTAATTCCTTTTGAAAATTTTGTCGGAAATGATGATGTAGTTAGCTATGTAGCTTTACGGGCCGATGAACCTGATCGATTGGGATACATATCAAATAAATCAAATATCAAAACTCGAATGCCATTTCGTGAGGATGGTTTGGGAAAAGATGATATTTTTTCAATTCTTGAGTCGTCAGGTATTGGTGTGCCTAGATATTATGAATGGCGCAGTCGATCTGGCTGTTACTTCTGCTTTTTTCAACGTAAAGAAGAATGGGTAGGATTAAAAAATTATCATCCAGAATTATTTGATAAAGCAAAAACTTACGAAAAAATAGATGCTAAATCGGGAAAACAATATACATGGAGTCAATCAGGGACTTTAGATGAAATAGTTTTAAATGCTGAAAAGGGCGTCATTAATAATATCACTAAAAAATCTAAAAAGCTTATGAATAACATTGGTGATGATGAGGATGACGGTTGCTTGATTTGCATGTTATAGGTGCTTGATATGAATTTACTGGTTAAAACTTTCAAAAATATTAATGTTTATTGTGAAAATGGACAACCTGCTTTACATAAACCTTTACTAATTTTGCAATACCTAGGATATTATCAAGCGCAACGTGAGCGCCTAATAGGGTTTAATGAAGTCAATAATCACCTACAAGCGCTATTCGAAGACTTCTATCCAGAGGCCGCTAAAAATGCCAATACTCATTACCCTTTTGGAAAGCTTGAAAATGATGTTTTTTGGGAAGTAGAAAAGGGCCATACCCTTAATCGTACAAATGCAGGTCACCTATTTAAGAGAGAATTATTAGAAAAAAATATTAGAGCTGGCTTTAAAGTAGATCTTTACAACCATATTCTAAAAGAACCTATTTATATTATCGAAGGCGCTAACTGGTTATTGAATGAGTACTTCCCTAAATATCAACACAAAGATTTGCTACTCTCTGTAAAACTACAAAGCACAGAGTATGAACTCCAAGTGATAGGTTGCCCTCGACAAGGTGATACACTTCAATTGCCTCATTTAGAAATCCCAACCCATCAACAGCCAATCCGTAAGAAACATTCAAACGGCTATATAAGCTATCTGAACTCTCTACACAACTTATCTGCTAGTGGTTCTAATGCATTGGCAGAATCACAAGCCTTGAATCCCTATTTTGGCGAGCTCTACGAACCATTCCCTATTGCCAAGACAGTTAGAGATGCACTAATTACGGGCGAAGAAAAAGTCATCATTCTTACTGGGCATGCAGGCGACGGTAAATCTACTGTAGCACTAGATGTACTTAAAGCACTCACTGGCTACAAAGTGACTGATGCACTATCCACTAGCCTTAAACAACTTGAAACCTTTAACTATCAAGGACGCACTATCTCAATCGTCAAAGATATGAGTGAGTTAAGTATAGATAACCGCATTCAATGGCTAGATGATGCTTTTGGCGGTAAAGGGAGCTGGTTAATTGTCAGTAATACAGGTCCTTTACTAGATAGTCTATTAAAGTTTGCTGAGCGTGGCACTGTTCCCATCTATCATCTGGAAAGCCAAATCCTCGCTAAACTTAATGTTAGTCATAATGCCAATAATCTGAGCGAGCATACCCTTCCTCTGGGCGAAATTCCTAAACCTTTAGTTATTTTAAATATGACACGCCTGAATAATGTGGATTTAGGTGCAAAAGTCTTAAAACGTATGGTAGAACACTCAGGATGGCAAGAGTGTGAAGGTTGTGCAGCAGAAACTAGTTGCGCCTTGCGCATTAACCGCCAAACGCTACAAAACACTGACGTCATTGAACGGGTACGTTGGGTATATCAACGCCTTACAGCTTATGAACAGCGCCTTACCCTACGTCAGATAGTGGCACACTTAGCCTACTCACTCACAGGCGGTCTAGGCTGTGACAAAGCCCAACATTATGCCAAACACGCTGACAACGACGCGAAATTTGAGGAAGGATTAAGCCGTGTGCTATTTAGCGAGAGCTTTTTTGGTTACTGTGAAGGCAAAGATAATCCAGAAGCTAGACAACTCCACGCTATCAAACTCATGCACCGTATGGAATTTGGTAGACCTTTTGCCGTAGATTTTGAACGTAAATTAGTAGCACTTAATCAGCACTGGATCAGTTTTCCTACTGAACTAAACAAGCTGGTGCAGCATTGGCGTGGAAAAGCAGGCGAAGCAGCAGGTATTCGCTGGCGATTCATTTTGCGGAGAATGGCGTATTTGTATGGACAAGATCACCAAAAAACTCTACCTGAATTTTTTGACCATTTTCTACAATCACCTTCCTTGCAACGCTTTGATCGCTGGCAAGCTTTAGGTCGGTTTGATTTAAGCAACCCTGAACTTAGGCTATTAAAAAACACTATTCTAAAGGTCTTACTAGAAGTTTATTCGGGTTTTAGTGCAGGACAATTTAGAGATGGCAATCGGCATTTATATTTAACTCTACGCCGTACTGATAAGGCTGTGATGCAGCCTGTGCAAATTGTTTTAGCAAGTTTAGAGCATGATAATTTTAAATTAGATTATGACACTAAACAGTGCCTACCTTATTTGATTTACCAACCTTCTGGTGAACGCTTATGGCTTACCTTACCTTTACTAGACTTTATTCAAACAGCGAGTTTAGGAAGTTTAGGTAATCAGTTAGCTCCTATTCATTTAACACAACTTGAAGTTTTCCGATCTAAATTACTAAAGAGTCTGAACACAGACGCTGATCAGCTAACTGTCTTACGTGCAGGCATTGATGGCGAAGTAAAAACACATAGATTTTTTATAGACCACACTAAAAAGTTTTTGGAATTTTTTTAAGGATGTGATGCTCATGAACAATAATGATTTATTATTAGAAAAATTTCCAAAACCAAGAAATCAACCCCTACAAAGCATTGAAAACAATCCTTCTCTCGTGTTATACGGAAAAAGATTCTATAAAGACCAAACAACTATCGAATATCTAGCGGAATTTCTACTTATTTTCTCTTCTAAAAAATTTAAGAATATTAATGATAATATAAACAGTGACACCGGAGAGTATCAATTTAAAATTGATTGGTCTAAATTGCGTTACTACCCTGAAAATAAGGTGGCTTTGAAGTTATTTGCTTTTTTCCCAACATCCAAGCTTGAAACTCGTCATCAAGTGCACTATCAAGCCTATGACGAAATAATTCATTTACTGTCTCAACATATTAGCTGTGACACTAAAGATAATTCAGAGGCTATTCAGCTCCTTCAAAATCTATTAAGTGGTTTTACTGGCGTTGCAAATAACCGAACTTGGGTAACGCATTGCTTCTTACCAGCATCAACTAGCTTACTAGCTAGGGAAATATCATGGAAACATAGCGGTAGCAAAGGTGCTTTGTATAGAAACTTGAGCTGGGATGATTATGGCAAACATGAGTTAATGAGTTACTTTGACCATGATAGGCATAATTTTATGGCACGCGGTGGAGAAAGCCTCTTCTTACAATTAGTAAACTTATTTGAGTCTCTTGATCTTGAGCCTAATTCACTTCTTCATCCTCCACAATACTATGAACACATTAATTTTAACCTTCCTAACTTAAAATCAACTTTAGAGCGTTCATTGGCACATTTAATAACAAATGGAACTGGAGGACTAAATGAACTAGCTAATTTTATTAGTGAATTGATAGTAGATTATGATATTGATGAGCGGGATGCTACTTTGGGCAATATTCCGTCGGCTAGTAGGCCTGAAGCGCTATTATTCGCTAATGAACTTGCAAATATTTGTACTTCATCCCTAGGTACATTAGAAAAATTGGAACTGCTAGAGTTACTTTGTTCATTGCAAGTTCTAAGAGCACATTGTTTTCAGGCATCGCGCTTAGACCAAACAGAGCCTACCACTCTAGGCTTTACAGGGCATTATGTTTGGGTAGTTGCAGACCCAGACAGCTCATCAGATAGCTCAATGAGAAAACTAGCTCAGGAGTCTTTGGGTAAAATCGACAATATTTTATATCGTGTATTAAGACATAAAGACCTACCTGTACCTGCTAGTTACAGTGAAGCCAATAAACATGGTTATGATATTTTCAAAAAGCTAGGTAAAGAGATTGGCCTAGTGATCCCCCGCACTGGTGCATCACCACGTTTTACCCTGAATCAAGCAATTTTACGCTTTCTTGTTGCCGCTCTCATTGCCCCTGGCGAACGCATACGTCTCAACCATTTTTACCAACGCATCTTTGCTCACTACGGCATTGCTATTGGTCATGAACAACTCAGCATAGCTTTGAAATGGATAGGCAAAGAAACTGAAAGTGACCACTACTCCTCAAGCTCCAAAAACACTTGGGTAGAAGAAGCTCTTAAACAAGGTGGCTTCCTTGTTGAACTATCCGATGCGGTCTCAATGGTAGAAAACCCCAGCGCTGCGTAATCAAGAGAGAAACCATGAATCTGTATATTGAAACCCTAACTGAATACCTGATTCGCGAATGGGATGCGATTCATGCAGCATCGACAGGTACACAGGAAGCACGCTTTGTGATTGAAAGCCTTTCAGCTTCCAACACTTTTGCTCTACTACAAGCTCTAGAGCAGCATCGCTTAAAACTGGCTCGCACCCAAAAAATTCGTCATCACTTTAAAGTCGCTTATGGCTTATGGAAAGCATGGCAAGACGAAGGCTTAAGTCGCGAACATTTGATTGCTCAAATGCGTGCTTTAGGTGGAGTTGACTCAGAGGGCAATTTACGTTGGATTGATGAAGATGATCGCCTCACTTATTTCCGTAATGACAAAAAAGGCGCAGATGATGATCATTTTATTGCTGTATTAATCGGTATTGGTCATAC
The DNA here is from genome assembly GCA_049292455.1 of Thiolinea sp. GTDB lineage: Bacteria > Pseudomonadota > Gammaproteobacteria > Thiotrichales > Thiotrichaceae > Thiolinea. Next base: position 348,893 of record JBATRF010000022.1, read on the forward strand.
CTCAGATCAGGGGGGCTTAACTGACTTTCATTTAGTCGATGAAGAACGCGTATGGTCTGAGCTAGGAGCCAACTTTTATTCTTGGCTAAAAAAGTTATGTGAACGGGTCGGTTTGACAGATTATAACGACGATGATTTAGAACGCTTTGATACCGCATTACACGAACTATTTTCTATAAAGCCTCGTCGCTTATTACGCCTAGCTGAATATTTAGAAAACCAATTCATGATTCTAAATGGCTATGAATCTAGCGCCGATCTGTTGGTTCATTTTTATAAAACGCTACCGTTTTGGGATTTACCACCTTTACTTTACACTCCCGAGCAGGTGCGCAAAGTCAAAGAAACTAAAGGTATATTGAAAGATGCTAACACCTTTATTTCGCATCAAAAACTTAAAAGCAAGTCTGAACAAAAGAAAATTTTAGATAAAATTAATAAAGCGCTAGCCAATCAAAGCCTAGAAATGCCCCCTACCGTAGGCTCAGGCAAGCCATATGACGACTTAGCTAGTTACTATCAAACTCTGCTAGCCTTTATTGAAAAGGGTGATAGTCAAGCACGCGAAAAGCTGCTGTATACCGATCAACTGGCTTTACTACGCCTCATTAAAACCCGTGAAACTGGCAAAAAACAAGTACGTGAAAAGGTTAATAGTGTTCGTGGCTCCAGTATAGAGGCCATGCTGCTAGCCATTTGGGACGCTATTTTCTCAGTGTCACAAACCATGCTGGAGGATGATCTAGATTGGATCGAATCTATTATCAAAATTGAAATCATAGCTAAGCGTTTCAGCCATGATTTAGAGACCGATACTGATAATAATTTAGGTGGTACGGATTTAGCTCGTGACGTGTTAAACGCTTGTATAGGTGGTTTAGATCAATTCCTACAAAACCTGAATTTACGCTTGCCACAAGATGAAGCAGAAGCTTACCAACCTATCAAGCAATGGAGCCGTGAGATTGAATTAGCTGTCAATTTTGAGCTTGAGCCCGCCTCTTACAAAGTAAGTCGTAAACGCCCACATTTAGCATTTGATATCATTGTTCATACCCCTGATCCAGACCTAAGTTACACCCATAATTTTGAGTGGCGCTTTGAAGCTACACATGCTGAGCGGGTACGTTATCAATGTGCGAAAGCTATTTTAGAAAAATGGCGTTTAGACACGACAAGCACTACTTTTTTACCCTGCTTTAGACTAGATAATACAGTGATGACTGCTTTGTATTACGCAGCTGATGAGGAAGAGGCAAATCGTTTACTCAATAATGCATTAGGCAATCTAAAAGTTGAAAACTTGATGGATGGCCTTCAACACAATCAGTCCACTTATTTAAACCCGGAATTAGCTACCAAAGTACAATCCTTAGCGGAATGTTACCGACTATGGCTAAAAACATTTACAGAGCGTGGTTACTACACCGCTAACCTTGCTTATTATGCTCCGCTTGAAGAAGCTTATAAAGCACTTGCCACAGCAGTATTAGACAAATCATTAAACGGTAGTGCAGAACTCTTACGCCGCTTTTACAAAGCTTTTTTATTACTGAATACGCAGGCCAAACCCAATGATGCCTATCTAGCTTCAGCCATTATTATAGGTATTTCACCTGCCATTATTGAATTAAGCTCGGCACGGGAAACCTTTTTACGCGATCACTTTCATGAGGTATTAGCTCAATATGTACAAGAACGCGATATAAAAGGTAAAAAGGCTCATCATACGCTAGAGCGTTTATTGAATTTAGTGTTATTACAGCGGCCTTTAGCGGGTTTAGTGGTAGATGATACCGTAACTGCCAAAACTAAAGGCTTTAATCTCTTTCATTATTTAGGTAAGCCGCCTGCTAGTGAGAAAAGTTTAGCGGTACAAACCCTTTTGCGAGAAGATGATGAGTTAGAGGAAGAACAAGCCGAAATCAAACATAGCTCTGAAGATAGCCGTATTATTGCCAAAGTTTTGAGCACTTATCAATCACTCTATCCTTTTGCAGCAGATGGCTTACGTGTTTTAGCAGTATATGTTGAGAATGTACCGCTGACTCTTAGCGGTATTGACCTTTTTTTAACTCAGTATTTAAGCTTAAAAGAACAAAAAACTAATCAACAACCCGCTTTTTTCTGTGATTTAATGGTTTACTCTACCTCCTCCTCACCTATTGCCATTGAAAAGAAGTTAGCGCTTTGGCGGGATGACATTGTGGAGCGCTTCCGTGAAAAAGGTCGGCCATTGAATCTAAGCGTAGCACATAAGTTTGCGCCAAAACGCGATCATATTATTGGTTTATTACGCAAAGAACAGCGGCTTTATGATGTAGCTTTTCTATTCCGCTTTTTGGGTGAAGAGATGAAGGGCCGCATCGAAGCCGCAGAAAGCTTTGAGTCGCATTTTGACGGCTCCAGTAAATTCCCTATTAGTGAATATCCACGCCCCATTGATGCTGGCGATCCCTTTATTCGCAAGAGTTTATTAAGTAATCGACGTTTACGAATTCAAACACTACATGTTGACTTATCAGCACGTTTACGCAATCCGCAAGCTGATATTAAAGAGCATTTATTATTTGGCGAGATCAATTACGCGCCTTGGCGAGATGTTATAGAGGGCTTACATACCAAATCTAATTGGGTGGCTTGTGTTGATTCTTTTATTGATAAGCGCTTAATCGGCAAGTATGAGGATAATAGCTCACGTAAAATTGTGGGCTTTACTTCAGGTCTAGGGGCTTATGGTGAGCTAAATTTATCAATTTCCACTGAGCAAGACACTTTAGATGATTTGAGTAGCTTAGTGAGACAGGATTTGTCAGATCTTCTGCCTAATTATCCTAAAGTAAGCGATACCTTGGCTAAACATATTGTCGATGAAGCAGAAGAGGTCATCGGTTTAGCGTCATTACGTGCCGTGCTGGGAAATGGCGAAAAAATACGCGAAGTGATTGGATTTGCAGCTATTCAACGCTTACTGGCCAAACCTACCGAAGCAACAATGACTCAGCTATTGCCTTTAGATGCCCTACAACACTGGCTATCAGAAAGTGAAAGCAATAATAGTAGTAATAGTCGTGCTGATTTATTACAACTTTCCATTGTTATGCGTCCAGCCACACGCCCTCTAATTATTGCCAGCGTTATAGAATGTAAATTAGCGCTGCAAAGTAGCACGCTTCTTGAAAAAGCTATTGATCAAGTTCAGGATACTTTAGCTCATCTAACACAATTATTTGCCCCACATCGGCTGGATATTCGCCGTGCACAATTTGACCGACGTTATTGGTGGGCACAGCTGCAACGCGCGCTAACCTCTCGTACTATTTTAGCACTTTCGGAAACTGAAAAAACACAGCTCAATAGCGCTTTAGAAAAAGTTGCTGAAGGCGATTATGACATTTGTTGGAAAGGTGCCATTTTCACCTTTTGGACAGATATAGCTCAACAAAATCCCCTACTAAGGCTTTATCCCTTAGCTAAAGATACTTTAAATCTACCTTTTAACGAGCCTGAAAATTTCCATTTGCATCATTGGACTTTGGGCTATGACGGCCTAATTAGCCTATTTGAGGCTCAACAATTACCTGTTAAGTTAGATGAGCTGGGCATCACTGTGCAACCCTGTGACAAAAAGCAGAACTATCAAAACACAACTACTCCAGACACTCCCATAGCCACTACGGTAGATAACCTAGTAATAGTTTCGCCTTTTAAAACTGAGCCTAATGTTATTTCGACAACACCAGAAGTTATTCCCGAAAATCCTTCCACTATTTTAGAACCAGAATCGGTAGTAACTCCTCCGCAACCCAAGCCTGACCCTATTATTTTACCCCCAAACTCTAAATCCTCGGTTCCAGAGCAATTGCTGATTGGCAAAAAACAAAATGGTGAGCTTGTTTATTGGCATTATGGACATCCTCAACTTTCTAATCGTCATTTATTGATTTTAGGTAACTCAGGTTATGGTAAGACCTATACTATTCAATGCTTATTAGCAGAGATGGCACATCAAGGCCTACATTCCTTTATCATCGATTACACGGATGGTTTTTTACCGACGCAATTAGAAGACACATTTAAAATATCAACTCTTACTAAAAACCATTTTGTGCTTCAAAAAGGTTTACCGCTAAACCCCTTACGTCGTCAGTTAAAAGTTGTGGATCCTTCAATCGATCCTTTTGAAGAAGGTGCATTTGAAGTGGCAATCCGTGTTACCAATCTTTTTAACTCCGTTTTTACTATGGGCGATCAGCAAACAGCAGTCTTAACAAAAACAATTATCAAAGGCTTAGAGGAATCTGACAATTTTAGCTTAGATGACTTATTACCGTTGTTAGAGGCGGAAGGTCAGACAGGCATCACACTGGCGAACAAATTGACACCTTTTATTCGCTGCAAAGCGTTTAGTCAAGAAGGCAGAACGCCCTGGGAAGATATGCTCAACGCTACTACTCATAAAACTGACATTTTGCAATTGACTGGGCGGGCACGTGATATTCAACGTATTATCACTGAATTTATTTTGTGGGACTTATACGATTATGCGGGTAGTAATGGGCACAAAAACGCACCTATTCCTATCGTCTTAGACGAAATTCAGAATCTTAACCACAACAGCGATTCACCCATAGACAAAATGCTGCGCGAAGGGCGTAAGTTTGGCCTTTCACTCATTCTCGCTACCCAAACCATTAGCAATGATAATTATGGACGTGAAGGTCGCGATCGCTTATTTCAAACTGGGCATAAATTATTTTTCCGCCCTTCAGAAACCGAAGTCAGCTCATATGCAGATTTATTAGCCAAAGCAACTCGTGACCTCAGTAAGAATGATTGGGAAACACGTCTATCTAGGCTTACTAAAGGCCAATGTTACTCCTTAGGCCCTACCCTGCTTTCTAATGGGGAGTTACGTATGAAAGCTGAACTGGTTCAGATTACCTCCCTGGAAGAGCGCAATTTACTAGGTGGGCTATGATGAGTACTCTCTACGATAGTGCACTGCCTATTGATATTGCTCGCACATTTCTACCAGATAGACGTTTATTAGCCAGACTATTAGGTTTCGCTGCACAAGGTGGAGGTGGTACTAAATTTGAAATCAGAGATCAAACAGGTATTCCTACAGGTGAATCCACTGGCAAAGTAGCGCCCATGATTTGGTACGCAGCAGGCATGGGTCTTATTAAACCTGACTTGCAAGCTGACATGTGGCAGGTACCTTTAACAACTTTAGGTCAAGTCATCTTTCAAGAAGATCCTTTTCTTAATGAGCGACAAACACTTTGGTTATTGCATCTTTTACTCTGTCGACGTTTGAGTAGGCATTCAACACAGGGTGTAGCGGATGCTTGGTTTACTATCTTCGCTGATAGTCAGCTAAGACTAGGTAAAACAGTGAATACCGATCAAGCACACAAATTACTACAAGAGCGTTATGGCCAACTTGGCTATCTAAAAGCTTTAGCAGGCGTTTTATTAAGAATGTATCAAGAGTCCAATGCTTGGGGCTTAGCCGCCATTTTAACGATCAGCGGCACCGGTGAAACATATCAATTTCAAGCTGCACCTACTGAAACTAGCTATTACCCTCTTTACACAACTTATCTGTACTTAATGTGGGATAGCTTCTTTGTAAACGAACAACAAATGGCTTTAGATCAGTTTATACAAGAAACCCGTTTGCTCAATACACTACGTTGGGAAGCAAAAGATCTTAATACATGGTTAGAATGGATGGTTGCATATGGCTGGATACAGCTAGATCGTCAAACAGGTAGTGCCTTATTACTACGTTTAAAAACCACATCTGCTGCCCTCCATCATACCTATAGCGGTCTATTATAAACTTCCTGTAAGGATGCTCAGCCATGCAAGTTCGCGACATCGTCCACTTTGAACAAGCACATTTTTTTGAAGGAGCTGTTCAACTTCGTTGGCTTACAGAGCGTACACATCAAGCTCAACAAGCAGCTGAAGCTTTTGTATTTCATGGACCACGCTATCATGCTGCTGGGGATGCAGAAGCGGATGGTTTTGATCGGCAATATCGTCTTAAAGACACAGCAAGCTTTATTAGTGATTTATTGGCCTCCTTACAAGCAGGTTTACGGGGGGAAGAACAAAATCCCTATTGGTTAGTGATTGCCGGCTATGGCGCTGGTAAATCACATTTAGCTCTCACCTGTGCTACCTTGCTAAGCCAACCTCATACCGAATTAAGCTCTGTTATCACGCAGCATCTCAAACAAGCCGATACAGAGCTAGGTCTAAAAGTTGAAAGTTACCTCCAACAACTTAGTAAACCTGCATTAGTCCTAACCCTAGACGGGATGGCAGGCTTTCATCTAGGTAATGCCCTAACACAAGCAGCATTGACGCAATTAAAGCTACAGGGCATTGATACAGGTGCTATTACTGCTTTATCACCACGCTTTCAAACCGCTGAGCAATTCGTTGAACGGAACTTTAGTTTACGAGCTGATGAATTTGCTAAACAATTACCTAACTGCTCTAAAGAACACATTCTGGTTGGTTTGCAAGGACAAGATGAAGCCATTTATAGTGTAGTGGATTTAATCTACTCCCAAGCTAATGGCTCGCCAATTCCTCTAGTAGGGCAAGAGTCCGCACAAGCTCTCTTAGACACCTTATGTGAAATTTACTGTGGATCGGAAGGTCCATTTTCTAGTGTAGTCATTTTATTTGATGAGTTTGGGCGTTATCTCGAATACGCTGCAGAAAAACCACTGCTAGCTGGCGATTCTGCCTTACAACAAATTTTCCAGGGCGTACAAGATAATAATCAGAAAATTCGTTTTATTGGTTTCATTCAGTATGAATTAAAGGCTTATCTACAGCGTTTTGGAAGCAGCGATCTACGTCAATTACAACGCTATATCACCCGCTTTGATACTGCACAGAAATGGTATTTATCGACTAATCTAGAAACTTTGTTTGCCCATATGATTGGTAAGCAAAAAGAGCAATTAGAGATACTATGGCAATCTACCAAAGCTACTTTATATACCGATCGTACTAGGCAACTTTTACAATACTCGTTGCCGGGCTACCAGCACCTTCCTGTTTGGAATGATGCGGCTAGCTTTAATCGTGTCATTGCCCAAGGCTGTTGGCCTTTACATCCATTAGCTACTTGGTTTTTGACACGTCAAAAAGATGTCGTGCAATCACGCTCAGCTTTAACTTTTATTAAAGAAGCGTTAGAGCGCTCTGCTAATTTGCCAGTTATTGCTGCTGAACAACGCCTCTATCAAGTGAGTGCTGCAGAATTGATCTTAGAAGGCTTATTACCGGAAATGATTGCAGCAGAGCGCCATACAGGAGGAGTGGTTGCTGAAACCTTACAAACTTTACTCGAAAAATTCCAAGCACATCTAACATCACAACAACGACGCGTATTAGCTGGCGTAGCTGTCTTAGAACGTATGCGTCTAAGTCGCCTGGCACAAAACCAAATGAATGATCTATTAACAGAAGCTTGTTTAATAAATCAAGCAGAGTTAAATCAATCGCTAAATTATTTAAGCCAAGAACTGGGAGCTTTAGAGTGGAATAAAGATTTAGGGCAATATGAACTGATTATTGATGCCTCAACTCGAGGTCAGTTCCAACAATGGCTACGCCAGCAAACCTTACAAGCAGGGAAACTTGAGCAAGGCCAGCTTTTTTTAAAGTATATAAACAGCGATGCGGGCTTAGAAACACTTTTGCCTGTTCCTGATTTTTCACAAGCTCATCATATTTCAACTAATGACTGGCAATTTAAAAGCCATCTTGCCTGCTCAGCAAATTTAAAAGCCATTATCGAGCGCGCTTTTAAAGAGTGGCAAGCAGCTAGTTTGCCTACTGATGCAAAAGGACAAGTTATCTACTTATATCTCGCTTCAGCGGATGCAGTGGATCAGATTGAGTCACAGATACAAACAATTTTTCAAGAGCAACTAGCTTTAGCAAAAACTAGGCATGCACCTATTTGGATTATAGGCATTAACGATGCTAATTCCTCCATCGCTGAGCATTTAACAAGCTTATACATATTCCGTGAACGCATCGGCGCGAACGATAAAGAGCGTTTTAGTCGCTTTCTCCCAGACGAAACTAAGCGTAGCCAAGATGCTCTAAAAGAATGGATAGCTCATGCTATAAAAGAGCGTTTATTCTGGATAGCAGGTTTTGAGACTGTCCCAAGTGGACGCTTAAAACAAGTAGCAAATTCTATCTTTACTACTGTTTACCCACAAACCCTGCCCTTTCCTTTTGATGGTTTTACTACGAGCCATGGGAACGGGTCTAATGATATCGGCACTCTGACTAGAGCCTTAGCAGCTAAACAGGTGAGTGCAGCTTGGTGTAATACACAAGTTCCGCGTCTTAAAAATCGCACTCTAGAGCTTCTTACACAAAGTTGGGGCTGCTTTCGCACACAAAGCAGTCTACTGATGGAGCCATTACAACCGCAAGTCAAAGCAGTTTATGACCAATTAATTCATCTTCATCAAAATCCAGCACATACGTTATGGCAATCACAACAATTATTGTTAGCTCCCCCCTATGGGCTTAATGTAGCCTCAGCTGGTTTATTGCTAGGTCTACTTATTGGCCTCGAAACACCGCCGCGACGTTTGATTCACCAGAAGGAATTAGTTGCTACCACTGATTGGATCAGCCATGCTTTTCCCACTCAAAAAGGAGCACACTACTTTAGTGTAGAAACCTTAAAACACACGACTCTACGCTTTCTAGATATGAATGCAGAAGGTAGGTGGCGTGACTTATTGAATCGTTGGGAATCTGCGCAAGACTACACTAATATTATTCGTATTGCTTCTGAGGTTGAAAAACAATTTAATAGTGAGCCTCTCCCTGAAAATCTAACTAATCTGTATCTACACCTTAAAGAACGTTCTAATGGTATTGAACAAAAAGTTATAGACACCAAGTTAAACTTAGACAAGTTAGAAACTCAGTTAGAAGCTGCCTTAAGAAAACAAGAGGTAGGACTATTATTAGTAAGTGCACAAGAGCTGCTAAAGTTAAAGAACATGTTTGAACTTGATCCTGTCTGGCCTGCTCAACTAATAGAACCTAACCAAAGGTTGTTTCAACACGCCTACGACACTCTCACCCCGTTATTGTCTGCTTGGATTCCACGTCAAACTTGTAATGCAGTAGCTCAGCTAGATCAATATCGCCATCGTATTAGTAAAGCCGTAAGAACTCTACAGGCACTCAAATTGAATACCTATGCCTCACAACTCGAAGCACAGGCACAAAAAAATATTGCTACTATCGAGCAAAGGCAAAAATTTAGCCTTTTATTAGATCGTAGCCATGAATACCCTCAACAACCCACCCCCAATAGCTCCTCTAGGGTACGTTATCTACAGGATGAAATTCAGCAAGGCCATGAACTTATCCAAGGCTTACAGCAGGCTAGTGCAGTCCTAAACCCAGCTGAGTTAGAGCAACGTACACAGGAAATCAAACGTTACCAACAGCTACTCAAAGAACAAATTAATAAGCATAAAGCAAGCTTAGCGACACTTTATAATCAAGCTCCCACCAGCCAGCAAACCCTGGCTGAGCGCTTAGTGCAATTAAAAAACTGGCAAATGATTTTCCTCGATACGCCGGATGCACAGGAAGTCCAAGACTTGTTAACACAGCTAGAGCTGATACAACAGGATAGTCAGATTTGGGAATCAGATACCAATATAAGTCCTGAGCGTTTGGAGGAGATTTTAACAGCACAAATTGATACTCAATATCATACCTTGCTAACAACACTCAATGCCCAAGATATAGAGTGTGCTTGGGATCTGAAAATAATTTACCAGGCTCTTGTGGCTGAACGTATTGCTGCTGCCTACAAACGCTCGCAAGAGTGGATAGCAGCACGCCTATTAGTTCCTGAAAAACTTACAACGCTCTCTTTAACACGTTGCACAGAACTAGAGCGTGAATTGCAACAAGCCCCTGCTTATCTAACACATCACGACAAACAAGCTTGTACTATGCTTTTAAAACAAGTTCAAAACCAGATAGCTGAATTTAAAGAAGCACAACGTGTGCAAGGCATCAAGGTTTGGTTAAAAAACTTAGATAGGATTCCTATCCCTGAGCAACTTTCTCAAGCAGAGTTGGAGTATTGGTTGAGACTAATTCAATCGCCCCCTTTCATCCTTACGGTCAATGAACAAGTGATCGTGAAACCACTAGAAGAAAAACTTCTCACTCGTATAGATCAACTTAGCCTAGATGATATTATGCGGCGTATTAATCGCTTACCTTTAGAGGTTAAGCGTCAATTGTATCAAAAATTGCAGGAAGCAGCGGGCATTTAATTGGCATAAACAAAGGCTAAGCACCATTCGTGAAATTATTTGGCAAGCGAGTTGGCATTCACACCTACTGGCATATTAGTTTACATAGTGTACAACCTCAGGAAGTACAGCATTGCATTGCTAGAGCTTGTGAACTAGCTGGGTTAATTTTAGATCAAGATTTTAATGTCGTTAAATTTGCTAGCTGTGATCAATCATTGTCGCTTTTATACTATCCAAATTTTTTTACTGAACCTTTTCCTGCTTTAAAGTGTGGGTGGACTATTGATTTAAACAAGAAAACGGTGAAGCCACGTACTTATAAAGACTCTAAGAATCCACCTATATTACATCGTAAAGAACTCTTTATTCCTCAAGATTACCCTGATATAGCTACTTTCCGAGCTCTGACAGCTCAAGCGGAAAGTATAGGGTTATTCACTGAACCTAAAATCATTGGATTTCAATTAACTTGGCAAAACCTAATTGCTGGTAAAGGTTATACATTGCAAGGTCATAAATTGCTACCTATAGCAATACAAAGCGATGTTTCTAATACCCAAGCTAAGGATTTGGTGCAACGGCATCGTACAGCTCTTACCCGCTATAATTTATCAACGCCTTTTCAAGCATTAGCACGGTTCGGTTTTCTAGATGGGAAACATGCTATCTTTGATTATGGCTGTGGGAAAGGTGATGATATTCAGTATTTATTGAACAATAATATTTCCGCCCGAGGCTGGGATCCTTATTTCTGCCCTAATAATCCTAAGCAAGCTGCGTCTATTGTTAATTTAGGCTTTGTCATTAATGTAATTGAAGCGCTACCTGAACGTTGTGAAGCTTTGCAGAGTGCTTGGGAATTGGCTCAAGAGCTATTAGTCGTATCTGCTATGCTCTACAACCAAAATGCCTTTAAAAGCCAGCAGTACAACGATGGTGTACTCACAGCACGCAATACTTTTCAAAAGTATTATACACAAGCTGAACTTAAACAATTCATTGAACAAACGTTACAGGTTGAAGCACTTGCTATTGCGCCTGGATTATTTTTTATTTTTCGTAATAGAGAAAGTGAGCAGCGCTTTTTTCTTAGTAGACAACGTAGTCAAGGTAACTTACTAAGACTTAATCAGCATGAGCGTATACAACTTATTGTTCAGCCATCTAAGCGTGATCAGCGCTATCAAGCACGGCTTGAACTAATTATCCCCTTACGTAAGCGCTGGTTAGAACTGGGTCGATCGCCACATCAAAGTGAAATTGATAATGCATTGCAATTCATTGAAGAATTCGGCTCACTGTCTAAAGCATTACGTTTTGTAGAGACGACTACTGAAGTAGAAGTTATTGAGCAAGCGCGAAGCAACCGTATTGCTGATTTGCAAGTTTATTTTGCTTTATACACTTTTAGTCGGCGTCAGCCTTATAAACATATAGAGCCCAGTTTACAGCGCGATATCAAAGTATTTTTCACAAATTATCCACAGGCATTGGAACATGGGCGTTTGTTATTATTTCAACTAAGTCAAACCGAAACTATCCAAAATGCATGCATTACAGCAGCAGAACAAAAACTTGGGTATCTGGATGAGAAATTGGCATTTTATGTCATGAGTACTAAGATTGACTGTCTAGATCCTATTCTAAGAATTTATATCGCCTGTGCTACCTTACTATATGGTGACCCTTCTCAAGCAGATCTAATCAAAATTCATACTAAAACAAATAAATTAAGTTTAATGCGTTATGACGACTTTATATGCCAACCCATACCACATTTACTGGAGCGCGTAAAAATAAAATTTCGTAGCTTAGATTTTGATTATTTCCAATACAACGATCTATACGAGCCTACTTATCTATACTTAAAATCACGCTATATGCCTGTTGACAGTGAAAACTACACTGAGCAATTAGCTTTTGATGAAAAATTAGAGCAGCTTAATTTATTTGACTTCAAAAATTACGGTCCAAGCCCAGAATATTTTAGCCAAACTTTAAAGCAAGCAAGATGGGAAATAAATGGCTTTAATTTACAACGTAGCTCTAGTATACCGATGTTAGAAGATAAGTGCGGACAATTTCTCACCTATAAAAATCTTATTCAAAATATTTATATTGCCGATCCATTGACAAACATCCCAAAGCAGCCTGATAGCTACACAGCACTTTATGATTTATCTACGCAAATATTAGATCCAGTAATTGATTATTTTGGCATGATTGAAATTACTTTAGGTTTTTGCTCTTATAGCTTGGCTAAAACCTTACCGCAGCTTCAACCCAAAACTGATCAACATGTTGCCTGCGAGCTTAATCGCCTAGGTAATTTAATTTGTACAGCACAAGGCGCAGCAGTGAATTTTATTGTGAAAGATGAGGATATGCAGGAGGTTGCTGCATGGATTAGGAGTAATACTCATTTCGACTGCTTGCATTATTACGGCATAGATCAATCAATCCATGTAAGCATAGGCCCGCTGCAACGAGGGATATTTAAGGACTTATCTACGTAAAAAAGCCCCGCATCACTTCCACAATGCAGGGCTTTTTTAACACTCACCAGTTAAGACTTAACTCTTACTTACATCAGGCTCACGCTCCCAGAAGCGTAATTTGCCACAGGCTTTAATAAACGCCTTGGCATCATCGGCTTTCGCAAGTTTCATGCAGCCACTGTCTAAATCGCCATCAATACTCACTGCTTTAAACAGTGGCATGGCATCATCGTTATAGGCGATGAATTTGCAGTGCGCGAAGGCATCAGCCACGAAGTCTTTGCTAGGGCCGTCTTTTTTCAGCAATTCTGCGCCCGCTTTGGAGGGAATCACGGCTACCGCATCAAATACGACTGAAGGGCCGCCACCGATTTTTTCATCGACGGGATGCACTTTGCCATCGCTTAATTTCACGCCGGAAATTTTCGGCGCAATAATGGCGCAAGATGCACCTTCGGCTTCCGCTGCATCTTTCAAGCCTTTGACTAAAGCAGCGTCGGAGCCTTCGCTGACGAAAATACCGAGTTTGCGGCCTTTGAACGAGTTCGGGCCGTTTTTAATAATGCTCAAGGCGGCTGAGGCAGGCAGATCACGCGGTGCTACCGCAGCTTTTGCGGCGGCGGGGAGTCTCTCTAAACCCAAGCCATCCGCAACTTGTTGCGCTAAGCCTTTATCGACATTGAGTAAACGGCTCACTATGCGCTCACGAATCGCTGCGGTTTTTACCTTACTCAGCTCAAACACCATCGCATTCACCATGTGGGTTTGCTCAGTCGGGGTTTGGCTGACATAGAATAAACGTGCTTGGCTGTAGTGATCGGCGAATGACTCGGGGCGAATGCGCGTGCGCGTGCCTTCAGTCGGTGTGCTCGCGGATTGGAAACCCGTTTCGGGATTTTCACGCGGCCCACCCCAACTATTCGGCTCGTAATTTACCCGACCTTCCGGCTGGCGCGAGGGCATAAAGCCATCTTGTGCGAAATTATGAATCGGGCAACGCGGCGCATTAATCGGCAGATTATTTAAGTTAGCACTGCCTAAACGATGCTGTTGGGTGTCGAAATAGGAGAACGTGCGCCCTTGCAGCAGCGGGTCTTCGCTGAAATCAATCCCCGGAATAATATTCTGTGGGCTGAAGGCCACCACTTCGGTTTCCGCGAAGGCATTTTCCATCAATTTATCTAACACTAAACGCCCGACCACTTTCACCGGAATCACTTCTTCGGGGACGATTTTGGTGGGGTCTAATACGTCGAAATCGAACTTATCGGCCTGCTCTTCGGTGAAGATTTGCATGCCCATTTCCCACTCAATCACATCGCCTTTTTGCAAGGTTTCAATAATATCGCGACGGTGGAAATCAGGGTCAGCGCCATTGATTTTTACGGCTTCATTCCACAATACCGACTGCAAACCAAGTTTAGGTTTAAAGTGGAATTTAACGAAATGAGTTTGGCCTTTAGTATTCACAAGGCGGAAGGTGTGGACGCCGAAACCCTCAATGAAACGCAAGGAACGCGGAATGGTACGATCCGACATAATCCACATCAGCATGTGGGTCGACTCTGGCGTTAAGGAGATGAAATCCCAGAAATTATCGTGCGCGGATTGGGCTTGGGGAATTTCGGTATCCGGCTCAGGCTTGACCGCATGCACCAGATCAGGAAACTTGATCGCATCTTGAATAAAGAACACCGGAATGTTATTGCCAACGATATCCCAATTACCTTCTTCGGTATAAAACTTTACTGAGAAACCCCGCACATCCCGCGCTAAATCGGGTGAGCCTTTGCTACCCGCTACAGTAGAAATCCGCATGAAAACGGGCGTTTTTTTACCCTTCTGTTGGAAAGGGGCTGCACGGGTATGAGCGCTTAAATCTTCGCTGGCTTCAAAATAACCGTGGGCAGAATAACCCCGCGCGTGCACCACACGCTCAGGAATACGCTCGCGATCAAAACGCGTGAGCTTGTCGCGTAAAATGAAATCTTCCAGTAAGGTGGGGCCACGTTTGCCAGCGGTGAGGCTGTTTTGATTATCTGCAATAGGAGTGCCCACGTCTGTGGTGAGGGTAGGATGGTCACCACCCGCTTGTTGATGAGTTTCACCTGCATTACCAACGGCGTTTTTCGGTTCCTTAGGGTGTTGCATGATAGCTCCTTGTGTTTTATTGGATTAAAGCATCGGATGAAAACTAAGCTGCGTCAGCATAGGACGAGTCGGCAGGAGGCGCTAGGTTTGGTATAAATTGCAGGGTTATTTTAATTTAGCCAGAAGCAGCTAGTCTAGTAGTTGACTAGAGCAGTTAAAAAGTACAAAAACACCCTTACTTTATCCATGTATTGCTCACAAAAAAGTACCTAGACTATTCTCCATTGATAAATTAGGAGGAGTTATGATCACTCACACCGTTCTAGGCGTTGCGGTCAAAAACATTGATCGTGCCGACGCTGCTACTATTGATGGTCTCGCCAAACTGGGCGCTGCTACCGTTCACGAAGCTCAAGGCCGCATTGGCAATCTCAACCCCAGCATTCGCCCTATCTATGCTGGCGCACGCATTGCAGGCAGTGCTGTTACCGTATTAGCGCAACCCGGCGATAACTGGATGATCCATGTCGCGATTGAGTTATGCCAGCCCGGCGATATTTTGGTTGTTGGAACAACCACACCTTGCACCGATGGCTATTTCGGCGATTTATTAGCGACTTCCGCACAAGCGCGTGGCGTGCGTGGTTTAATTATTGATGCAGGCGTGCGCGATGTGCGCGATCTGACTGAAATGAATTTTCCGGTCTGGTCAAAAGCGATTTCCATTAAGGGCACGGTGAAAAACACGCTGGGTTCGGTGAATGTACCCATCCTGTGTGCAGGTCAGCATATTATGCCCGGTGATGTGATTGTCGCTGATGATGATGGTGTCTGCGTTGTACCACGCTTGACCGCCGCCAAAACCCTAGTAACCGCGCAAAAACGTGAATCGTTTGAAGGTGAGAAACGCGCCAAACTCGCGACCGGAATTTTAGGTTTGGATATGTATAACATGCGCCCCGGCTTGGAAGCGGCAGGTTTTAAGTATTTTGATAAGTTGGAAGATTTAAACTAAGTCCCTAATTAAAAGCTCCTAATGCCTAAGCTGTATTAGGGGCTACCTGCCTTGCCGTCTATTAGTCAGAACAAGCTATTTTCACTAAAGTGCTTTATTAATACCCATAAAGCCTAGGTCATTTCACTCGACCCTCTCTGGTTGTGCTATACCACTTAAACACCTAAATAAACTCACCACCACGGCCCTCTAGGAATTCTGCTATGAAACTCATGATCAATGGTCAGGCTCAAGAATTGGATGTCGATCCTAATATGCCCCTGCTTTGGGCGCTGCGTGATCACGCCCATTTAACCGGTACTAAATTCGGCTGTGGTATGGCGCAGTGCGGCGCTTGTACTGTGCATATTGATGGACAAGCAGCGCGCGCTTGTGTCACCCCAGTGGCTAGCGTGGAAGGTAAAGCGATTACTACGATTGAAGGTGTTTCACAAAGCTCTAAAGTCACTCAGGCTTTGCAAACAGCGTGGCTCGCCAACAATGTCCCACAATGTGGTTATTGCCAGTCGGGTCAACTAATGTCTGCTACGGCTCTGCTCACTCAAAAGCCTAAACCGACCGATGAAGAAATTAATAGCTTTATGTCAGGCAATATTTGCCGCTGTGCCACTTATCAAAGTATCAAAACGGCCATTAAACAAGCAGCTGCTAGCCTAGCTTAAGGAGATCGCGACATGGAAACGATTAATACAAGCCGTCGTCACTTCTTTAAAGTGGCCGCTGCCGTAGCTGGAAGCTTGACCTTAGGTGTTTACTGGAATGTAGCGCAGGCTGAAACTGCCGCTGAAAAGCCGGTCGCAGGCCCTGGCGAAGCGGGTAGCCCTGAAGTAAAACCCACTTTAGCCGATCCGAATGCTTTTATCCGCATTGACCCTGATAGCACCATTCACGTGATCGTGAAGCATATGGAAATGGGACAAGGCAGCCACACTGGCTTAGCGACTTTAATCGCCGACGAAATGGATGCCGATTGGGCGCAAGTCCGTGCTGAAAACGCCCCCGCTGATGCCTCACGCTATGGCAATATGGCCTTTGGTGGTATACAAGGCACGGGTGGTAGCACCAGTATGGCGAACTCTTACCTACAAATGCGCCAAGCGGGTGCTGCGGCCAAAACCATGCTCATCGGTGCTGCTGCTGCCTTGTGGAGTGTGCCCGCCAGTGAAATTACGGTGAAAACAGGCATTGTCAGCCATCCTTCTGGCAAAACTGCTAAGTTCGGCGAATTGGCTGAAGCCGCACAAAAACGACCAGTTCCAAGCGCTGAACAACTCAAACTAAAAACACCTGAGCAATTCATTTATATCGGCAAGCCGGAACTGCAACGCATTGACATTATGGGCAAAGTGAATGGCACGGCGCAATTCACTCAAGATGTACAACTGCCGGATATGCTCACTGCGGTAGTCGCGCATGCCCCTCTATTTGGCGCAACCGTGAAAGCAGTTGACGATGCAGCTGCGAAAGCGATTAAAGGCGTGAAAGCGGTTGTACCTTTAACTGATGCAGTTGCAGTGATTGCCACCGATTTTTGGTCAGCGAAACAAGGTCGTGATGCGCTAAAAATCACTTGGGATGAGAGTAAAGCTTATAAAGTCAGCAGTGCGGATCAATTAGCACGCTATCAAAAAATAGCTGAAACAGCGGGCAAGGAAACTAATAAAATAGGCAATGCAGCTGAAGCTTTGGGCAGTGCAGCCAAAGTAGTCAAAGCGAATTACAGTTTCCCTTATTTGGCACATGCTGCGATGGAGCCGATGAATTGTGTGGTGCAGTTGGCGAATAAGAGCTGTGAACTTTGGTATGGGGCACAGTTACAAACGATTGATCAAACTAAGGTTAGCGAACTGCTTGGCATTGAGCCTGCTCAGGTCAAAATTAACAGTTTGTATGCGGGTGGCTCGTTTGGACGACGCGGCAATCCGCATTCTGACTATATACTCGAAGCAGTGGCAATCGCCAAAGGCAGCGCTTTGTCGGTACCGATTAAAATGGTGTGGACGCGTGAAGATGATATGCGCCGTGGACACTATCGGCCGATGTTTTTCCATAGCCTGCAAGCGGGCTTGGATAAAGATAATAAGCTCAGCGCATGGCAGCAACGTTTGGTAGGTCAGTCGATTATGGCGGGTACACCCATGGCTATGATGATCACCGATGGCTATGACCCGGTATCTGTAGAAGGCGCGGGTGAACCTTATGCGATCCCCAATAAATTGATTGAACTCCATACCCCCGAAGATATTCCAGTCACCGTGCAATGGTGGCGCTCTGTAGGTCATACGCATACTGCTTATGCCACCGAATGCTTTATGGATGAGCTGGCCAGCAATGCCGGTAAAGATCCGGTGGAATTCCGCCGTGATCTATTGAAAGATGCACCGCGCCATTTAGCCGTCTTGAATTTAGCCGCCGAAAAAGCTGGTTGGGGTAGCCCCTTGCCCAAAGGTCGTGGACGTGGGATTGCAGTGGTCGAGTCCTTCAATAGTTATGTAGCTGAAGTGGCCGAAGTCACCGTAAAAGACGATGGAACTTTCACCGTGGATAAAGTTGTGGTTGCTGTTGATTGCGGACTTGCGGTCAATCCGGGCGTAATTCAGGCACAAATGATGGGCGGCATCGGTTTTGCGCTGTCGGCAGCTTTGGGTGAAAAAATCACCTTAAAAGATGGGAAAGTCGAGCAATCGAATTTCCATGACTATACGCCGCTACGGATGGGGCAAATGCCAGTAGTAGAAGTGCATATTCTGCCCTCGCAAGAAAATCCAAGCGGGGTCGGCGAACCCGGTGTACCGCCCTTAGCTCCGGCAGTAGCCAATGCACTCTTTGCTGTCACCGGTAAACGTCATTATGAATTGCCCTTAGGCACTAAAGCCTAATGTCTATTGCCATGCACGGTGCTGATCTGGAAGTGCTCAGTCGTGCTTTGGACTTTCACCAGCAAGGCTTACAACCCTTGTTGGTGACTGTATTGCAAACTTGGGGGTCGGCTCCACGTCCAGTTGGTTCCTTATTAGTGCTTACCCCAAGTGGTCGTCATGCAGGCTCAGTCTCAGGGGGCTGTGTTGAAGACGATTTAATCCAGCGTTGCCAACAAGGTGAATGGAAAAATTTACTAGAACTCACCACGATTCGCTATGGCGTGACACAAGATGAAGCAGCACGCTTCGGCTTACCTTGTGGCGGCCAATTGGAATTGCTGCTAGAGCCAATCAATGACCTAGCGCATTGGCAGGAGCTGCTAAAACGCCTACAAGCTGGCGAAGTCTTAGTACGTAACTTAGACTTGGAAAGTGGCAAAGCCTCACTAGGCACACCTAAGCCACAAGCCACAGCCTTCAAGCTAAACGATAACAGGCTAGAAAAAGTGTTTGGTCCGCAATGGCGGATGCTATTGATTGGCGCGAATCATTTGGCACGTTATGTCGCGCAATTTGCGCTGGCTTTAGATTATCAAGTGCAAGTCTGTGACCCGCGCGAGGAATATCGTGAAGAATGGAATATTCCCGCAGCTCCGCTCACGCAGATGATGCCGGATGATGCGGTGCTCGCCCTCAAGCACTATCAGCGCAGCATTATTTTAACGCTTACTCATGATCCCAAACTCGACGATATGGCACTGATGGAAGCTTTGAACACGGATGCCTTTTATATTGGTGCTTTAGGCTCAAAACTCTCCAGCGATAAGCGTCGTGAACGCATGCGTTATTTAGGAATCCCCGAAGCGAATATTTCACGTTTACATGCGCCTGTCGGTTTAGATATTGGTAGTCGCACCCCTGCTGAAATTGCGATTTCGATCATGGCAGATATTACTGCACACCGAAATCGCCGTGCCTGAGAAAATCAGCGCTGACTTTACTGCTATTTTACTCGCTGCTGGGCAAAGCAAACGCTTTGGCTCGCCTAAGTTATTGCATCCCTTAAACGATGGCACACCGCTGGGTTTAATCGCAGCGCAGAAACTTTGTGAAGTGTTTGCAAATGTCTTGGTAGTAATCAATCCTCATTCACCTGAGTTAGCCCAACAGTATCGAGCTTTAGGCGTGCAAGTAATCGTCAATCCCTATGCAGCACAAGGCTTAGGTACTAGCTTAGCGCTAGGTATTGCACAGAGTGCTAATAGCCAAGGCTGGCTGATTGCCTTGGCAGATATGCCTTTTATTAAAACCGAAACGATACGTATAGTGGCTGACTCCTTAATTCAGGGAGCAAAAATTGCAGCGCCTTGTTATCAAGGTAAGCGCGGCCATCCGGTTGGCTTTGCCCAGCAATTTAAGAATGAATTATTGCAATTGAACCAAGATACCGGTGCGAATCAGTTATTGCAGCGCTATGCGGAGCAGGTTCATTTAATCGCTACTGATGACAGTGGGATTTTGCAGGATATTGATACGCCTGATGATCTAGTCAAAACAAATAAACACTAAGCAACATAGCCTTGCTCAAAAAAACATGATCTGATATTTTCCCTAATACTCATCGGATTTATAGGGCGTATTTTACAAATGAATACCACTAAAAAAGGAGACAAGCTCGAAAAGCAAGTATATAACCTACTCTCTAACATAATAAACAGGGATGAATTCCTAGTTAAAAAAGACTATTGCAAAATATTTCTAAAGAAAAAGTATTACTCTAAAGATAGAGAAAAGGATATTATATTTGATGTAGCTATAGAGGCATATTTTCCAGGTCAAGATAGATACTCAATGCTCTTTCTAATAGAGTGTAAAAATTACAACCATAAAGTACCTGTTGATGATGTTGAAGAGTTCTATGCGAAAGCACAGCAAATTGGAAGTAATATAAAAACTATAATAGCATCAACCAACTCCTTTCAAGAAGGAGCCTTGAATTTTTCCAAATCAAAGGGTATAGGCTTATTTCGGTACTACAGTCCAGATGCATTAGTTTGGGAGCTTGCGAGATCACCTTCTTCTTTTGTTTTTTCGAGCTACTCTCTAACCGAATACCTAGAGGTTAAAAGTGGGATAACTGATGAAAGTTATAGGAGTCAATGCTTTGATTTTTATGGATATGCGCATGAAACCTTTACTAACTCAACTTATTCGTTTTTTAGCAAAATTGCCGATCATGAAGCTAACGAAGAAACAAGAAAAGCGCTCTTAATCATTAGGAATAAATTTAAAATAAGGTCATTAGTAAAGCACAAAAGCAAGCAAGAAATAGAAGCTTCATGTATGGCTATTCAGCAAACTACAGATTACGAAGATGGTGAAGTACCTCTAGAAAAAATTTACCAATGGCTATCTAATGAGCATGGCTTGGAAATAGTAAATACTACAATGCTTGATAAAAGAATCTTAGGAAAAATCCAATTCCACCCTTTGAAAATATATATTAATAAAGAAATTTCGAATCAACATAGGCAAAAATTTACAATTTGCCACGAGATTGGCCATTATTTTTTGGGTCATCAAAAATACATGAGAAGTGAAGAGTGCTTAGAAGAGCATTTAAAATTAGAAGATCCACAAAAAATAGCTATCAAAGATATAATGAAGATGGAATTTCAAGCTAATTACTTTGCTTCTTGCTTGTTGCTTCCTAGAAAAAATTTAACTGAAAGTTTCTTCTCCATCATAAGGCAATTAGATCTACACGACAGAGGATACGGTGCATTATACCTTGATGCACAGCCATGCAACTTAGAAAACTATTATAAAGTCACCTCCTTACTTATGGATATCTACTCAACCTCTCGATCAGTAGTCAAAATTCGGCTAAAAGAGCTAGGACTTCTTAAGGAAGAACAAGGACCCTTAAAGATGATCCGAGACCTAGTATAAACAAGGGTTTTATAGGTATGGCATGTATTTCATACTCAAGTAAAACGCCAAAAAAGTACAAGCACATCGTTTTTTTAAGCATGGGTAAACCACCAAAAACCGCCTAGAATGCTAGCATAATCTTTTAGGAGGAGAACTAAGGTTATGCAAGCTACCCTTCATTTCGAATCCTCAACCTTAACACTATTGAGTTGGAGGATGCATCATGACTAAACCCCTAATCATTGACTGCCACGGTCACTACACCACTGCCCCGGATGAGTTGGGCGAATACCGCGATCAACAAAAGAAAGAGCTTAAAACTGATCCCTTATTCGATCATGTCAAAGGCGTGGTGAATATTAGTGATGATCAGATTCGCGATAGTTTGGAAGGTGCGCAACTCAAGCTCCAGCGCGAGCGCGGTACGGATATGGCGGTGTTTTCGCCGCGTGCCAGTTGGATGGGGCATCATATTGGCAATCAGTCCACCAGCAAGTATTGGACGGAACATTGCAATGATTTGATTTATCGCATTACTCATCTCTATCCGCAAAACTTCATTGGTGCAGCGCAGCTGCCGCAATCGCCGCAAGCCGATATGGTCGCGAGTGCCGCTGAATTAGAGCGTTGTGTGAAAGAATTAGGCTTTGTCGGTTGCAATCTGAATCCTGATCCGTCGGGCGGGCATTGGACTGCGCCGCGTCTGGATGATCGTTATTGGTATCCGATTTATGAAAAAATGTCGGAGCTGAATGTGCCTGCGATGATTCATGTCAGTGCGTCTTGCCACCAGTGTTTTGACACGACGGGGTCGCATTATTTAGGCGCGGATACGACTGCTTTCCAGCATTTAATGATGGCGAAAACCTTATTCCAAGACTTCCCAAATTTGAAATTCATTATTCCCCACGGCGGCGGTGCAGTGCCTTATCACTGGGGGCGGTTCCGTGGTTTGGCGGATATGATGAAGCTGCCGAATTTGAATGAGATTATTAAAGAACACATTTACTTCGATACCTGTGTTTATCATCAAGAAGGTATTGATTTACTGCTGGAAGTCGTGCCGATTGAGAACATCTTATTCGCGTCAGAAATGATTGGCGCAGTGCGCGGCATTGACCCGCAAACTGGACATTATTTCGATGACACTAAGCGTTATATCGACGGCAGTGATTTGAGTGCAGACGATAAACAGAAAGTGTTTGAACTCAATACGCGCCATGTATTCCCGCGCTTAGATGCACGTTTACAAGAGGTAGGATTACTATGAGTCGCCAGCCTAAACCTTATGATGATATTCCGGGCACGACCATTTTTGACCCTGAGATGGCGTTCAAAGGTTATCACATTAATCAGTTTGCAATTTCGTTGATGAAGGCGGAAAACCGCGAGAAATTCAAAGCCAATGAACGTGCCTACTTGGATGAGTGGGAGATGACTGAAGAACAAAAGCAGGCAGTGCTGGCGCGGGATTACAATTGGATGATGAGCTTGGGCGGTAATATCTATTTCCTCGCGAAAATCTTCTCCACTGACGGTTTAAGTTTCCAAGTCGCAGCAGCCTCGATGACGGGCATGAGCCAAGAAGAATACGCGCAAATGATGCTAGACGGCGGACGTAAACCCGCAGGCAATTTGTACAAAGAGGAGCAGAAATAATGGCAAAAATTACCGCAGGTGTGGCGACCTCTCATGTACCCGCGATTGGTGCGGCGATTGATTTAGGCAAAACCGAACAACCGTATTGGCAGCCGCTATTTAAGGGCTACGAATACGTTAAAGAATGGATTAAAGAGCAAAAGCCGGACGTGATTTTTCTGGTGTATAACGATCACGCCACCGCCTTTGATATGAACTTTATTCCGACTTTTGCGATAGGCTGCGCGGCTGAATTTAAGCCTGCCGACGAAGGTTGGGGTGCACGTCCCGTGCCGACGGTCAAAGGTCATCCACAACTCGCGGCACACATTACCCAAAGCCTGATTCAGGATAATTTCGACCTCACCGTGATTAATAAAATGGACGTGGATCACGGTTTGACTGTGCCCTTGTTTGGTATTCGGGCAGGTGGAAGAATGGCCATGTTTGATTATTCCCTTCGCCGTGAATGTAGTGCTTTACCCGCCACCATCCGGTCAACGCTGCTACGATTTGGGCAAAGCGCTACGCACTGCCATCGAAAGCTTCCCCGAAGATTTGAATGTGCAAGTCTGGGGCACGGGCGGCATGAGCCACCAACTGCAAGGCCCACGCGCGGGCTTGATCAATCAGGAATTTGATAATGATTTCTTAGATCGCATTATTGATAAAGCCGATGAATTAGCTAAAGTCCCGCACCTGAACTACGTGCGCGAAGCAGGCTCAGAAGGCATTGAATTAGTCATGTGGCTGATTATGCGCGGTGCATTGAATGATGAAGTGGAATTGAAACATCGCTTTTATCATGTGCCTGCCTCGAATACGGCGGTCGGGCATTTGGTACTGGAGAATAAGGGCTAACATCTTCTTCTAGCGACGGTAGTCTTGTAACATGTAGCAAGACTACTATTACAAATAACTTATCGACAGTAGAACAGAGATTTATCCTTAACACATACCTATTTTGCCATAGCTCTATTATTTAATTATAATAAACCCACAAAAAAATTAGAGTTTTTAAGAGCTATGGAAACTGAAGAGTCTAAAAAAACAGATTTTATCATTACATTAAAAAAGGCCTACGCTATTTTTGCCGTAATTGTTACTATGGTAACAGCGTTATTTTTCATATCTCCAACCTATAACAGCCTTTACCCAACTCAAGATCACGAAATTAGATATTCAGTTGGCCAGCAAAAACTTATAGCTATGGCAACCGACAATGTGCCTTATGATATTATGTGGGACGGCAAAAAACTATCGGCAGTTTTTCATCAAGCTATTTACATCTGGAATAGTGGAAAAAGTTATATTGATGAAGATAGCGTTACTGAAACTTACCCACTATACTTAGAACATTCGCCAAAAATCTCCTTAATCAAAAGCATAGTAAACTCTTACCCGCGAAGAAATATAGGTCTTAGCTTGGGGGAGACTCAAGAAAATAAGATACCAATATTTTTTGGAAAAAAGGATGCCTTGGCAAAAAATGAAGGTTTATATATTGAAGTTTACTACACTGGTTCTATCAATAGTAATTTCAAAGTTAAAGGAATAATAAAGGGTGCAAACAGCGAACCTTTTGAACAAGCTCTGGTTCCTTCTGCAAGCATCTGGTTAACAATATTTTTACTTCTTATTGCATTAATTTTAATTAATAGCTCTTACATTTTTTATTTAATTGATATTAAAATAAATAAAAAATATGGATACGTGAACTATATAAAAATACTAGGCCTTAGTATTTTAGCAATCATATGCCTTATTCTATTCATCGTGGCGTTAAATGAGCAATTTAGTTATAAAACATATGTACCTACTTGGTTATCACAAGCTCCACTAAATACGTGGTAGTGTATTTATGAACCTAAAAAATCTTATATGGAATTAATAAAAAATTTAATTTTATAGCCCCCCCCTAATCACCCCAACAACTAATACTCTGTGCTCGCAATCCACCTCGCGCCCTGCGGCATCTTTGCGCCAATCGGTCGTTTCGGCTTTTGCGACCGATAGACTAAACGCCAACATTAAAGCCGTACTTAATAAGCCCGCCTGCAAAACTGTAGCTGTTTTCATAGACCTAAACTCCCTACCCACTCGCATTGGGTATAACTGGCTAATGACTAATCAGAAGATGTGAGAATACTGTTAGCGTTAAGCCTTATAGGTTAACGGACTATGCAAAAATTATTAAGCAAAAGCTCGTGCTGTGATCAATGAAAACTCACTTGTACTTTTCCCACAAAAAACTACCCATTTAACGCATTCCCGCGCCAGCCCCTAGCATCTGTCTGCGTGCTTAGTACAATCTAGGCACTCAAAGAGGATAGAGCTTAGGAGGCATAATGAAAATTTGTATGGTCGGCCAAGGTGCATTTGGCCAGAAGCACTTAGACGCTTTAAAAAACATCCCCGATGCTGAAGTGGTCAGCTTAGTCGGCGGCACCGAAGACAGCACCCGCGAAGTCGCTGAAAAATATGGCATTCCCTTCTGGACTTTAGACTTAGCCGAAGGTTTAGCCCAGCCCAGCGTAGAAGCCGCGATCATTACCTCACCTACTCCGATTCATGCGGCCCAAGCCCTGCAAGTCATGGATGCAGGCAAGCATGTGATGATCGAAATCCCGATGACCGATACGCTGGCCGACGCTGAAGCCGTTTGTGCTAAGCAAAAAGAAACTGGCTTAATTGCGATGGCAGGCCACACACGCCGCTTTAATCCAAGCCATCAATGGATACATAAAAAAATCGTGGCAGGTGAATTGAAAATCCAGCAAATGGATGTACAAACCTATTTTTTCCGCCGCCAGAATCTGAATGCGCTAGGCCAAGCACGCTCTTGGACAGATCACTTGCTATGGCATCATGCTTGCCACACGGTAGATTTGTTTGCTTATCAAACGGGTGAAAAAATCGTGCAAGTACAGGGCATTCAAGGCCCCATCCACCCTGAACTCGGCATTGCGATGGATATGAGCATTGGCTTGAAATCCGAATCCGGCGCGATTTGTACTTTATCGCTGTCTTTCAATAATAACGGCCCCTTTGGCTCGTTCTTCCGCTATATCTGCGATAACGGCACGTATCTGGCACGTTACGATGACCTGTTTGATGGCTATGAAAAGGCCATTGATGTGAGCAAAGTGGATGTGTCGATGAATGGTATTGAGCTACAAGATCGCGAATTTATTGCCGCCATTAAAGAAAAACGTGAGCCAAATGCGAGTGTCCAACAGGCCTTGGCGGCGATGCAGATTCTCGATTTATTAGAACAGCAATTACAAAAGTAAACGTTCAAGTTTTATCTAAAGCCGTGTTAATCAAAACGCGGCTTTGATATTTCACCCAAACCTATTTCCCCGCTGGATAATCTGCAAACACCCCCACTTCTTTGCCATCCTTATAAGTCAGCACTTGATAAGCATCGGCAGGTTTACCCTCCACTTCCATACCCGGCGAACCAGTCGGCATGCCCTGAAACATCCGGCTTTTCTAACAATAAGCGTTTAATATCCCGCGCAGGCACATGCCCTTCAATCGCATAACCATTCACGAATGCGGTGTGGCAAGAACCCATACCTGCTCCCAGTTTGGCTTTTTCTTTGTAGGACAGCATATTATCCACATCATGTGCCTGCACCGAAAAGCCATTCGCTTCCAAATGCTTCACCCAATCTTTACAGCAGCCACAACTAGCACTTTTATACACTTGCACCACTGGCAAAGCCTCGGCAGTAGTAGCCGTCGGTGCTGGCTCTGACTTCGTTTCTGCCTTCAAAGCAATTGCGGCAAAACTAGCTAACACGCCCACCACAGCAATTAATGCCAACAACCCTTGTTTTTTCATAACACCCTCTCCTATTGATTCATTAAAACGGCTGGCCCAAACACATTCGAGAGCACAGCCGTCAGCAATAACACCAGCAATCCAATACCCATTTCACGATAAATAGATCGCTGCAAGATTTGCGGCCTATTCGGCTCGGTTAATTGTGGTACTAAGTTCAATTTGTGATACGCCGCCAAGCCCAGCAAGCCTGTAACTAAAGCAATTTTTGCCAACAATAATTGCCCGTGTGGGCTGTTGAATAAATGATGCAGCGTACCGGTTAAGGCATAAGCTAAAGCCAGACCTGCTACTAATAAAATAGGCACTAAGAAACTCGCAATCGTTCCAAAACGCTGCATCAGTTGCTGCAAATTCACAGGCTCTAAGCGCTTACAGCTAAGCGCCAAAGGCCACAAACAGCCCATCCACCATAGACCAATCAGAAAATGCGCACTTAAGGCCCAATGTATCCAGTGTGCTTGCTCAACCGTGTGCCCTGCTTGCAGGCAACTAAAGCATAATAAACTTAAAGCTAGCACCGCGACTAAGCCTAGCCATTGGAGTGCTTGTTCTTGCTTCCAACTCCAGCCGATCAGCAGCATCAAGATCAAAAATCCCAGTACACGCAACACGAATTGCCTACCTAAGGGCGAATCCCAAATCATCGCGATATAACTGCTATCGACTAGGCCAGCCCAACCTGCATCGGCGAACAAGCCCACCTGCAAGAAAAAATCTACCACGGCTAAGCTTAGCCCTAAGACACTGCCGTACCAGCCATAGCGCCAACTGAACTGATGTAGCTCAGTGGTTTGATTTTGCATCAAGACAAAAACACTACCAGCACCTGCTGCAATCGCTAGATACAAGAGGTATTTATTCAAAACAATAGCGATTATCCAAGGAGACCATTCGGCCATGCTCTGCTCCATGGGAGTGCTGCCTATGCCCTAGACAGCACCGTGCGTTGATAAACTGTGATTGAAAACCAGCGGGATTACTGCGGCATTGCCCCATTTGGGCCATGCACCATAAAACCAAATTTTCCACTCATTTTGTGAGTGTCTTGCCCCATCATCACCCAATCCACGGTATACATTTCCGGTTTGAGTACCGGCAATTTCTGAGTAAACGAGCTTTGCATCTCCTTAGGTGCTTTGAAGTCCAAAGCCACTTTAGTACCTTTAGAATCCACCACGCTCAGCCCGACCAATTTAACTTTTGCCCCAAAGGTCAAACTTAGCTCAGTAGGCGCTTTATCCAACATCGCATTATTCGCGGGCACAGAAGACTTTAAGCTGGTATGTGCAAAAACGGAGCTACTCGCTATTAATAAGCTAGCAGCTAAGATTTTGATTAGTTTCATGATTATTCCTTGCTATTAATTAAAAAGTTGCTGTTAGAACCAAGCTTGAATGCCCAGTAAAAACTCGGTGTCTTGCGTTTTGTCGCCGTGATGCTCAGCCAGATCAGCGGTTTTACCCAGCTTTTTTGACCAATTCACCCCAACATACGGCGCAAATTCGCGTCTCAACTCATGACTCAGGCGCAGCCCTACATTCAGATCAGAAACTCCTGATCCAACGCCTAATTCATGATCATCCTTGCCATAAAGAGTCATGGCAAGCTCGGGGATCAATACTGTTTTTTGGGTTAGCATGACTTCCTTTTCGGCGGACACATTCAATGCTGTCTGCCCAGATTTGCCCAAAAACAGCGTGGCATCCGTTTCAATAAAATACTGCGCAGTACCTTGTACGCCTAAAGCTGCCCAAGTGCGCTTGACCGGTTTGAAGTCATGACGTATACCGGCTTGGACATCCCAAAACGGGCTAATCGCACGGTTATACAAAACCTGTAGTTGTGCTTCTTCCAAGTCACCATCCACTGCTTCGATATCGGTTTTTAGCCAGAGCTTGTCGACACTTTTGCCAAACCAAGCATCCGCTTCCAGTATCACCGGATTACCATGATCACCCTTGCGAACTTCAAATCGGTCAATCATCACTTTGCTTAAAAACGGATCGTCATTCATATCCATTGCTTGGTGATAAGGCATCGGTATATTCGTTGCAGCGGAGCCATCACTGACGGGAAGGCCAGAGTCCAGCGTACAATGTCCCATCGCCGCATGTTCGGGGGTACAAGTACTCGATGCGGGTGCACTCGGTTTTGCGACTGGTTTAGCTTGAGCAGATGCTTTAGGAGTTGAGCCATTCATGGTGCAATGCCCCATCGCCGCATGCTCGGGTGTGCAAGCTTGGCTTTTTTCTGGCAAAGATTTCGCTTCGCTGGATATGGGTTTAGCTTTAGTTGGCTGCTTTTTCTTAGCTTTCTTCGGCTTAGATACTGGCTTAGGCGGCTCTTTAGCGCTAGCTTCCTCCATTTTGCAATGCCCCATCGCCGCATGTTCTGCGGTACAAGCACTACTGGCTTTAGCCTCTGGTTTTGAATCGGGCTTGGATACGGATTTAGCAGCTTCTGCTTTTGGCACATCCATCGTGCAATGCCCCATTGCTGCATGCTCGGGCGTACAAGTCGATTGGGCTTGTGCCAGCGGTGCTAACAATACAGCGAGTAAACAGGTGGCTGAGAATAAATGCGGGTAAATTTTCATAATGCTTTTCCTCATTCCTAAGCCACGACCACGGTACGCATCATACCGTCCATGTGATAGAGCATGTGACAGTGATAAGCCCATTGCCCCATCGCATCGGCGGTGACTAAATAACTGATTTTCGCCCCCGGCTGCACCACTACCGTATGCTTACGTGGTAGGTAATTCGGATCGCCTGTTTCCAGCTCACTCCAAATGCCATGCAAATGCATCGGGTGATTCATCATGGTGTTATTGATGAAAGTAATACGCACACGCTCACCGAATTTCAGTGCTATCGGTTTGGCATCCATAAAACCCACACCATTAATCGACCACATATACCGGCTCATATTGCCCGTCAAATGCAGTTCAATTTCACGGCTGGGCGGGCGTTTATCACGAGTGGGAGTGAGGTTGCGTAAATCCGCATAGGTCAACACACGTCGCCCATTATTGCGCAAACCTACGCCCGGATCGCTCAGGCGTACTTGCGGATTGGTCGCCATCATATCGACCTGTGGGCCTAACTTAACTTCAACACGGGGTTTGTAATTGCCCATTGCCATTTTGCTATGATCCATCCCCGCCATATCGCCCATGTCCATGCCACCCATGCCCATATCGGCATGGCTCAATACTGGCATTGGATCGTAAGCGGGAATCGCTGCCCGTTGCCCCGCTTGGCTGGTGAGTGTGCCCCGCGCATAGCCTGATCTATCAATAGCTTGGGCAAAAATCGTATAAGCGCCCGCTTGGGGTTGCACAATCACATCATAGGTTTCTGCGACCCCGATCCGAATCTCATCAATGCCTGATACAGGTCGAATATATTGCCCATCCGAACCGACTACTTGCATTTTCAAGCCCGGAATACGCACATCAAAAAAAGTCATCGCCGAGCCATTTATAAAGCGTAAACGCACGCGCTCACCCGGACGGAATAAGCCTTCCCAGCCGTCTTTTGTAGTTTGCCCGTTGGCTAAAAAGGTATACACCTTGCCGGTGACATCGGAAATATCCCGATCACTCATGCGCATGTCATTCCACATTTGCCGATTCTGGAAAGTTATACCGACGCCATCCTGTTGGGATTCGCGGATAAAATCACCCAAGGTACGCTCGCGGGTATTGTAGTAATGACTGAGTTTTTTCAGCTTGGCGTAAATCTGCTGCGGAGTCGCATCTGCCCAATCCGAGAGCAGAATCACATAATCACGCTCGGCTCGCACAATGTCCGCTTGGCGCGGCTCAATAATCAGTGCGCCATATAAACCTGCTTGCTCTTGATGGCTGGAATGACTGTGATACCAGTAAGTGCCGTTTTGCTGTGCCTTGAATTTATAAACAAAAGTTTCACCCGGTTGAATCCCATCGAAACTTAAGCCGGGCACACCGTCCATATTTTCCGGCAAAATAATGCCGTGCCAATGTAAGGATGAGGTGACTTTCATTTTATTGGTGACGCGAATGGTAATGTCATCGCCCTCGCGCATCCGCAAAGTTGGTGCTGGCACAGAGCCATTTATGCCAATCCCACGGAAGGGTTTACCCGTAAAATTGACCGCAAGCTCTTCAATGGTTAAATCAAAATGGGGACCTTCTAAAACGGGCAAATCACTCGGCATAGCGTCGGACATGGCGGCTTGAACAAAGCGTGGTGCTAAACCCAAGCCTGCTAAGACGCTACAAGCACCTAGCGTTTGCATAAAATGGCGACGTGCCAGATCGAAAGGCAAGCCATTGTTTTCAGGAGATTTCATGATCAATCCTTTATTACATTTATTTTTCGTTGATGATATTCAGCCATAGCCTAAAGCAGGCGGCATCATCATGAGCAATGAAAATAGGCTAAATACACCGTGCAAAACTGCACAGTCCAAAGCCTGCAAAGGATTTAGGAAAGTTGGGGAGGTCTTAAAAAGGAGGAACTAATCAGAGGAGTGTAATACTGCGCTTGAATACTTACTAAAAAATGAGCTTGTGGCGCAAAGTGGGGAAATGCTGCTGTGAGTAAAGCGCCACCACAATGGGTGAAGCAATTATCACAAGCGCCGCCCATTTGCATATCGCAATCAGCAGCCATCACCACAGTCATCGCTTTAATATCATGGCAATGTTTGCTAGTTTCAACCATTTGCACCTGCTGAGCACGATGCTCAGTCATCAATGGCATGCTGTCATTCGCATTGTTTGGCAACAACAATACGCTTGCCATCCCACTGCTATTCGCAACGAAGCTAATGATGAACAAGAAAATGACCAGATAGCGTTTCATGCTCATCAGCGTATGCGCTTAGTGAGGGGCTGTCAACTGAGAGCAGTCTCCTAGCGTTCATCAGCTCACTAGTACAGAAAGGCTCTAGCCTATTGCTAAGCTCCTCAACTCGTCTTAGAATCCCCTCACCTTCCCTTCGCTGCTGACTGAAGGAATTGATGCGATGCCCCTAAAACTCATCGCCTAAATCTATTCCGAAAAGATTGGCAGTTTATGAACACTCCTTCACTTTCTCGTTTACAAAAAGTATTTACTAAACAAGGCATTCATTTAGAACGCAGTGGCGACATTGTGTCTGTGCGTAATGCACAAGCTGAAGCCACCATACTGTTACCCACAAGCTTGCCACTAGAGCAGAAAGCAGTAAGGCAATTACTGAATTTTGCCAGCGTGCAGCATCCTGAAACGCATCAGCAGGTGTGTAAAGCTTGCGCCACGCCCGACTTTCACCCCGGCTCAATTGCACCGGTGGGTACGATAGTCGCAACGCCGCACGATTTCGTGATTCCAGCGGCGATAGGCACGGATATTAATTGTGGTATGCGCTTACTAACTTTGGGTACAACACTGGCTCAAGCTGAGCAACAGCGGGAAGCTTTAGTCCAAGCACTCACTCGTGTCTTGCTGCAAAATGGGCGCAATATTCCAGTGCACACTCAAGCCTTTGAAGCCTTGCTCACTCAAAGCCCTGAAGCGTTTCTGGATGAACAGCACCTCAAAGAGGGATTATGGAATGTGGTTGATCGCTCACGTTTAGAGCGTGAATTGGCGAATTGCATTGGCTTAGCCCAACTTCCTACGGCACAAAGCCAGCACTTGCCCGATGCCTATTTATCGAAAACCAATACGCTGTATCGCGACCCTTGTTTAGGTACGATTGGCAGTGGCAATCACTTTGTCGAATTGCAGCAAGTTGCTGAAATTATGGATAGTAAGGCTGCTTACCAAGCAGGTATTAAGCAAGGTGATTTGGTGGCAATGATTCATTCCGGTAGCCGCGATTTAGGTTTTTATGTCGGCAAACAATGGATGGATCGGGCTAAAAATGAATGGCCCCATCATTTAAAACATCCGCAGCACGAGCTCTATGTAACGGGCGTGCTCGCTCAAGAATACCTACAAGCCATGAGTGCCGCAGCGCGTTATGCATGGCTGAATAGAGTGGTTTTAGCTGAAATGTTGCGTGAACAATTCAATGTATTAGGCTTGCTGGGCAACAGTAAATTGGTCGTGGATGTGTCGCATAATGTGGTGCTGCAAGAGCAAGGTTTGAATATTCATCGCAAAGGCGCAACCCCTGCACATGCCGAACAACTGGCGTTAATTCCGGGTTCGATGGGCGATTACTCCTATTTAGTCAGTGGCTTAGGTCACCCTGATTGGCTGATGAGTTGTAGCCATGGCGCTGGCCGCAGTGTACGCCGCCAAGCGATGCGCGCGACTAAAGCACCATCGACCAAAACGGATTGGCATTGCGTCACTCTGAAAGAAGAACGGCGTATTGAAGAAGCACCCAGTGCCTATAAACCGATTGGCGCAGTGATTGAAGCGCAGGAGCAAGCCGGATTAATTAAAGTCGTCGCGAAATTCAAACCTTGGATCACTTTTAAGGCTTGATGACTTATAGAGCATATAGGCATGGTGTATATGCTCTTTTAAGTTATGAGCGGTCTTGCACTAGCTTACTTATCCACCTTCAATTTCCAAACATTCATAGCCGTCAACAAACCACGGCATTCCGGCATGGTGTCATAACGGCTCAAAACAAATTGGCTGCCATTCCAAATCCATTCCGCCGTACTGCCACAATCGCCCAGATCACTTTTCCGGTAATGGCTTAGTAAGCTGCCATCACTAGCGGTATACCATGGATAATCACCTAGCAGCAGTGCCTCATCGACGCCTTGATCAAATTGAGCCAACTCAGCCTGCTCAGGTTTATCTTTGGGTGCAACCAATATCAAACTCTGCCGATTAAAGTCATCAGCCGTGCACTTGAT
Organism: Thiolinea sp.; assembly: GCA_049292455.1. Lineage (GTDB taxonomy): Bacteria > Pseudomonadota > Gammaproteobacteria > Thiotrichales > Thiotrichaceae > Thiolinea. The sequence continues at coordinate 382,988 of JBATRF010000022.1, forward strand.
GCCAATGAGATAGTGATCTTTATCTAACACTTCAATCACATCGCTGAAGGGATCTTCATTACCCGCTTTCGCTAAACAGGCTTGAGTACTGGTTAATTGGTGAATAACTTCCTGAATTTTATTACGCTTTGCCACGGAAATTTTCTCAGCCTGCTTTAACCTAAGTGGTTTTAGCGTTTCAAGCTCTAATGGTTTGGCAGTAAAAGGCTTATCATTTTTTTTCACCAGTGCGCTAGGCGTATCCACTCGCTGTTGTTGCTCATCGATGTATTGCAAGCTGCTGGTGAAACCCTGTAAATTGACTGGCAACACCGAGTCACCTACTTTCACCTCAAGCTGCTTACCGATTTGCAAGGCCGCTAAAATCTCCGACGTTTTTTCACTTGGGATGGCAAAAGCAGCATCACTCACCTGCTTAGCCTTAAGCTTGCCCAGCTGAAAAGTTTGCTTATCAATCGTCAGGTTAAGGGATTCGCCTTCTTCAAAATCGCCCCCTTCATCGCTCCAATCCTGCACACTAAGCTTGATGGAATTGTCTGCCAGTCCTTTAAGCTCCAAAGCCAAATAAAAGCCAAGTTGTTCCGGCGACTCGGCGTTCTCAGCAGTAGCAGGTTTAACTGATGTGGCTTTAGGTGGCAGTGAATTGATCGAGCATTCGCGTTGATTATTACAAGCCACCACCCAGCTATCAAAAAACTTAACTTGTTGATCTAGTGCTGAAAAATCCGCATAGCTGCTGCCCGTGAAGCCTGCTAATACACAGGCGTATAGATAGCTTTTGTTAATCATGAGCTTATTCGCTTTTAGGTTTCGCTAAGTCTAATTGCCAGACATTCAAAAAATTCATATTGCCACGGCACTCGTCCATCACATTCAGACGCACTAAGGTAAATTGTTTACCCGTCCACGCCCAATCAGCATCGGAGCCACAATCACCCAGACCGCGACTTTTATATAGATTGTGTAGCAGGCCGGTACTTCCGTCATAGCTGGTATAACCCGTTAGCAGCGCATCACCATCAGTTCCTTGGTCGATTTGAGCCAACTTAGCCTTCTCGATTTGGTCTTTGGGTGCGACCAATAGCAAAGTTGTTGAATTATAAGCACCGCTCCCACAGTTGAGACCGATCAGATAGTTCTTAGTATCCAACAGAGCGACCATGCTCTCCGTATCTTCCGACTCCGCTTGCCGCTCTGCATTGCAATTTTTAACGGCAGGCAGGCTTAGTTTGCGAGCAGTTGCTAATACCTCTGCCTGTACATCAGCTAGCTCTTCTCCCGCTTCGTCGGCTTGAATAATCGGCGTGACACTAGCAACTTTAGGCAGGCTAGCTGTAAAACTTTTGCTACCTTTTTTGATTAGAGCAGCCGGTGTTTCTAAACGCTGCTGTTGTTCATCCATATACAACAAACTCGCCGACAAACCACTCACACTGATATCCATTTCAGTACTACCTATTAGCAGCTTAATCGTTGTGGCTTTTTGTGCAGAGGCTAAAATTGCCGCAACTTGCTCAGCGGGAAAATCAATTTTTAAATCAGCGACTTGTTGCTTGGTCAACTTGGCGAGCTCGAAAGTTTGCTCACCTACATCAAGGCCAAGGGCTTCGCCCACCTGCTTTTCTTCCCAAGCCTCTTCGCCCGAAGCTATCAAGCTCAATTTAGCTGGGCTATCAGCCGCTGCGCCACGTTCAACGGTTAAAGCCACCGAACTTATTTCATCCGCATTCGGCGCATCGTCAGCCGGTGCTAACAAAGAACTCGCGCTACAAACACGCTGATTATTACAAGCCACTGTCCAGTCTTTAAACGTCTGCGCCGCGTAATCGCTGGCTTGATCGGCATGAGCGCTGAGGGGAATTAGCGCGGTGATCACACTCAGCAAAATAAATTTGCTCTTCATAGTTGGCTCGCTTTTTATAAAAATAATCCAGCTTTCTTAAACTAGCTTAACCCAGCCTGCAAATTGCTGAAGCAAAAGGTGGTAGGTGTTTGAGATATACCTAATCAATACCTTGAGTAAGATAACCCGCCGACATGCAAAAGCTGCGTGTATCTTGTGCAGAGGATTTGCAAAACGCGCAACAACAGCTATTTCAAGTCAGGTATTCAAACCTATCATCGCTTTGCAAAACTCCTGCACGATTCACACGAATCTTTTGCACGGCTAAGCGCTAAATTAACTTTCATCCGATCACTGCCAATACTCACTCTCATGAAGAAAAAGCTATTTCTATTATTTGTCTTATTGTATGCACTCACCATTTTGGGCATTTGGAGCGATGGCGTATTAACCGGCTATGCGCCATCTGAATATGCCGTGGTGTTAGGCAATCAAGTCTATGCAAACGGTGAACCCTCTAAGCGCTTACAAGAACGTTTAAATCGCGCGTTTGAATTACACCGAGCAGGTATCGTGCAAAAGATTATAGTCAGTGGCGGAATTGGTATCGAACAGCAAGATGAAGCGCGGGTCATGAAGGCCTTTTTAGTGGCGAAAGGCATTCCCGAATTTTTAGTGATCGTCGATTCCAATGGTTATGACACACGCATGACCGCTCAGAATGCCGATCAATGGTTGCTGGATAAGCAAGCGCCGTTGATTGTGGTTTCACAGCTTTATCATTTGTCACGCAGCAAAATGGCTTTTGAGCAGCTGGGTTACACTCAGGTGGGCGTTGCCTATCCTAGTTACTTTGAAGGGAGTGATATGTATGCCAGTTTGCGCGAAGTGCTGGCTTGGGTTTCCTATAAGCTCGGCATTAAGTAGGCAAATTTCATCGTAACTTTTTAAATATTAATTTATTTATAAAGATAAAATTAAAGATAAACAGATAAGCCTTAAAATAATAAATAATTGATTTTTATAAATAAAAATTCCTGGCACGCACTCTGCAATGTATTAACCATGACAAACAAGCCCACACCCTATAAGGAGGCTGATCATGGCGATTCAATCAACAGCAACTACTTTCGATGGTGCTAAAAACCGTTATCCTGATTTTCTACATGCAATCCAAAAAACCTTCAAAGCAACTGCCAAAGAACGTTTATTTGTGACCGATGCCCCTGAATTGTGGCCACTATTTTTAAAAAATCTGCCTGAGGATGTGCGACAGGAATATACCTGCTCGGCTTGCCGCCATTTTGTGAATCATTTTGGTCAACTGGTGCGGATTGAACAAGATGGCACTACACAGTCCGCTATTTGGCATACCAAATCCGTGCCTGCATTTTTCCAAGCAGCCGTGAGCGCCATTCAACAAGCGGTGGAGCAAGCGCAGGTTACTGGAGTTTTCGTCTCCTCTTTGCCTGTTTACGGTAAGCCACATACCGGACATTGGAAACACATGGCGATCACGCCACCGGCTAGCACGATTTGGCAATCGCCGATTCTGTATGCGGGTCAATACATGGCAAAAAAGCGCGAAGAATTTAAGATGCTGGAGCGTGCTTTAAATGAATTTTCAGCGTCAACCGTCGATACAGCGGTGCGCTTATTGCGCTCCGATAAGCTGTATCGCTCCGAAAAAGTATTGGGCGTCGCAGAGTGGCTAAAGGCGTTGTATGCCGATTTAAACCACACGCAAAACCTAAAACTGAAAGCGCATAAGCAATGGCTAGCGGTGGCGAATGCACCCGAAGGTTTTTGCCATGTACGCAGCTCGATGATTGGATCTTTGTTGGAAGATATTGAGTTAGGCTTTGAGTATGAAGAGATTCAACAGCGTTTTGCTGAGAAAATGGATCCACTTAAATATCAACGCCCACAAACGCCGCCAAGTGCCGGAAATATTAAGCAAGCGGAGAAAATCATTGAAGCCTTGCAAGCTGAAAAGTCGTTAGAGCGCCGCTATGCGCGTTTGGATGAATTGAAATTAATTTGGCAGCCCAAAAAGGTTCATGCGAAATCGAGCAAGCCTGCTAAGCAGACTGTTTCCAGCGGTGTATTCGCGCAGTTGACGCCTAAAAATAAGTCCGAGGCGCAAGCTATGCAGTTACCGGCAGCAACCATGACTTGGGAAAAGTTTGAACGCAAAATTTTGCCTGATGCCTTGAAGATTGAGTTCTTAGTACCTGCTAACACTAAATTGAATTTGAGCGCACTTACCACGGCGGTGAATGCGAAAGCGCCACCCATTTTGCAATGGGATCGCGCCGAGCAGCGCAATCCGTTTTCGATGTATGTTTACAACGGTGGCTCCTTACCGAGTGATTGGTATTTATCCAGCGGTTATGTGGAAGTAACAGGGCTTTGCACCAATCCACCGCATTGGTATAAAGGCCAAAGTCATCAGCATAAAGGCATGATTTTACTGCTGAAAAATGCGCGAGATCGCCGCTATCAAAGTGCAGGATCGGCGATCTTTCCAGAAAACTTAAAAAGCGAATTTCATTCGATTCGCAAAACGATTGAAGCCTTCTCGAAAAACAATCGCTTACAAGGCTTTGATGAGTCTTCTGCTTGCGGACTATTTATAACCTCAGGCGGGGCTTTAAACCATAAACTGCGTGTGACCACAAGTTTAGGTGAGCAGGAATATTGGATTGATCGTTGGGATTAGCAACTAAAGCGAGCCACTAGGGAGTGTTTTTGCGCTCCCTCAGTTTTCTAAACCAACAACAATTCCTTCATACGCTGATATTCCCGCGCCTGTGCCGCCAAGCGTGCTGCTGCATTTCTTTCACCAAAGCCTTGATACATTTTTCGCTGCACTACCTCAAAGAATAAGCCATTGATATGGCGAGTATAAATATGAAAAAACTCGCCCTGCTCATTGGCGTCGTAGAGAATATTATGCGCGCGCATTTTCTCGATTAAGGCTTCATCCAAGAGAAAATCAGCTTGCACTTCTTCATAATAATTCGGCGAAATCGGCAGGATATGATGCGGATTGAGTTGCTTAGCGACCGCAAAAATATCCTCGCACTGCAAGGCAATATGCTGCACACCCGAACCTGAAAGCCCTACACGGAAGCGCTCCGTGGACGATTCACGCGAGTGTGAAGTATTAATCGGGAATTGCACGCTATGCTCGGCATTCACCAACGAGCGGCTATGCACAATGCCATTGCGATCAATCAGGTCGTACTCCTCATTCGCCACCAAGCCAAATAGGATTTGGTAGAACTGAATCACCGCTAAAAATTCGGTGGAAGACACCGCCTGTGTAATATGATCAATGCTTTGTAAACCAAAACCAGCCGGGTTTAATGCTTCATTCGCAAGCGGCACAAAATCGACTTCAAAAAAGCGCTCAGTTTGCGCAGTATCCACTAAGTACAGCAAACCATCGCCGACATTACGAATCGCAGGCAAAGCCATTTCATCTGGCAAATGCGGCGATTGCACAAAATCACAGCGGTATTCGCGGCAATTTTCTACTACTTGCTCAAGCCGCTTAGAGCCAACACCAATCGCACACACCGACGTCCCGTGTCGATCATAATAGGCATTGGCAAAACTATCCGGCTCGCGATTGATGACTAGATTTATTTGACCTTGACGATATAGGACGACTTCTTTGCTGCGATGTTGGTGAGTTTTGCGGAAACCTAAGGCTTGTAACAGTTGCTCTAACCAATTGGCTTCACCACCTTGGCTGGCTAATTCGACAAACTCAATACTGGATAATAACGAGACTTGCGAGTCGGGCTGAGTTTCCGTTTGCTTGAGCAACCATTGCAAAGAGCGATAACCATTGCGTGCAATTTGGTAAGGATTGCTAGCGCGAAACTCTTCACAGGGTACTTTTTGTGACAATAAGCCCTCAAAACCTAAAGCGCGTAATTGCTTAACTAATTCAACAATCGGCAAAATTCCCTGCCCTGCATAACAGCGAAAATGCTTATCCAGTTGTTGAATATCCATCGTCATTTCGGGCGAATCGGCGAGTTGTACAATGAATACTTGCTGCACTAATTCAGGTGTGAGGCTAGCAATCTCTGTCTTTAATGCAAAAAAGCTAAAGCTATCCAGCACCAAACCTAAATTCGGGCGCTTAGCTAATTGCACTAATTCAAAAGCTTGGTGCAGTGTTTTAATCTGAGTCGCCCACGGTAAGGGTTCGTAGGCAATACGCAATTGAAAAGGGGCAGCTAAATCGGCAAGTTCCGCGAGATCAGCGGCTAACACCTTTAAGTCGGATGATGCTTGTGGCGAGGTATTGCTAGTCACCACTAGCGTATTAATCCCCAACTCTTGCATCAGTTGAAACTTGCGTTGGGCACGTTCCAAGGCTTTGCTGCGCAGTGGTTCTGGCAAACCCTCAAAATCGGTAAATGGTTGCAGCGTCACCAACTGCAAGCCTAATTGCGTGACTAGACTACGCAGTTCACCCGCTGGCTTATCCGAATACAATAAATCCTTTTCAAACAGCTCCACACCTGCAAAACCAGCTTTGGCAGCGGCTTGTAGTTTTTCTTGTAAGTCACCGGGTAAAGTTGAGGAGGTAATCGCGAAGTTCATACAGCCGAATCCTATGCTAAGTTGACACTTATTCTAAGCACACAGTATGCCCGCAACAGGCCATTTCAACAATTCACGAGCAGTGTTGGATGGAAAAATGAAAAAACCCTTACTAGCTTAGCTAATAAGGGCTGATTGTGTGGCTAAGCGCTTTTAAAGGTGCTAAACCTGAGTCGGATCAATATTCACATCTTTACGACCGAACACGCGTGCTTTGAGCTTAGTCCACGTTTTAGTTTGGCTAAACAGCAAGAACACAATGGTCAAGAATAAGAACAGTGAGAGCGGACTGGTCACAATACCTTTAAAGAAGCCGACTAAACTTTCTTGCTCGGAAATAATCGCCCGCCGCCAGTTATCATCAATCAAACGCGACAGAATCAAGCCTAGAATCACTGGCCCTAATTGATAACCATAGGTTTTCATAAAGTAACCGACAATCCCAAAGCCCAGCATCCACCACACATCTGCGACGGAATTATTGATCGCATAGCAACCGACAATACTCAGTAGCAAAATCACGGGCAATAACACCGCTTTTGGCCATTCGACGATTTTGGTAAAAATCTTAATGCCAGTCATGCCGAAGATGAACATGAAGATGGTGGCTAAGACTAAGTTGCCAACGGTGAACCAGAAGATTTCTGGACGCTCAACCATCAACAGTGGCCCCGGATTTAAGCCATGCACGAACATCGCGCCGACAATTACGGCTGTGACGGCATCACCCGGAATCCCTAGAGTCAGCATCGGAATATACGCACCACCCACCGCCGCATTATTCGCCGCTTCAGGCGCTACAATGCCTTCTTTCGCGCCTTCACCGAAGGGTACTTCAGGATTTTTAGTCGAGCGCTTCGCATGGTCATAAGCCATCAGAGCTGCAATATCGCCGCCTGTGCCGGGTAAAGCGCCAATGAATGTACCCAAGGCTGAGCAGCGAATACCTAAGGGCAGATGCTTTTTCACATCCTTCCAAGACGGCACAATCCGCGTCAAGCGCTGCTTAATGCCGGGCATGCTCAAGTAGTGCATCTGATCCAAGGCTTCAGAGACACCGAACATGCCAATCATAATTGCGACTGCTGCAATCCCAGACATCAGATCGGTATAGCCAAAGGTAAAGCGCGACTCGGCGGTGAGCGGGTCTAAACCTACAGTACCCAGCAGCACGCCTAGCGCTCCGGCAAATACCCCTTTCGCCATACTGCCGCCTGACAGCGACCCGACTAAGAGCAAACCCATCACCGCTAAGAGTAGATAATCACGCGGTTGAAAACGTAGGGCAAAGTCACTCACAAAAGGCGCCGCAATCGCTAAAATCAGAATACCGAAGAAGCCACCGATGGTGGAAACGGTCGTAGATAAACCAATTGCCTCGCCCGCCAAGCCCTTTTTCGCTAGCGGATAACCATCCAAAGCCGTAGCAATCGCCGACGGTGCACCGGGAATATTGAGCAGAATCGCCGTGCGCGAACCACCATACACTCCGCCCATATAAATGCCTGCCATGAGTGCCAAGGCATTATTCACTTCCCAACTGAAGGTAAAGGAGATCAAAATCGATACCGCCATCGTCACCGAAAGCCCTGGAATTGCGCCGATATAAATCCCCGCAAAAGTCCCAATAGCCGTCAGAAATAATAACTCTGGCTGTGTCCACGTCATTAAAAAATACTGTAAATTTTCTAGCATGATTATTTCGCTCCTGCAAAGAAGTGCTTAATACTGGCGATAATCTCACGCTCAGGAATAATCCCTTCTGGCAAAATCACTTGGAAAATCAAGCGGAACAGTACATAGATAATCACAACACATAACAAGGCAATGAGGGCGGCTGACAATGGGCTACGTTTTTGTAAAAACCAAATCGACACCCACAAAAACAATAGCCCTGTGAGCACAAAACCAAGCTTTTGTAAGACCACTGCAAATAGAATAATTAACCCGCACATCACTGCAATGGTAAAAGGCAGAATCTGGGTAAAGAACGCTTTGGCTCCGCCTTCGGCTTTCGGACGCGCTAAATCCTTCACCACGATAATACAAGCACTAATCACCATAACCGCACTGGCTGCCATGGGAATCGCACCCGGAGAGCTTAAAGCCGAAAAGCCCGCGATTTTATAAGCTTGATAGAACAGGAAAATACTGCCAAGCAGTAAGAGAATATTGAAACCCGTTTCACCCGGTTTTCTAGCTGGGGTGGTATCCATCTCTAAGCCTCCTCATAGCAGACTGGATAAAGAAAAGCACTCACCTAAAAATTGGGAGTGCTGGAAAATAGCTTACCCCCTTACACACTTAAGTGGATAAGGGAGAGCTATGGAGGAAGTTAAGGTTTTGGAATACTGAATTCTTCAGGTGATTTTTTCGCAATCCCTGCGTCAAATACTAACCATGAAGTCACGGATTGCCAGCGTTTCAGGAAGTCATCCGCTTCTTTGCCCGCAATATTCAATTGAATAAAGCCGCGATCCGCTAATAACTTTTTGAACGCTTCATCTTGGCTGCCTTTGTTGTAGGCTTCTACCAATTTAGCCGTGACATCTTCTGGGGTATCTTTCTTCGCAAACACACCGAAGAATGGACCCCAAGGCAGGTATTTTTCATACGCTGGGTAATCAGCAGTAATCGGTTTGGCATCCGGCAATAAAGGATGCGCTTCTTTGTCGACCACGCCTAATATCTTCATCCGCCCTGCTTTCACATGCTCTAAAGTCGCGCCTAACACGGCAGGCATGACATCAATCGCGCTACCTTGCAAGGCTGTTAAAGCCGGGCCGTCACCGTCATAAGGCACTGCGGTGAGTTCAATTTTATTTTCATTATTAATCATCGCCAATACCACCGAAGTCAAACCGCCGGGGCCTGTTGTGCCAGTTTTGACTTCTTTAGGATGGGCAGTCGCGTAATCGATGAATTCTTTAATAGTGTTATAGGGAGCATCTTTGCGAGCGACAATGACCGGAACGCCACGCGCTAAGATATTGACGGTAGTGAAATTACTGTAATCCATGTCCGCCAAACCCATCACTTTATACAATTGTGGGTTTTCAGCATTCATTAGTAAGGTGTAGCCATCAGCAGGCTGAGCATCAACGAATTTGGTAGCAATAACACCTACCCCACCCGTTTTATTGGACAGTACCAGTGTACCGCCTAAGGCTTTTTCAACATGAGGGGCAACAGCACGAGCGACGGTATCGGTACTACCACCCGCACCCCACGCGATAATTCCGGCAATGTCTTTTTCTGGATAGGCCGCTAAGGCGAAAGTGCTGGCACTGGTTAAGGCCGCTAAAGTAATAGCTAATAAGGTTCTCTTCATGATTGTCTCCTCCAACCTAATTGTCAAAACTGTCTCGTAATCGAATCACCTGCTAAAACCTGCTCTCGTCAAGCCTTAGCAATTGATTGAATTATCGCTATTTCTGTATTAAACGCATGGTACAATTTACGCATTCACTTGCAGAAATAGAACGTTCATTGCACTTTTCTGCAATTTGGAAAAACTCACACTTTTCCGGTCATAAAATCGACTAAAATTTCCGCTTCCGCATTAAACATACCCGCGCCCACCATCGTATTACAGCCCAAGTCACGCGCATACGCCACCATCGGCGACACCTCAGGGCGGGTAATCGCATCGGCGACAAATTGATTAACTTTGAGCTTAGTCACATCGACCGGATAAGGATCACCCTCGCGCATACCCACGGGAGTCACATTCGCCACAAAATCAAAACCTGTAGGATCAGAGCTACCCACACCGACTTTATGGGGGAATTTGGACGCTAAGCTTTGAATAATCGCATCACGCCGCTCGGTATTCAGATCGTGAATCGCCAAATAACTCGCACCGCGTTGAAGCACTTCAAACGCTACGGCTGAACCTGCACCACCCACACCGACTAGCAAAAAACGCTTGCCTTGAACATTGCCGCCTTCTTTAGCAATCCCGTCCAAATAGCCAATACCGTCGACATTATCGCCCACCAATTTACCGTCAGCAGTCTTGCGAATAATGTTCACTGAACCGACAAACGCCGCACGCTCAGACACCTCATCGCAATGCGCTAAGCAGGTCACTTTATGTGGAATGGTGACGACAATCCCGCCCACATTTTGGGTGGCACGTAGGCTGGTCATGACCAGGCTCAAATCAGCAGGTTTAACTTGCATGGGTGGCACAATCGCATTCACGCCGCGCCCTGCCAAAATCTGGCTCAAAAATTGAGGCGAACGCACCTGTGCAATCGGGTCGCCAATAATCGGAAAAAGTTGGGTTTCGCCATTGAGTTGCATGGTGTTTATCCTTGTTGCTTGGGGGTTTTGGCGCGTCGGCTGGCATGTTGCGCGGCGATATAGCCGAACACAATAGCAGGGCCTATGGTAATGCCGGGGCCGGGGTAAGTGCCGCCCATAATTGAATTCAAATCATTACCACACGCATATAAACCTTCAATCACACTGCCATCTTCACGCACTAAACGCGCTGAAGTGTCGCCTTGCAAACCTCGCGCTGTACCAATATCAGCCGGATAAAGTTTCACGGCATAAAACGGTGCAGTTTTAATCGCGCCTAAGGTCGGATTAGGTTGATGTGTGGCATCACCATTGGCACGCTGATACACGGTGGAACCGCGATTGAACACACTATCTACCCCGCTTTGTGCCGCCTCATTCATTTGCGCAATGCTGGCTTTGAGATTATCAGCGGGTACTTGCAGCTTTTGTGCTAATTCGTCCAGCGTTTTACTTTCCAGCAAATACCCATCCGCCAAATACGGGCGCAAATCGTCACCGCCTAAACGCACCATGCCTAAACCGTATTTTTGAATCGCCTCAGCATCGCAAACAATCCAAGCCGGATTCGTGTTAGCACCACCTGCCAGCATCACCTTGCCAAACTCATGATACGAGCGGCTTTCATTCGCAAAGCGCTTACCCGTTTGATCAATACACACCGTCCCCGGCTTACTGCGGTCAAATACAAAATGCGGAAATACCGCGAGACTGCCATCCGCACGTTTGCGGGTAGAAACAGGCGCCCAAAAGGCGGGTTGATCATCAGCTTTGCCATAACACGCGCCTAACTGCATCACCTGTTTATGCAATTCGCCCGTGTGTCCCGAAGCAGTAGGACTAAATTCGGCGACACCTTGCGGATAAATGCTTTTACGCTTATCAGGATCGCGCCCAAAACCGCCGCTGGCTAAAATCACGCCGCCTTTAGCTTGGATTGGTTTGGTAATGCCATTTTGCTGGAGTGTTAATTGCACTGAACCATCGGCATTGGGCTTGAGTTCAGTCACTTCAGTAGATACGGTTAAATCAATGCCACGCTCCAACACCGAATCCAACATGCGTGCAATCAAAGCATGCCCCATCACACTGCGGGCGCTTTGCCCATACAACAACTTATCGCGGTAATAGCGCCCAACTAATTTGGCGGTATAGAGAAAAGATTTAGGGGTTTTAAAGCGTTGCAGCAGATTATTAATATCTTCCCGATTCACCATCATGCCACCGAGTACGGTGAATTCAGGAATCGGTGGACGCAGTAACTTGATATTACTTTTCAAATGCCCTGCATTATAAGGCAATGGCTCTAAAGCCCGCCCATTCACGGTCGCACCGGGTAAATCGGCCAAATAATCAGGGTGATAAGCACAGGCACGGAAAGCAACTTTCGTGTTATCCACTAGAGTGTGAATCGCATCAGCGCCTGCCTTGAGGAAAGCTTCACGCATTTCACGCGGTGCATGTTCGCCGACTGCTGCATCAAGAAAGGTCATTACATTAGCGAAATTGTCTTGGGTGTTGGTATGGGCGAGATAGCGTGTGAGGGGAACCCAAGTGGTGCCGCCGGATAGTGCAGTCGTGCCGCCGACATACTCCGTGCGTTCCACTAATAGCACTTTGCTACCTGCAATCGAGGCAAATAAGGCGGCTGCCATGCCCGCAGCACCTGTGCCTAATACCACGACATCGTAGGCTGCCTTATCTGTGAGTGTGGCTAGTAATTGGCTAGCTTGTGTCCCTGCCATTCAAACCTCTCCAAGCTTGCGACTCGCTGTTGTGTTTGAGTCAAATCATTCAATTGCTAAAATCCTTACATAAATTTGAATATATTTCAATATTTGAAATTGTTTCCATATTTGTATTTCTTTGCTATCTTAGTAATCATTCCTGATTCAGTCGAATTTGAAGAGGATACGAGGATGAGTAGCGCCCTAGAAAAAGCTTTAGCCGTGTTGGAATTTATGGTTCGTCGCCCCTTCGGTTGTCCGGTGAGCGAGATGGCCAGCGCCTTGGATATGCCGGTGAGCGGTGTGCATCGCCTATTGAAAGAATTAGAGCGCAGTGGCTATGTGCGTCAATCGCAAAGCATGGGCGAATATGCCTTAACCATTAAATTAGCGTCTTTGGGTTTGTCATTTTTAGGGCAAGCAGGCTTTTGTGATGTGAGCCAACCGATACTCGATGAACTTGCCCAGCGCAGCAAAGAACTAGTGCGCTTAGCGTTGGCGGATGGCGATGAATTAATTTGGGTGGGGGTAGCGCAAGGTGCTACTTCTGGCTTACGTTATGATCCGGGCAGTGAGCAAGGGCAAGTAGCGCATTTGGCTTCTTCTGCGGGTGGGCAAGCATGGCTTGCTTCGATGAGCGATGAAGAGGCAATGGCCTTAGTGATGAAGCAAGGTTTACGCAAAGCCCAGCTCCCCGGCGACGCCTCCCCACAATCTATTGCTGAACTCTTAAAAACCCTGCAAACCATTCGCGAGCGCGGCTATAGCCTGAATAGCGATAGCTTCCTGCAAGGCATGGCGGCGATGGCGACGGTGATTTATCAGCCTGATACTCAACAAGCAATTGGCACGGTGAGTATTGCTGGCCCTTCGGCGCGTTTAACACCCGCCCTCATGCAAAGCATGGCAGATGATTTAAAACAAGCCGCTTTGGATTTAGGCGAAGCTAGCCGTGCTTCTTTATATTTCAGCAAGCATAAACCCAAGCCACCTCTCAGGAAGATTGCATGACCCCAGCGACACCCTCTCCCTACGACGTCATTGTGATTGGTTCCGGTGCAGGCGGCTTAGCCACTGCCGTGACCGCCGCACACTTTGGCTTAAAAGTCTTAGCCCTAGAAAAAGCGGACTTATTGGGGGGAACTAGTGCGTGGTCGGGTGGGTGGCTATGGATACCGCGCAACCCACTCGCGCAACAAGCAGGCATACAAGAAACTGCCGACCAACCTTTACAATATTTAATCAGCAAAATTGGCGCTCAAGCCGACAATCCCAAAACCCGCCGCTTTCTAGACGTTGCTCCACAAATGGTCGAGTTTTTCCAAACCCAAACCGCCATGCGCTTCATAGATGGCAATAAAATCCCCGACTTTTATCCACTTAAGGGCAGCGCTACAGGCGGACGCTCAGTGTGTGCCGCAGCATTCGATGGACGTGAATTGGGAGCGGCGATTAACGATTTACGCCCCCCTTTGAGTGTGATTTCGATAGCAGGCATGGGCATCGCTTCGGGTTCAGATATTCGCAATTTCTACAATGCCACCCGCACTCTGCCCGCCGCTTGGTATGTCATGAAACGCTTAGGCAAACATGCTTGGGATTTGTTGCGCTATCAACGCAGTATGAAATTAGTGAATGGCAATGCGCTGATTGCTCGCTTATTAAAATCAGCGCTGGATAAAGGTGTTGAGTACCGCACCAATGTAAAAGTGCTGGAACTGGTAAAAGATAATGAACGTATCACAGGTGTAAAAGTCACTTGGCAAGGTAAGACTGAAAACTTAGTCGCGAATAAAGCCGTCGTGCTGGCTGCTGGTGGTTTCCCGCACGATAAAGCTCGCCGAGCGCAATGGTTTAAGCCCGAAAATGGCGCACACCATTATTCCGCCGCCCCCAAAACTAATACGGGCGATGGCATTACTTTAGCTGAGCGTGTAGGTGCGCAATTAAGTAATTTTACTAATGCAGGTGCGTGGTCACCCGTGTCGTTAGTGCCGACGCGCTCGGGTGAGGCGATTCACTTTCCGCACCTGATTGAACGTGCCAAACCCGGCATTATTGCCGTATTACCCAATGGTAAACGCTTTGTGAGCGAGGCGGATTCTTATCACGAATTTATGTCGCAACTATTTAAAGCTACACCCGCAGACCAAGAACCGCATTGCTGGTTAATCGCCGATCATAAAGCTCAACGCCGTTGGGGTTTGGGCTGGGCGAAACCTTTCCCGTTTCCGCTGTATACTTATTTAAAAAGTGGCTACTTAAAACGTGCCAATACGCCTCAAGATTTGGCAGCACACTGCGGGATTGATGCGGCTAATCTTACGGAAACACTCAAGACCTTTAATGCCGATGCCTTGCAAGGCAGTGACAGTCAATTTCAGCGCGGCGAGTCACCTTATAACCGCATTCAAGGCGATCCCGAACACGCACCCAATCCGTCACTCGCGCCCTTAACTCAAGCGCCGTTTTATGCGGTGAAATTAGTGGCGGGCAGTCTAGGTACGTTTGCGGGCATTCAGACCAATGAAAATGCGCAAGCCCTAAACGCCGATAACCAACCCATTCAAGGCTTATTCGCGGTCGGCAATGACATGGCGAGTATTTTCCAAGGCCATTACCCCAGCGGCGGCATTACCTTAGGCCCGGCTATGACCTTTGGCTATGTGATTGGCTGCACACTCGCGAATCAACCTTTAGCCTCTCATTCCTAGGAGAACACAATGCAGTATTACGAACTCACCACCCTAAAAACCATTTTATTTGGTGCTGGCAAAGCCGCCCCCGGTATTCAAAGTTTTTTGGCAGCAGGCCAAGGCACACTCTTAGGCGCTTGGGCTGCGGATATTGGCTCACTGAATGAAGTATATTTATTGCGTGGCTTTAACGCTTTAGACGAGCTAGTCGCTGAGCGTCAACGGGTGTTAATGTCGGAAAATCCTTATGGCTGCTTAGAATTTCTGGTGAATTATCAGACCGACACTTACCTGCCCTTTGACTTCGTGCCACCCGTACAGACGGGCAATTATGGCGCGGTTTACGAGATTCGCACTTATCACACCAAGCTCAATGGCCTTGCACCGACGATTGAAAAATGGCGTGACGCGATTCCGGCACGTACCGAACAATCCAGGATGACGATTGCCATGTATGCCTTGGATGGTGCGCCGCGCTTTACCCAAATTTGGCCGTATGCCTCAGCCAATCAACGTGCGGAAGTACGTGCCAAAACCGTAGCGGATGGCATTTGGCCTCCCAAAGGCGGCCCCGATTGGTTAAGCCCGAATATGACCTCGACCTTGGCAGTGCCACTGGCCTTTTCACCGCTGCAATAAGGGGCTGCTATGAATTATCGCTTTTCTCTCGCCTATTTGACTGTGATGGATGTGCAACCACCCGAAGCGGTGCAAATCGCGGCGGACACAGGTTATCAGCATGTGGGCTTACGTTTGTGGCCTGCGGGTACGGAAGCGCCCTTCCCAATTTTTACCGACAAACAAGTTTACCAAGCCACGCAACAAGCGCTTAAAGACACAGGTGTGACGGTCGCCGATATTGAAATCATTCGCCTCAATGCACAGTTTCAAGCCGCTACCACTCAAGCGTTTTTAGAATGTGGTGCAGGTTTGGATGCAAAAAATATTCTGGTAGCAGGCGATGATCCTGATTTAAATCGTTGCGCGGATAAGTTTGCTGAGTTTTGCGAATTAGCCGCGCAATATGGCATGACGGCGGATTTAGAATTTATGCCGTGGACACAAGTGCCGAACCTAAACACCGCCATGCAAGTGATTAACCAAGCCCAGCAGCCAAATGCAGGTTTATTAATTGATGCCGTGCATTTCGCCCGCTCTGCTACGGCTTTAGCGGAGATTGCGGCGGTTGATCCCAAGCTGATTCACTATGTGCAGTTTTGCGATGCTTCGGCTAACTACGAGCGTACCACTGAAGCCTTAATTCATACGGCACGAGCTGAGCGTTTAATGCCGGGGGATGGGGATATTGATTTGCTGGGTTTACTCAAAGCTGTGCCCAAAGATTTGGTGTTGAGTTTGGAGATTCCGCAGAAAGAGCGCTCGAAAACGGTGGCGGCGAAACAACGCGCAGCGGAGGCGATTGAGAGGATGAAGGGGTTGATTCGCCAAGCTAAATTTTGAGACTCATCCGCCTGAATTGAGCCTCAGGACAATCTAATTACAGCAAGCTGGAAGCAGCATCGAGCAGCTAAAGCACTAGCCGCTCCCACAGACTAGCTAATTCAAGCCTCTACCCTTATACTAAAAACTTATTCAATTAACAGTGACCCAAATGTTTAACTTCCTTACTTTCGCCAAGAAGTCTAAACGCCGCTCAATCAGCGGTTCGGGGTAGTTTGCGCTCTTAATTGTTAGATCAGATTACCAAACCTAGCCGCATTAACCTGCGGCTAGGTTTTTTTTTGCCTAGTTAAAAAGGAGAAACCTATGTTTCAAGGATCTTATGTTGCACTGATTACGCCGTTTAGAGACGGCCAGATTGATGAAGTCGCTTTGCGTAGAATGGTGAATTGGCATATTGACCAAGGCACGCATAGCCTAATTCCCATGGGAACTACGGGCGAATCGCCGACCGTGAGCCAAGATGAGCATGAACAAGTGATTCGTATTGTCATCGAAGAAACAGCGGGGCGGATTCCAGTGATTGCAGGCGCTGGCTCGAATAATCCAATGGAGTCGGTGCATTATGCCAAAGTAGCAGCGGATTTAGGCGCAAATGCCATTTTGTGTGTCGCGGGTTATTACAATCGACCTTCGCAAGAAGGTTTATATCAGCATTTTAGTTATTTACATGAACACAGCAGCCTGCCGATTATTATTTACAATATTCCGCCGCGTGCCGTGGTGGATATTAAAGCCGACACGATGGCGCGTTTGGCGCAGTTGCCGCGTGTGGTCGGTGTTAAAGATGCTACCGGCGATTTGACGCGGATTAGCCAAGAGCGCCAATTAATTACTAAGCCTTTCAGCTATTTATCCGGCGATGATATGACTGCACTGGCCTATAACGCAGCAGGTGGCAATGGCTGCATTTCCGTCACGGCCAATATCGCGCCCAAACTTTGCGCTCAATTTCAAACCGCCTGCTTAAACGGTGATTATCGCCAAGCTTTGGTTTTACATGAACAATTAGTCCCGCTGCATCAAGCTCTATTCCGCGAGCCAAATCCTTCTGGCCCGAAATATGCCGCTTCTTTATTGGGCTTATGCAGCGAAGAAGTGCGTTTACCCTTAGTGCCTTTAACTGAGGCCAGCAAAGTGGAAATTCGCCAATGCTTGCAGCGTTTGGACTTAATTTAAAATTTTATTGGCTAGAGGTAAGCGCTAGTCTTGCCTCTGTATTGCATAAACTAGACTATAATCACTGGACTGATTAGAAAGCCTATCTTGTCAATCACCCAAAAAATCACTTATGCCCATTAACGAACTACGCTCCATTACTACCTTTGTCCGCACCGCCGAATTGGGCAGTTTGCGCAAAGCGGCGACCGCACAAAACATTACCCCACAAGCCGCTAGCCAAGCGTTAGCGCAGTTGGAGCAGCATTTGGGGGTGCGTCTGTTTCATCGCACTACGCGCAATATGTCGCTCACCGAAGAGGGGCAGCGCTTTATGGAGGCGGTGCAGCCCTCATTGATAGGTCTGCAACGCGCCCTGCAAAGTGTGAAAATCACTAAAGATGATATGGCGGGGCCGTTGCGGATTGTCGGGCCACAATTGATTTTTTTAAGTGTAATTAGCCCGATTTTGAACGAATTTTGTAGCCAACATCCTGAGATTCAGCCCGATATTCAATTGAATGATCAGCTGGGTAATTGGGTGGAAGATCGGGTTGATGTGGGGTTTAGAATTGGTCCTTCGCCGGAAGAAGGCGTGATTGGGCGGCGTTTGTTGACTATTCAATTGATTATTTGTGCAGCGCCCGACTACCTGAAACGTTACGGTGCGCCTAAAACACTGGACGCACTGGTTTCCCACAAATGCAGCGCTTTTGGTGGTGCGTCTACGGGCGGTGTAGTGCCGTGGTATATCAAAGTGGATGGCGAAGTGGTGGCGCACCGCATTGTGCCTGCGTTTTCTAGCAATGATGAGCAAGTGGAATTGCAGGCGGTGCTAGCGGGTCGCGTGATTGGGCAATTAAGCAGTGTGGCGGCGGCTAGCCATATTCGCGCAGGTCGGCTCATACCTTTGCTGATTCAGCATGTATTTGACGAAGTGGCTTTATTTCTGTATTACGGCAATCGCAATGCCCAACCTGCCCGCGCTCGCGCTTTTATTGAGCTGGTTTTACAGCAGTTGAGCGATCCCAGTCCTTTTGTATTAAGCGAGCCTGAGTTAATCAGCGCTCATCGCCAAGCGCAGCCCTTCATGAAAAAACGCTAAACCGAATCTGATTAACAAGCGTAACTTGTTTCTGCAACAAGGATTCGCTACCTAGTTTGCTTTTGCCTGCTCCGTTAGAGTTTTGCTCATCAAGAACTCAAACACTCGCAAGGAGTTGAAAGATGCAAACGCGCAAACTCGGCCATTTAGAAGTCTCTGCCCTCGGCCTTGGCTGTATTGAGCATGACCTCGGCCTATGGCCCTGCCGCTGATAAAACCCAATCCATTCAATTGATGCACGCCGCAGTTGAGCAAGGCGTGACCTTTTTTGATACCGCCGAAGTGTATGGCCCCTATGCCAATGAAGAATTGGTCGGCGAAGCCTTAGCACCCTTCAAAAGCAAAGTCGTGATTGCCACCAAATTCGGCTTTGACCTCAACCCCACTACCGCACAACGCACGGGTGGTTTAAACAGCCGCCCCGAACATATTAAAGCGGTCGCCGAAGCCTCCTTAAAACGCCTCAAATTGGAGGCGATCGACCTGTTCTATCAACACCGTGTCGACCCAGCCGTACCGATTGAGGACGTGGCAGGTGCGGTAAAAGACTTAATTGCCGAAGGTAAAGTGAAGCATTTCGGTTTATCTGAAGCCAGTGCTGCCACCATTCGCCGCGCTCACGCCGTACAAGCCGTGACTGCGGTACAAAGCGAATATTCCTTATGGTGGCGCGAACCTGAGCAAACCATTCTGCCGACTTTAGAAGAATTAGGCATTGGCTTTGTCCCGTTCAGCCCTTTGGGTGCTGGCTTCTTAACGGGACAAATTGACCAAAATACCCAATTCGATAGCACTGATTTCCGCAATGCTGTGCCGCGTTTTTCACCCGAAGCCATCAAAGCCAATATGGCGCTGGTTGATTTAGTACGTGCTGTAGCAGACCGTAAAAATGCCACACCTGCACAAATTGCGCTGGCTTGGTTATTAGCGCAAAAACCGTGGATTGTACCGATTCCGGGTACGACCAAACTGCATCGTTTGCAAGAAAACTTGGGCGCTACTTCAGTGGTGTTGACTCCAACTGACTTAGCCGAAATCGAAGCTGTCACCAAAACTTTAGATTTACAAGGCGCTCGCTTGCCCGAAGCTGCGCTAAAAATGACTGGTCGCTAATTACTCTTGAAAAAGGATATTTCTGATGAATAAAACTCCTGACACACCAAATCTGCCGCGCCGCGATTTCCTACGCTCGGCAGCCGCGTTAAGTTTGACCCCGCTTTTATTTGGCTCCTCCGCTTGGGCAGCCGATCCGGCGCAAGGAACAGCAGGTACTGTGACTAATGCCTTAGCTTCTAGTGCACGCCGCAAATTAGGTTCGCTGGAAGTCGCGCCGATTGGTTTAGGTTGTCAGTGGCAAGTGGGCGCACCGAATGGCTTGCCGACCGACTCCTACGGCAAAAACATTGATCCGAAAACAGCGGTTGAAATCATTCGCCGCGCGATTGATCAAGGCGTGACCTTAATCGACACCGCAGAAGCTTATGGCCCATTCCTGTCTGAGGAGATTGTCGGCACTGCCCTGCAAGGGATTCGTGACCAGATTGTGCTCGAAACCAAGTTTGGTTGGGATATTGATCAGGCGACTGGAAAGCGCATTAGTCGCAGCCTGAATAGCCGTCCTGAGCATATTAAATTGGTCGTGGAAAACATGCTCAAACGCCTTAAAACCGACCGCATTGACCTACTCTACCAACATCGGGTTGACCCCAATGTACCGATTGAGGATGTGGCGGGTGCGGTCAAAGACTTGATTAAACAAGGTAAGGTGTTGAACTTCGGGCTGTCTGAGCCAGGGGTGCAAACTGTGCGCCGCGCTCATGCCGAGCAACCGCTCGCCGCGATTCAAAACGAATATTCGCTACTGTGGCGCGGCCCCGAAGCTGAAATTCTGCCTTTGTGTGAAGAGTTAGGCATTGGTTTTGTGTGTTGGAGTCCTTTAGGCATGGGCTTTTTGACCGGAACGATAGATCAGAACACGCGCTTTGATGGTAACAAGGCTGATTTTCGCGCTAATGTGCCACGTTTCGCGCCAGACGCCTTGAAAGCCAATATGGCACTGGTCGATGTGGTGAAAACATGGGCGCAAAAGAAGCAAGCCACACCTGCACAAATTTCCTTAGCGTGGTTATCAGCGCAAAAACCGTGGATTGTACCGATTCCGGGCACGACGAATATTAAGCACATGGAAGAAAATATTGGTGCGGCACAGGTGAAATTCACCGCTGAGGAGTTGAAAGAACTCACCGCTGCAGTGGATGCGATTAAGATTCAAGGTGATCGCCTGCCTGAAGCAGTACTGGCGTTTTCAGGTGTGGAAGCGCCGCCGAAGAAGTAATAGCTCGCTATGCAAGGTGCTTAGTTTAGCACGAGCAATACCACCCATTAACTGATCACTTCGGAGTTAAAACTAGTTACACTTAAACCAAGTCAACCGCATCGAGGAGAGAAAATAATGGATGGTATTGTTAATCAACTGCCTTGCAAGTTTACTGACTTAAAAGATGCAAGCGTCTTTATCACCGGTGGCGGTTCTGGAATTGGTGCTGCATTAACGGAAGGTTTTATTCAGCAAGGCGCTAAAGTGGCTTTTGTGCAGCGGACTGATGCCAATGCTTTTTGCGATCATTTAGAGCAAAAGTATGGCAGCCGTCCACTGTTCATTAGCTGTGATATTGTTGATATTGAGCAACTGAAAAATGCCCTTGATACTGCTGCTGTTCAACACGGCCCGATTAAAATTTTGATTAACAATACAGCTGTCGATAATCGCCATCAGCTCAGCGATTATGCGGTGGCGGATTGGGATCGGTCGATTAATGTGAATCTACGTCCACATTTTTTCAGCGCTCAAGCCGTCGCGCCGAGCATGAAAGCTTTGGGTGGTGGCTCTATTATTAACTTCTCTTCGATTTCTTATTTAATGGGCAATGCAGGCTATCCGGCCTATGTAGCTGCTAAAGCCGCGATTACCGGCTTGACCCGAGGCTTAGCGCGTGAACTGGGGCCTGATAAAATTCGCGTGAATGCACTCCTACCCGGCTGGGTGATGACCGAGCGGCAAAAGGAATTATGGGTCACCGAAGCTGATTTAGCTGCACATGTTGAACGGCAATGCTTGAAAGAGTTATTACAACCCGAAGATATGGTCGGTGCTACTTTATTTTTAGCCTCTGGAGCCTCGAAAATGCTAACCGGACAAGCGATAGTCGTGGATGCGGGCGTGGTGGTGACTGGTTAGGTAGCTAGCTCATTTGTTTAAAGGGTTTAGTAGCAAACCTAGACCCGATCCCTAAACTCAAAACGAATAAAATTTTTGTAGATAGGCACTCAACCATTCACGCTCAAGCTCTGTCGCCCCAACCGCGAGATCAATCCTCGTATTATCTTTATCTATAGTAAGACGATTACCTTCTTGGGTTTCTCGTAATTTAAGCGTTCTTAATTCAGTAGTAGAAAACTCGAACTTCTTCGCCTTTAAACTGACGTTTTGCAAAGGTACTAGGTCTTTTCTCATAAAGTAATTCATGCTGAAAAATGGGCTGTCTTTAGCAATTATGGTTTCATAGCTAAGCTTATCTTTGTTTATAGTGATTTTTTCTGGAGCAGGCTTTCTAAAAATTTTATACACAATCAGCGCAGGCCATATCGCACCTGAAAGCCAAGCGCAAAACCAAAATAATAAAAAGAAATTAGCATCACCACTAAACAATCTTAAAACTGTGATTAGAGACATTACGGCCCAAGCGCAGAGCCATAAAATAAGCAGTACAGCATGCAAATACTTGTAAATACCTGAACCATTATCAGCGAGTGGAATGGTGGTAATCTTCTCATTATCAGCTTGTTGGATTGCCATCTGGGAGCTGTTAGGAATTTGCATCACTTTAACTATTATTAGATTTATTAATGTATTTTTAGCGCAAATATTAATTAGAGTAAATTTTAGGTGACGAACCACAACTTTTATATTGTTATCTAAATGGTCTCATGCAGAATCAATGCTATGCTCCGTAGCCAGTTCCCCCAACCAACTGACAATCGAAGCAGATCATGACTTCATTATTTCCTGCTAACTTTTCCATCAACTATTGCAAAGACACTACGCCTTGTATGTATATCGGAGCCTTGGCTAAGTCTACGCAAACTACAGCTAAAGCCATTCGTTTATAAGAAGCGATGGGCTTGATACCTGCACCACAGCGTAACGGTAAATACTGTGTGTATAGCAAGCAACATATCCTTCTAATTCAAATGATTCGCCAAGCACAGTCCTTGGGCTTTAACTTGATAGAATTGAAAGATTTAGTGCAGATTAAAGCGCAAACTGGCGAGTTCCCCTTAGCTTTAACGAATCAATTGTTGGATACCAAACATCAAGCCATTCAAGCTCAATTAAATGCATTACATACAACAGAAAAGCGTCTCCTCGCACTTAAGCAAGACTTAAATACTATGGTTGCGCAAAAAGCCCAGCTTGACTCTGCCCTTTAGGACAAGGTGTAAGCTGCACTTCTAAGCTTTCAAGGAGTTAAGTAGTATGAAAAACACTAGTTATGCGCACAAAACCGTTCTCATCACTGGGGCATCCTCTGGAATTGGTGAGGCGTTTGGCCACTTACTCGCACAAGAACGAGCCAATTTGATTTTAACAGCTCGTCCTGAAGCTAAGCTACAGCAGCTAGCTAAAAAACTGCGTCAAGCTCATTCGATTCAAGTGCATGTATTTCCTGCTGATTTAAGTCAAATTGAAGCACCACAACAGCTTATACAACAAATTCAAAGCGCCGGTCTAAGCGTTGATTTACTGATTAATAATGCTGGTTTCGGCAAGTGGACTTACTTTGATCAGTTACCTTTGTCCGTGTTTCAAGAGATGGTCAGTCTGAATATTCAAGGGCTTATGGCACTTAGTTATTTATGCCATGCCTGCCACAATTGCTTGCCAAAAAAGAGGGCGGGATTATCCATGTAGCCTCAATTGCTGGCTTACAACCCATGCCCTATATGGCGGTGTATGCTGCCACCAAAGCCTTTGTGATTAGCTTTTCTGAAGCCCTAGCAGGCGAATGTCAAGATCGAGGCTTGACGATTTTGGCACTCTGCCCTGGAAGTACTGACACCAGTTTCTCTAAAGTTGCAGGGGCTGAAAGTAAAGAAATGCCTGCGATGGACGCGTATACCGTAGCAAGACAAGGGCTACATGCCTTTAGTCAAAAACGTAGCTTTAAAATCACTGGCTTTGCAAATTATATGATTGGCGTCTTGCCACGCTTATTTACACGTAAGGCTTCATTGGCAATTGTTAAAGCAATGTTTAAAGATAAGGTAAAGCTATATTAATAATAAACAATTAACCTTTTTAAACCAGCATCCTGCTTCGATTTATGCTAAAATAGCTAGGTAGTTACTTATTAAAATCTGAGTTATATAAAGGTATAAAGTTATGCAAAATTTGCCTAATCATACTAATTATGACGCCTCTCAGATTAAAGTTTTAACGCTTGCTCAAGCTGTTCGCAAACGACCGGGAATGTATCTAGGTGACATAGATCAGGCTGCTACTAATATGGTATTGGAGCTAGTAGCCAATGCCATAGATATTTTTCTAACGAGTAAACAAGCCAGCTATATTAAAGTAAAGATTCAAGGTCAAACTATTACGGTTACAGATAATGGTGGGCAATTTCCATTTGATAAAAAATGCCTTTCCGATTCTAATTTTGTTGAGCATTGTTTAACACAACTTTCGTATAAGCCCACAGTCGATAACCATACACCTCATATTCATCTACTAATAGGTGGAGCTGGTTTAGCTGTTATGAATGCAGCGAGTTTAAATATGACCATTGAGTGCTGTAATGGGCAAAAAACTTGGCAACAAGCCTTTGCACTTGGAGAGGTTTTAACACCTGCGAGTTGCAGTCTCACACCTGATGCAGAACCTTATGCTACTATCCAGACAACATTAGATCCTGAGATTTTCCAGCAAAATGCCCCTGATAATTATCTGCTACACCAAATCTTTTTTGAATCAGTCCATCTTTATCCAGGACTGCATATCGAGTTTAAGGATGAACACTATTACCAAGCCCAAGGATTAAAGGCGTTAGCGCATTTAATGACAGCTGCCACACCGAAAACACGCCAGTTTTATTATCATAAACGTGATCAAAATATAGATTTGCAGCTTTGTATTTTAGGGGAAACTACGGATCACCCCCAAATTAAAGCATGGGTAAATGGCACAGCCACTGTTGAGTTCGGCTCACATGTTGATGGCGTATTGCAGGCGTTAAAGCATTTGAATTGGCAAGCAGCGGCAATTTGTGTACATGTTATGATGCTAGACCCTAAATTTGCTGCTCCGTCACGCGACCGACTGGCTGTACCTACAGTGACAGACTGGATAAGAGAAATTATTTTAAAAGAGCTGGATACGAATTCACATTCAGTCAACTAAAGCTTCAAGTGCTCTCTAAGTCAGCAACTTAGAGAGCACGTCTAGGTGTTAAGGCAATAAGACTTAAGCCACCACCTCCATCCCCGCCCCCGCACACAAGTCGCGCAGATTCTTATACCCCAACTTCGCATAAGTCAAAGGATGCGCCACGGCTGGGTCTTGCTCAGCTTCCACCACTAACCAACCGGAATAATTCGCTACTTTCAAGCCTTTGAAAACGCTGGGATAATCCACCGAACCATCACCCGGCACAGTAAACACACCTGCCAATACTGCATTTAAAAAGCTGCTATCGCGATTCAGCACATCATCCAACACGGCACGACGCACATCCTTGCAGTGCACATGATTAATACGTTTGGCATGGCGCTGTTGTACTGCAACCGGATCGCCACCCGCATAGGTTAAATGGCCAGTATCGAGCAATAAACCGACCGCATCACTTGTATTCGCCATTAAATTATCAATATCCGCTTCGGTTTGAACGACCGTACCCATGTGATGGTGATAAGCGATTTTTACCCCTTGTGACTGGGTATATTCCGCCACTTTATTGAGTTTCGCGCCCAACTCTGCCCACTGATTCGCGGCTAACACCGGACGCTTCGACACCGGTGTTTCGCGCTCACCGTGCACACAACCTGTCACTTCGCAGTAGACCATTGCGGTTGCACCCAAGCTTTTTAACAGGTTTAAATGCCCTTGAATCGCTTCGATTTCTTCCTCGACACTGCGTTCTAATAACTTGCCGCTAAACCAACCCGACACTAACGCCAAACCATAACCATCTAAAATCGGCCCCAATACTTTCGGGTCGCGCGGGAATTTATTACCTAATTCAAAGCCTGCAAAACCTGCTTCCTTACCTTCACTTAAACAGGTTTCCAGAGGCGTTTCTGCACCTAACTCAGGCAGATCGTCATTCGTCCAAGTTAGCGGATTAATACCAATTCTTACACTCATTTCAATTTCCTAGCTAATCACTGTAATGGAGCAAGTAGTGCTTGTTTGCGGAAGAGTCTAGGTCACAGGGATGCGACCTCGAAGCGTACAAGGACGTATTCACAGCGGCTCTGTAGCAAATAAGCACTGCTTGCGGCTTAATACTCAATAAGGCTGCTTACGCTTAGCCTCAACATATTTCTCATGCGCCGTATTGACCTGTTCACGCGGCGAGACTTCTGGCACTGCCACATCCCACCAGCAACCACCGGCTGAGGTCATAAACGGATCTGTATCTAAAGCAATCACATAGGACTTCTTCGCGGCACGCGCCCGCCCTAAAGCCGCTTCTAATTCGCTAATGCCCTGCACACTCTCTGAAGTCGCCCCCAAAGCCCGCGCATGTCCGGCAAAATCAATCTTCGGCGCACCTTCATCGACCGCGACACAGTTTTCCAACAGATTATTAAACGGCGCACTGCCCGTCGCTTGTTGCAAGCGGTTAATACAGCCATAGCCGCGATTATCCAGTACCACCAGAATAATTTTATATCCGAGCATGACGCTGGTGGCGAGTTCAGAATTGAGCATCAAATACGAGCCATCACCGACCACGACAATCACTTCGCGTTCTGGTTTAGCCATCTTCACACCCAAGCCGCCCGCGATTTCATAACCCATGCAGGAGAAACCGTATTCGAGGTGATAACTATTCGGTTGATCGGTGCGCCACAGCTTATGCAATTCACCCGGCAAACCACCCGCCGCACACACCACAATATCCGAAGCCTGCCCCGTGCGTTTCACCGCCCCCAACACTTGCGCATCAGAGGGTAAACCTGTGCGTGTGGGTGTTGCGATTTCAGCCGCCGTGACTTGCTCGTAATACGCATTCCACTCGGCAATCGCGCCCTGCCCTTGTGCCAGCCAAGCCTGTGACGCTTGCCAACCTGCAAACCCCACATGCAATTGCTGCAAACCGACCTTGGCATCGGCAATCAGGCTTTGTGCGTTATGCTTAATCGCATCGAATTTGGCGACATTGAGTTGAATCAATTTCACTGCTGGATTACCAAATACAGTGCGTGAAGCCGTAGTGAAATCCTGTAAACGTGTACCAACTGCCAATACAACATCCGCTTCTTGCGCCAACTTATTCGCCGCACTCGAACCCGTCACACCAATCGAACCTACATAATTCGGGTGATCCCACGCCAACGAACCCTTGCCCGCTTGGGTTTCCGCAACCGGAATATTGAAGGTTTCGGCGAAGCTTTTTAGCTCATCGGTGGCTTGTGCATACAGCACTCCACCACCCGCAATAATTAGCGGCTTTTTCGCTTCTTTAATCGCGTCAATCGCAGCTTGTAGTTCCCGCGCATCCGCTGGCGGGCGACGGGGATAATGCACGCGCTCAGCAAAAAAATTTTCGGGGTAATCATAAGCTTCAGCTTGCACATCTTGCGGCAAGGCTAAAGCCACAGGACCGCAATTTTCTGCATCCAGCAAGGTTTGCAGCGCTACAGGTAAACTAGTAATGAGCTGCTCAGGGCGGGAAATACGGTCGAAATAACGACTCACCGGACGGAAACAATCATTCGCGCTAATGGTCGGATCGTTAAAGCATTCGACCTGCTGCAACACTGGATCAGGCGTGCGATTCGCGAAAATATCACCGGGCAAGAACAATATAGGTAAGCGATTCACGTGCGCCAAAGCCGCAGCAGTGACCATATTAGTAGCCCCTGGGCCAATTGAACTGGTGCAGGCCATCATACGTTGGCGATTATTGGCTTTGGCATAGGCAATCGCCGCGTTTGCCATGCCTTGCTCATTGTGGGCGCGTAAGGTCGGTAGGGTTTCGCGGTATTGATATAAAGCCTCACCCAAACCTGCTACATTTCCATGTCCAAAAATCGCAAACACGCCAGCAAATAGTGGCAGTTTTTGCCCGTCGACTTCGGTGTATTGCACACTCAAATAGCGTACTAAAGCCTGTGCCATGGTTAAACGAATCGTGCTCATGCCGCTAACTCCTGTGACGCTAGTTGGGGTGCGCGACTGGCACGCCACGCTGTAATCAATTGCACATAATTCTCGCCCACGCTTTGGATGAGCTGCTGATCATTAATCTGATTCGCGAGCCACGCTTGACTGGGTTCGGCAAACAAACTGCGCCCCACCGTGAAGCCTTTGCAAATCGGGTATTGTGCGGCAATTTGGAAGGACTGTTTCAAGCTTTCAATACTCGCACCCAAGCCTAACATCACCACCCCGTGACAATGCGGATCGCGTTTCGGCACTAACTGGCTAATCTTGTCCCAACTCGTAGCCGATTGCGGCGGCAACTTCCACCAATCGGGGAAGACTTCGAGGTTATATAACCGCTCCAAAGCCAGCACGGCGCTGTCATTAGTTTGCGGGCTATTCGCAGGCGGAATCAGCTCAAGCAGCAATTCATGTCCACTGGCTTGGCAGGCCGCAAATAACTCTTGAATCTGGCGTTCTTGTTGCAGGCGTAAACCGACGGCATCGTTGATGTCATAAAACACCAAACACTTCACAATATGCTCTAACGGCCAAGACACGAAACGCGAACCAATCGAGCGCCCACCTTCCAATTCAATCGGACGCGAGGACGGCAACTCCACCGGACGCCCAATCCACCAATTGCGCCCTGTGACATCATTCAGCGCGTCTTGCCCGTAAGTATCATCAATCAAGACTCCACCGGATTGCGGCGCTAAATCGGTCTTTTGCATCGCATATTCGACTGACTTCACGAGTAAACGCTTGAGCGTTTTGATGCGTGCCGGATCAGCACCGACTGCAACCGCCGTATCATATAACTGCTTACGATGATCGAAGGCCAAGACACAAATATCAGGACGTGAAGCAGGTTTGCGCGTGGTGACACGATGCAGTTGATTGAGCTTTTTGTCTTGATCAGGACGCGGAATCGACGCGGAATTTTTCAGGTAATAAAACAGTTCTTCTTCGCTGGGAATCGCCGGAGCACAACCATGCCGGGACACCACTAAAGCACCACAAGCATTCGCGTAAGCGGTGCAGGTTTCGTAAGACTCATTACGCAGCCAGCCGCGCAAAAATCCCGACATAAATGCATCGCCCGCACCCAATACATTCAGCACTTCGACGCGCACGCCTTGAAACACTTGGAAGTCCTGCATGCTATTCGGGATAGTACCATCCAACACCGTGCAACCGAGCGGGCCGAGCTTTAGCACAATCGTGGCTTTACTGAGTGCGCGAATCTGTTTAAGTGCAGTAATCGTGTCAGTGCTGCCGCCTGCAATATGCACTTCTTCTTCCGTGCCGACGATTAAATCGCAATCAGGAAGAATAGTCTGGAGGTGTTGTGTCACGCCCGAGGAGGAGATAAAACGTGTCTCGCCATCCCCCAGACTGGTTAAGCCCCAAAGCACGGGGCGGTAATCGATATCCACAATAATCTTAGTGCCAGCGGCTTTGGCGTATTCCATCGCGGTTTTACTCGCGCGATAGGTGGATTCGGTAGAAAAATGTGTGCCGGTAATCAGCAGTGCTTGGCTAGAGGCAATAAATTCGGGATTAATATCTTCGGCACTGATCGCCATATCCGCACAATCGGCGCGATAAAAAATCAGCGGGAAAGTTTCGCGGTCTTTAATACCTAAAATCACCAAACCTGTTAGACGTTGTTTATCGGTGACGACTTGCGATACATCGACACCTGCACGCGCTAATTCCTCGCGTACAAAGCGTCCCATGTGTTCATCGCCGACCCGTGTCAGCATGGCTGATTTCAAGCCTAAGCGTGAACAGCCATACGCAATATTCGCCGAAGAGCCGCCGACATATTTGGCAAAGCTGCCCATATCTTCTAAGCGGCTACCGATTTGGTTGCCATACAGATCGACCGCCGCACGGCCTAAACAGATGACATCGAGTGTTTTAGTCATGAGCGCAGCATCCATTCGTGAGCGGGATGGTTTTTGAAAATCCAGCGCCGGGTCGGCCCTGCCATCACATTCAAATAATAGGAATCATAACCATGTGCCGCTGCTACCGGATGATAACCACGCGGAACCATCACTACACAGCGATCTTCCACCGCCATGGTTTCATCCAGGTCTAGCTCATCGGTAAACACGCGCTGAAAGCAAAACCCTTGGCTGGGATTAATGCGATGGTAATAGGTTTCTTCGAGGAAGCTTTCGTGCGGAATATTATCTGCATCATGTTTATGCGGTGGATAGCTCGACCAATTGCCCGCAGGCGTTTTGACTTCCACCACCAGCAGGCTATCCGCAGGCTCATCTTGCGGCAGAATATTGCACACATGACGAGTATTCGAGCCTTTGCCGCGTTGTTCGCGACTCATATGTTCCGGCTTAATCCAGCGTGTTTCATGATTGCCCAAGCCCGGCGCACTGCACACCGCCAAATCCAAATCGGTAGTGGCTTTGATGTGTACGGTTTCGCCATTTTTCACATACACCGCATGCGGGGCTTGGTCTTCAAACACGCCCATCCGCTCGCCCACATTGGCAAAGTGCTGCATTCCGGCCTGAATATCAGCGCGTCCGGCGAGTAGCACTAAACATAACTCTTGATCAGAGGCGGGCAATTCCAAACCTTGCCCGGCTTTCAGGTCGTAGGCATCAAACCCCACATAACGCCACTGCGCATTTTCCGGGGTAATATGCTGATAACGACCTGTCGCGTCCGGTTGTGGGCGGCGTAATAGGCTCATGATTCAACTCCTTAGAGATTCACAGGCTGACCTGTTTTTAAGGATTCGACGGCAGCATCGGCTAAACGTAACGCGGCTAAACCATCTTGTTCACTGGTGGCAGGCTTGGAACCTTGTTGCAGCGAATCGACAAAATGCGCCAACTCAATCCGGTAGGCATCCGCATAACGCTCCAAGAAAAACAATTGCGGTTTCGCGCCTGTGACACCTTCTGCTCCGGCAAATTTCACGGTGTTTTCGAGCTGATTGCCTGCTTGCAACATGCCTTTTTCGCCGAAGGCTTCAATGCGTTGGTCATAGCCATAAGTTGCACGGCGGCTATTGGTAATGATGGCAATCGCACCACTTGCGGTGGTCAAAGTGACACTCGCGGTATCGACATCACCTGCTGCACCAATCGCCGGATCAACTAACACACTACCCGTGGCATAGAGTTTGGTCGGTTCTTCGCCGAGCAACCAACGTGCCATATCAAAGTCGTGAATCATCATGTCGCGGAATAAGCCGCCAGAGACTTTGATGTATTCGGCAGGCGGTGGTGACGGATCGCGGCTGGTAATAATCAGGGTTTCGAGTTTGCCAATCGTGCCTGCATCCATTTGGCTTTTCAGGAACGCAAACTGTGGGTCAAAGCGCCGATTGAAACCGAGCATGCAGGTAATGCCGGATTCTTGCACCGCCGCACTGCACGCTTCGGCACGCTCGTAGCTCAAATCAATCGGTTTTTCGCAGAACACAGGCTTGCCGACGGAGGCACAGCGCTCTAGTAAAGGCGCATGGGTGTCGGTGGAACTGGCGATGATGAAAGCATCGACATTGGGGCTGGCGAACATTTCGTCTAAAGTGACAACTTTTGCGCCGTATTTATCCGCAACTTTTTTAGCGGCTTCTGGGAATACATCGACCACTTCGGTAATGCGTGCGCCCGGCACACCTTGTACTGCCATCGCGTGCACTTGACCAATGCGACCCGCACCAATCAAACCAAAACGAACCTCTGCCATAACTTCTCCTCCGAATGTGTGTGTTGGGTATGGAGGAAGTATAAGCCCAAATAGAATAATTATTCCAGCTATTTTGAATTAAGAAATAAATTTTCTATTTTATCAGTTGGCTAGGTGCTGGAGGGCGGATAAGTGCAGTGGATGTGCTCTTTAGGGCGGTTAATCTGGCATAATAACGCGCAACTCCAACTCAGGACTGCCCCATGTCAGAACTTGCACTGAAATTGATTCGTGAAGCTAAAGAGAAGCGCTTGACGCGCTTGGATTTGGGTAATTGTGGCTTGACTGAGTTGCCGGATGAGTTGTTTGAGTTGGTTTGGTTGGAGGAGTTGATTTTAGCCAGTGAATGGTTTGAATATCAAATAAAATCTAAAACATGGGAAGAAATATCAAGCAAAAACTCAGGTGCAAAAAACCAGATTCGCTTTTTACCAGAGCGTCTAAATCACTTAACTGAGCTTCAAAAATTTATCGCGGCTGGCAACTCCATAAGTGACACTAAATCACTTTCTCAACTTCAAAAACTCCAAAACCTCAATCTACGTGATAACCAAATTATTGATATAAAATCACTTACAACACTTCATGAACTTCAATCTCTTCAACTTAGCTATAATAAAATTTATGACATCAGTTCAATAGCAACTCTCCAAAAACTTAAGTCACTGTATTTATACAGTAATCAAATTATAGATATAAGCCCAATCTCAGGACTTAAGCAATTACAAGAACTTCATATACAATCGAATCAAATCGTCGACCTCACACCTCTACAAGACCTTGCACAACTGCAATCACTATACTTACGTTCAAACAGAATCACTGATCTTAAACCAATCAAAAAACTTACAGCACTTCAATCACTCGATATTCGATCCAATCAAATTACTGATATAAGTCCTATAGTTCTTTTGGTTAAAAAAAATATACCAATCAGCCTAGAGGAATTTGATTTTGGAAAAAAGATTTCCTTATTCGACAATCCATTAACAAATCCACCCAAAGAAATAGTCGAGCAAGGCAATGCCGCTATTCTCAACTACTTCAAAGCCCTAGATGAGCAAGGAGCAGAACCTCTAAACGAAGCCAAACTCATCATTGTCGGCGAGCCACAGGCAGGCAAAACCACTTTAATGGAAACCCTGCTAGATCCTGATTTTGTCTTGTCTGATACCGCCAGCACTTTAGGCGTGGAAGTACGCGAAGGCTGGCAATTTACCAACCCTGAGAAAAGCGAAACACAATTCACTGCCAATATCTGGGATTTTGGCGGGCAGCAAATCCAATATATGACCCACCAGTTTTTCCTCACCCCTAGCGCTGTTTATGTCTTGGTATCCGCCAATGACCGCAAAGAACCGACCAACTTTCCCTACTGGTTCAAGATCATTCATTTATTGGGTGAAGAACAAGGGCGCTATAGCCCTGTATTGGTGGTATTGAATGAAAAAGACGATAAATTCATTAACAAATTCAACTTTGACCGCAAGTTCTATGAAGAGCGTTACCCCGAATTACAAATTGAAGTCTGCGAAGTCGATTTATCCAAACGTGATGCGGCTTATCAACTCATGCGCAATAGCGTGCAACGTATGCTTAGCCAGTTACCGCATGTCGCCGACCCACGCCCCGCACGCTGGAAAGATATTCGCGATGCGCTACGCGAACGCACCCAAACCACGAATCATATTAGCTTCGCCGAATACGCCGCGATTTGCAGCGAACACAGCGTCAAGGATGAAGCAAGCCAATTAGTGTTTAGCCGCTATTTGCATAAATTGGGGAGTTTGTTGCATTTCAGCGATGATCCGAGCCTGCATAATTTCATTATCCTCAAACCACAATGGGCAGTGGATGCGGTGTATAGCGTGTTGAATGACAACCAAGTTGCGAAAAACGATGGCTATTTCAATCGCGCCCAACTGGAAACGATTTGGAAAGATAAATACAACTTTGACGAGCGCTGCAAATTATTGAGCCTAATGCAGAAAGAAAACTTTGAAATCTGCTATCCGCTGTCTCAGCAAGATTTCATCGCACCACAACTCCTAAATGCTGAGCGCCCGAAATTTAGTTGGGATGATAAAGATAATTTACGCTTCCGCTTTCAATACAAATTCATGCCGGAAGGCATTATTACGCGCTTGATTGTGCGCCTGAATAGCAAATTGGCACGAGGTATTGAAGGCAAACAACTAATTTGGCGCAAAGGTGCGGTGTTTATAGAAAGAGATTGCCGTGCTTTGGTGCAAGAAGAGGAAAATCGCGACGGCTTGAAAATTATCGACATTGCGATCAATGGCAAAGTTAGCGAGCGCAAATACCTACTGCGCCAAATTAGTAATGAAATCCAAGAGATTCATAGTAAGTGGTTCCGTAATATTAAAGTGGAGCAGATGATTCCGTGTATTTGCTCGTATTGCATCAACCCTACACACAAAGACCCGAAGTTTTTTGAGGAAGATATTTTAAATCGCGCCTTGGAACGTGGAAGACTTACCGTGGAGTGCGATAAGGAATTCATTGATGTTTCGGTGAAAAGTTTGTTGGAGGGTGTGTTTGATCAACAAGAATTAAGCGAGCGTAGAACCAATCGTAATGCTCGAATTCATCGCTCTGAACCTAAAGAACCCAGTAAGCAAACGGTCGAAGTTAATGTTAACCTCAATCAACTTAATCCCACACCACCGCAACCACTAGCACCAACTCCCACTACAAACTCAGAACCAGAATCCCCTAAACCAGAAGCAAAATGGTATCAAGATTGGTGGTTTATTAGCTTAGTGGTGGCTTTAGTGGTGGGTGGCTTAGCCACTTGGGTATTGCCAACTCTCACTACCTTTTTAACCGCAACAGTTATAATGGGCTTAGTCATGTATTTATTCATGAACCCGAAACGCCGCTATTTTCGGGCTGCATCACTCTTATTGACGCTATTTGCGATGCCTTTTATGTCACCATTATTTAGTGTGGTCATTGAGTCATTATCGATTGTAGAGCTTGGTAAAGAAATGAATCCTTGGGTAGCGAGTGTTTTAGGGGTGGGAGCACTAGCTACGGCTGCGTTTCTATTTTGGTTGGATCATCAACAGAAGTGAATAAAGTTAATGTATTACTTATCCTCTAAGTATTTCAAGGTAGCTGCGATTTGTGGGTGGCGTTTTTTTAGAACGGTAATGAGCTGTTCATTACTAATAGAGTCATCCTCTGCCTGCGCCTCCAAAGCGCCAACAGGTACAAAATAGCCCACTACTTGGTTACGATTCAGGATAGCAATCGGCTCATTGCCTGCTTGCGCAAAAACTTTGGCAGGTTCGCGCAACTCGGTCATAGACATCGCCTTTCGGGCTAAAATGGTTTGCATCAGTACACCTAACTGTTATTTTAGCAGAACCTATTTAAGCGCCGCACAATTCCCCAACCACTTCCGCGCTTTTAGACCATTCACCCAGACACCTTGCAGCATCGTTTGGTCATTAGCAGCCACTGCAAAGTCTTGTTGATCCACCATAGCGTTCAATAAGGCTTGGGTATTAGCGACGGGAAATAGATACATACCTTTGGAAGGATCGCGCATATACGGCAAATGGAAAGCTTTTACGGCTTGTGTTTTTCCGCCTTGGCTCAGGCTTAGGGTGATATGTTGATAATCTGCGGTTGGAGGAATAGCTCCGCCGTAAAAACCGATATAAGCTACTTGCTCGTGACCCCACGTATCCATGAAAAAAATACCGCTGTTAGGGTCGGTTTGAAAGCTAACCTGACAGAACTGCTTGGCATCCTTCGGTGAGGCTTGAAAAAAACTCCAGATCCCTTGGCTAGCACTGGTCGAATCATTGGCTTCAGTTTGCTGCTCCAAGCGCTCTTCGGCTCGCTTCTGAGCAATCAAAGCATCAATGTCCTCCATACTAAAGCGCGGATGCTGCTGAGCAGGTGCAGGTGCAGGTGCATATTCATAACTGGGCTTAACCTCTGCTTCGTACCAAGTACAGGCAATGCCTGAATTATTTTGGCCGTTGGGATCAACACCGACCGGGCAATTCCAGTAAGCAACGGCGGGGGCTTGCAAAGATACTAAACCTAATAAAATAGAAGCTAAGCTTAAATTTGGGTTAATTTTCATACGTAGCTAGGCTCTTTTTCGAATCACTGTGGAATAAACCTAGCTTAATGCGAGCTGACTCTTATGACCAATTAGGTAGATGATTGGCGGGTAGTCGACTTAAAACTTGATCACTTAATAGTTTTTTGCATTGCACCAATTTAAGTGTGGAGTATCATTCGCTGCTTTAAACACCACTAAGAATCCCATCTTGAGTACCACCAACCTCATTTCTAATCAAACTATGCGCGGCGTAGTCCTCACACTCGCCGCCGTTTTGTGTTTTGCCGCGATGGACACCACCGTCAAATATTTGGCAGAGTCTTATAACGTTCCTTTGATTATGGCAATTCGTTATATCGTCAATACGCTATTTGTCATCGCGGTATTCGCCCCTCTTCAAGGCAAACAAATCCTCAAAACCCAGCGAACCAGCCTAGTATTAGTGCGTGCTGCATGTTTGACCATCATGTCGTTATTGGTGGGTCTAGCGTTAAAAGTCATGCCTGTCGCCGAGATGATCGCGATTAGCTTCCTCACGCCCTTACTGGTGGCCTTATTAGCGCGTCCTTTATTGGGTGAAGCGATTGGCTTCTTGGGCTGGCTAGCCACCATAACAGGGCTGGTCGGTGTGATGTTTATCGCCCAACCCGGCAATGGCCTAGACTCACACGGCGTATTGCTCATGCTCAGTGCCATTATATTCAACACCTTTTACCAACTCCTATCGCGCATTCTCGCTCCTAGCGAAACGACGGTAGCTTTACTGTTTTACACTTCTTTAGTGGGCGCAGTCGTGTTTGGTTTAACCTTACCGTGGGCGTGGTATGGCATCAAACCTAGTGCTTTACAGATTTTTCTATTTATTAGCACAGGTATTATGGGTGGGATTGGGCATTATTTGTTTACTGCTGCGTATCGTTATGCGCCCGCTACTGTGATCGCACCGATTACCTATTTCCAATTGCTCTGGGCAGGTTTATTCGGCTGGTTAGTGTTTGGTGATTTACCAACCGCTTGGAGTTTGTTGGGTATGGTATTAGTGGTGGTGGCTGGATTAATTATGATGTTGAAGGCGCGTAAGCCGAAACCTTTACTACGCGCCTAAACGCCTGCTAACCCTTCTCAGGCCTAGTTGAGTTCAGCTCTTTACTAGGCTTTTAGTTTTTTTCCTAAGTACCCTTAATTTGCATTTAAGATATATCTTAAAGCGCTCTTTACATTTTTCATTTAAAGATATATCTTAGACGAATAAAGAATGATCTTTGCTTAATTAACTAACCACTTTTAGGAAAAACTAATGATGAGAACTCTATGTAGAAATCATACGCACAAACAAGGTCGGCGCGATGACGAATGGGGCGGACGCGGCTCAGGTCGTGGGCGCGAACGGATGTTTGAAGCAGGCGCTTTGCGTTTGGTAATTTTGCATTTGCTACAAGCACATCCACGCCACGGCTATGAAATGATTAAAGCGATTCAAGAATTAACCGGCGGCTCGTATAGCCCTAGTCCGGGGGTGATTTATCCTAGCCTGACTTTATTAGAGGATATGGGGCAAGTCGCCGTCAGCGAACAGGCAGGCAAAAAACAATACACCTTAACCGAAGCAGGCCAACAAGCTTTAACTGAGCAACAAGAAGCGCTCACACGGATTTTGCAAAAGCTACAAGGGGTTGGTGCTAGAGCCGACGCACGTCGCTTACCCGAATTACAGCGCCCGATGCAAAATTTGAAAATGGCGCTGCACTTACGCTTGGAAAAAGGTGATATCAGCCCTGAAATCCTGCACAAAATCGTTGATGCTTTAGATCAAGCAGCGATTACTATTGAGCGTAGCTAAGAGCCTTAGCATGAAACAGAACACCTACCAAATTACGCTGGAACAGCTCAGCGATAAAAAAGGTGCGCCAGTGAATGCCACACCCCTAAGCTTTCAAGCCCGTAATCACGATGATCTGTTCGCTATTATTGAACGGATCAAAAGCCGCGAGCTATTGAATCACGATGATAGCGCTGCTTTTACAGTAGGCTTGAAATTGTTTAGTGAAATTGTGTTGGCGAATCGCGATAAGCCTTTCTTTAAAGAGTTCAGCCCGCAGGTGGCGGCGATTATGAAAATGATTAAAGGGACTAAGCCTTAATCCGGCTTAGTCTCCATCCACAAGTTGGCGCTATAAATTAGCCTCACACAGACAATGAGCCACCGTACTAAACGGCTGGTTGGGCTTAATTAAGCGTTGCAGACGGCTGGCATCTTGCTGAATTAATTTCAGCTCAGGATGTAAGGCGCTCGGCGCTAACCAGCTTGGTAAATAAGCTTGCAGATCCGCAGCCCATTTAGCGCCCATTAGCTTCTCTAAGAACCAATCGTACTCGGACTGATCGGTTTCGATATAGCGCACGGATGCTGTTTCCTCTAATTTTGCCAATTGCTTAGCGGTAGTCACTGCATCTTGCAAACTACCCAAAGCATCCACCAAACCGCGCTCTAGCGCTTGTCGCCCCGTCCAAACTCGCCCTTGAGCGACTTCATTGACTTTCTCAACCGGCATATTCCGCGCTTTGCTCACATGCCCCAGAAAACCTTGGTAAGTATTTTGAATATAGGACTCCATCAACCTTTCAAAGCGTGGATCGGGTGCTTTGCGTAAATCCGCAGCGCTCTTTAACCAAGTCGTCGCATAGCCGCCTTGGCGAATCCCCACTTTATCCATTAAGCCTTCAAAGGTAGGAAATAAGGTAATCACGCCAATGGAACCCGTGATCGTGGCCGCATCAGCATAAATTTTGTCAGAGGCAGTCGAAATCCAATAACCACCTGACGCCGCCACGTCGCCCATTGAAACCACAATCGGTTTGCCTGCTTCGCGTGCTGCTGCTAATTCACGCCGAATCAACTCCGAACCAAACACCGCCCCACCCGGAGAATTCACCCGCAAAACAATAGCTTTAACCGTATCATCCAAGCGTGCTTGACGTACTAAAGCTGCAGTTGACTCGCCACCAATCGTGCGCCGTGGGGCTTCACCATCAATAATCTCGCCTTCCGCAACGATAATCCCTACACCGTCGCCACTGGTATCCGGTTTCGGCAAATTGGCGAAATAAGCCTCATAGCCGATTTGGCGGAAAGTATGATTTTCAGTATCAGCCTCGCCTGCTTTAATGAAATCATCACGCACTTGCTGGATGTCTTTCAAACCGGTTATTAAACCGTAATCCAACGACATTTTGGCTAAATCCCCACCAGCTGCTTCTAAAGGTGCAGGCAAGTCATTAATCAACTGCATGATTTTACCTTTCGGTAGCTCACGCGCCTGTTCAATTTCAGTCATCACGACCGACCATAACTCATCCAGTAGATAGGAAGAAGCCTCTAAAGTGGCGGCTGAAGGCGCTTTATCAGTAAATTGCTCAGCCATATTTTTATAAGGCCCAGTGCGCACCACATGGAATTTGACCCCGAATTTTTCTAAGGCTTCGGCGTAATAATTACTCTCACCGCCTAAGCCATCCAGCATTAAGCCGCCCATCGGATCGAGTAAGACTTCATTCGCGTGTGCCGCCAAGAAATATTGCGCCTGCGAATAATTGCTTGACCAAGCAATCACTGGTTTGCCAGAGGCCTGAAAGCGTTTTAAAGCGGCGGCTGCTTCCCGCAAAGAAGCTAAACCGCCGCCATCAAACTCATCCAGCCGCAATAAAACTCGAGTGATTTTAGGATCTTTAGCCGCTGCTTCTAATAAAGTTAATAAATCGCGTAATTGCACTTCGGAATTCAGTTGATTACCACTGGCTAGCGATAATAGCGAGTCATCAGGCGTGCTTTTTTCTTCGACTAATTGCCCCTTTAAGTTCAAGACTAAAGCCGTTTTATCTTTAATCTTCACCACTGACTCGGTATTTGAGCAGCCTCGAACTAAGAGCGTCACTAAAAAAATTAAGAACAATAAAGTTAAAAGGTTTAATCCCCAACGTCGAATCGCTGCTAACCAACGACTGACCCCACGAAAAAAGCGGCTGAATACGCCGGGACGGGGCTGCTGCTCTAGCTGAACCTGCATCTTAGGTTTCCGTTTATTATTAAGAATGCTTGATTTTAGCCTAGCTTTACACGGGACATTCAATACTATTAATAATTTTCAGGCAGAATGCGCCTAATATATTATTTTCGAGACTGATAAGGAGACTCACAATGAGCTTAAAACCTGCTCCTAGCGTCACATTATTGAATGGTGTCACCATGCCCCAATTAGGCTTAGGCACTTGGCCAATGAATGATGCTGAAGCTGCCACCACCGTCGAAATGGCTTTAAAGCTAGGTTATCGCTCGCTGGATACCGCTGAAAATTATGCTAATGAACAGGGGGTTGGCGCAGGCATTCGCAACGCGAAAATACCACGCGAAGAATTGTTTGTGACTAGCAAGTTTAATAAACAATGGCATAGCCTCGACGGAGTACGCACCGCCTGCGAACACAGCCTTAAGCGTTTAGGTTTAGATTATTTAGATTTATTCTTAGTGCACTGGCCCAACCCTGCACAAAATCGTTATGTCGAAGCCTTTGCAGGCTTGGTCAAATTGTTAGAAACCGGCTTAGTACGTTCAATTGGCACCTCGAATTTCAAGCCCGAACATTTGCAAAAACTATTTGATCTCGGCTTAACGCCACAGGTTAATCAAATC
The DNA here is from genome assembly GCA_049292455.1 of Thiolinea sp. Classification (GTDB taxonomy): domain Bacteria; phylum Pseudomonadota; class Gammaproteobacteria; order Thiotrichales; family Thiotrichaceae; genus Thiolinea. Next base: position 423,866 of record JBATRF010000022.1, read on the forward strand.
CAATTGGACCCGTATCGTACTCGCGCTGATCTAGTGGCGATTCATCAAGCTAAGGGCATTCTCACTGAAACCTGGAGTCCGATTGGGCGTGCAGGTGCTTTATTGAATGATCCAGTGATTCAACAATTAGCTCAAAATTATCAACGTACTCCGGTGCAAATTGTACTGCGTTGGCATACCCAACTCGGTTATGTGCCTGTCCCGAAATCATCCAACCCACAGCGCTTGGCTGAAAATTTGAGTAGCTTTGACTTTGACTTAGCCACTACGGATTTACAGGCTTTGAGTCAGCTTAATCGTACCGATGCAGAAATCTTAGATGCGGAAACCTTTGGGCATTAATCCCAAATATTTCCTAAGTAATTAATTTTCTGAATTTTAATTAAAATTGGTTACAACTAGAAGTGAGCAGGTTAGCTTATTGAGCGCTTGATTTTGCGAAGTTGGATTTGTATCCAAGCCTCGAAGTCCTCATAACTTTCTTGGCTCATTTTTTCGGGCCACTGAAGTACAACAGATCCTTCATCAAGGGAGAAAACATCCTGTCTCGTCCCAGCTATTTGTTTAATCGATGGAATAGCATATTGAGTGGATGAGTTAATTGATATTGGCGATATAGACATTTCACTTGTATTGCTTGTCGCATAAGCTTGCCCAATTTCGAACCCTCCCTCTTGCGTTGGCTCATTGAGCTGGTATGAACTGTTTGTGTCACTTTGAACACAGTCGCTTGCCTTTATATTTGATGAGCCCGGCTGAAGCTTTCTCGGTAAATCTGACGGCTGCGCACCTAAACTATTAAGCTTAGCAAAGGCTATTGACGAGCGAAAATCATTAATGAAGCTCTGTAAAGTCTTCGGATTAAAGTCCTTATCCCTTTGAAGATAATAAGAAATTGTATGATCAGAAGGGAGTTCTTCACCCCATTTAGTTAAAAGTTCACTATAGATTTTCGGCGATCGTGCCGCATCCCTGATTGCATTAAGCCGAGCTGACGAGTTTGGCTCATCTAATAGAATTTGAAACGCTCTATCAGTTAATTTGACATGGCGGTTACTTTTCATACCTTCGTCTTTGATTAGACCAAACTGGAGAAGCGCAGAAATCATTTGCCTACCACTGCCACTCTTTTCACTATATCCAAAGTGTTTCATAGCGGAGACTACGGGAACGGCTGATTTGCGCTCCTGGGCGTAAAAAATTTTTGCCTTTTCTATTGCTGTTTCCAAGTTGACGAACGGGTAAGAAATTCCACGCCCATGAGATGAGCCATTTGTGTGTACCTTGTCAGAGTCAGTCATAAGTTTTCTCCTAATTATTTATACAAAAGGTTACCTTTAACAATGAGCTTATTCAAGGCTTTTGACAAGCTTGTTAAATTAAAAGCCTTGAATAAGCTCTAAATAAGCCTTTACAATAAGTTTGACATAGATATACTTAGCACGAATTAGAGAAAAATATGCTCATGAACTCAAACACTGAATTCATTAACTCTTTGTTTTAAGTTTTAGCGCTACAAAAGAAAACGCCCTAATAACTGAATACTCTTGGCGGAGTAGTTATTAAGGCGTCAGTGAGAACAACGAGACAGGCGCTTCAGCGTATGCCACTTGTCGCTCTTGGTTATCGTAGGGATAACTCTCTCATTGTACGATGTGAGGGGGCTAGGAGCAAGAATTACGCTTAACCTTCTTTTTATGAAAGGAGGTGGCTAAATGGTCACTATCTCTAATAAAACGAAAATGGTTTTTGTTCATGCATACACTCGTATTCGCTTCGGTAAAAAAGAAAATGTATGCCAGCACTACCGCTCGTTTCCTAATCAGCTCAGTTTTAACTTTTAAGTGAACCATTCAAAGTTGAGGTTCGGCAGAATCTCAACTTTAAAGTTTAATGTGCTATGTGAGCTAAATTATAGGTCTTTTTTAGCTAGTAGGTACCTGAGTAGTATTCACCACTTTTCGCAGCACAAAACTGGTATGCACGCTGGTGACCCCCGTAATGCGATTAATCTGGTTTAAGAGTAAATCCTGATAATGATCTAAATCTTTAACCATAACTTTCACTTGATAATCCGCAGTTTGCCCTGTGATCAACAGACATTCCAAGACTTCGGGAATGTCTTTGATTTGCGTCTCAAAAGTCTCGAAGCGCTCCCCAGTATGTTTATCCATCGCTATCGAAATAATCGCCATCAAGGCATAGCCCAATTTTTTCGCATCGACCAGAGCATGATAAGACTGAATAATCCCAGCCTCCTCCAGCGCCCGCACCCGCCGCAAGCAAGGCGACGGCGATAGCCCAATCTGATCGGCTAAATCTTGATTACTCATGCGCCCATCTTGTTGCAGGAGCTTGAGGATTTGGTAATCGTAGCGATCTAATTCCATAAAGATTCAGTCACAAAGCAGTAATAGCTAATTTAAACATATTTAGCGCAATTTTATGCTAAAAATTCTTATTTTTAGGGTTTAAAACGCAATCGTCTGCTCAAACATCTTCTATAAACTAGCGGTATTAATCAATAACGAGCTATGTCCATGTTGAAGAACCCAGCTAGCAAATACCGCGCTTTTCCACCGATTAACTTGCCTGACCGTCAGTGGCCGAGTCGCACTATTACTCAAGCACCGATTTGGATGAGCACCGATCTGCGCGATGGCAATCAATCTTTATTTGAGCCAATGGATAGCGAGCAAAAGTTACGGATGTTCAAACAGTTATGTGCTCTGGGCTTTAAGGAAATTGAGGTGGGTTTCCCGTCTGCCTCGCAAACTGATTTCAATTTTGTGCGTCAATTGATCACCGAGCAGCAGATTCCTGAGGACGTGACGATTGAGGTGTTGACGCAGGCGCGCGAGCATTTAATCTGCCAAACCATTGAATCTTTGCAGGGTGCAAAGCGGGCGATTGTGCATGTGTATAACGCGACTTGCCCGCAATTCCGCGAAGTGGTGTTCGATATGAGCCGCGCCGAAGTGGTGGAAATGGCGGTGAATGCGGTGAAATTGATCAAGCAATTAACCACTGAACATCCCGAAACGGAGTGGACTTTGCAATATAGCCCCGAATTATTCAGCACTACCGAATTGGAATTTGCTTTAGAGGTCTGTAATGCAGTGACCGCCGTATGGCAACCGACACCCGAACATAAATTGATTTTCAATTTGCCCGCCACGGTGGAAGCCGCTACCCCGAATATTTACGCTGATCAAATTGAATGGATGCACCGCCATTTACACCAGCGCGATTGCATTATTTTGAGCCTGCACCCGCACAATGATCGTGGCACAGCCGTTGCTGCCGCCGAATTAGGTTTAATGGCCGGTGCGGATCGCGTCGAAGGTTGTTTATTCGGCAATGGCGAGCGTACTGGCAATGTCGATTTAGTGACGTTAGCGCTCAATTTATACACCCAAGGCATTGATCCACAATTAGATTTTTCCAATATCAATGCGGTGGCGCGTTTGGTAGAGGATTGTACCCAGCTCCCGATTCATCCGCGCCATCCTTATGTGGGTGATTTGGTGTTTACTGCCTTTTCTGGCTCGCACCAAGACGCGATTAAAAAAGGTTTTGCCTTACAGCAGCCGGATGCACTGTGGAATGTGCCGTACTTACCTTTAGACCCTGCCGATGTGGGCAGAACGTATGATTCGGTGATTCGCGTCAATAGTCAGTCGGGCAAGGGCGGCATTGCTTACTTATTGGAAAGCAGTTACGGCATTGTGATGCCACGCCGCTTACAAATTGAATTTGCGGCACTCGTGCAAGCGCAAATGGATGCCTCTGGGCAAGAAATGAGTGCGGAACATTTATGGCAATTGTTTAGCGAGCATTACCTTAGCGCCCAAGCGGCTTTCGCTTACCAGCAACATCATTTATTTGAGCACGCTGAGCACCAAGGTATTCGCGTATTAATGAGCATTAATGGCGAAGCGCACTGGGTGACAGGTGAAGGTAATGGCCCGATTGATGCCTTTATTCATGCGCTAAGCGGCATCGGTATTGCGGTGAATGTACACAGTTACGAAGAGCGTTCGATGAATAATACCCGCGAAGGCAGCCATGCTAGCGCCTGTGCGTTTGTCGAACTCACAGCGAGTGAACAAATCACCGCGACTTATGGGGTGGGGATTGATGAAAATATTATTACTGCTTCTTTGAAAGCGATTATCAGCAGCTTGAACCGTTTGGGTGATGCAGTACTCGATGCAGCAGAGCAGCAAAAAGCCGCTTAAGCTTGTTAAACCAGCCAGCATTTGAAACTCGAATACTGGCTTTGCTTTTGTTAAACGCCGATGCTGGTTAAGATGCAGTTCTTTGCGCTGACTAAGTTTACATGCCCCAAACCTTGATACACTGCCCCCACTTCCAAGCCCAACGCTGTCTGTCCTGTCGCTGGCTGAATCAGCCTTATGCGCAACAATTAGCAGCAAAGCAGTCTGAATTAAAGCGTTTATTAGCCGAGTTTAGCGTGGAAGAATGGTTAGAACCTGTCGCTAGCCCCCAACAAGGTTTTCGCAATAAAGCCAAAATGGTGGCATTGGGTGCAGCCCATCAGCCGATCTTGGGGATTATGGATGCTAATGGACAGGCTCTCAGTTTAACCGATTGCCTACTCTATCCAGCACCCATGCAAAGTTTATTAAAGCGCCTTGAGCACTGGATTCAACAAGCTGGTCTACCACCTTATCGCCTTGATAAACAAAAAGGCGAGTTAAAATACATCCTTCTCACTCACAGCAGCGCTTACGATCAATATATGCTGCGCTTCGTGTTGCGTAGCGAACAAGCCATTCCACGCATTCAAGCCAATTTGCCGCTGTTGCTCGCGGATTATCCCAATATCAGCGTGATTTCCTCCAATATTCAGCCTATTCACATGGCAATTTTGGAGGGTGAACAAGAGATTTTTCTAAGTGAAGCAACTCGCCTGCCTGAGCAATTGAATGATGTGCCTTTATACATTCGCCCGAAAAGTTTCTTCCAGACTAATCCCACAGTAGCAGCCAAGCTTTATCAAACTGCCCGTGAATGGACACAAGCGCTACAGCCGAAAGTGATTTGGGATTTATTCTGTGGGGTGGGTGGTTTTGGCTTGCATTGTGCCCAGCCTGATACGCAACTGACGGGCATTGAAATTGAACCAGAAGCCATCGCTTGCGCGCGTGATTCGGCTCAGGCTTTGGGCTTGAAAAACATTCATTTCCAAGCCCTTGATTCCAGTCAGTTTGATAAAGCCAATACAATGCCGCCGGACTTAGTGATAGTGAACCCGCCGCGACGTGGGATTGGGGCAGAGCTTTGCGAGCAATTAGCAAATTTGCGCCCAAAAGCTATTCTGTATTCAAGCTGTAATGCCACCAGCTTGGCGCAAGATTTGGCACGGCTGAAGGGCTACCAAATCCAGCGTGTGCAGGTGTTTGATATGTTTGCACATACGGCGCATTTTGAGACTTTAGTTTTACTCACTAAAAGCTAAGAACACGCCCAGCCTAATTTACTTAGCGTCTGCGGTTGCCAATACATCAACCGTCTCAGGTAATTTGGTAAAACCGATGTCCTCTAAAATAGTATAAGCGGCGGGGAGCACGACCAAAATCAATAACGTCGAGGAGGCCATACCAAACACTACACTGGCGACCAAGGGAATCAGCACTTGGGCTTGTAAGCTGGTTTCGGCTAATAAAGGCGTCATACCTGCAATTGTGGTTACCGAAGTCAGAAACACAGCGCGGAAACGGTCGCGCACTGCCTGCCCCGCTGCTTCATGTAGACTCATGCCTTCCGCGCTGCGTTGTTTGACAAACTCCACCAACAAAATCGAATCGTTCACCACCACACCCGCCAAGGCGACAAAGCCAATCATGCTCGGTAGGCTCATATTCAAACCCATTAAATAATGCCCCCAAATCACGCCGATCAAAGCCAGTGGGATATTTAAAAGCACCACAATCGGTTCACGATAATTCTGGAATTGCAAACTCAGCAGGAAATAGACGCCTGCAATGCCTAACACAAAACCCACTAAAACCGAGCGGCTGGTTTCTTGGCTATTTTTGGTTTCGCCCTCCAGACCGACCATTAAGCCCGGATAATCAGCTTGGAGTTTGGGTAAAAAGCGCGTTTGGGTGTCTTTAATAATTTCGGCAGCATTGGCAATATCCGAATCGACATCCGCGCCCACCGTGACGGTGCGCTGATGATTAATACGCATAATGCGTGAAAATTCGCGCTGATCCTCAAGCTTGGCTATCGCATTTAGGGGAATCGGCTTGCCTTGTTTGGATAATATGGTTAGCTGCCCAAAAGCTGCCAAAGCTTGTTCAGGCGAACTATCGAGCTTGACATTAATTTCATACGATTCATTGCCTTGATACACTTTATCCAGATTGACACCTTGATAAGCCGCACGCAATTGGCTGGCTAATGACTGCGCATCCAACCCTGAATTTAAAGCCCCCGGCAATAAAGTCACACGAAATTGGGGCTTGCCCGGACGCAGGTCATCTAGCACATTAGAAACGCCGCCATAACCATTCAGCCAAGTTTGCAAAGCCCAAGATGCTTGTGACAGTTGCTGCAAATCCTTGCCTTGTAAACGCATCGAAATCGCTTGCCCACCGGGACCAAACACTGGCTCTTTAAATTGAATATTCACCGCATCCGCAATCACGGAGGTATTTTCACGCCAACGCCGTTTTAACTCCGTTAACGAATTGGTGCGCAATTCGGCATTCAATAAATCCAGTGCAATCGTGGCTAAATGCGCGCCCGACTCATGCGCATCATTATTGGTGTTATAGCTGACTTGAATCGTTTTCACTAACTCGCCTTGCGACTCTTTGGGCAATTGCTCAAGGGTGGTTTGTAAGCTATTCAGTAAGATGCCAACCACCTGTTCGGTGCGCTCTAATTGAGTGCCTTGTGGCAATAAGATACGCGCTTCCAAACGATTACCTTCAATATCAGGAAAACCTTTGAATTTGACAATGCCCGTAGTTAATAAACTAATCGAAATGATCAACAAGGCCAGTGCTCCGCCCACAACAATATAACGCCAGCGAATCGCTAAGTCGGCCAACCAACCTGCTGCTCGGCGTAAGCGATCAAAAGCCGCCTCAAAGCTAATCCGCCAGCGCCATTTTTTGCTAGCTTGATGCTTTTCTAAAGATTGTTTCAAGTGATGCGGCAAGACTAAAAAGGCTTCAATCAAACTCACGGTCAAAACCGACAATAAGACTACCGGCAAAACACCTAAGATTTGCCCAAAATCACCTTTCATAAACAGTAAACTGCCGAATAAAAAGGCGGAAGTCAGATAAGATGAAAACACGCCGGCTGCGACGCGCTGTGTCCCTGTTAATACCGCTTGTAAGGGCTGCTGGGTTTTGCGGAATTCGCTCTCAATACTTTCGGACAGCACAATCGCATCATCCATCAGAATCCCAATCGCCATCAGCAAAGCGACCATCGAAATCATATTGATGGTAATGCCAAACAGATTCATCACCACCAAGCCGCCCATAAACGAAATCGGCAAGCCCAAAGTCACCCAAAAGGTATAGCGCCAATTAAAAAACAGAAAGAGGACAAAGGTAGCTAGGACAAAACCTTGCCAGCCATTGGTCAGCAACAAATTCAAACGATCTTGTACAATCGAGGCCGAGTCTTGGGTGATATACAGATGTGTGCCTTTGGGTAATTGTGCGTTTTCGGCATCAATGAAACCTTTGACTGCCTTATAAACCTTTAAGGTGTCGTCAGTTTTATTTTTGCTAATCAATAAGGAAGCGGCGGGGCGACCATTTAGCTCAGTGCGGGCTTCGCGCTTTTCAAAACGGTCTTCAACGGTGGCAATATCGCCCAAACGCACTTGCGCACCACGGCTATTGCCAATAATTACCAAATCGGCTAATTGCTCGGGTGTGCGCCGCAAATTTTCAAAGCGAATCTGATAACTGCGCTCGCTGGTTTCTAGCACCCCAGCAGGCGTATCCAGTGCTTGGGCGCGAATCAAATTCGCTACATCCTGCACACTCAATTGGTATTTCTGGAGCATTTCCGGCTTCAGTAACACGGTGTATTCATGCTGTGAAAACCCCATCACCTCGACAATCGGCACACCCGGCACGGCCAGTAAACGATTGCGATAATGCTCGGCCAAGGTTTTTAGCTCCGGCTGGCTCAAATCACTACTAATCGCCACCACTAAGACCGAATCAATCCGCCCCAATTCGCGCACTGTGACATCTTCTACTCCACTGGGAAAATCGGTAATGCTATCGACGGCGGCTTGAATATCGTCTTTAAATTGCTTGATTTCGCCGCTTTCCTGCATCTCAGCGGTGAGTGTACCCACGCCTTCACGCGATTCGCAGCGCTGTTCTTTTAAAAAACTAATCCCATCGGTGGCATCTTCCAAACGGCGGCAAATACCCTCTTCCACTTCCGAAGGACTCGCCCCCGGAAAAGGCACGGAGACACTGACCAAGCGTGCTTTGAGTTGCGGAAACGTTTCTTTATTCAAATTGGGCAAAACCGCCAAACCCAAGAGCACAATACTCATCATTAAGATATTGGCCGCGGTGGGATGCACCGCAAAATAGCGTAGAATTTTATCCATTAACGCACACCTTCGGGCTGTGGCTCAGCGGATTTATCAGCGGCGCTAGCCTGATTTTTTGCTAATAAAGGCATGCTCGGAATCACCGGAATCAGGTCATTCACAATCAATTGCTCACCCACCGCCAAACCACTAGCGATCACTACTTGCTCGCCTTCTTGGCTTTGAATGGTGATCGGGCGAATTTCCAAACGCTGCTCAGCATTCATTACATAAACGCGCCCTTGATGGACGGCTTTGCGCGGAATCACGATGGCATCGTTTTGCAGAGCGGATAAAGTCACTTCAACATACATTCCTTTTAACAAAGGCAGTTGCTGTCCAACTACATTGTCATAAGGTTGATCCACCGCCACGACCACGCCCAAGGTACGACTAACTGGATCAATCGCTTCGGCGAGGCGGTCGACCCGCGCGCTACGCTGTTCTTGCTCACCCGCGCCAACGATTTTGACCTCGGCTTGTAAATTCAAGGACTGCATTAAGGCGGGCATATTCGCTGCACTATAATCGAGAGTCTGACCCTTTAAGCCAGCTAATAAGGCTTGTAGATGCTGGGTCGGTAATTCAGCGCGAATTTCCACACCCGCATTATTATCCGCCTCAAATAGCGCTGTCCCCACCGCCACCACACTACCCACCTCGACATGCACAGCACTAATCCGCGCACTAAACGGCATGGTGACTTTGGTACGCCCAAGATTAGTTTTCTGACCTTTGACTTGCTGCTCGACCCGCTTGACTTGCGCATTAGCACTATTGCGCCGACTCTCGAAGGTCTTTAATTGACCTTGCAATTCAGTGACTTGTTGCTGCTGTTGCAGAATCGCTTGCTGTTGTTGCAAGACACTTTGATCTTGCTTGGCCTCGGATTGATCCTGCTGACTAAGCTGCTGCTCCATCTGCACGATAGCTTGCTGCTGGCCTACCACTTGCTGCTCAAGTTGCAAGACTTGCTGCTGCTGGCTTTCGACTTGACTCAGCGCAATTAAGCGTTGCTGCGCTAGCTTTTGTAAACGGGCTTGTTCTTTCTGCGCCAGCGCCAAATTCTGCTGGGTAATTTGCAGGTTTTTGCGCGATAAATTCAGATTCTTTTGGATATATTCATTATTTTTGCGCACGGGCGCATCTTGGCGACGCACATTATTTAAGTTGGCTTGTGCCACTTTTAGATTTTCTTCCGCCACGGACAGAGCTTGCCGTACATTGCGTTCTTCTTGATTTAATTGGGCTAATTGCGACGTGCTCGCTGCCAAATCGGCTTGGGTTTGCTCCAAAGAAGTCTGGTAATCTTCAGGATCAATTTCGGTCACTACCTCACCCGCTTTAATGCTACCGCCCACCTTTAAGCTAGGATGCACATAAGTCACCTTGCCGCTCACTTGGCTTTTGCCTTGTAGGACACTGGCAGGCTCGACATTGCCATAAGCGGTCACTGTAGCCTCGAAATTTTGCTTGCTCACGGTCATCACACTGACAGGACGTGCTGCCATTTCGGTGGCTTGATGTTCTAGCGGATTTTTGGTTTTTTTCAGTAACACAACAATGCCCACACCCAATGCTATCATCAGCGCGAACATGACAAAGTTCTTGAGGAATTTTTTCACGGCTTAGCTACCTTGTGAGTTGAGTTGCTGCTGAGTAACGGCATCGAGGCCAGCGAGCATGAATAATTTGATGTGTTCGACGAGATCGACAGTCGGCTGATGCAGAATCGGCGTTAAGGGCGTGTCTAATTCATGGCTCACCACCAAGAGCACCATACAAGGCGACATCACACTCAGCACGCAGCGCTGTAAACTCGGTGCATCCATTGCAAGACCCGTCACTTCAGCCACCAAGCGATTAATCACGCCAAACTTCGGCAGCGCATAGTTTTTAATCGCTTCAGCAGCATAAGGCGAAGGTGTCATTAATTCACGCGCCCACAAGCGAGTATGCCAACAGCGCTGCTCCAGCAAATCATGCAATAGACTTTCAATAAATTGCGTCAATTTATCGCGCGCCGGCAAAGCGCTATCCGCTAGCGCAGTTAAATAATCCAGATTCAATAAGCGCTGATGCACTTCCTGCAAGGCTGCCAGATACAAGCCGCCAAAACTGCCAAAATGATAATTCACCGCCGCCGGATTGGTTTGCGCCTGCGTGCACACCAGCTTGCTAGTGGTATTAGCAAAACCACGCTCGGCAAATAATTGCCCTGCAATTTCTAAAATATGCGCGCGCGTGACATTGCCATCGCGTCGATGGCTGCGCGTCTGCGTCGTATCTGAATGGACTGTATTCAACTGGGCGATCTACTGCTAATAAAACCAGTAATCTAGCAAGTTCAAATTCAAATTTCAATTAGACTGAAGGGTTAGATGAAGCAGAAGCTAGGAATCAGAGGACTTAGTCGGGGTGAAAATTGGAGGATGCTAAAAGCGCTGCGGTAGCTAGAAAATGCTGAGCTACCGCAAGATTGATGTGAGTTAAGCGCGAGCAGGCAGCATACGCAACAAGGTAGTGTCATGTTTGACATAATGATGGAATAAAGCGGCCAAGGCATGGAAGCCAATCAAGAAATAACCAAAAGTCCCCATCGTGGCGTGAATCTCTTTGAGTTGACTAGCCAATTCCTTATTTTCGCCAATTAGGGAAGGTAATTGTAGGCCGAACCAAATTAAGGGTTTACCTTCCGCGCTCAACAAGGCCCAGCCTAATAAAGGCATGATGATTAATAAAGCATAAAGTAGGACATGCACAAAACTTGCAGCAAAACGCTGCCAAATGCTGATGCTACTATCTTTGGGTGGTGCAGGATTGAACAAACGCACTGCCAAACGGATCAGGGTCAAACCCCATAAAGTGATTCCCAACATATAATGCCAATGCTTCAAGCCATCGCGCATCTCAGTGCCTTTGGGATAAAACACGCGCAATTCGATGCAGGCATAAACGGCGATGATCAATAAGAGGGTGATCCAATGCAGAGCCATCGGGAATTTTGCGTAGCGCTAGAGTAGGTTTGACATGAGAATTTCCTTCAAAGTAGTTTGTATTCGTTGCACCTAGCTTGCAACGTGTCGCTCATCTCACCAAGCGACAAACCTCACAGAAATCCCCAAAAAAGTATCCGCCAAACCACCTAGGAGGTTTGACCTATGCTGGCTTTTGGCAAAGGAATAATCGGAAAAGTAATTAGTAATATCAATTAGATAGCTAACTAATAGCAAAGACCTTAAGCAAAATCCGGCACTAACCGCCTTGTTACTGCCGCCGATAGCCCAAAGCCACACACAAAGTCTGCACCAAGCAAAGTGTCGAATTCAGCGACCTAAATCCACGCACATCCGCCTCGCGCACGATCAGCACATGATCGGCAATCTGGGTATGTGGGCAAAGTTCGCTATCAGTGATCAGCACGATTTTCGCACCTTTTTCACGAGCGAAATGCACGGCTTCGGTGGTGGTTTGACCGTAAGGATTGAAAGTGATGGCAACCAGCACCGAATCCGCATTAATCCATTTCATCTGCTCAGGAGCCATTGCGCCCTGCCCGTCGATCACATGGCAACGCACATCCATTTGGCTGAGTGCATAATCCATATACACCGCCGCCGGATACATACGACGCACGCCACAGATAAAAATTTCATTGGCATTAGCGAGGGCTTGTACAGTGGCATCGAGTACTTCGGGTTTAATTTGCTGCTGCAATAAGCCCAAAGCTAAGCCATTGCCTTCGGCGAAATCGTGTAGCAATAAAGCGGGTGTAACTTCGCCATTGCCATCGACTTTTTTCAGTTGGCTAATGCGTTCGCGGTAATTGCTGGGGTGGTCAATGATTTGATTTTTATACAGGCGCTGGACTTCGGAAAAGCCATCGAAGCCGAAATAATTAGCAAAGCGCACTAAAGTCGAGGCATGTACGCCTGCTTTTTCAGCGATTTCAGCCAACGTATTGAAGGCGATTTGCTGAGGATGTTCGACCAAATACACCGCCACTAATTTGAGGCGAGCGCTTAAATGGGGCTGTTGCGCGACGATTAAAGCGTGAAATTCTTCAACCGTCTGCGGCAAAGCCTGCACAGGTGCTGAGGTTTGGGGTATCGCTGAACTCATAGAATCATCCTTAGTTTAAACTAATTAGCGCTACCCTCCCCTCACATCATGTAGGTTTAGGACGGGAAGGCGAACTGCACCTTCTCGCGCACGGCAGAAGAAGGCCAACGCTGGGTAATGGTCTTGCGACGCGTGTAGAAACGAATACTATCCGGGCCATAAGCTGAAAGGTCACCAAACAGTGAGCGCTTCCAACCCCCAAAGCTGTGATAAGACACGGGTACAG
>JBATRF010000023.1:0-1503 GCA_049292455.1 Thiolinea sp.
GGTATAAGTCAACAACTGCTGGGCTGAGGCACGTTCGGGGTCTAAACTGGTCAAACCATGAATCACTTCCGTGCGTACTGCACCGGTAGCCAGCCTGGTAACGGTTCTTTCCAGTTTGAATACCTGCTTCAACCCTGGCCAATCCAGATAAGCCGTCTCGTCAGGTATCGCAGTTAAGGTACGAACTTCCAGGCGACCATGGCCTTTGCTCTGGGTTTGCGCCACATCTTGGGGCAAGGGAGTGGCATGCCAGCCAGGAGCCTGGCGGGGCGGCTCGAAAAACTGGGCGACATCTTCCTTCATGCGGGCTTGGTTATCTTTCAAGAACCAGATGAAATCCCCACCTTGACGCAAGATGTCTACGGATAACTGTCGGTGGGTAAACATCGCGTCGCCACACACCACACGCCCTCGTAAATCAAGGCTGGCAATGACCCGAGGAGCCGCCTTAATCTCATTTTCTTTCGTTTCTACTTCAACCTGGAACAAAACAACCCCTTCCTCTGGTAGATAGGCGGCCAACAAATGGACGCCTTGTGTTTTGCCTGCCGGTATCGTGCCGCGCAACGTTTTACCATCCATCACCACTAAAACGCTGTTATGTCCCCCATATACCTCGTGCAAAAATCGTCCTATTTCCCTCTCTAACTCACCAACCTCAAAAGCTGTCGCCATGGTCCGGCGAATCGTGTTATGTGCCGGAAGTCGTGGGCGTGTTAAGCGTAAAGTCTTTAGCAACGCCTCACGCCTTGCGTCGGCCCAGTCTGCCATAGCATAAGGATTGTCCTGTCCAGACAATTTTGCCAGCACCACAATCATGAGAATAATCGCTAAGCGGTACCTTTGTCCTCGTGGCTTGCGCTTGTCCTGCACCTGCTCCAGATGCTGCAACAACTCATCCAAGCTAAAAATAACACCCTCACCTTTACCTGCTTCAAGTGTGATATAGTTCATCAAGACCTTCCTCTGTTTGGTTTGTTTTGTCGCTTACCACATTAACAGAGTTAGGTCTTTTTTGCTTATAGGACTTTGGAAAAGCCCTGAGGGGTGTTCAGGCAAAGAAAAAGGCCAGTGTTAGCACTGACCTTTTTGTCATTGGCGATGTTTTCTGCTCAGAGAGGCAGATGGGTGTTAATTAGAGAAGGTGGTCTGGCTTTGGCGCGCGGCCGCTTGCTGGCATAAACTGCTACCACCGGCTTCTAACCACCGTTGCACTGTTTCACTGGTTTCCTGACCATTCTGAATATCCTGGTAGATACCTGTGGCCCAGCGATAATACCGTTGCGTTTCATTGGGCCAGGTATCCCAACTCCGTACCATAACGCCTGGCCCACCGTTATACCCGGCGAAAGCCAGACCGACTTCATTGGTTTGATGCAATAATTGGGACAAAAACAACATACCGCGGTAAGCATTGGTCTCCGGATCAAAGGCATTCTCACCGGCTTCAAAATGGAAGGGCATAACCTGGAACAGGCCTGTGGCCCCGGCATACGATTGGGC
>JBATRF010000024.1:2500-130476 GCA_049292455.1 Thiolinea sp.
GGATGCCTACAAACAGTCGGAGCCCTCCTTCGGGTGGGGTGACGGCGTACCTTTTGCATAATGGGTCAGCGAGTTACCGTGTGCAGCAAGCTTAAGCCGCTAGGCGTAGGCGCAGCGAAAGCGAGTCTGAATAGGGCGATCGAGTTGCACGCGGTAGACCCGAAACCGGGTGATCTAGCCATGGGCAGGTTGAAGGTGCGGTGACACGCACTGGAGGACCGAACGCACGCCTGTTGAAAAAGTCGGCGATGACCTGTGGCTAGGGGTGAAAGGCCAAGCAAACCCGGAGATAGCTGGTTCTCCGCGAAAGCTATTGAGGTAGCGCGTCGGATGTTGACCCTCGGGGGTAGAGCACTGGATGGGCTAGGGGGGCGCAAGCCTTACCAAACCTAACCAAACTCCGAATACCGAGGTTTCTAATCCGGCAGACAGGCGGCGGGTGCTAAGGTCCGTCGCCGAGAGGGAAACAGCCCAGACCACCAGCTAAGGTCCCCAAATCGTGGCTAAGTGGGAAAGGATGTAGGACGGCCATAACAACCAGGAGGTTGGCTTAGAAGCAGCCATCCTTTAAAGAAAGCGTAACAGCTCACTGGTCTAATAGCTGTCCCGCGCCGAAGATGTAACGGGGCTCAAGCCACGTACCGAAGCTGTGGGCTCGAGCAATCGAGCGGTAGCGGAGCGTTCCGTAAGCCTGCGAAGGTCCGCCGTGAGGCTGGCTGGAGGTATCGGAAGTGCGCATGCTGACATGAGTAGCGACAAAGAGTGTGAGAGACACTCTCACCGAAAGTCCAAGGGTTCCTGCGCAAGGTTAATCCACGCAGGGTGAGCCGGCCCCTAAGGTGAGGCCGAAAGGCGTAGCCGATGGCAACCAGGTCAACATTCCTGGGCCCGCGGGTGGTGACGGGATCTCGACGTTGTTCGTCCTTATCGGATTGGACGGGCTGCCACAGGTCTCCAGGAAATAGCCCCCGCAGATGGACCGTACCCGAAACCGACACAGGTGGACTGGTTGAGCATACCCAGGTGCTTGAGAGAACGGCGTTGAAGGAACTCGGCAAATTGCCCGCGTAACTTCGGGAGAAGCGGGACCCGTCTTTGGGCAACCAGAGGCGGGTGGCACAGACCAGGGGGTGGCGACTGTTTACTAAAAACACAGGGCTCTGCGAAGTCGCGAGACGACGTATAGGGTCTGACGCCTGCCCGGTGCCGGAAGGTTAAGGGGAGTGGTGCAAGCTACGAACTGAAGCCCCGGTAAACGGCGGCCGTAACTATAACGGTCCTAAGGTAGCGAAATTCCTTGTCGGGTAAGTTCCGACCTGCACGAATGGCGTAACGATGGCGGCACTGTCTCCATCCGAGACTCAGTGAAATTGAAATCGCTGTGAAGATGCAGTGTACCCGCGGCTAGACGGAAAGACCCCGTGCACCTTTACTATAGCTTTGCACTGAACTTTGAACCTGCTTGTGTAGGATAGGTGGGAGGCTTTGAAGCAGAGACGCCAGTCTTTGTGGAGCCAACCTTGAAATACCACCCTGGTATGTTTGGAGTTCTAACCTCGATGTAACCGCATCAGGGACAGTGTATGGTGGGTAGTTTGACTGGGGCGGTCTCCTCCCAAAGAGTAACGGAGGAGCGCGAAGGTTCGCTAATCCCGGTCGGAAATCGGGAGGTTTGTGCAAAGGCATAAGCGAGCTTGACTGCGAGACAGACAAGTCGAGCAGGTACGAAAGTAGGTCTTAGTGATCCGGTGGCTCTGCATGGAAGGGCCATCGCTCAACGGATAAAAGGTACGCCGGGGATAACAGGCTGATTCCTCCCAAGAGTCCATATCGACGGGGGAGTTTGGCACCTCGATGTCGGCTCATCACATCCTGGGGCTGAAGCAGGTCCCAAGGGTATGGCTGTTCGCCATTTAAAGTGGTACGCGAGCTGGGTTCAGAACGTCGTGAGACAGTTCGGTCCCTATCTACCGTGGGCGTTAGAATTTTGAGGGAAGCTGCTCCTAGTACGAGAGGACCGGAGTGGACGAACCTCTGGTGTACCAGTTGTCACGCCAGTGGCACCGCTGGGTAGCTATGTTCGGACAGGATAACCGCTGAAAGCATCTAAGCGGGAAGCCCCTCCCAAGATGAGAATTCTCTGAGAGCTAGACTCTCCTAAAGGGCCGTTGGAGACTACGACGTTGATAGGCGGGATGTGGAAGTGCAGTAATGTATGTAGCTAACCCGTACTAATTGCCCGTGAGGCTTGATCCTATAACCCAGAATGGTCTGTTAGAGAATAATGATCGCTAACTTGAGCCTAAGATTACGAAACAGTTGTCCCTCACAAGACAACTGACTTTTCCAGCATTGGGTGAGTGAGTTCATCCTAGACACAATCTAGGCAAAACTCCTCAAAACCCTGACAGTTTGTTTGGCATCCATAGAGACATGGTACCACCTGATCCCATCTCGAACTCAGAAGTGAAACGTGTCATCGCCGATGGTAGTGTGGGGCTTCCCCATGTGAGAGTAGGTCAATGCCAAACGCCCCACTCAAGCCTCCTCCCTTATAGGGTGGGGGCTTTTCTATTGGTGATATTGGATTTCCGCTTGTCAGATAAAGGGCTAAAAATAGTGAATAAACTTGTTCACTAAACATTTTTTAGTCATAATCCGTTCCTCCTCGCAATGGTAGCCTGCATTGGTTCTCTCGCGACGATAGATTGTGAACCCCGTCAGGTCCGGAAGGAAGCAGCGGTAACGATTGATTCGGGTGCCGGGATGTGGCTGGTGTGGGCTGCCTCCACTCTAATAGACTAGAAAACTCCATGAGCTATCAGGTACTGGCGCGAAAATGGCGACCTCAAAACTTCCAACAGATGGTCGGCCAATCCCATGTGTTACGTGCCTTACTTACCGCACTTGATGCTAATCGTTTACATCATGCCTATTTATTCACAGGCACTCGTGGTGTAGGAAAAACCACTATAGCGCGCATTTTTGCGAAATGCCTGAATTGTGAAAAAGGCGTGAGTGCTACGCCCTGTGGTGTTTGCAACAGTTGTATTGAAATTGCTGAAGGTCGCCATATTGATCTACTTGAGGTGGATGCAGCTTCACGGACTAAAGTCGAAGATACCCGTGATCTACTCGACAATGTCCAATATGCGCCTACCCGTGGCCGCTACAAAATCTATTTAATTGACGAAGTGCATATGCTCTCAGGGCATAGCTTTAATGCATTATTAAAGACGCTTGAAGAGCCGCCACCTCATGTCAAATTCTTACTAGCAACGACAGATCCGCAAAAATTGCCTGTGACAGTGTTGTCACGCTGCCTTCAATTTAATCTGAAGCGCATGCCGCTAGACATGATCGGTTCGCACTTAGCTCATGTCTTGAACGAAGAACAAATTGCTTTCACTGCTTCATCTTTAAAGCTGTTAGCTAAAGCTGCTGATGGCTCGATGCGTGATGCTTTGAGCCTAACTGATCAAGCGATTGTGACGGGTGGCGGGCAAATCAGTGATGAATCAGTACAGGATATGCTTGGGCTATTGCCCAGTGAACATTTATATAAATTACTACAAGCACTGGCTGAAAATGATGCTGCAGCTTTAATGGCTGCGGTAGAGCAAATGGCGCAGTTAACAACTGATTTTACCGCTGCTGCCGATGGCATAATTGCCTTATTGCATCAGCTAGCCGTCGCACAATTAGTGCCTCCACACTATGACGAAGCTAACGATTTGCCAGTCGATTTATTCTCAGCCGCAGATTTACAGTTATTTTATCAGATGGCTTTGTATGGGCGGCGTGATTTACCCTTAAATCCCGATCCACGCAGTGGCTTTGAAATGATGCTATTACGCATGCTGGCTTTCCGTTTAGAGGATGCAAAGACAGCACCCACTCTAAAAAAAAAGCTAACACCACCCTCTGAACCTCTTCCAGCAGTTAGAGTAGAGCAACCTATAATAGCTCCTCTACGAAGCGAAGCACCTAAAGCCCCTAATCCTCTGCCTTTAAAGCCTGAACCTATTATCACTGAACCACCTTCAGTCAGTTCAGTTGTACCATCGGTGAACTCTCCCATAAAGTTAGGGCCAATATCTTCTGACAATCAGCTTTCGCCTAAAGAAATTAAGCCTGATTTAATAGAGTCAACAGTCAACAATAATGAGTGGCATGAGTTATTTTCGCGCTTGAAATTAGGAGGAATGGCTCAACAATTAGCAGAACACTGCTTATTAAAGTCGATTGACGATAATTTGGTTTGTTTGCTGCTAGATAGTGGTGCAAGTAATTTACAAACGAGTCGTACAGAAGAGCAATTAATAGAGGCTTTAAGCGAGGCTTTAGGTCAACCGGTTAGAGTAGTTCTAGAATCAGTGCCTGATTTGGCGGACACCCCTGAAAAGCGACGTTTGCGGGTCACTAAAGAGCGGCAAGTAGAAGCTGAGCAAGCGATTGAACAAGATCCAATCGTACTACAATTAAAAGAACGTTTTGGAGCAAGTGTGGTATCAGGTTCGATCCGCCCACATACGCACGAGCAAAAATAGAGTAAAATACTATCCAATTAATCAAAGAAATGAGGATAAAGTTATGATGAAAGGTGGTTTAGGCAATTTGATGAAGCAAGCGCAAAAAATGCAAGAAAACATGCAACGCGCTCAACAGGAAATTGCATTAATGGAAGTAACGGGCCAATCTGGTGGCGGTTTGGTGTCAATTGTGTTGGCAGGTAATCATGCTTGTAAGCGGATTACAATCGACCCTTCTTTATTTGCCGATGATAAAGATATGTTAGAAGATTTGATCACTGCGGCTTTCAATGATGCGGTACAACGCTTAGAAGTTGCGACGCGTGATCGGATGACTGATGCTACGGCAGGCATGCAATTGCCAGCTGGCTTTAAATTACCCTTCTAACTTGTTGGCTACTTGCCTAGGAAGCTGAATGTCCGAATCTTCTTTGTTAAGAGAGTTAGTTGATGCCTTACGCTGCTTGCCCGGAGTAGGGGCACGTACGGCTCAACGCATGGCCTTTCATCTTTTAGAGCATGATCGTCAAGGTGGTGAGCGCTTAGCTAGCATCATGACGGCAGCTATGCAACATATTCAACATTGCGAGCGCTGTCGGACTTTAACCGAGCAAACAACCTGTCGTCTGTGTAGTAATCCTGCACGTGACGCTAACTTGTTATGTGTGGTTGAGCATCCGTCAGATGTGGTGGCGATTGAGCAAGCAACGGCTTATCGTGGCTATTATTTCGTCTTGGGCGGCAGGTTGTCGCCTTTAGATGGGATTGGCCCTGAAGATATCGGCTTAGATATTCTGGAGCAGCGTATGGACGAAGGCAGTGTGCAGGAGTTGATTCTAGCGACTAACCCTACCGTTGAAGGCGAAGTGACTGCTCATTATATTAGCGAGTTAGCGGCTAAACGTAAAATTGCTACTAGCCGTATTGCGCATGGTGTACCGATGGGTAGTGAACTTGAATATGTCGATAGTGGTACTCTATCGCATGCTTTTGAAGGACGGAGAAAATATTAATGACTGCTTGTTTATTTTGCCGAATTCGTGATGGGGAAATCCCTTCTAATAAAGTTTACGAAGATGAGTATGTCATTGCTTTTCACGATATTTACCCCAAAGCTCCTCTACATGTCTTAATTGTCCCGCGCAAGCACATCGCGACCATCAATGATTTGGAAGACGGTGATGCTGCATTAGTCGGGCGTTTATTTCTGGCTGCCAAGAAAATCGCAGCCGATGCGGGCTATGGGGATGGCTACCGAGTGCTGATGAATTGTGGCGAGAAAGGCGGTCAAGTGATCTTTCATATGCATTTGCATTTAATGGCGGGTTTCACCGACGCCCATCACGATCAAGTGAGCCATTAACTGTTAGTTTATTAAGCCTACACTAGCCGATATAATCAGCCCTAGATAATAAAGGGGCTACTATGATTTCTTGGGCTAGGGGGCTAGTCGCTGTGCTGCTGGGTTTCAGCATGGTTGCTTGTAATGATCAACAAAAAACACTGCAATTACCCAATTCGACCGATAAACATCAAGGCTCCGCTCAACTTGCACAGGGCAGTTCAAATACGCCTGTTTTAACAGCGTTACAAGATTATCAGCAGCGCGTAGCTTTAGCTTTGCAGGCTAATCCGCCCGTCTTGTTATTAAATCAACAACAGCTCACCGCCAGCAGCGCTCAACAAGCACAGCAATTAGCGGTGGCTCATCCTGAAGTACAAAAGTTTTTACGTGATCCTAAATCAGGGGCTGCTTTGCGTAATGAGGTCATGTCAGTACGCAAAGCGTTACCGGCTGATTTTAAGGGCAATGCAGGCGCATGTGCGCAGACTCAATGCTATCGAGTAGAAATTTATAGTCACTTTGACAATAGCTCGACTTTGGCCTTCGTCGATATTTCCAAACAAGCGGTATTGGCAGCAAGTCGCCAACACTATTCACAACCTGATTTGCCTCAGCATTTAATTGAGCTGGCTAAAGAAATCGCTGATGCATCACCTGAAGTGAAAGCAGTATTGGCTGATCAAGCAGGCAAAGTTAAAGCGGGTAAAGCTGAGTTTAAAACCGCGCTGAATGATTCTATGTGTGAGCGTTCACATCATTTATGTGTCGCACCAACTTATGTGTTTGAGCAGGATGCTTTATGGGCGATTGTCGATTTGACCGAAGGCAAACTGATTGGTACGCGCTGGACTGAATTAGGTGCTAGCGGGCCAACCGCTGTGGTGACTGAGCGCAGCTTAGAAAACGAAGCCACCTTCCATAAATATTGCGAGCAAGTGAATCAGCTCAAGCAAGATCCTTGGAGTATGGATTATGTGATTACTGGCTCTGATGGTTTGCAACTGAGTAATGTGCGCTATCAAGATAAACCGGTTCTGAAAAATGCGAAATTATTGGATTGGCATGTGAGTTATTCCTCGCGGGAAGGTTTTGGGTATAGCGATGCGATTGGCTGTCCCTTGTTTAGCTCAGCCGTGGTGATTGCTTATGATGGCCCTAAGACCGAGCCTATCTTGCAAAATGGCGAAGCAATCGGTTTTGCAGTGATTCAAGATTTTCGCCAACCACCGTGGCCGACGCCCTGTAATTATCGCTATGTACAGCGCTTTGAATTTTATAAAGATGGGCGCTTTCGGGTAGCGCAGGCTGATTTTGGGCGGGGTTGTGGAACGGATGGGACTTATCGGCCAGTGGTGCGCATTGATTTGGATGCAGGCCAAGACGGTTTGGATACGGTAGCCGAATGGAAAGATAATTCGTGGGCAAATATTCAAAACGAGCAGTGGCGCTTGCAAGATCAGGTGCAATTGACTAATGAAGGTTATCAGTATCGTTTTACGGGTAAAGATGGCAACGGCTATTACCTCGAACCAGGGCGCGGGCAATTCAATGATGCTGGTCGGGGCGATCATGCTTTTAGTTATGTAAGCGTGCGTAAGCCAGAAGAGGGTGAGCAAGATACTGTCACTTTAGGTTCTTGCTGTAACGTAGATTATAAGCAAGGGCCAGAGCAGTTCATTGAGCCAGCAGAGGCTTTGCAAGATAAAGATTTAGTGCTCTGGTATGTGCCGCAAATTAAAAATGAGGGCAATCCGGGTAGTGAATATTGTTGGGCAGATACGCGCGTGAAGGACGGTGTGCAACAGATTGAGGTGTGGCCTTGCTGGTCTGGGCCGATGTTTATACCGATAAAAACGCAATAAAACTATTAAGCTAAGTTATTAATTATTCAGGCTCGTGCAAGCTGGATATTTGCACTATGGCTGAAAAATGTTCTTACAATAAAAATTGGCTAGTCTTGTTAAATCAGGGCAACAAGAAAAACGGGCTAAATAATAATGAAATGCAAAAATGCTGTTGGCAAGCCTTCGCGGTTGCGCTCGCTGTTTTGGGCCAGCTGCTTCATCGGTAGTCTGAATCTCTCATTTTCTCTCACTCAACCAGCAATGGCCGCGGGCAGTAATAATGCTGTGCCGGTGGTTAATACTAATATTTCTGTTGCTAAAACTGGCTCTGAGCCGTTTGATAGTAAAACCTGGAATGGTGATCTATCGACTGCAGGCTATGACGAGAGCGAAGATAATCAAATTGTTCGTTTACAGGACTCTATTACTTACCTAGTCGAAGTTTCGGTGAATGATAATGATGTGCAGAGTTTAACGACCACGGTTCAGTTGGATAAAAAGCAGGCTTGGATTAAAGTCCCAACCGGATGCAAAACAGACCCCAACGAAGTTAATCCCATATCCAGTATTTCTGCTGATAAGCGTACGCTTTTCTGTAATTTAGGCCCTGCTATTGAGGGAACCACTCGCGCTATCTACCCCACCGCACGTGCTATTGCGGCCTCCTATGATGGTCAAGAGATTACCCTGAATGATCATCATGTCAGTGCAACCGTGGCCTCACAAGCGGATGGTATTTCTAATACGGCCACTGATGGCCCTACCGATGTGACCGTCACTGCCAATTTTCGCGTCAATACGGTTAAAGAATTACAGGTCACAGCTCTTGATCCAGTGACAGGTAAACCACTCTATATTGCGCCTGCCCACAAAGGCGCGGACGGTACAACCAAAGGCTCTGTTGTTGAGTATGTGATTAAAGTCAAATACGAAAAAGGTTCGATGCTTGCTAATGCGCCTAATGAAGCAGCTGGAGATTTTGAGCAGGATTACCAATTACTTGATCACTACACTGATGACAATAACAATAATAGTAAAACGGTCACTTCAAGTTCCGGTGTACCTATCACTGTGTCTACAGGGGCAGTTTTATATACTTGGGATCCGAAAAAACCAGCCTGCGAATTAGTAGGTAATCATGGACCTAATGCCAGTGTCAGTTGTACGCAAATCAATCATATTCTTGATCAAACCGGCCCACAGTTTGTGGCTGATGGGATTAATGATCCCAATATCGCTATCGATTTACAAAATATTGATGTACGCGACCCTGACAATGATTCTAACTTAGTCGAATTACGCATCAATATTTGGTATAGCGAGCCGACCGATATTGCTACTCACCAAGGTTGCCCTCCTTATCCTTGTACCTCTTTCACCGTGAACTCAGTCGGGGTTTATGACACGAGTGGTTCTGACCCATCAGTGCTCGGTTTTAACCCTGTGTCTACAGAAGATGCCGCTGGCAATAATTTGCTTAATTATAATGGCACTGGTGAACCCTTCCCTGATTATGTCCCTTACCCATTAAACTATGCAGGGCCAGGGAGTTGGACGGCTTCAAAAGGCTTTGATGGGACTTGGGTGCCCAATAAAACCGGCACACGCGAATATGCGTTAGGTGCGACCATCCCCTTTCTATTGAATATTTGGGATTATCGTTTTGTTGATGGTGCAAAATCACAGCTCTGTGAAAAAATTGATACGACTCAATTTGAGTATGTGGGCTTATCAGCGCCTAATCGCAATGATATGACCTATAGCTGGAACAATAATATGGCCTATAACCCTAATGTCGTCAGTTATGGCCCGACCCAGTCCATTTTTGCCGATGATAAGCAGGGACTTGTTAGTTACTTGTATTCTGACGAGCAGCATGTCGGGCTTTTAGCCCAGCGCGACGATACTTGTGATGATGACGTCAATGCTGATGGCAAGTTTGTCTTAGATGGCGTGAATCAAATCAGTCAATTACCAGACACACCGAATGATTGGGTCACCGACCCTAAGCTATTAGGTGGGGCAGCCAAGGTCACAAAATTGCGCATGCAAGCGGTGATTGATAAGGCTTATTTGCTTAGCCTTGATCCCGCTTCGACACGTATGGCTTTCGCTACTAATCATTTGTTGAAGATTAAGCCCACTGCAACGGGTTACACGAATGCCACCACTGGAGTCACTTATTTACCCAACTATATGACTTCGCGGATTGATAATGCGCCCAATCCTGGTTGGGGGGCATGGAAAAATATTAGTGCGGTCTCGATTAATCCTGATGATGTGAGTTTCTCGTTTTCTGATCGTGACGCTGATCGGGTTATTCTCGTCCCATCCTCGATTGGCTTAGAAAAATATACCGAGCCGCGTGGCCTCAAAGTGGTACGTAGCAATGATCATGTGCAGTTTATTCTCAAACCACAAGTGTTGGGTAGCTGGAATCCAGCGATTACCACTGCCGGACTAGTCGATAGCTTGCCAGTGGGAACCGATTACCTGCTAGGGTCTGAACGTTTCTCAGTGGATGGTGGGACTACTTGGCTAACACGTAGCGCTTATGATGCAGCGAACCCAGCAGTAACTATCAGTTCAGCGGCAAATACTAATCTACGCTCGATTAATTGGGTCTTTGACAGTGTCAATACGGGCGACCAATTACCACTGATTCGCTATGAAGTAGTAGTTGATCCAAAACTGACAAGCGGAACCTTTATCAATACAGCTACTTTGACCTCGGATATTGGTGCTGATAGTGAGGATGCAGACACCGCAAGTGATCCAGTGAATGCTAAATATCAGCTCAATATCCTCGCCAGTAGCGGACTCGATGTATTCAAAACAGTGGATTACCCGATCCACGGCATGAATGAGCCATTCGAGTTTGAGCTAATTTACACCAATCTTGGCGCTGAAGATTATAGCAGTGGTGATTTTATCGATATCCTGCCTTATCACAACGACGGCAGCGGGCAAGCTTCGAGCGGTTTAGCCAGCACTCGCCGTCCGAGTAGTAAGTTTAGCGGCATTTACTCAGTGACTAAGATTACTGCTGCGCATAATGAAATCTTCTCCGCGACCAATGCAGCGCACAACAGCATCCAACAAGATGCTTGCCATGAAAGTAATCAAGCTGCAGCTTATGTACCTGTTAAGGGCGACCTCTGCTATTTGATGTATGTAAACAATAATAATAAGTTTGCAGGCGGCAGCGCTACTGGTACAGGAGCCACCACTTGGACGCCTTGTACCAGCCTAGCTCCCTTAGTCTGTGGTGCTTTGACGCCTGATTCGATTACCGGTTTACGCTTTACTACGCCTGCTTTAACCGGTGCAAGTGGCGGTAAATCGGTACGTATCCAACTTTCGCCAGTCGGCAATATCGGTGGTGTGCCAAGCTTAGATGAAAGCGGTAAAGTGACTGAAGCGTCAACTGGCGATATCTATACAAATAATTTCGGCGGACGCGTTCCTGAGCTATCCCTGCAAGTGATTTCCAATGATGCGAGTGTAACTATTGTACCCAGTACGATTGGTGATCGTGTTTGGTTAGACACCAATCAGAACGGCTTGCAAGATACGGGTGAGCAGGGCATTAGTGGTGTCGAAGTTAAGCTAACTTGTGGCACCGCCTCAGTCACCACTACAACGCTTGCTGATCTAGCTTCAACAACTGCCAATGAAGCAGGTCTCTATCAGTTTAGCGGTTTGCCGGGTGGCAATGCAGCCAGCGTTTTGACACCGGGGCAGGCTTGTACGCTCAGTATTGATCCCAGCCAAGCTGAATTAGCTGCTTATCTCCTGACGACAGCTAACGTTGAAGCTAATACTAGTAATGATCGTGCCACGGATATAAGTGATAGCGACGGTACCTTGGATGGCAGTAGTGTTATCGTTAATTTTACGGCAGATAGTACCGGTCAAGACAATCAAGGTTTCGATTTTGGTTTCAAATCGAATCTGAGCCTCGGTAACTATGTTTGGTACGACCTGAATATGGATGGGATCCAAACTGCGAATGAAGCCGGTGTCGGGCAGGTCGAGGTTTTGCTGTATGCCAATGCTAGTTGCACCGGTTCCTCAGTTGCCACTGCCACTAGCTCTCAAACGGGCTGGTATGAGTTTAAGGGTTTGGCTGCGGGTGCTTATTGCTTACAGTTTAATACACCTGCTGGTTGGTCATTAAGCCCTGCTAATACAGGTGCAGATGCGGTTGATTCTGATGCGGTCGCGACTAGTACGGTTAGCCAATACCTGATTAAAGATATCAATTTAGCTGCCAATGATTTCACGCAGGATATAGGCATCTTCCATGCTCAGTGTACGGCGCCTATTTTACCGATTGGTATCCAAGCACAAATACCCGTTTATGGTTCTAGCCCGTGGCATCATCCTAGTGCGCATAATGTAAAAGCTGGCGATTTGAACCTAGTCGGGTTCTGCCTAGAAAAGCCTGACGCTGATCCGGCTGAAGGCGATTTATTGAAAGTGACTAGCGCTGATCGTCAAAGCTTAAGCGCTGTCCGCGTGGATTATTTGAAACGCCTGTTTACTGCCTTGGGCGATACTGAGGTATTGGCTACTATCAATGCAGAGTTTGGTAGCTCGACCCAAAACTTGGATAGCCTCCTGCAATCGCTGGTTTGGTATTACACTGACTGGAATGAAGATTTCACTAAGGTCGAGCAGTCAATCAACGACACGGCTTGGGCGTCGACACAGAAGGCTGCCATGAAAACCTTAGGGCAGTTAATTCTGGACAGAACGGCAGGTACGAATGGTCAAACTCAATATGCGCTGACCGAAGTCTACTGGCTTCATAATCTAACAGATACTGGCAGGCAAGATTTGATAGTGCCTAGCAATTATGTGTTCCCTGATGAGCAATGTACTTTGCCTAAGTTGGTTGATATCGAACTCAGCAAAACACTGGATAAGTCTACGGCCAAGCGTGGTGATAGCCTTGTTTATGAGTTGGCGGTGACTAATAAAGGGCCAAGTGATGCGACTGCTATCAAAGTCACGGAAGCATTGCCAGCAGGCGTGAGCCTCGATACAGCGATTGCACCTGTCGCACAACAAGGCGGCTATGACACCGCAAGCGGTATTTGGGATGTGGGTAATCTATCAGTCGGACAAACCGTGACCCTGAAAATTACAGTAAAGGTGGATTAATGGTTGTGAGCAAGCGTGCTTAGTAAAAAAAATACTCTGTACAGATTAACTGGATGGCTCATAACAATTTTGTTATTAGCCTCCTGTTCTGAACCCGATATGGGGAAGTTCACCCCCGGCCTTGTCGATAGCTGCCGTGCTATGCCAGCATTTATTAAAAATACCGGCTTGGGCACACAAGTAGCGATTGATACTCAGCAGCAAGGCTATATAGGACTGCGTTTATTAGAGCCGCAAACTGGAAAAGCTTGGCAGCATCCCTCTTGGGATGATGCAGGGCATGTGGGAGCGACCACTCGTGATAGACAAGGCAATATTTATGTAGCGCCTACCCCCGAAGTCAGTTTGGCGGAGAACCCGCCCGAGTTACAAAATCGCATTTATCAAGTAGATAGCCAAACCGGTGAAATGAAGCTTTGGTTAGAGCTGCCACCAGCCGCTAAGCCCTCAGCCGCTAATCCGTTTGGAGTGATGGGGCTATTTTATGATTGCGACACCAACAGCCTGTATGTCAGTTCATTAGCCGGTTCTAGCGCTCAACAAGTGCAGGGCAGGCTCTATCAAGTCGATGTGGCGACCGCTAAAGTGACCGACCAGATTGAGCAAGTGGATGCGATTGGGGTAGGCGTCTTCAATGGTGTCCCACATAAACGTTTGTATTTTGGGTCGGCACGTTCCTCAGATGTGTATTCTCTACCCTTAGATGCGCAAGGTCAGTTTGTGAATCAACCGCGTCATGAGTTTGCCTTAGCCGCCTTGCCGAATGGTAATACCACCAGCGTGCGTCGTTTCGTCTTTGCTAAAACTAATCAAGCCTATGCTTTGCAAGTCAAAGAGCTGGAATTTGGTTATCGCTTATTGGCGGAAAATAATCTAAAGCGGCGCAATTATAATTTTAGCTACCAAGTGGCGCAGGACGCTTGGCTGTTTCAAACCAGCGAATTTGAAAACCGCTAGCTGTTTAAAAAACTGGTCACGAACTGCAAAGTTTTTGCCAAGGTTAATTAGATATTAATTATTTTTATATATGATAGACCAACTATAAAAATAATAGGGGCTTGGCATGTTGGGCACTACCGTATTGAACAAATGGCACTACGGTGCTTTGGGTGTTTGCTTGAGTTTGAGTTCTGTTGTTCAGGCGGATATCAGTGGTAGTGTTTTCCGCGATTTCAATGCAAATGGTGCTTTCGATAGTAGCGCTAGCTTTGCTGAGCTAGGCGTTGCGGGTGTAACTGTTAAGGCCTTTGACAACACAGGCGCTGTGGCAACTACTGCTACTTCTAATAGTTCAGGTGCTTATAACCTTATAGGTTTAACAGCAGGTGCAAATTATCGCTTAGAGTTTACTTGGGCGGAAACTTGGCTCAAGCCGGGTACGGCGACAGGTGGCTCTAACACTCAATTTGTGAAGGATGGTGCTAGCTCTGTCAATTTAGCCTTAAGTTCCCCCGACGAATACAGCCAAGACAATCCGCAAATTGCGACCAGTAACTTTTTAGTGGGTGAGCCTACTAGCGCCAATGTGACGGGTAAGCCTGGGGTTTTGGAATTCGCCTATCGGTCTGGCGCTGCTGGGCGCGATTTTGCAGTCACTGCTTCGGGTAGTTTACAAGATGAAGTGACCGATATTGCAATTTCTGCTGCACCCAATAGCGCAGGTACGGGCAATGCAGTTGCCCCTACAGTAGCAGGGCGCTCTAAAATCATTAATGCCACGCTAGATCAAATTGGACCTATTTATGGTTTAGCTTATCATCGGAACTCCAATCAATTATTAGCCGCTGCCTTCATGAAGCGCTTTACGGGTTTTCCGGGTGGTACAAGCAGTAGCAAGCTAGGCACAATCTATAAGATTGACCGTAGCACTAATCCCAATACAGTTGCCCCCTTCTTTACAGCTAATACAGGTAATGATGTTCACGATTATTCCAGCTCGGATTTAGGCACACCAACTGGCGATACAGCAGCAGGTAATCAAGCAGCTAAGGCCGGTTGGGGGGATATTGACCTGTCTACCGATGGCAAAACTCTGTACGCGATTAATTTATTGGATAAAAAAATCTATGCTATCCCAGTCAGTGGTTCAGGTTCCAGCTTAGCTGCAGGCACAGCGACACCCATCAGTTTTCCAAGCAGTGTGACCAGTGGTTTATGCAGCAATGATGAGTGGGTTCCGGGCGGTGTAAAAACCTATCGGAATGAGGTTTATGTCACGGTTACTTGTACCGCTGAAACCTCTCAACTGGCGGCTGATTTAAAGTTTTTTGTGTATAAATTCCCGCAAGGTGCTAGCTCGCCCTTCACTCAAGTTGCCAGCATGGTTGCACCTGAGCGAGATAACGGCGCTTTCAATCAGCAGTGGAAAGCGTGGACTAATACGGCCACTTTAGATGGCGTTTTAGGAACGACTAATGATCCGAATCGCTACATTTATCCGCAGCCGTGGGCGATGGATATTGAGTTTGATGAATTCGGTAAACTGTATTTAGGGATTAGAAATCGTTCTGCTGATATGCGCGCTGCCTTCAATGATGCTGGCCAACCTTCCTATGAATATGGCGATACTCAAGTAGGCCTGCCTAATACCGATGGAACTTACACGATGCTGGCGAGTACTCAGCCTGCACCGTATGAATTCATTGATGACTTTACCACCAGTGGTGGCGAGCATCCTGAGAATGACATGGGCGCGCTGGCGGTGATCGCGGGTACTAAGGAAATTATTACCCCAGCCAATATTGGTAATTCGATTCAAGGCATTCGTACTTATTCAACCGTCGATGCGACGACAACGACCGCTAAAAGCGGCATCCCCTTACGCTATTACGGTATTACTCAAGGTACTGATGTCGAGGCTGCCGGTAATCCATTTGGCAAAGTGGCAGGTTTAGGTGATTTAGAAATTCTCTCTGCACCTGCGCCGATTGAAGTGGGTGACCGTGTTTGGTCAGATACCGATAAGGACGGTATTCAAGATGCTGATGAACCAGGCTTAGCAGGTGTCAGTGTTAGCTTAGCTTGTGGAGCGGATACGGCCTCTGCTGTGACGAATACCAGTGGGCAATTCATTTTTGTTAATACCAGCGGTGGCAATGCCAGTTTCATGCAAGCCGAAGAGGACTGCGTTTTACGCGTTGATAATACTCAAGCGGCTTTAACTGCTAAGACCTTAACCACTGCCAATGCCGATGGTGATAGCACCCACAATGCGCTGACTGATTTACGTGATTCGGATGCTAGCACTACGGCTAACTTCGATGAAATTAGTTTTAAAGCTGGGAATGCAGGCGAAAATAATCACAGTTTGGATTTTGGTTATCGTGAGCCGCTACTAACCGATTTGGCTTTGACTAAAACCGTAGCACCCGCACAAGCTAAGCGTGGCGAGGAGGCAGTTTATACCTTAACAGTGACGAATCAGAGCGCTACCACCGTGGCTACTAATGTAAAAATTGCTGACCAATTACCCGCTGGAGTCACTTATGTAAGTGATGATGGGCCAGCTCAACAGGGTGCCGATGTCTTTGATGAAACAACTGGTGTTTGGACAGTGGATTCGCTGGCGGCAGGCGCGACCAAAACGCTGAAAATCACTGTGCAAGTACAGTAGTTTGAAATTTCTGGCTGCGCTATTTTGGGTTATAAATAGCGCTTAGCACCCACAAAGGCTGTTGAGGGTGCAAATAACAATAACGAGAACCGATCGGGATTCAATGTGACATTGACTACGAATGTTATAGGGCAAAAATCAGGCTTAAAGTGGCTCATTAGCGCCATACTTTTCTCAACTCCAGCGCTTAGCTATGCCGCTTGTGGTACAGCAGATGTGGGGGGTACTGCCTATTTGGAGTTGCCGATTAAGCTGTCTAGTAGTGGTGAAGATGCCAATGTTTACGGTACACGCCAAACCGATAATGAGCTTGGTTTAGCAGGGATTGCGGTTAAAGTGACTGACAGTACGGGTGCAGTGCAGGCTACTACGACTGATAGCAGTGGGCAGTGGGTAGTAGCTGCACCAAGCTTTCCAGTCCGTGTTGAATATCAAGCCAGTAATCACCTCTATAGTGGTCCGGTCGGGGCTGAATCTAATTCTTCTGTGCAATTTATTAGTAGCGCCAATTGCAAAGCGGATTTAGGCCTGCAGTATCCAGAAGATTATTCACAAACCTTACCGCCCTTGCTATTACCGAGTTACATCGCTGGCAGTGGCGAGTCGTATACAGACGCGGCGGTTAGTTCTTATCTCTATAATGCGAATGCCTCTTATCAGGGCACTTCGATTGCGGCTATTAGCGAAGTCGGCAGTTTGTGGGGGATGGCTTGGCAGCGGAATAAAAAACGTATTTTTGGTGCTACAGCCTTAAGGCGTCATGTGGGTTTGCGTGATGGTTTGGGCTATGTGTATATCTTCGATCAGAAAAACTTACCCGGCTCTTTAGTCGGCAAGTTTGATTTGCAAGGTAAAGCACCTGCTAATGGTGGCGCAGCTATTGATTTAGGTTCGGTCTGCCGGGATACCACTTGCGCGACTGCTGCGGGCAATACAGGCGTGGCGAGCGATTATGTTCTGCAAGATGATCGTACATTGCCCAGTGTGGATTTAGACGCTTTCTTCAAGGTAGGGCGAGTAGGTTTCGGTGATGCTGATCTTCAGCCCAATAGCAACACGCTTTGGTTAATCAATACCTATCAAAAAGCCTTGGTTAGTGTTGATGTCAGTAGTGATGTCCCTAGCGCTTTGCCGGGTACGGTGAATCAATATCTTTTAGCGAACTTAAGCGGAGCACCGACTTGTAATGGCGGTGAATTGCGCCCTTGGGCTTTGGGGTTTAATCGTGGGCTCGGCTATCTAGGCTTAAGTTGTGATGCTTCCATTAGCCAAAGCACTGATGATTTACAGGTTTATATTAAAAGCTTTGACCCAGCTAATGTGGGTGCAGGTTTAACGTCCGTTTATGATTTTAGTTTGAAGTATAACCGCGATCTAAACTATTACGGCTTGTTTAAACCTTGGCTATTGCCCAGCTTGACAGCACAACTCGACGCGATGTATGGCAGCGAGATGCATGTCAATTATCCGCAAGGTGTTTTGTCGGATATCGATTTTGATGAAAAGGGCAATATCTATACCGAAGTGATGGATATCTTCGGTCTGCAACAAGGGCATGATCAGCCACCGCCCATGACTCAATCGACAGGTAATTATCGTGGAGTGGCTCTGGGTGATCTTTTAAAAATTTGCAAAACAGCTTCAGGTTATAGCATTGAAGGGACTGCCGATTGCCCCTCCAGTGCCTTTATAGCCAATTCGGTAGGGCCGGGCGGGAATGGTGAGTTCTTTAATGATCACTCTGCTGATTCCAATCCAGAGAGTGCTTTAGGTGGTCTGGTTGTATTAAAAGGCTCAGGCGAATTGGTGAGTGTGGTGGTCGATCCACATGATCCCAGTGCTCCTTTAGCCGATGATCGCTTCATTTATACCCAAGGCTTTACGGCATTTAGCTTAGACAATGGCGGGATTCTGCGTTGGCATACCACGGCTTATTCACCTTTGGGACAAGGGCGTTTTGGCAAGAGTGCTGGGGTAGGTGATTTAGAGCTATTGACCGAGGCAGCACCCATTGAAATTGGTAATCGGGTTTGGCTCGATACCGACGCTAATGGTATTCAAGACCCTGATGAAGCGGGTGTGGATGGTGTAGAAGTTCAATTGCAATGCAGTCAAGATACTAAGCAAACTGTAATCGCTACGACCAGTAATGGGGGCAGCTATCTGTTCTCCAGTGCGAGTAACGCTGATTTTATGGATGAGGGAGAGAGCTGCCGTTTGCAAATTGCAGCGAATCAACTGCCGCTCAACGGCTATGTGCCAACCCTGCAAAATGCTGACAGTTTCACCGACAATCATCCCCATACCGATTTGCGTGATTCGGATGCGGCTAATCAAGCAGGTGCTGCTGAGATTAGCTTTGTGGTCGGTAATAGCGGTGAAAACAATCATAGCTTGGATTTTGGTTTCAAAATTGCGCCCTTAACTGATCTGGCGCTAACTAAATCCTTGAGTAACACCAGCGCTAAGCGCGGTGAGCAAGTGATTTATACCCTCACTGTGAGCAATACGAGCACCACTAATGCTAGCAATGTGCAGATAACAGATTTATTGCCTACTGGTCTGACTTATATGAGTGACGATGGGGCAACTGTGTATGGTAGTGAGGTTTACGATGCAGCAACTGGGATTTGGCTGGTGGGCGAAGTTCCTGCGGCCGGAACTAAAGCATTAAATATTACTGTGCAAATTAACTAAATTAATAGATATTAAGATTCAGATCGCTTATTGCAAGTTAAACTATAAAAAAAATTAATTATAAGGGCTTGGGCATGCATTGGATTTTTTCACCTAGATCCTGGGGTTTACTAGGTGCTTATTTAGCACTGCTTCCCAGCGCGCATGCAGATATTAGTGGCAAGGTTTTTCGCGACTTTAATAGCAATGGTGTATTCGATAGCAGTACCAGCTTTAATGAAATCGGTTTGGCGGGCGTTTCGATTAAAGCCTTCAATGCGGCGGGTACGCAAGTCGGTGCAACCGCTAGCTCGGGAGCAGATGGCTCTTATACGTTAACCGGTTTGAGTGCGGCTGCTGATTATCGGGTGGAATTTTCGTGGTCTAGCCCTTGGTTGTATTCCAGTGTGGCAGGTGGCTCTTCTGTCCAGTTTGTGAAAGATGGTGCGAGCAATGTCAACTTTGCCTTAGCGAATCCTGCTGAATATACCTCCAGTGCTGATCCTTATTTAGCCATTCCACAATTTATCAATGGAGCTTACAACGCTACTGGCACCAGTAGTAAAGCAGGCCTTGTAGTAGTCCCCTTTTCAGCGACTAGCCCTGATGGTTCCACGCAAACCCCTGCGCCAATTACTAAAGCGACTGCAGGGCAGATCGGTGCGACTTGGGGAGTAGCCTTACAACGCAGCCAACAGACTTTATATACCTCAGCAGTGATTCGGCGCTTTGCAGGTTTAGGGCCTTTGGGTACGGGTGGCATTTATAAAGTTGATATGAGCTCAGCTAGCACTGCTGCTACCGGCTCATTGAATTATATTGATCTAGCAAGCTTGGGCATTCCTACAGGTGCAGATCCGCGCGATGGCAGCAGCTGCAATAGTGTAGCAACCGACGTCATTTTACCTGCGCATGACATTTTAGCGGCTAAACAAACGGCGGTGAGCGGTATCGGCGGTTTGAGCATGGATAACGAGCATGAGCGTTTATGGTTGGTCAATATGGCTGATCGCAAGCTCTATGCGCTGCAAAATGTGAATCCAACAACCACGCCTAAGGCCGCGGATGTGTTGGGTGGTTATGCGATTGCTTTACCAACAGGCTTTGCTTGCACCAATGGTGAATTACGTCCTTGGGCGGTGAAGTATCGTCAAGGCCAAGTCTATGTGGGAGCAGTTTGTGATGCGTCTACCGGTTTGGCGGCTGATTTAGCAGGTTATGTTTTACGCTTTGACCCAAATAATGCCGTGGCTGGGTTTGCAGTGGAACATAAATTTAATTTCACAGCCGATAGAAATACTTCAGGGACTGCTTGGGCTGCTTGGCGCTCTGATGAGCTTCGGCAATCGCCCGTATTGAGCGCTATTGAATTTGATATTGATGGCTCGCTAATGCTGGGGATCACTGATCGGTTCGGTTTAATGATAGGGCCTGCTAACTACAATTCCTTGGATTGTGCTGATACCACCCAGAATTCTTTTACCTCCCAAGGCGATATCTTACGGTTCTGCAAAAATGGCAGTAGTTACCTTCAAGATGGTGTAGCG
This sequence comes from Thiolinea sp., assembly GCA_049292455.1. GTDB lineage: Bacteria > Pseudomonadota > Gammaproteobacteria > Thiotrichales > Thiotrichaceae > Thiolinea. The sequence goes on from JBATRF010000024.1 coordinate 23,227, forward strand.
GGTTGTAGCACGGTTATTCCTAGTACAGTGAAAACGCATGATGAGTATTACTGGGGTGAGCATGGGCCTGTTTCCGGCACGAATGCTAATTTCAATGAGGCTGCTGCGGGTGGTTTAGCCTTCATCGCTGGCTCGAATCTACTGATGAGTACCGGTATTGATCCTAAGTCGACTGATCAAAGCGGCATTTATTGGCTGAATAATGAAACTGGCGCGGATGTACATCGCTACTTTATTTATACCAGTGTTATTGCTGGGGGTCCGCCTCCCAACATGGCTAAAACAGCCGGGGTAGGGGATATTGAAATTATCTCAGCCGCATCACCGGTTGAAGTCGGTAATCGTGTTTGGAAGGACACCGACGCAGATGGTATCCAAGATGCTGATGAGTTAGGCATCGATAATGTCGATGTGGTGCTCAGTTGTGGCAGCAATACTGCTACGACTCAGACGGCTAATGGCGGCGTCTATTTATTCTCAAACGCGAGCAATGCCAGCTTTATGCAAACGGGCGCGAATTGCTCTATCAGTATTGTTGCCAGCCAAACTGCCTTGAGCGGCTTAAGTGTCACTGCCCAAAATCAAGAGGGGGCCATGGATAATAATGCCGTGACAGATATTCGGGATTCGGATGCAGACTCTGCTGGAGTGATTAGCTTCACCGTTGGTAAAGCCGGTGAAAATAATCATAGTTTGGATTTTGGTTATAGCACTCAGCCAAACCCACTGCCGGATCTTAAATTAGTGAAGGTGGTTGATAAGGCCACGGCCAAACGTGGTGACAGTATTAGCTATAGTTTAACGCTGACCAATGAATCGACTACAGCTGCTACGGGGGTGGCAGTTAATGATCTATTGCCTAGCCAAACAGCGTATGTCAGTCACAGTGGTGACGGAGCTTATGATGCAAGTACCGGGATTTGGACTTTAGGGGATGTGGCTGGAACGAGTAGCAAGCAATTAATGATTACAGTAACTATTAAATAAAAATGAATGGGCTTAGGAAGCTAATAACAAAAAGGGTATGAGACTTATGAAAACAATAAAACCATCTAAACGCTTATTACTGACCTTTTGCGCAGTGGGAGTTTTAGCGGCAGCAGACTCAGCATGGGCAGCTAATGCTTCTATCGTCAACTGTGCGCAAGTCAGTGCGATGACTGAAGGCGATTCTGATTCTACGGTCAATAATGCCGTTTGGAGTAATCCAGTCGCAGTTGGTGACGCTAAAGAAGACGATGAGGCTTGCGTCGCTTTAACCGTGCAATCTGTTTATGACTTAGGTGATGCGCCTGATAGTTATGGCACTTTAGCCGCTAGCAGCGGTGCTCAGCACGAAATCATTCCCGGTTTGAAACTGGGTGCCAATATTGATGATGAAGCGGATGGTCAGCCAGATGCGACGGCTGCTTTAGATGGGACGGATGAGGATGGTGTGAATATTCCAGCCTTAACTGACGGTCAAGCGTTAAGTTTAAGTGTGACTGCGACTAATACGACCGGTAAAGCGGGTACCTTGGTTTGCTGGATCGACTATAACGGTAATGGTCAGTTCGCCACGGATGGTTCAGAGTCAGGCGCTGTCGCTGTACCAACAGGCACTGATGGCACGACACCTTTAACGGTAGTCATGCCACAAGTTCCCGCAACAGCTGCAGCTGATACCAAAGGCTCAAGCTTTGCCCGCTGCCGTTTAAGTACTGATACTTTAACTGCTTCTAGTCCGAAGGGTATTGCCACCGATGGTGAAGTTGAAGACTACAAAGTTAGCTTCGTTGCTAAACCACAGTTCGACTTAGCCTTAACTAAGAAACTGAAAGCAGGTCAAGCGACCACCGTGAAAGCAGGCGATACCGTGACCTACAGCATTGAAGTCCTGAACCAAGGTACAGTAGATGCTAAAGCGATTACGATTACTGATTATATCCCAGCAGGTATGACCTTAGATCCAGCCGATACGACTTGGACTGCGGGTACAGGCAATACTGCAACTGCCACCGTCAATCTGTTAGTAGCAGGTGGTACTACAACGGTTGATATCAAGTTGATTGTAGCTAGCACAGCAGCGGCGGGTAGTTTGGTCAATGCGGCTGAAATTAGTGCAGCTAAAGACGATGCCAATGCAACTGCAGTTGATATCGACTCAACAGCAGATACTAACTCTGCGAATGAAACGGGCATCATTGATGATGTTGTTGACAATACCGGCGGCGACGAAGATGACCACGATACTGCAACGATTACAGTAGCGCCAAGTGTTGACCTTGAGCTGACTAAGACGTTGGATAAGGCAACTGCACGTCGTGGCGACACCGTGAAGTACACCTTAACGGTTACTAACAAAGGTCCAGATAATGCAACAGGCGTGAAAGTCGCTGACGCATTACCAAGCTCATTAGTCTATGTCAGCGATGACTCTGCGGGTGCGTTTGATGCTGCGACAGGTGTTTGGACTGTTGATGCATTAAACAATGGCGCCAATAAAGTGCTAGTCATTACTGCAACAGTTAAGTAAGCGCTACTCACTCTAATCAAGGCCGAGCAGCTTTGCTGTTTCGGCCTTTTGGGGTCATTTTTATTTTGATTTAAAGTTTATTTTTTCTAATAGAATTTTAACAGACATCAATTACAACAAGTGCCAGGGCATTAATGATGAAAATAACAAAGCTCCCTTTAAGCATATCAATGCTCACCTTGCTGGCTGTTCTCTCCAGCGTTCAAGCGAGTGAGACCATTACTAACTGTACTCAAGTCATTAAAGCAGATGGTACTGATATTGACTCTACTCCAGGTAACCGTAATAGCGGGACGCCTGTTGAGGACGACGAGTCTTGTATTAAATTATTAGTACCCTTCGACTATGGTGATGCACCCGATCCTTCTTACCCTTCATTGACTGCTACCAATGGCGCACGCCATCAATTAGGCACAGGGGTATTTTTAGGGAGCTGTGTGGATGAAGACCCCGGCTTTATGGCTGCGGGTGGGCCTTTAATCGGTGAGGCCACTAAAGATGATACCTCGAATGGTTCGGTGACTTATGGCAATTGCGTCAATCCCGATGATGAAGACGGGGTAACGATTGGTGCGGTAGAAATCGGTTCAGCTACAGCTTCAATTGACGTGGTCGCCAGTGCAGCTTGCAAATTAAATGCTTGGCTAGACTGGAATCGTGACGGCAATTGGTCAGGGCCTGCTGAAAATGTACTAGCTAACGTCCAGTTAGCCGCAGGTACTAATACATTAACTATTGATGTCGCTCCTTTTGCAACGGAAGGCGACACTTATGCACGTTTCCGCTGTTCAAGCTTAGGTAATGACGGTATTACCGGTGAAGCGGCGGATGGCGAGGTTGAGGACTATAAACTCACCATTACCAAAGCCATCAAGACTGCGATGAGCTTGGGCAATTTTGTTTGGTTGGATGGCAATGAAGATGGACTGCAATCAACCGGCGAATATGGCTTAGTTGGTGCAGTGGTTACGCTGATTAATGCAGATGGCACAGTTGCGCGTGATCTGAATGGCCTCGTCGTAGCTGCTCAAACTATTGATGCTAGCGGCGCGTATAAGTTCACCAATCTGCCTGAGGGTGATTACATTGTAAAAGTCGTTCCCCCAGCAGGTTATTTGGTGACTTCCGGTGGTGCGGATGCTAATACCGATGCCAATGATAAAGATAATAACTGTGTAGCCAATAATAATGGCGCACAAACTTTAGCAGTCACCTTAGCGGCAGGCACCGAGCCGACCGCTGATGGTGACGATGCGAACGGCAATATGACGGTGGACTGCGGTTTCTATCAGTCTAAAACACCCCTGTATAGCCTCGGTAACCAAGTTTGGGTAGATGATGGCGCGGGTGTGACGGCGAATGCCAATAATGGCAAACGCGACACGGGCGAAGCGGCGGTGATGGATGGCGTCATTGTTGAGTTGCGTGATAGCACTGGCAAGGTCGTGCAAACAGCAAACACCGCGAATGGTTATTATCTGTTTAGCGGTTTGGCTAAGGGTGATTACCAGATTTGTTTGGCTGCTAATAACTTCACCGCCAAATCCTTATTGCTGGGTTACACCGCCAGTACGGGTGGCAATGAACTCGATGCTAATTTAAACATTGATAATAATGACGATGGCAACGATGTACTTAACTCTGGCTTGTGTTCGAATTTAATCACCTTAGGGGATGATGAACCGACTAAAGAGTCGCCGACTTCGAATGGGGTAGCGGGTGAAGATGGGGCTGGTACGGATGACAATCGTTCGAACTTAACGGTCGACTTTGGAGTGATTCCGCCTAAATCTGCACCTTCTTCAGTCAATGTCGGTGACTTGATTTGGATGGATGGTGATGCGGACGGAATTCGCGATACAGATGAATTGGGTTTAGCGGGTGCCACCGTAAGCTTGCTAACGGCGACTGGCACAGTGGCTAAAGACCTTGATGGCAAAGATGTTCCAGCACAAGTCACTGGGGACGACGGTAAGTATCAATTTACCCATTTGCCAGCAGGCGATTATCAAATCACGGTACAACAACCTGCAGGTTTCTACTTAAGCTTGGGTGGTTTGGATGTCGATGAGGATACTAATAACTCCGATAGCAACTGTTTATTGGATAAGAGTGGCTTAGCTAAGACCGCCATCTTTAGTTTAGCGGAAGGCACTGAGCCAGACTTATTGATTGACGGCGATGCGACCAATGGCAATTTAACCGCTGACTGTGGTTTCTATCCAACCGTGAGTGTGGGTGACTACATTTGGGAAGATAAGAATGCTGATGGTGTGCAAGATGCCGACGAGTCAGGTTTAAGCGGAGCTGTAGTCACTCTGACTGGTGCGGATGGTATTTCTGCGGTGACGGATGCTGCTGGCAAAGCTGTGAGTAGTGTCACTACTAGTGCGGATGGTAAATATCAATTTACTAATCTGATTCCCGGCACTTATAGCGTCAATGTCAAGCCAACTGCAGGCTATCACTTGTCACCGGGTGGTGCTGATCCTGATAATAATATTTCAAATGCGGATAGCAACTGTAAAGCGGTTGAAGGTGGTTTCCAGACCTTGTCATTTAAACTAATGAGCTTAGATGGCAAAGCTGGTTTGACGAATAATTCAGTGGATTGCGGTTTCTATCGTTCAGTCGGCTTAGGTAGTCGCTTGTGGGTCGATATTGACGGTGATGGCAAGCAAGATACTAATGAGCCAGGTATTCCAAAAGCCACAGTGACTCTTGTAGGCTTGGATGGCAAGCCTGTTGTCGATATTTATGGTAAAACGGTAGCGCCACAGATTACTGGCAGCAATGGTGATTACTTCTTTGGTAATTTGCGTGAGGGCGATTATGTCCTGCAAGTCACGCCACCAGCAGGGTATAACTTAACTCAAGGTGGTAGTGATCCAAACGACAACATTGGTAATGATAGCAATGGTGTTACCAAAACTGATGGTACGGTTAGTAGCTTGCCGATTAAGTTGACGTGGGGCAGTGAACCTACTAATGACGGTGATAATGATCCATCTACCAACTTAACCGTGGGCTTCGGTTTCTTACCGCCAGTGGGTAGCTTGCAGATTCCGACCTTAAGTCAGTGGGGGTTAGGCATCTTGTCTCTGATGCTGACTGGTTTAGCTTTCTGGAGACGCCGCAAGTTTTAATCGCTAACCAGTAGCTCTTAAAAGCCTAGCCTAGTGCTGGGCTTTTGCTTTTCGGTTTAAACCGCCAATGGAGGTTTACCGCTTTTGGAGCGAATCCAATTCATACTTTCGAGCACGCCTTTGCGAGTAATCACCCAGCGCTCTAAAGAATATTTGCCGGGGAAGTTCATAATCATCAGCCCTAACAGAATGCACAAGATGCCTTGACCGGGCAGAATCAACATACTGACACCCGCCAGCAATACCATCAGGCCGAGAATATTACGCAAAATATTAGCCGGTTTGAGGAGTCTGACTGGATCGGGTTCCTCTTGATGCTTAAAGTAGTCCACCGGGATTTTGTTGATCAGCCAAGGCAAGAGCAACAAAGAGAATACGAACATAACTAGTGAAATTATGCCAAACCAGTACACGAAGGTACCATGTTGCTCTAACCAGCTTGTGATATTGTTTAGCATCTAAGTTCTTACCTTACCCTTGTCTATGTTAAAGGACCCATCGTGGCAAATTTCAGTATCGAACATTTAGGCGATTGTCAGTACAACAACCCTTTACATCGTTTATTGAATTTTAGCTATCGCGTTGAACACGAGCGCTTGTTGTTACAGCCCGAAGTGTTTTGTCACGATACTGGCTTCGATCTACAAACCACTGACACTCTCGAACTAGCAGGACCACGCGAACTACTCTTCTTTGAAGCCTGTAAAACCCGTGCAGCAATTGTAACTTGCGGTGGTTTGTGCCCGGGCTTAAACGCAGTCATTCGCGGCTTAGTCATGCAATTATGGCATGTTTATGGCTGCCGAGATATTTTAGGCATTCGCTATGGCTATCATGGTCTCGGTCATCAGGGTAGCGAGCCATTAGTCCTTAATCCAGATACCGTATCGGGCATCAAGGGTAATGGCGGCACCTTGCTGGGTTCTTCACGCGGCACTCCGCCCACTCCTGAATTAGTCGAAAATCTGCAAAAACACAAGATTGATATGCTGTTTGTGATCGGTGGCGATGGTTCCATGCGGGGCGCAGAAGCCTTATGGGATGAAATTCGGGCGCGCTCCTTAGCGATTTCGGTTATTGGTATTCCGAAAACCATAGACAATGATATTCCCTATGTGCGCCGTACGTTTGGTTTTGATACCGCAGTCGCTGAGGCGATGAAGGCGATTAATGTGGCGAATGTCGAAGCCAAGGGCATGCCGAATGGTGTCGGTTTGGTGAAGTTGATGGGTCGGCACGCTGGCTTCATTACGGCCACCGCTTGCGTAGCATCCGGCAATGCGAATTTCTGTCTGCTACCAGAGGTGCCCTTCAGTTTGGAAGGTAAATCTGGGCTACTAGCTTTGCTAGAACAACGTTTGGCAGCGCGTCATCATGCTGTAATTGTGGTTGCAGAAGGGGCAGGGCAAGATTTAGTCCACGGTGTCGGTTGCGATGCTTCCGGGAATGCGAAGTTGGGTGATATTGGTTTGTACCTCAAACAGCGCATTACCGAGCATTTCAGTAAGCTGCCGATTCCGTTTGGTTTAAAGTATATTGAACCCAGCTATTTAATTCGCTCCGCACCACCGACAGCTTCGGATCAATTATATTGTGATCAATTAGCGCGGGCAGCCGTGCATGCAGCGATGGCAGGTAAGGGCGGCATGTTGATTGGCGATTGGAATGGGCGTCTAACCCATGTGCCGATTCGAGCGCTCAGAGGGCAGCGACGCGCAGTGAATTCCAGTGGGGAATTATGGTTCAGTGTACGTGAGAATACCGGACAGCCACAAACAATGGGCTAAATGGGGCTAAATTTAACCGCTAATTCGCGGCAATGTTGGGAGCAAGGGCATGAGTGAACAGGGCGTGCAAGCGCATACGCTAGCGACTGATTATGTGCGGCAATTACAAAAGGCTAAGGATGATTTAGCCCAAACCTCTAAATACCTCGACCCGAAATCGCCTAATTATCTACCCAGCTATATTCAAAACCTAATCGCTCTGCAAGGCACGGCTAAAGCACCGCCTGACCTTGAGAAAAAGATCGCAACTATGCAAACGAATTTGGCGACTTATCAGCAGCGTGCCGCTAGCGCCAATCAAGTGTTGGCTGAGTATCCCGCTAAATTAAAAGCCTTAGCAGCGAGCAATGATCTCTTCCTCGCGCCCACCGACAAGCAAAGCGAATATTTGTATATGCTCGATGAGGAAAGCAGCCAAGCCAGCTGCACCGATTGGGATGAGTTTGCTGCAGATCCTTATCAAAGCGTGTTGATGGCTGGGCCACAAGCGGTTTTTAAGGGCAAGGATAATATTCAGCTCACCACGCCGGAACAAACGGATGCGGTGCGTGTTTGGACCAATAATGCCCTGGTCGATGGCTTGCTGATTAGTGATCAGCGTACTTATAACGACGCGCATCGTGATGCCATCCAACTCATTCCACCTGCCTTAGGTCGGCGCGAGGCTGACCGATACATTCGCCTAGCCGATCAAATGGCAGGCACGATCATGGAAAATGTCACCATCCAAAATTGCCAAATCAGCGCGCCGAATGGCCCACTGCAAGGCATCTTTGCCAGTGATGGCATGCAGCGCCAATTGTGTATTCGCAATAATCTGATTGCCACCAAGGGCGTGCATTCGATCTCATTAGCCGGTGTGTTAGATGCTTGTGAAATTTCCGGCAATGTCCTGCAAGAAGTCGTGGGTGGCGAGCTGCCGAAAATCAATCTTTATCCAGCGCGGATTGGTGGGAATATTGCTGATGATGGTGTGGTGTGTATTTTGGGCTTTGCCACAGAACCTAAGCAGCGCAGCCTAGACTATGCGCCGATTTCGGTACAGCAGCCTAACCAGCTTAAACGCATTGATGGTAGCCAAAGCGAAGCACCAATCAATGATATGCGCCGCTCGATTCCTGATAGTTTCACTCGCTTAGGGATTGGCTTAACCGAGTTTCGCTATCATGCCTATCTGACTAGTTATGCTGGCCTGACCCTAGGGCAATATCGCCAATTTGATCCTTTCGGTGCGCAACAACTCGAAGTTTGGTTGAAAACCCGTATTCAAGAGTTCACTCAAGGTCGCCCGGATAATCATCCATTAGGCGCGGTCGGTGCAGAGCAAAAAAGCATAGGCGAAAAGCTGCTGCAACCTGCCTTAAAAGCGCTACAAGCACGCTCAGCCGAGTTAGTCCGTTTGGTGGATTTGGACTATGCGCCGATTCGTAGCTTTGCGATGAAACGCTTAGCGATTATGCATGCGCAAGTACAACCGCTGGTACATTTAGCGTTGCTCAATCAGCGCCGCGAATTAGCCCTCAAGTTTTTATTAGAACCGCAGCAATTAACGAATCTAGTCAAAACGGCTTTTTTCGATGCGCGGGTTTTATTTACTGGTACTGGGCAAGCCGCCGCGAATTTGCAGTTCAATCTGTTCTTTGATGCTACTAATTATTACTCAGCAACTAGCAATACCAAGGGCGAACTCAGTTTGGGTGAATTGCCTTTGGGGGCCTGCCTCTTGATGCCCGCTGATCCTAAACTTGGCCTCACTTTAGCTTCGCTAAAAAGGCCTTTAAAGCGTGCTACTTTTATTCAAGTTGCCAGTGGTTTGGCACAAGGGTTATTGAAGGATTTACGCCGCAAAACGCCAGTGTTGGACGCTTATCTACTTAGCTTTCCTGCTCAAGAAAAGCTGCTATCGAGCAAATTAGCGGCTTATCTAAATACGATGAATATCACCAGCAATGCCATGCTTTCGGAGGCGATTCGGCGTGATTGTTTAGGTCTATTAGGCGTTTTATCGAGTCAGACAGAGGCGAGTCGGCGGGTGTTGGTGCTGGCAGTTACACAAGTTTGAGTTTGTTGGAAAAGAGTTTAAATAACTCTGGCAATGGTAGAGTTTGATGTGTATTTTATTTAGGATTGAATCTTAATGTTTTCGCGTAGAATAGAATGTTGTTAATATTTTAATTAATCAATCATGTTTCCTATATTTTTAATTTACGAGTTATTGTGTTTGTTAGAGTATTTTCTTTTTAGAGCCACCTCTTTTGCTGAATAAATTCTTAATTTTTTATATAAGTATCGCATATGTTCCAACTACTATCCCCATAATTCCAATTATGGTAAAAGAATAAGAATTTTCATCCGAAAAAGAAGAATCATATTTAAGATTATATCTTTTGATCGCTATAGCCAACAAGTAAGCTAAAAATAGCATTTGAAGAACAATAAAAAAACCCAAATATATAGTTAATCTTTTATTTATTTTATTGTAAAGGTTGATAATAAAAATTTTTGTAGTAATTGAGACTCTAGAAAATACATAAGAATGATTATATATTATCGTAGAAGATATATACCTAGGTTCTAATTGAATGGGAAGTATATTTTTATAAAAAATAGTATTGTTTATAACAGCATCTGCTCTACTAAAAATAACTTTTTGATAATCAGGGTCAAAGCTAGATTGCACATGCTTTATTAGTAGTTCTTCTAAAAAGCGTTGCTCTGTTGACGTTTTTGTATTTTTGTCAAGAGACATGATTGGTTTTACACCAGATCGTCCATAGTGAGACATAACTCTATTTAGATATGATGAAAATATTATATAATTTTGGTAATTGTTGACGTAACCATTTATGTCACTTGATGAGTCCTTAAGCATTACCTCGTCTATAGGTGTTGCTCTTCTGAGCTCACTGTATTGATTTTTTATTGATTCATCAAATGAATAATTATATGTTAAGTAAAAATAAGTTATAATTATAATTAAATATGAAATGAGATATATTGATTTTTTTATTAAATTAGAAATGAATTTATTATGACCTGTAAATATGAAGAGTATAATAGCTGCTATTAATGAAAAATATATAATATTAAATGTAGTGGCTTGTGTTATGTAAAAATCAATAACGGAGAATAATAGATATACAGCTGCTAAGATCAATCCACCAAAAAAATAAAAAATAAATTTCTTGTAAAAGATAAAAAATAAGTCGATTTTTTTATTACTAAATATTAATTTGGCATAGATTTTTTTACCTAGAGGCGTATTTGGGGATATAGAGGCAATCAGACTTAAAAATGATAAAGCAAATGAAATTATAGTAATAATAATTTGAAATATAGTCATAATTTTTACAAGGTAGAGCCTTTGTATGAGGAGTTTATTAAACAGAATCTCAATATGGTATTTAAATCTATAATTTCATATTTTATAAGAAATTCGATATAAATTAGCATAAATAATTTCTATGAACTCTAATATGATCATTTTAATGATGTTTAAATAGCTATAATTATAGGGTATTCACGTTGTCTCCTATAAGATCTTATTTGATCTATTCTCACAAGTTAGAGGTTAGCAAAATATATATAACTTGGCTTTAGCAATCGATCTATTTACTAAGACTAAGCCAATCAATCTACTCGTGACTCTTACCTCTTAAACCTTAAATCCTCAGGATAAGGGAAGACATCCTCATAAATCCCATTCAGAATATTGTCTTTCTTCTTTTGCCAATAAGCAGCACTGAGTAAGTCTTTATGATATTTCATAAAAACTTTGCGGATTTTGGGATTGGTTAAGAGGAAAGTGCCGAATTCCTCAGGGAATACATCAAAGGGTTCAATCGAGTACCAAGGTTCGGAGCTGAACTCATCTTCGGGGAAGCGTGGTGGCGGAATCTTACGGAAATTACATTCGGTCATATAGTTAATTTCGTCGTAGTCGTAGAAAACGACTCGACCTAATTGCGTCACCCCAAAGTTTTTATATAAGAAATCACCAGGGAAGATATTCGCCGCCGCAAGTTGTTTAATCGCATCGCCGTAATCACGAATCACTCGTTCTAGTTGTGAATCAGTGGCAGTTTCTAAATACATATTCAGCGGGATCATCCGCCGCTCAATATACAAATGCTTAAAAACCACATTGCCATTATCCAGCGTCATACTGCTCGCGCAAGTGTCCAATAGCTCTTGTAATAAAGCGGGATGAATTCGATCTTGGGGAATAGACACATCAGAGTATTCCAACATATCGGCCATCCGCCCCACCCGATCATGGCGTTTAACCAGTTGGTATTTTTCGGCGACGACTTTACGCGTGAATTCTTTTTGCGGCGCAAATTTGTCTTTAATAATCTTAAATACATAGCGATACGAGGGTAGGGTGAACACCATCATCACCATCCCGCGTATACCTGGTGCTATCACAAATTTATCGCTGGAGTGGCGCATGTGATGCAGGAAATGTCGATAAAAATCCGATTTACCTTGCTTGTGTAAACCAATCGACGAATACAATTCTGAACGAGTCCGTTCTGGCAAAATGGTTTGCAAGAAGGCCACAATCGCTGAAGGCACTTGATGCTCAATCATGAAATAGGCTTGCGAATAGCTAAACACTACTGAAAGCTGCTTTTCACCAATTAGCAAAGTATCAATATACAGCTGGCCTTGTTCATTATTCAAAATCGCTAGCGCAAAACCTTCATCTTCCCGCCCATTAATATAATGCCCAACAATATAGGCGGCTTTATTCCGAAAGAAAGGGCTGCAAATCACGCTGAGCTGGAAGTTTAAATGCGTTTTGCGTGCTAATTTGCCGCGAAAACGCTTCACGATAGCCTTGCGAATACTGCGCATATCGCGCTCAAGATCTTCAAATTCAGCGACGAAACCTGCTTGGTGAATCACTTGGCGAATAGCTGCCTGTAAGCCAATCTCATTCGGGTAATAGCACTGATAACTCACTCGCTCCGAGTCGGTCGATTCAATGTAATCGGTTGAGATCGCATTACGCACAAAAATGAAGTCGTTGGTGTAATAAATACGGTCAAATTGATGGCAAAATACTGAGTTATAAAAAGTTTCCGCCAATTCAGGCTGCTGGTGATAGGACAGCAAACGCATATAACAGAGTTTTACATTTTTCCATAACTCAATATCCAGCTCATTAATGCTGTACAGGTCACGTACCAGCGCAATAGTTTCTTCGATGCGATGATCATAGAGCATGATGCGTTCACGCGAGGCGCGCTGCACTGCATGCCAATCGGCTTTTTCAAAGCGCTCGCGAGCACCGGACGTAATTTGCTGAAAGATACTAAAGTGGCGATTGAAGCCTTCAACGATAGTGCTGGCGATGTTGCGGCTGAGGCCGGTGGATTCTTCCATAATGCATGCCCTAGGTAGATTGGCAGAAATGGTATAGCAGCACCATGTGCGCTGCAACAATTACTCATTAGTATGCATGAGTGAGTAGTTGCTTGGTTTTGGTGCGTTTTTGTCGACAAACTGTAGTGTTTTTATATTAGAATACTGAATAAAACGATTCAATTGTCGACAATAATCTTGTGCGCGTATAAGATTGCGCTGCAGAAATAACTCATCAATGTCTTCAGAAATTACCACCTAAGGAGGAGCTTTAATGAGCAAAAAAATCGAAATCACCGAATTACTAGGCGATGGAATCGGGCCAGAAATAGCAGCATCGATTCATCAAGTGGCTGAAGCCTTACCTGTTGATATTAGTTTTAGATCAGTTGATTGGTCAGTAGGCACCCGTGAAGCGAAAGGTTTGGCTGCGATTGATGAAGCCGAAGAGTCCATGCGTGCGACTAAGCTGGCTTTAAAATATCCGACTGAAACACGGACGCGCAGCCCGAATGCTTTAATTCGTCGTCGCTTAAATTTCAGTGTTATTTATCGACCCGTTATTTCCATTAAAGGCATCAACTCGAACTTTAAGGAAAATGTCAACCTGCACATTATTCGTGTCGCGACCGGCGGTACTTATGATGATCCAGGTCAGCGCATTGGTTTAGATAGTGCAATCTCGGTACGGATGGTTGAGACTCGCCCTTGCACGCAAGCCGCGCATTTTGCCTTCGAATTAGCGCGTAAAAAAGGCCAAACTTATGGCGGGCGCAACTATAAAGTCACTTCTTCTTCTAAGCACACCATTCAGAAAGTAACCGATGGTTTGTTTGAAGAAATCGTCAAGAAAGTCAGTGTTGATTACGCTGATGTGCCTCACAATGTTGAATTGTTTGATGCACTGCTCGCAAAAATCATCATGAAGCCACAAGATTACGAAGTCATCGTGACTCTGAACGAGTACGGCGACTTCTTATCGGATATGGCTTCGGGCTTAGTCGGCAGTTTAGGTACTGGCGCTAGCGGTAACTATTCGTTCAATGACGACTACAGCGTTGATATTGCTATGTTTGACCCTGCGGGAGGCACAGCGCCGGATATCGCCGGTAAAAATGTGGCGAATCCATCCGCCGTGTTATTAGCCTTCGGTATGTTGCTAGATCATGTGGATCGTTATGATTTAGGCCATGCGCTACGTTTAGGCTTACTCAGTGCGATTGAAGCGGGTGAATGTACTCGTGACCTGAAAGGCAAATTGAATACTAATGAATTCACCCAAGTCGTAATCGACCGGATGAAAACTTTTCTGTAATAGTTAGGCTTACAAAAGATCGAAAATAAACGCACCCAAGAGGTGCGTTTGTTTTTTATTCGCTGTCCAAACTATAGGGCAGTGTTAATACGCTAACCTTATTGCCATTTAAGCTTAACGGCTGTGCTGCTGCGGCAATTTTCAAAACAGCTAACGCTTCAACCTGATCACCACTGGGGCTAAGTGTTGAATTCAGAATCGTGCCAACTTCTGCGCCTTGCGCATCTTGAATACTTGCACCCACAGCAGGTTCTTGCACATCATCAATCGCGATTCGATACATCTGCCGCTTATTTTTACCTAAATACTTTAAGCGCGCGACTATCTCCTGACCAGGAAAACAGCCTTTCTTAAAATTAATCCCGTCAATCAAATGCAGATTAAGCATCTGCGGAACCCACACTTCCATACTAGCTGCGGTAATTTTAGGAAGGCCTGCTTCAATATCAAAGTAATCCCAAGCGAAGGGTCCAACGGCTGCTGCATGCACACTCAGGCGATTCCAAAGTTGGCGTGCGTCATCCAATTCACCATAAATTTCAAAGCGTGGCACGCTGGCAGCTTGGCGAATGATAGTGAGATTACCGGCCTGCACTACATCCAAAGCTTGCTTGGGGTAGTTACCGAGGGCTGCTTTTAAACGTTGTTCACCTTCTGGGTCGGCGTAACCAAAGTGAACGAGGCTTTCGCTAGCATCTTCCAAAGCAACTTTGGAGCGCATCACATAGATGCGTAAGCGTTTGAGTACCGCTTCTAGTACATCGCTAGATAAGGATAGGTAGTAGACGCCTTGGCGCTGCATAATCTGAAAGGTGGTGTAAGCACGGCCTTTCGGCGAGCTGTAGGAGCTAAGTTGTGCACGCTCAGCCGTGACTTGATTAATATCGTTGCTGAGTTGGCCTTGCAGAAATGCACTAGCATCTGCGCCAGTCGCACTAATTACACCTTGATGAGATAAATCGCAAAGTACTGCACCTTGCGGAGGGATCCGGCGCTCGCGTTCTGGGTTGCCGAAGTGCAATAAATCAGAGCCGTCGAATTCGGCACCTTGTTCAATGAGAAAGTTTTTCCATTCTGGCTTCATGCGCGCGGCCTCTCGTTATTGTGATACTTAAAACGGTAGCGCGGCTAGGGGGAAATGTCGAGAACTCCCCGATCTAACAAGGGATCAGGGAGTTTAATGAGAGAGGACTATTGAGTTTTAGCAGGCTCAGCGGGAGCTGGAGCAGCTTCTTTAGCTTCTTCTTTCGGGGCTTCAGCTGCCGCAGGTTTAGCTTCGTCTTTCAGCAGAACTTTTACGTCGGCTTTAGCACGTAAGTCCTTCATATAAGACATCATCTTTTCTTGCTCAATTTGGCGCTTCAATTGTGGCTTCATGTTTTCTAATTCAGGAAGCTTCACATCGCGCTTTTCTTCCAATTTGATGACATGCCAACCGAATTGAGTTTCAACAGGTTCAGTGCTGGTTTGACCCGGTTCCATCGCAGCTACTGCTTCAGCGAAAGGCTTCACCATGCTATCGGTTTTGAACCAACCTAAATCACCGCCCATTTGTGCAGAGGTATCGGTCGATTTAGCTTTAGCTAAATCAGCAAAATCTTTACCTGCTTTCAATTCAGCAATGGCTGCAGTCGCTTCGTCTTTAGTTTTTACTAAAATGTGGCGAGCTTTGAATTCGCTTTTTGACATCTGCGCAGTGGCTTTGTCATAGGACGCTTTCAGTTCGTCATCAGTGATATTTAAAGCGGCTGCCTTTTCTTGCATCCAAGTATTCAGCACGAGCTTGTCTTTGAAATTGTTCAATTTTTCTTGAACATCTTCGCGCTCAGCTAAGCCGGATTTGTTAGCTTCTTGGCGAGCTAATTCGGTAACAACTAAGTCTTCGAGCATGGTTTTCTCATCAACTTGGTCGCCAGCACCAGAGCGCTTAGCCATATCCATTAAGGTGTTGAGCGTGTCGCGCTTAATATCAACGCCATTGACGATCGCAATAATTTCATCTGAACCAGCTGGTTTAGCTTCAGCGCCTGCAGCGGGAGCCGCAGTAGTCGTCGCTGCTGCTGGAGCTGCTGTAGTGGTAGCCGCTGCAGCAGCAGGTTTAGCATCTTCTGCACTGACTGTATTTAGACCTAGCACCAGCCCAATTAAACTACTTGCGATTAATGTGTTAGTTATGATTCGCATCTTTATCAATTTCCTTAAACAATAGGCTCTTAGGGTAAAACTTTTTTAAAGGGTTTAACGCTTACCTGTTGGTAAACACCGGCAGCAACATAAGGATCGGCATCGGCCCACGCTTGTGCTGCTGTTAACGATTCGAATTCAGCAATAATGATACTGCCTGTAAAACCAGCCTCGCCCGGATCATTACTATCAATCGCGGGATTAGGCCCGGCGAGGACTAAACGTCCTTGCGCTTGTAAAGCTTGCAGGCGTTCTAAGTGCGCTGGGCGTGCTGCTAAACGCTTGCTTAAACTATCAGCATAATCTTCGCCAATAATGACATATAACATCGGTTATGGTTCCTTGCTAGGCTCAATCATATGGCGTTGCAGATAGATCGCTTGCGCGATAACGAATACTAGAGTCAGCCCCAAAATCCCGAATAGTTTGAAGTCAACCCAGATAGCTTCGCTAAAATTATAAGCAACTACCAAATTCAGCACGCCAATAAAAACAAAAAATACTGCCCACATCCAATTAACTTTTGTCCATATTTGTGCGGGAACTTGCATGGCGCTAGACATCATTCGCTCAACCAAGGGCTTGCGATTCCCAACATACTGGCTTCCAATAAACACAAGGGCAAACAGCCAATTGAACACAGTCACTTTCCATTGGATAAAGGTGGAGTCTTTCAGCACTAAGGTTAGGCTACCAAAGGCGAGCAGAATGCCTAATGAGATCAAATGCATACGCTCAAAGCGTTTATAAACCACATAGTGCAAGATATTCTGCACTAGCGTTGCAAGGATAATCACCAAGGTCGCAAACAAGATCGCATCCTTGGGTTCTGATTGGGATAGCTCTACAAAAGGAATATGATTAGCCGCAGCGATTAAAGCCGGTGGCATATCCCCAAAGAATTTATAAGCTAAAAAAAACAGTACTACTGGAAAAAAATCGAACAAAAACTTCATAGTGATTGAATCTTTACTGGAGGCAGTTGAAAGGTCATAAGTGTCATTTTATTGAATGCTAGGCTCGCTTAAGCTAGAGCTTGCACTGTATTTCTTAGCATTAACCTGTAAAATCCTGCTTTTTTAAACGATAACAACATAGCCCACATGAGCCAATATTTCCAAATTCACCCGGAAAATCCGCAAAAGCGTCTACTTCGGCAGGCTGTTGATATTGTACGTAATGGTGGAGTGGTAGTTTACCCGACTGACTCTAGTTATGCTATTGGTTGTTTATTAGATGATAAAGCCGCGATGGAGCGCATTCAGCGCATTCGTCAGCTCAATGATAAACACAATTTTACCCTAGTCTGTCGTGATCTATCGGAAATTTCCCATTATGCCCAAGTCGATAATATTAATTATCGCTTGCTAAAGACATTAACCCCAGGTGCTTATACCTTTATTTTAAAAGCGACGCGCGAAGTGCCGCGCCGCCTACAAAATCCTAAACGGAAAACTATTGGGATTCGGATTCCCGATCATGTGGTGGCGCAAGCCTTCCTTGCCGAGCTTGAACAGCCTTTAGTGTCGAGTACTTTGATTCTGCCAGATGAAGAGTTGCCAATGACCGATCCTTATCAGATTCGTGTTTATCTGGAGCACCAAGTTGATTTGATTATGGATGGTGGTTTTTGTGGACATGATCCAACCACGGTCATTGATTTAACGGGTGAGCGCCCCGAGATTCTACGCCAAGGTAAAGGTGAAACTGATTGGCTAGTGGAGCATTAAATGGAAGGTTTGGATTTTGGGCGCATTATTTTTCTGATTGCAGCAGGCGCTATACCGGTGTTGTTTGCGATTACTGTGCATGAAGTGGCACATGGCTGGATTGCCAACAAGTTAGGGGATAGCACTGCGAAGATGCTCGGGCGTTTAACGCTCAATCCACTGAAGCATATTGATCCGATTGGTACGGTCGCTTTACCGATTGGGATGTTAGTATTTTCTCTAGCGACCACGGGTACGCCGTTTGCGTTTGGTTGGGCTAAGCCTATTCCAGTGAATACGCGCAATTTAAAACAACCGCGGCGTGATATGGCGATTGTGGCTGTAGGTGGTCCCTTGTCGAACTTTCTGATGGCAATTTTCTGGGCGATCATGTTTACGATCTTCACTAATATGATTCCTGACGAAAGCATCGCCTCGGGCTTTTTGACGATGGCACAGATTGGCTTAGTGTTTAATCTGATTTTGATGGTACTGAATTTAGTACCGATTCCACCTTTAGATGGTGGGCGCGTGTTAACCGGTTTTGTACCCAGAAATGTTGCTAACTGGTTAGATCGGGTCGAGCCTTATGGCTTCTTGATTGTGATTGCCTTGTTATACTTCGGTGTGCTCGATAAAGTGATTGGGCCTATTATTGGGGCACTCTACTCTTTCATTGCAGGTATTTTTCTTTAAAGGATTGCGGACGTGAATACAACGCCATTGCAGAATCAGCGAATCGTTTCGGGGATGCGCCCCACAGGTAAGTTACATCTAGGTCATTATCACGGTGTACTCAAAAACTGGGTGGATATGCAGCTTAATCACGAATGCTTTTTCTTCGTGGCGGATTGGCATGCTTTAACCACGCATTATGCAACCCCGTATGATGTCGCTCGTAATGTAGAAGATATGGCGATTGACTGGTTAGCAGCGGGTATTAGCCCAAGCTCCGCCACTATGTTCGTGCAATCGCATGTCCCGCAGCATGCTGAATTACATTTAATGCTTTCCATGATTGCGCCTCTAGGTTGGTTAGAGCGCGTACCGACCTATAAAGATCAGCAAGAAAAGTTACGTGATTTAGACTTAGCAACCTATGGTTTCTTGGGCTATCCACTGCTGCAATCAGCGGATATTTTGATCTATAAAGCTAATCTGGTGCCAGTGGGTGAAGATCAGGTTGCGCATATTGAATTGACTCGTGAAATTGCACGCCGCTTCAATCATCTCTATGGTCGCGAGCCAGGTTTTGAAGAAAAGGCTGAGCAAGCTGCTGATAAAATGGGCAAAAAAAATGCCAAGCTTTATCGCGATTTGCGCAAGGCTTATCAAGAGCGTGGCGATGCGGAGGCTTTAAGGACAGCCCGCGCCTTATTGGAAGGTCAGCAAAATGTGTCCTTAGGGGATCGTGAGCGCTTATTCGGTTATCTAGAAGGGTCGGGCAAAATCATTTTGGTCGAACCGCAAGCCTCCTTGACTAAAGAGTCGAAGATGCCCGGCTTAGATGGGCAGAAAATGTCGAAGTCGTATCACAATACGATTTCCTTGCGCGAAGCTCCGGCAGATGTGGAAAAGAAAATCCGCACTATGCCCACTGACCCCGCACGGGTGCGCCGTACTGACCCAGGCGACCCTGATAAATGCCCCGTTTGGCCCTTGCATCAGGTGTATTCAGATGAGTCGACCCGCGCATGGGTACAAGAAGGTTGTCGTTCAGCTGGGATTGGTTGTATTGAATGCAAGCGCCCCGTGATTGAAGGCATGCAAGCCGAGCTAAAGCCGATTCAAGAGCGGGCAGCTGAATATGAAAATGATCGGGAGCGGGTACGTAAAGTGCTGCGCGAAGGTTCAGAAGCAGCGCGTGAAGTAGCGCGTGAAACCATGCGCGATGTGTTCGAAGCGCTGCATTTCACTCATCACAATTAAGACTGATCTAGCCCCTTGATTCCCTTACCCCATCAACTTCCTCTCGCTTTAGTGCGAGGGGAGGCAGTCCATCAGTTCCCTGACGATTTATATATCCCGCCGGATGCGCTGGAAGTTATTCTCGATGCCTTTGAAGGGCCTTTAGATTTGCTGTTGTATTTGATTAAGCGCCAGAATCTGGATATTCGGGATATTCCTATTGCCGAGATTACCCGGCAATACATGGATTATGTCGAGCTGATGAAAGAGTTTCGCCTCGATTTAGCCGCTGAATATTTAGTGATGGCCGCTTTGTTGGCGGAAATTAAATCGCGCTTACTTTTGCCGCGGATGGCGACAATCAATGAAGAGGATGATCCGCGTGCAGAGTTAGTGCGGCGCTTGCAGGAATATGAGCAGTGCAAACAGGCTGCTGAAGCTCTAGATGATTTACCCCGTTTAGAGCGCGAGCACTGGCCAGTACATACCGCAGTCGAATTGCCAAAGCTTGATAAGCCCCTACCTGAAGTTGACTTAAAAGAGTTATTACTTGCTTTTCAGTCTGTCCTTCAGCGTGCCGAGCAGTTTAGTAGCCATCAAGTGAAACGCGAACCTTTATCGATTCGTGAGCGGATGACCCGAGTGTTAGTCGCCTTGCAAGCCAAGCCTAAAGTGGCTTTTAGTGAGCTGTTTACTATTAAAGAAGGGCGGCGTGGTGTCGTGGTGTCCTTGATGGCGATTTTAGAGTTATTAAAAGAACAAGTGATTGAAATTGCTCAAGCCGAAACGGCTGATGCTGTTTTATACATTCGGATGGCGGTCACTGAGGCAGCATGAATACAGAGTTGGCCTTAATTTTGGAGGCGATCTTACTCACCGCCGAGCGAGCGCTCACACTGGAGCAACTAGCGACCTTTTTTGTTGAAGAAAACTCAGTCGATAAGCCTGCTATTAAAGCCGCTTTAAACCAATTAGCTGAGCAGTCTCAAAGCCGTAGTTTTGAATTGAAAGAGACCGCGAGCGGCTATCGTTTGCAAACCAAGCAAGCCTATAGCCACTGGGCTCTTAAGCATCAAGAAGAAAAAGCACCAAAGTATTCGCGCGTCTTTTTAGAAACTTTAGCCCTAATTGCTTGGCGTCAACCGATTACTCGTGCCGAGATCGAAGATATTCGAGGAGTTGCGGTGAATGCGACTGTGATTCGCTCCTTAGTCGAACGTGACTGGGTGCGGGTGCTGGGGCATAAGGAAGTCCCCGGTAGACCTGAGCTGCTTGGCACGACTAAACAATTCTTAGACTATTTCAACCTCAAGTCTTTAGAGGATTTGCCTCAGCTAGAAGAACTCAAGGATCTTGTTATCTGAGGCTTTTTCAAAAGTCGCTCTAAGAAGGCACGCATTTTATTAGCAAATGGCTTTTCAAAAACGGCATATATCAGATAAGACAGCAGCAGCATCAATAAGATAGTTCCCCAAAATAAAAGATGCGGATTGATGCTCTGATACAGTTTATTGAAAATCATAAAGCCAATATTTTGATGAATCAGATAAAGCGGGTAAGTGATAGCGCCTAATAGCAACCAAGGTTTGCGTGCCCAAAAGCCAGTCCAACGCTTAGCGACTAAGAACATGATTAGAAAAAACACCGTAATAATACCGATAATGCTTAAGCGATTAAAGCTTGTTTTGTAGTGCTCTTCCATGCTCGGCAACATACTAAGTGCTTCATATTCAGCAAGTGCCCAAGCGGTCAATAGAATTAAGCCTTTGCTACAAGAAAAAGATTCTGACCAAATTAAGAAGCAGACAGCACCAGCGATAAAAAAAGCCGCGTAATCGGTGATAAATAGATAGCGCAAAATCCCTATGGGCATCATTTCCAGCAAGAAGCTAATCATGAGCCATAGGACTAATACAAGTTGTGCATAACGGATTTGCTTAAGCATCAAGAGCAGTAAGACTAAGAAGTAGAAGCGAATTTCTACGAATAAAGACCAGTAAGAACCATCAATCGCAGGTATACCTAAAAATTCAGACAGCATGGTCAGATTGCCTAGATACTGTGGAACAGTAGCGGAAAATTGGGGTGCACCAATCAGCAGCGTGACCAGAAAAGTCAAACTGCAAGCCACCCAAAAAGCAGGATAGAGGCGCGTGCTACGCGAGATAATGAAGCGCTTAACATTGGAGTTAGTGGCGGTCATTAAAATCACAAAGCCACTAATCATAAAAAACAGCTCTACCCCCAAATAGCCGTATTTAGCGATAGGTGCTAGTGAAGGATAGGGCATCAGGCTCAGGTTATCAGCCGCATAGCCACGAAAAGCATAATGAAAAAATACCACTGAAATAGCAGCGATAAAGCGTAATAAATCAATCTCATTAACTCGCTGATGCTTCAATTTATCCAGCCTTGATCAACCAACCCTACTTAGTAATTAGTAGAGTTTAAGTCGAACTAAGGCCAGTTTATGTATAAGCGGGTAAAAACTTGCTTTAAGTGGCTAGTTGTACCGTTTTCTTATTCCCAGAAGCATTTATTGGCTTCTCGATTAGCAGCTTCACGGCTCACACCAATATCTTTTAATTGATCATCACTGAGGTCTAGCAGTTGCTGGCGTGTGTGTTGGCGTTGCTTTAACCATAATGTGCGCCGATAAGCTGTACAGATGTCAATCGCAGTTTGGTAAGACTGTACTACTAATTCTGTAATTAACTTAGGTAGCTTAGATGGTTTAGGTTCTTCTAGCTCGTTATCTAAAACCCCGGTTTCCTTAAGCTCGTTCATGTCATTACTCCAATTTTAATCTTGGAATAAGCTTAAGACTAAAAAGGCATTGATTACAGATGCAGGGTTTTGTTATTTTACTTGTGACAGATTGCTGATTTTTGTTCTGTAAAGCAATTTTAAAATCCAATCTGTCCTAATTATGAATCTGTCATGCGAAAATAAAATGAAACTGTACGAATCACTTGCAGAAACCCTACAGCAGCGCATTGAGCAAGGCTTTTACTTAGCCGGTGACAAGCTCCCATCAGTGCGCTTGCTAAGTACAGAGCATCAAGTCAGCATTGCGACTGCTCAGCAAGCTTTATGGCTATTGGAGCAACAGAATTATGTAGAAGTGCGTCCCAAATCGGGCTTTTATGTAAAGGCACGCAAAAAACCAATACAGATGCCAGCAGTGAGTCGTTTTACTCAATATCCGGTCGAGGTGTCACAATGGAGTGAGGTGCTAAACTTACTGGCAGGTCGATTCGCAGATGGGGTACTTAATTTAGGGCGTGGTATCTGTGATTTAGAAACAGCTACCTTAAAACCGATGCAGCGTTTATTAAGCGAGGCCGCTAAGAATGAGCGTATTTTGGCTTATGATACTTTGCAGGGCTGCTTAGAGGTGCGCGAGCAAATTGCGCATTTGAGTTTAGCTTCAGGTACATCGGTACATCCTGATGATGTGATTACCACCACAGGTTGCCAGGAGGCGCTGTCTATTAGTTTGAAAGCGATTACTAAGCCCGGTGATGTAGTCGCAGTCGAGTCCCCCAGTTTCTATGGCTTAATGCAAATCCTCAATGCTTTGGGGTTAAAAGCGCTGGAGATTCCAACGCATCCTAGCGATGGAATTAGTCTAGACGCGCTTGAGTTGGCGTTGGATCAATGGCCGGTTCGTGCGGTATTAGTCATTTCGAGCTTTAGTAATCCACTCGGCGGTTCGATGTCGGATGAGAACAAGTTACGCCTGCTGCGGCTTGCCCAGAATTACGATTTACCTATTCTTGAGGATGATATTTATGGTGAATTGGCCTATCGCCAGCCACGCCCAAAAACTATTTACTCTATGGATAAGGAAGGGCGCGTTATTTTATGCAGTTCCTTTTCTAAGACTTTAGCCACAGGTTTTCGAGTAGGTTGGGTATTGCCGGGGCGTTATCGTGAGCGGGTTTTGCATATGAAATATACCGGCACAGCTTCTACGGTCTTACTTACGCAACTGGCGATTGCCAAGTTCATTGAGCAGGGCTATTACGAACGGCATTTACGTAAAATGCGCTTGCAGTACCAAGCCGGGCGCGATGCTTTTATCCGTCAAGTTGAGCAGTATTTCCCCGAAGAAACCCGTATGAGTTTTCCTCAAGGCGGTTTCATGCTGTGGGTAGAAATGCCGATACAAACCGATGGTCTGGTATTAGCCAAACGTATGGAACAGCATCGGATTAAGATTGCTCCCGGTGGCATTTTCTCAGCTTCGGGCAAGTACCGGAATTGTACGCGCTTAAATTATTCTCGGGGCACAGAGTCTGCGAATTTAGAAGCAATTAAGTTACTGGGGAATGAGGCCAAGCAGCTGTTGGCCTCTAACGCGAACGGGAAGTAATTGAAATTTCAGAAAATTAACGGCTAGCAACACCAATGCGAGTGGGTACTTTATAAGTACGTACGCGAGTTTGCCAAGCAGATAACATCCGAGCTTCGTGACGGTCAGCCGGGGCTGCAGCTACTCGATGAGTAACTGAATCTCCTGCAGAGCGCATAAATTCGGCTAAAGCATTCGGGCCAGGTTGGACTTTTTCCATATTCAACAGCACTTGTAATAAGCCCCAGCCATGACCGTTATAACGCTCGTTGACGCTAGCGCCAGTGCCTTGGAACACCATATAGTCCAACATCGGATACAAGCCGCCGGGCGTTTTTTCCATGATTTGGAAATTATTTAAAGCTGCTTGGCGATATTGTGCGGGTAAGGTTTGTACCATCGACGGCATATTTCTACGCAGTTGATCCGCCATAAACGCAGCTTGTAAGCCGGTTGTTTTTTCTAAGAATGTCGCCAGCTCACGCATTTGCTTATCGTCTTTAGCGCGTTCAAAAGCTGCCTTATTAGCCCACGGGCCGCCGTCGCTGGGGCGGTTAGCTAACCAAGTCGGTAGCGGGACGTTTTTGCTTTGCGCATATTTCAAGAAGCTTGGGAAGGTTTCTGCATAAGAGCCGCGTTGATTAGCCGGATACCAAACCAAATGACCAATCCCTAAATCTGCGAAATTCCCTTGCGAATTCCAGCGCAATAGCTTGCTTGCATCGCCATCGGTTTCATTACGGAAGATGCGCTCGCCAATCGGATTCATCTCTTGTGCTGAGGTTTGCGAGCCAGTGCTGGTAATAGTAATCGGTTGCGTAGTAGTGATGGGAATAGTAGTCGTTGCTGTCGGCAGACTGCTACCGGATGTTGCCGTCGGACTAATCTGTGGCGGCACAATAGTGGTGGTGTTAGTACTGACTACAGGCATGCCTACTTCAGTTTGTAAGGCGCGATGCGTGGGTGGTGATTGTGGCACTAAGCCAGGGAATAAGGCAGTATTCAGAGGAATAGGCACAACTGTGCAACCAGTTAGTACAAGCGAAGTACCTAGTACACTTAACTTTTTCATGTTTTTAGCCCATATTTTATTGTGATCAATGTTTTCTATGATAATACAGTTCTGCTTTTAGGTCTTATAGCAAATAATTTTTATGGATTTTTCTGAATAAAATTAACTTATTAAGATCTGTAATTATAAAAGCTTAAGCCTATAAAACACTTAGCTAACGCGGTGCTAAACTTCGAAAGGAGCCTGTTTTATCTATAATGAGTTTTAAATGTTAGTGAATTTTCACCATTCTCCCGGAATTCTGGCCGCATTGGCAGCAGCCATTTTATTTGGCGCAAGCACCCCTTTGGCAAAAATTTTACTGGGAGAGGTGAATCCTTGGTTGCTAGCTGGACTGTTGTATTTAGGCTCAGGTATGGGTTTGTTTATTTATCGTAAATTGACGCATGGCCCGAAAGTGGTGTTGCCTAAAACCGAGCTTGGATGGCTGTTCGCGGCTATTTTAGCAGGAGGAGTACTGGCTCCTGTGCTACTGCTGATCGGATTAAGTGCTATGCCAGCCTCTGGAGCCTCGCTCTTGCTGAATGCTGAGGGGGTGTTTACAGCTTTATTAGCTTGGTTCGTCTTTCGTGAAAATGTGGATCTGCGCATTGCTTTGGGGATGTTCGCGATAGTCGCAGGTGCGGTCGTACTAAGCTGGTCAAGCGAAGCTAGTATGGGGAGTTGGTGGCCTGCTTTAGCGGTGTTAGCGGCTTGCTTGCTGTGGGGGCTGGATAATAATTTAACCCGCAAAGTCTCCCTCAATGATGCCACTTGGCTGACCTGCGTGAAGGGTTTAGTAGCAGGCAGCGTGAATTTAAGTTTGGCTTTAGTGTTAGGCGCGCAACTGCCCAGCTTAGGCTTAGTTTCGAGTGCTTTGCTCTTGGGCTTGTTGGCTTATGGGGTGAGCTTAAGCTTATTTATTATTGGCCTACGTCATTTGGGCACGGCACGGACAGGCGCTTATTTTTCGATAGCACCTTTTTTTGGAGCAGTATTGTCGGTCTTGCTATTAGGCGAACCGATCACGTCAGTGCTGCTGATTGCAGGTGTTTTAATGGCGCTCGGGTTGTGGTTGCATCTCACCGAGTATCATAGCCATGAACACCATCATGAAGCTTTAGAACATGAACATACTCATGTACATGATGAGCATCATCAGCATGCACACGATTTTCCAGTTCAAGCAGGTGAAAAGCACCGGCATCGACACAAGCATGAACCCATGACACATACCCATCCTCACTATCCTGATGTGCATCATCAGCATTGAGGGCTTTAGCTTAAGACACTAAGTTCTTGCTAGTATTCTAAACTTAGGACTTTGAAACTTGCTGTCGTAGCAGAGTTGCTAAGGAGTTAGAGTATGAAGCAAGTAAGTGTGCTTTTCGTTTGCATGGGGAATATCTGCCGTTCACCCACTGCGCAAGGTGTCTTTGATCATTTAGTGCAGCGCTCTGGCTTAGCTGAGGCGATTTGGGTGGATTCAGCAGGAACGCATGCTTATCACATTGGAAATCAACCAGATACCCGCTCTCAGCAAGCCGCTTTGGGGCGTGGGGTGGATATTTCTAAGCAGCGTGCGCGCCAAGTTCAAGCTGATGACTTTAGTCGCTTTGATTATGTCTTAGCGATGGATTTAAATAATATGCAAATTTTACAGCGCTCAGCTCAAGCACAGCAGGCTAAAAATTTAAAGCTATTCATGGAGTTTGCGAGTCGCTGGCAAGAGCGCGAAGTACCTGATCCTTATTATGGTGGCTCACAAGGGTTTGAGCGTGTCTTGGATATGATTGAAGACGCATCCGAAGGACTGCTTGAGTACTTAGTTCGTACCCACGCCTTAGAGCGGCTAGTCTAGCTAACCGCTCCTAAAAAGCTTAACTATTCAGAATGCATCCAAATAGGGCGCTTTTTAGCAGGTAACGGCGAATTGCTGGCCTCATCCACTGTTTCAGGCGCGCCAGTTGGAGCAGGGTCACTGTTTTCAGTTGGCTGAGTAGCGGTGTTATTGACCACGTGATTTAGCTCGGGAACTACACCATCAACTTTCTGCTCAAGGCTAGCAGCAATGGCTACCGATTCTAGGCTAATCGAGTTGGCTGCTGGAGTTTCAGTAGGCGCATAATGATTCGCGAAGCCATTAACAGGCTCAGCGGTTGTTACGCTAGCAGGTGGTGCTAGCTCTTGAACCACACTGACCTCGGTTACTGTAGCGACTACAGGTTCCTGAATAGTCAGTACTTCCAGCTGTGGCTCAACCTTAGCCACGGTCGGTTCATTACTCGGCATTGGCCTAGCTTGAGCTACTTCCACCGTTGATGCAGCTGGCTCATAGATGCTAGTTTCAACTGGAGTTGAACTTACAAAAGTCGTTGATGCCCCATGGTTTTCCAGCTGTACCAAACCAGTTGCTTGAGTATCACCTAATGGAGCCGGAGCAGATGATTCATCGGTCACTACTGCAGGTGATTGCTCTTGTCTGCGATTACGGTCTTGCGGTTGGCGTTGACGGCGTTCCTGATTGCGTGATTGCTTCTTCGGAATTAAGTCAATGATCAGTGGCTCCAATGTTTCTAAGGGAGGCACGCGCTTGTCATGTTGCCCATAACGAGTAGAGCTATCCATTGATTCAGAGTGAGCAGGTGCACTATAAGTCTCACTGGTACTAGCTTGAGCAAGCTCAGCATTGAATGTCTCAGAGCCAGTATCACTGACTTGCTGCTCATTATTAGCCGCGTTTTCAGTTTCTGCATTGGAACGGTTATTATTGCCACGTTCACGCCGACCCCGATTGCGTTGACGGCGGTTCTCACGTTTTTGTGTACCGTCCTGCTGATTTTGCACTAAGTTTCCAACCACAATTTCTTCTACTTCAACGCTTTCAGTGGTTACCACAACTAGCTCTGTTTCCAACTCAGTAGCCGCTGTTTCGGAAGCAACTTCTGGGCGATTACGTCGATTCTGATTTTGATTCTGTTGGCGATTTTCACCACGCTCTTGACGATTATCGCGCTCTTGACGATTACGCCCGCGCTCACGCCGCTCATTGCGATTTTGATTAGTTGCTGCTTCAGCTTCTTGAGCTTGATTAGGTTCTTGCTCTAAACCTTCCTCTTTCAAGTTATTAGCAGTAGTCCCTTGGCCTTCAGCCGGGCGACGTTCATGCCGATTATTCCGGCGCTCCTGACGCTCTGGGCGGTTATTTGTCTGAGTAGCAGCAGCTTCAACTTGAGGTTTATCTTCTAAGTTTGCCGCTTCAGTAGTTTGAGTTTGATTTTGCCGACGACGCTCATCACCGCGTCTGCGCTCATCACTATTATTTCGGCGATTTTGGTTGTTATTATTGTTATTGCGACGGTTTGGATTATTCCGACGCTCATCGCCATTGGTGCTTTCAGCACGTTGTTGCTGAGCGACGGCAGCTGCTGCAGCCTCGGCTGCCGCTTGTTCAGCAGCTTTGGCTTTCATTTGCTCCATCGTCGGATCAACTTTAGCACTGCTACCAAATAAGCCATTTAGAATACGGCGAATCAAGCCTGGATTCTTTTGCACATCCAATACTTCCGGCTCTAATTCGGGAGCTGGCGTTGGAGTAGGGCGACGCTCAGTACGATCAATTTGTGGTGCAGGTTGGCTAGGAACTACATTGCCCACGACTGCTTCTTGACGCACAGGTGTCGGATTTACTAAACGGTCGGCAATCAGATCAACATCAGTCTCTTCTGGCTCGCTAATTTGTGTGTAGCTGGCTCCGACCGTTTCCATATCATCGGTACGCACACGCATAATTTCAAAATGCGGGGTATCCAAATGCGGATTGGGGATAACAGTGATCTCGATATTGCGGCGCTTTTGAATATTAACAATCGAATCGCGCTTTTCATTTAACAGATAAGCAGCGACTGGCACTGGAACTTGTGCAATCACGCGACCAGTTAACTCTTTCATGGATTCTTCTTCCATGAGGCGCAGGATCGATAAAGCCAAAGAGTCAGTATTACGAATATGGCCTTGGCCTTCGCAACGCGGGCAAACCAATTGGCTGGATTCGCCTAAAGAAGGACGTAAACGCTGGCGCGACATTTCTAATAAGCCAAAGCGAGAAATACGCCCAACTTGCACACGGGCACGGTCGACTTTTAAGGCTTCTTTCAAGCGGCGCTCAACATCACGTTGATGTTTGCTGGGTAGCATGTCGATGAAGTCAATGACAATTAATCCGCCTAAGTCGCGTAAACGTAATTGGCGGGCAATTTCATCAGCTGCTTCAAGGTTAGTATTGAGCGCAGTTTCCTCAATATCATGGCCTTTAGTGGCACGCGCGGAGTTAATGTCGATAGAGACTAGCGCTTCAGTGTGATCGATAACAATCGCGCCACCGGAAGGCAAATTCACGGTGCGTTGGAAAGCCGTTTCAATCTGATATTCAACCTGATAACGGCTAAATAGCGGCGTATTGTCTTGATAGAGCTTTAGTTTGCGCAAGTTTTGCGGCATAACCGCTTGCATAAAGTCTTGAGCTTGGCGATAAACTTTTGGATCGTCGATCACAATTTCGCCAATATCACGGCGAAAATAATCACGCAGTGCCCGAATGATGACATTGCTTTCTTGATAGAGCAGAACTGGGGCTTTGTGCTGATTTGCCGCAGAGGTAATCGCTTCCCATAAAGTCTTGAGATAGTCTAAATCCCAGCTCAGCTCTTCAAGTTCACGATCCACGCCTGCAGTACGCACAATCGCGCCCATGCCATCTGGGATCTCTAAGTCGCTCAAAGTTTGCTTAATTTGCTGGCGATCTTCGCCTTCAATGCGTCGCGAGACTCCACCAGCTTTTGGGTTATTCGGCATCAATACCAGATAACGGCCAGCAAGGCTGATATAAGTCGTTAAAGCAGCACCTTTATTGCCACGCTCTTCTTTATCGACTTGAATGAGGATTTCTTGACCTTCACGCAGCATGTCTTTGACATTGACTTTATTGCCATTGCCATACTTTTTGACTGAGTCAGGGTGATAGCATTCCGGTGCGATTTCACGGAAGGAGAGAAAACCATGACGTTGTGCGCCATAGTTAACAAAAGCTGCTTCAAGGCTCGGCTCAATCCGAGTAATGACCCCTTTATAAATGTTAGACTTTTTCTGCGCTCGAAAAGGATGCTCGATATCCAAATCGTAAAGACGCTGTCCGTCTACCATCGCAACGCGAATTTCTTCAGCTTGCGTCGCATTAATTAATATTCTTTTCATGTACTACACCACAAACGTGCAGTACCTGCTCAGCTTTTCCTATTCATCAAGAAGTAGCCGGCAACAATAAGCCTGAAGGTAAAAGCCATTAGCACCTATCCAAAAATTCTAAGTTTGGAAATTTAGGTGTAAACATGGGGAAAGTAAGGTTTAGATCATCCCAGTGTGCTTTATTTTACCTCTTAATTTTGTGCATCCTGTTGCGTGGTTCTGTCCAATCAATGCCTGTCCCGCTGGCAGCTGCCCTAATCTGATGCAAGATCAGATGAGACTAGGTTATCGTTAGTTATGTCAATTTAGGACATGGCATAACTGAATGTTAGTTTCCTTCTCTAAAAACAGGCAGCGGCATTAACAGGTATCTGCTATGTTAATTTACTTTCAGTAAAGCCTACTGAAGGCGCTGCTCTAAGGTAAAATCGTCTTTATCTGCGACTTTGCCTGATCAAATTCCTCTTGGAATTTGATTGAATCATCCGGTCTTGAGTCCTATCATGCGTACCAGCAAATGTTTAGCTGTAAACCCGTCTGTCGGTAGGCAGAAACCACTAGGCTCAACGGTCAGACTTTTAAATCCATCTGTCCAGTAACCTAACCTGAATATAGCAAGTTGGCTAATTGCATTCAATCGGATTCCCGACAATTAGCACACTGAATAAGGCTTTTCTCGCATGTCAGTTGAATACTATACCGTTACTGCTAATGAAGCAGGGCAGCGGATTGATAACTTTCTGTTAAAATACTTTAAGAAAGTTCCTAAAAGTGTCATCTATCGTATTGTTCGTAAAGGCGAAGTACGGGTTGACAAAAAACGTGTTAAACCTGAGTACAAATTAACTGAAGGCGAACTGATTCGTATTCCCCCAGTGCGTACTGAAGTTGAGCAGCCACGCTCTAACGAGGCCTCTGAGCAGTTGTTAGAACTGATTGATCAAGCCATTCTACACGAAGATACGCATATCATTGTGATTAATAAGCCATCAGGCTTGCCGGTGCATGGTGGCAGTGGAGTAGGTTTTGGTTTGATTGAGGCTTTTCGGCAGCTGCGCCCTAATTTACCTTTCGTCGAATTAGTACATCGCTTAGATAAAGACACTAGTGGCCTCGTGATGCTGGCGAAGTCGCGGGCTGCTTTAACTTCACTCCATAAAATGCTGCAAGAAGGCGAGATCGAGAAGCATTATAAAGCCTTAGTGCATGGACGTTGGCAGGGCGGTAAAAAGCATGTCACGGTCGATTTGAAGCGTGAAAATAATGCACGCCAGAAAATTCAGGTCGCTGAAGAAGACGAAGACGGGCAAACGGCGGAGAGTATTTTCAAGCCGATTTCTGTGTATGGTGACTGTACTTTAATGGATGTGCAGATCCTAACTGGGCGGATGCACCAAATTCGGGTGCAGTCAGCACATTTGGGTTTTCCGATTTTGGGTGATGACCGTTATGGCGATTTCAAATTAAATCGGGTCTATCGTGATTATGGAGTCAAGCGCTTGTGTCTGCATGCCTCAGATTTAGAATGCTATTTTGAGCTTAGCGGGCAAAAACTGCAGTTTGAAGCGCCTTTGCCTGATGATATTAACCAAGTACTCAAAGCACTAAAGCGCCCAAAATGAAACAAAAGCCTTATCAATTACTGATTTTCGATTGGGACGGCACTTTGATTGATTCGGCTGCACATATCGTCCAGTGCATTCATTTAGTGAATACGAATGTCGGTTTAGAGCCACGTACGGAGGCCGAAATTCGCAATATCATTGGCTTAGGGCTAGAGGAAGCATTTCAGCATCTTTATCCACAAGCAAAAGCTGCGAAAATTCAAGCAGCCGCGCATGAATATAAACAGCAGTTCTTTCTGCATAATCGTAAGCCCAGCGAATTTTTTGCGGGAGCGCGCGAAACGCTAGAGCTCTTAGCTGAACAAGGCTATTGGCTGGCGATTGCGACGGGCAAGTCACGCCAAGGTTTAAATGAGGTCTTGGCTGAAACCCAGCTTAAACCTTTCTTTCCGATCACACGTTGCGCAGATGAAACGTTATCTAAACCCCATCCGCTGATGCTCGAAGAAATTTTAAGCGAATATGATCTGCCTGTGCAGGCGGCTTTAATGATTGGTGATACCGAATACGATGTGCAGATGGCGCATACTATTAACATGCATGCTGCTGGCGTAAGTTATGGCGTACACGGCAAGGAGCGGTTGTTAGCTTTGCAACCCCGTGTTTGTTTAGATGATATTCGCGAATTGCCGGTTTGGTTGGCTAGTCTATAAACTAGGCTTTATCAGGTTCCCAACGGGATAGGTCAATAGTGGGGTCGATTTGCCAAGTGGCTTTGCTGGACGTGTAAGCATGGGTATTGAGGGCTTTTAAAAATTGCGCACGAGTAATCGTTTCAGCACCCATGCTCATCAAATAAGGGTTGGCCATTTGGCAGTCAATCAAAGCAAAACCCCAAGCTTGAAGATGGTAGGCAAGAGCGACTAAGGCCATTTTTG
This sequence comes from Thiolinea sp., assembly GCA_049292455.1. GTDB lineage: Bacteria > Pseudomonadota > Gammaproteobacteria > Thiotrichales > Thiotrichaceae > Thiolinea. The sequence continues at coordinate 56,316 of JBATRF010000024.1, forward strand.
AGGTGTCAGGGGCGCGACTGAACATCGATTCGCCACAAAATACGCCGCCATTAGCGACACCATACAAACCGCCGATTAATTCCATACCAGTTTCGTCATAAACTTCAACCGAATGCGCCCAGCCTGCTAAATGTAAGCGGCAATAAGCAGCGTGCATGTCATCAGTGATCCAAGTGCTATTGGTGTAACTACGCGGAGCTGAGCAGGCGCGTACCACAGATGAAAAGTTCTGATCAAAGCGGATTTGATAGCCCTTATTACGCATGGATTTGCGCAGGCTACGAGTAATCCGAATATTTTTTGGATAGAGCACAGCCCGTGGGTCTGGACTCCACCAATAAATCGGCTCGCGCGGCCCAAACCACGGAAAAATGCCATGCTGATAAGCATTCACTAGACGCTTCAAGCTCAGGTCACCGCCGACTGCTAATAAACCATTCGGTTCATCCCAAGCCTGCTCAACCGGAGGAAAGGCTTCGTCCGGTCGATTAGGGTTTAATAAATGCAATCTGAGCTGGCGTGTCATTGCTATCAATTAGGCTTGATGATTTTTAGCCAGCAGATCAAGATAGCGTTCAGCATCCAAAGCCGCCATACAGCCGGTTCCAGCTGAAGTAATCGCTTGGCGGTATATATGATCCATGACATCACCTGCAGCAAATACACCTTCAACACTAGTGGCTGTGGCATTACCTTCTAAACCGCTGTTTACTCTGATATACCCACCATTCATTTCCAGTTGATCTGCAAAAATATCGGTATTTGGCTTGTGACCAATGGCAATGAAAACACCCATCAAATCAATGTCTTCAGTTTCACCAGTTTGTGCGCTTTTCACGCGAATCCCTGTCACACCACTCTTATCACCCAATACCTCATCGAGGGTGTGATTCCACAGAATGCGCACATTGCCGTTTTTGGCTTTTTCGAATAAACGATCTTGCATGATTTTTTCAGCACGTAAGCTATCACGCCGATGCACTAAGACTACTTCAGAAGCGAGATTGGATAAATATAAAGCTTCCTCGACCGCCGTATTACCTCCACCGATGACAGCAACGCGCTTCTTTCGATAAAAGAACCCATCGCAAGTCGCACAAGCTGATACGCCTCTACCTTGGAAAGCTTTTTCGGAATCTAAGCCCAAATACATGGCAGAAGCACCGGTAGCAATGATCAAAGCATCACAAGTATAGGTTCCTGCATCGCCTTTTAGGGTAAAAGGGCGCTGTTTTAAATCGACAGTATGGATATGATCAAAGATAATCTCAGTGTTGAAGCGTTCAGCATGCTTTTGCATGCGGGTCATGAGGTCAGGACCCATGACACCATCATTATCGCCCGGCCAATTGTCGACTTCAGTGGTTGTCATCAACTGACCGCCTTGTGCTAAACCCGTGACTAACACAGGGTTTAGGTTAGCGCGTGCCGCATAAACAGCAGCGGTATAGCCGGCTGGTCCTGAACCAAGGATCAATAGTCGGCAATGTTTGGTGTTCATGTATAATCCTCATTTTTTTATAGGCAGGCTAAATTCTGCCGAAGCAATTGGCGTAATCCTAAGATAGGCCGAGTGTAGGGTAAAGTAGTAATCCAGTTTATACATTTCAAGTCAGACAGAACGGGCTATAATCTTAGCTGGCTAAGCTGTTGAAAAAAATTAAGGAAGTAGGTGATTTGAGCAAGGACAAAATTAAACTCAATCAGCGTAAGCGAGTTAGTTTACAGCAAGCATCCATGATCATTTTTATGGGGATCGCGGCGGTGCTGTTGCTAGCTTTAGTGTCTTATGACCCCAGAGATCCAGGACCCTTTGTCCATAATAATAGCGGGATCGGTGTTGAGGTGTGCAAAAACCTCGCCGGTTGTAAGGGCGCATGGTTAGCCAATTTCTTATATGGCTTGTTAGGTTATTTTGCTTATGCAGTACCCGTAGTGCTGGTCGCTTTGGGTTTGACTGCCTTTCGTTATCCCAAGCATTTGCGTACCCCGGCCAATCCGATCGGTGGCTTAAATGACGTTATTACTATCGTGGGCGCTATTTTGACGCTAGTAGCCGGTAGCGGCTTGGCGCATATGCTGTTTACCCCTTACCCAGAGGGGATCGGTGGCGGCATTCTTGGTTCAGTGGTGACGGGTGGTTTGCAGGATACCTTTTTAGGTTTTTATGGCACTTTAGTTGTGCTGCTATCGTTGTTTTTAGGCGGCCTCACTGTAGTGGCAGATATTTCTTGGGGTGAAGTCACTGAAAAAGTCGGCGACTTTATGCTGAATGTGTTTGAAAAAGCCCAAGGTATGAAAGACAAACATGCTCCAGCGGTCGTGGCTGCGTCCGGCACTACGCTAACTGTTAGCAAGGATTTATTAAAAACCAGTGGTGAGTCTGTTAGCAAAATGGGTGCATTGATTGGCAAAGTTTCGGCTTTACAATCCTTGAAAGATCAAGTCACCCGTAAACGTAATCCTTTAGATACAGACCCGTATGGCACTCGCGACCCGCTCTTCGATGATCAAGACGATGCTAAGGATGCTCTTGACGCCGAGAATCTGCCAAAGTCTAGTAAATCTCTTGAAGTACCAGCCGTTTCTGAGGTAGTCGAAGAAAAAGCGCCAAGAACCAAAACTACAGCAGCAGATCGTGCCGCACGCGATAATGTCTTAGCGGACGCTGCTTATACGCTTAATCCTGACAGCTCAGTGACTTTGCCGCGTTTATCTTTACTCAATCCACCGCCTTCGCCTAAAGATAGAGCTAAACAACCCAAAGAGGCTTTGGATTTACTCGCTTCGCGCCTAGTCGAATCGTTGGGGCATTATGGGGTTAAGGATACAACTGTAGTGGCTTGTGAGCCGGGACCAGTCATTACTCGCTTTGAGTTGCAGTTACCCGATGGCACTAAAGCCAGCAAGATTTCTGGCTTGGCGAATGATTTAGCGCGCAATATGTGTGTATCTAGTGTGCGTGTGGTAGAGGTTATTCCGGGGCGTCCGACGATTGGGGTTGAAGTACCCAATGAAAAGCGCGATATAGTCACCATCAGCGAAATCATCGAGTCACGCGCCTATCAAAAAAGTGTTTCCCCGCTAACTTTAGCCTTGGGCAAAGATATTGCTGGCAATCCAGTCGTGGCTGATTTAGCACGCATGCCGCATTTACTGGTGGCAGGAACGACCGGTTCTGGTAAATCGGTGGCCGTGAATGCGATGCTGTTGAGCCTGCTGTATAAGGCTACACCTGAGCAAGTACGCTTAATTTTGATTGACCCGAAAATGTTAGAATTAAGTAGCTATGAAAATATTCCGCATTTATTAGCGCCCGTTGTCACCGACATGAAAGATTCTGCGAATGCACTACGTTGGTGCGTGGCAGAGATGGAGCGGCGCTATTTGCTGATGTCGAAGTTAAAAGTGCGCAATATCACTGGCTTCAATACCAAAATCGAAGAAGCACAAGCGCGCGGCGAGCAGATTCCTGATCCCTTATTTGATCCCGCCAAATCGATGGAAATGCAGCCACAAGCTTTGCAAGCCTTGCCTTATATCGTGATTGTGATCGATGAATTTGCCGATATGATGATGGTGGTCGGCAAAAAGGTGGAAGAACTGATAGCACGTTTGGCGCAAAAAGCGCGCGCCGCAGGGATTCACTTGATCTTGGCGACCCAGCGGCCTTCAGTGGATGTGATTACGGGTTTGATTAAAGCGAATATTCCTTCAAGGATTGCTTTCCAAGTCTCGACTAAAATCGACTCGCGCACTATTTTAGATCAGGGGGGTGCAGACCAGTTGCTGGGCTATGGCGATATGTTGTATATGCCGCCAGGGACTTCGATTCCACAACGGGTGCATGGCGCTTTGGTCACTGACCAAGAGGTTGAAGATGTCGCCACTTATCTCAAACAGCAGCGGGAACCGGAATACATTGTTGGTGTCCTAGCTGATACAGAAGGCAGTTCTGATGCGATTCCGGGCTTAGAGCCTTTAGATAGCGGCGAAGAAGCTGATCCTTTGTATGATGAAGCGGTAAAAGTAGTGACTGAATCACGACGGGCTTCCATTTCCTATCTGCAACGGCGTTTAAAAGTGGGCTATAACCGTGCCGCCCGTATGATTGAAGATATGGAAATCGCAGGGGTGGTCAGCGCTGTTTTACCAAATGGCACACGGGATGTGTTGGCTCCACCACCTGTCGATGATTATTAAATTAAAATTAGGATTTTGTTGGATTTTATGATGAAAAAATTAATAGCAACCGTCTTTTTGGTAGCCGGTTTAATGCAGGGCGCTTATGCAGAAACTGATGCTTCCGGTGCTGGAGCAACCTCGGCCAGTGATGGACGCGCTAGCTTAAATCAGTTTTTTACCACGGTTAATTCGATGCAATCGGGCTTTGTACAGGAAGTTTACGATGACAAAGGTAAGCTCAAGCAAAAATCAAAAGGTACCGTGTATTTATCCCGCCCTGGCAAATTCCGTTGGGAGTATGCTGCGCCTGAATCCCATCAAATTGTCGCTGACGGCAAAAATGTCTGGGTTTATGATGTTGAATTAGACCAAGTGACGGTCAAGCCAATGAGCCAAGCTTTATCTGCAGCGCCTGTGGGGATGTTGTTGAATAAGCAGCCTGTCGAACAGCAATTCGCCGTAGAACCGATGGAAGCGGAAAATAGTAGCAGCAAATTATCATGGTTCCGCTTAAGACCCCACAAGAAAGATTCTGATTTCACCACGATGGATTTAGGGTTGAGCAAACAAGGTATTCAGGAAATGGTGTTGGGCGACAAATTCGGTCAGCAGACTTATATTCATTTCCAAGGTATGAAACTGGATGGCAATGTAGATGCAGGGCGCTTTAAATTCACACCACCCGCTGGCGTCGATGTCATTGGCAAGCCGTCCTAAGCTTTGATGACAACTGCCTTCACCCCGTTGGCTGAGCGGATGCGTCCGCGCCGTTTAGAAACTTATGTGGGGCAGGGGCATTTACTCGCCAAGGGCAAACCGTTACGGCGCGCCCTTGAAGAAGGTTATCTGCATTCAATGCTGTTCTGGGGGCCGCCCGGAACAGGCAAAACCACTTTAGCGCGCTTAATAGCCCATTATTGGCAGGCCGAGTTTTTAACGCTGTCGGCGGTGCTGGCTGGTGTTAAAGAAATTCGGGCTGCCGTTGAAGTCGCTCAAAATAATCGTGAGCAATTCGGCAAAGCCACGGTACTATTTGTTGATGAAGTCCACCGTTTTAATAAAGCTCAACAAGATGCTTTCCTGCCACATATTGAATCCGGCGTATTGATCTTTATTGGCGCGACTACTGAAAACCCCTCCTTTGAATTGAATAATGCGCTACTGTCGCGGGTGCGTACTTACGTGCTGCGTAGTTTAACCAGCGATGATATTCGCGCTATTTTGCAGCAAGCTTTAGCTGACCAAGAACAAGGTTTTGGTGCGCATAATTTACAGTTGAGCGAGGCAGCCTTAGAGCAAGTGGTGGTGATGGCGGATGGGGATGCTAGGCGCGCTTTAGGTTGGCTAGAAATGGCGGCTGACCTTGCAGAGGAAACTGAGCAGGGTTTAGTCATCAGTGACGAGACTATCCAAGAAGTGGCAAGTGGCTCTCTACGCCGTTTTGATAAAGGCGGCGATTTATTTTACGAACAAATCTCAGCTCTGCATAAATCAGTGCGTGGTACTGATCCTGATGCCGCTTTGTATTGGTTCTGCCGGATGCTGGATGGTGGCTGCGACCCCTTGTATATAGCGCGGCGCATTGTGCGTATGGCCTCAGAAGATATTGGCAATGCGGATCCACGCGGTTTGCAGCTCGCCCTGAATGCTTGGGATGCGTATGAGCGCTTAGGCAGCCCTGAAGGTGAGTTGATGCTCGCGCAAGCAGTGGTGTATTTAGCCTGCGCGCCGAAAAGTAATGCGACTTATACTGCTTTCAAACAAGCCATGACTGATGCTAAACAGTCTGGCTCTTTAGATGTACCGATGCATCTACGCAATGCACCTACGCAATTCATGAAGTCGCTGGATTACGGCAAAGACTATCGCTATGCACATGATGAGGCGAATGCTTATGCGACAGGCGAGAATTATTTTCCTGAGCAGCTCAAAGGTCGGCGTTATTACCAACCTGTTGAGCGTGGTTTAGAGCTGAAAATTCGTGAGAAATTAACAGCCTTACGTGGCAAGCCTTAAAAATCGTCTTTTAGCTCGCGCCATTTTCATAACGAATATTATTAGGCTTGCTTAAGCTATTATCACGAATAGTCGTATTTTTTACGGGGTCGTTAATTTTTTGGCGAATCACGCTATACACCCATATATCTGGCCCTGATTTGGTGCCAATAAAACTATTATTAGTAATAATCGTTCCGTTATCTTGAACGCGGATGCCGAATTTGTTGTGGTTAATCTCGTTATTACTAATAATATTGTTTTGGGCTATATCGCGATAATATTTACGCGAACTTGTTTGGCTGATGAGCGGGTCGCCACAAGTAAAGTCGGCCAGATCGCGGTCAGCACGCTCGGCTACCCAAATGGCAGTTTCTTCAGAGGCAAAATTATTCCCAGTAATCTGATTCGAATTAGACCCATAACGGTGGGGAGCGGTTAACGGGTTTTCATTATGCTCCCAGCAATTTTTGTATAAATAAACCCCGCCATCCCCATTATCACGAAAGTCATTATTACTAATTTGATTATTGCTAGAGGCATCAATCGCGATACCCTCACGTCGCGATGGTTCATCGCGCCGCGGGAAGCGCTTCAGTGTGGTTTCATCATAATTAGAGAAGCCATTACCTTCAAAGACTGAGTTTTCAATGAGGGCATGCTCGGTATCAGCGCCTAAATAAATAGCTGAGTTAGATGAGCCTAAAATGCGCGTATTATTAACATGTAAATTAGTAATATAGCGATTTAGAAAAATACCATGAATATGTGAATTGATAATACGTGAGTTCAGCACATTGATTCGAGTTGGTGCAATAGCTTGAATAGTGTTTTCTTGAATAGCACCACTGCGCAAACCGGTTAAAGTATTTTTCGATAAATTAATTTGTACTATCATTCCATCGCCATAGTTTAAGAATTGGCAATTTCTGATAGTGACACCACTGACTCTAGGATTATTAGACTCATCGCCTTGCACTATAACACCATAGCGTGTTGGAGCAGTTTGGGTTGTATACTCTTTACCGTATTTATTGCGGGCTACTGTGGTCAAGCCATTAAAGACGGCGTTGTTACAGTTCAGAGTGACATTAGGTCGATCAATCACCAAAGTAACTCGCTGAAATGAGCAATTTGCCGGTAAAGTGAGAGACTCTCGCAGAGTTATTGTGCTATTAGCCTGCCAATTAGGGCAGGCTGTGTTGGGCGTCGTAGGGAAGGTGATAACACTCGAAAAGTCTTTATCGGGATACAGATTATTATCAATATCGGTTTGGATATCATCCAACTGATCATCGCTGCAAGCTGTTAGTAACAAGAGTGCTAGCAGACCTATGCTGGCGGCTTGATAAATTTTCATAGTACAGCCCTGACTGTGTGTCGCTCGATTAAAATTATTTTAAGTCTAGTAGCTTTAAGCCAAGCTTGCATTAACCCCTATAATTCAATTCGTTTCGAATTTGGGTATAAAGCTCTGGGCTAGCAGCAGCCAACACCGTAGTACTCGCTAAATTCAAGGGTTCGCCAAATAAATCCGTAAATACCCCACCCGCTTCATTCACAATCACCGATAAAGCAGCGACATCAAGAATATTCACATCTGACTCAATGATGGCATCAACTTTACCGCTAGCTAGCAGATGGTAGTGGAAGAAATCACCATAACCACGGATACGCTGCACTTGGGTAATAATTTTACCTAAATTCGCCCAGCTGGAGCTGGCGGCTAGTGAGGCAATATTGCCTAAGGATAGGGCAGCTTGATTCAGTTCTGTATAGCCGCTGATTTTAATGGGCTGCTGATTCAGGAATGCGCCTTGGCCCTTTTCCGCATAAGCCATTTCACCAAAAGCGGGCGCATTGGATACCCCTAAAATTAATTCTGAGCCTTTCATCAGCGCGATTTGGGTGGAGAACATCGGATAGCGACGTACGAAGCTTTTAGTGCCATCAATCGGATCAATCAGCCAAGTGTATTCTGCGTCTGGATTGGTTTTGCCGGTTTCCTCGCCAAAAAAGCCGTGTTCGGGGAAGCGCTCTAAGATCATTTTCTTAATCGCTTTTTCGGCTTCTACATCGGCAATCGTGACCGGAGATTGGTCCGCTTTTAATTCAACATCAAACTTACCTTGATAATAATGCAGAATAATTTCTTGGGCAGTCTGCGCGGCTTCAAGTGCCGTTTGGAGGAAAGGACTCATTTATTTATATTCGCTGCGAGTAGATCAAAAAAGGCGACATTCAGCAGGATTAGCAGGCGCACGTCAAGCCTTCATTTTAGAAGTTTCTGAATATCTTCATGCATGGCTTGTGCCGTTTCTGCCCAGTTTTGTTCGAGCATAATCGCATGCCCTGCATTTACCCACGTTAACGGGCAGCAATAAGTGCCTGCTGTCCAATGCACGACGCTCGCAGGTACGAGCCGATCATGGCGCGCGCCCAAAACGGCTAAAGGCGTGAGTTTAATGCGTGAAACAAACGGCAGATTCACGTTCATATCCCAAAGTAGGCGCATAGATTCGGGGCTGGTGTTCTGAAACCATGCCTGTAAATCAGCATCACTGACTGGATGATAAAATAAGACATCGCGGGCGAATTGAAGATCGGTCTGTTCAGGTTGGCTATAAATGCGCGCCATTTTCATGGCCAACAGGGGATTGGTCCAAGTGCTAATCATGGAAACCGGCATCATGCCTTGTGGGGGCACGCTACAAGCCAAAATAGCAGCAGGGGCGCGATACTCGGATAAATAGCGCTGTACGACCATGCCACCCATTGAGTGCCCCACCAGCACCGGCTCTTTGCCAGTTTGTTGTTGTATATGCTGCACAGCTTGGCGCAAATCCTCAACAAAATCACTTAAACCTAAACGATTAATCGGTTTATCAGCAGGGGAGTTGCCATGACCGCGCAAGCTTAAAGCGTAGGCTTGATAGCCCTGATCGGCAAACCAAGGTAGAAAATGTACATTCCAAATCCAAGCAGCACTTAAAATACCATGCACGAATAAAATCGGTTGGCCTTGATTATTAGTTGAGCGCTGAATGATTTCTAAGTCCATCTTAAATCGTCTGCTGGCTGCAAGAATAGACTGCAATTCAACAGGAATACCTGTGGCTGTCAAGGGTTTCGAAGCGAGTTTGCAGAATTGAGTTATAATCAGCAGCTGAAATAACTACCACGAAGGAGCTTGTTGATGGAGTATCGCCCATTAGGAAAGACTGACATTAAAGTCAGCAAAATTTGCTTAGGTACGATGACTTTTGGTGAGCAGAACACCGAAGCTGATGCGCACCAGCAACTTGATTATGCCTTCGAGCAGGGAATTAACTTCATTGACGCGGCGGAAATGTATCCGGTGCCGATTAATGCTGAGACCCAAGGTCGCACCGAGAAATATATTGGCACTTGGCTCAAACAGCGCTCGGATCGCGACAAAATTATTCTTGCTAGTAAAGTAGCAGGCCCTGGGCGCAAAGAAGCATTGGGGCATTTACGCGATGGCCCACGTTTAAGCAGAGAGCATGTTTTACAAGCTTGTGATGCCAGCTTAAAGCGCTTACAAGCCGATTATATTGATCTCTACCAAGTGCATTGGCCGAGCCGTAGCACCAATTATTTCGGCCAACTCGGCTATCGCTATGGCAAAGATCATCACCCCGAAACGATTGAAGAAACGCTAAAAGCCTTAGGCGAACTAGTAGCAGCTGGTAAAGTGCGCCAGATTGGTTTATCGAATGAAACCCCGTGGGGCGTAGCGGAATATTTAAGCCTCGCCAAAGAATTTAATCTGCCACGGATTGTTAGTGTACAAAACCCGTATAGCTTATTGAATCGCAGCTATGAAGTGGGTTTAGCAGAATTTGCGCATCGCAGCTCAGTGGGTCTGTTAGCTTATTCACCGCTTGGATTTGGCGTACTCAGTGGCAAATATGTGAATGGTCAACGCCCCGAAGGCACCCGCCTGACTCGTTGGGGGCAATATTTCACCCGCTATACGCATGAGCATGCACAAAAAACCACTCAATACTATGTCGAATTGGCACAAAAGCATGGCTTAGATCCTGCAAAGATGGCTTTGGCTTATGTGAATTCACGCCCATTTTTAACGGCGAATATTATTGGCGCAACCAGCATGGAGCAGCTGCGCAGCAATATCGCTAGTGCTGATCTAGTGCTCTCTGATGAAGTACTGAAAGGGATTGAGGCGATTCATGACGCGCATCCGAATCCTTGCCCTTAAAGGAAATTTGCAGTGATTTTGTATATTCATGGTTTTCGTTCCTCATCGCTTTCGGGCAAAGCACAGGAAACCAAACGCTGGCTAGCAGCACAAGGCAGAGAGCAGGAGTGGGTTTGCCCTGATCTACCGCCTTATCCGCTCGAAGCGATGCAGGTTTTAGATGATCTTGTGAATAGCGCTAAAGAGCCGCCTAAGCTAATTGGTAGTTCCTTAGGCGGCTTCTATGCAACAGTCTTAGTTGCCCGCTATGGTTTAAAAGCGGTGGTAATCAATCCTGCCGTGCATCCGGGGTTAGTCTTGCGCCCTGCGCTTGGAACGATCACTAGCTTTTATGGCGATGAGCAATACCAATTCACCGAGCAGCATTTGCAAGAGCTACACACGCTCGATCTGCCTGCACCGCTTCACCCTGAAAATATCCTGTTCATGCAAGAGCGCGGCGATGAGGTTTTAGATTGGCAGGCAGGGCTAGCTTATTATCGCGACTCTCATCAGCTCGTGTTTGCCGGTGGCGATCATGGCTTCACTCGCTATCGCGCCGTGCTGGATTTAATTGACCATTTCTTTAAAGACTGACTTATGACCCTTGAACAACTACTAAAAGCGCTGCAACAGCAGCAAGCGCTTAAATTTGCCGAAGTGATTGCCACGATTGAGGCTAATTACACCTACACTCCACAAAGCTTTAACAATGGTATCGGTGAAGATTGTGTGCACAATCCCGCCGGCACGAATGAAGGTTCCTGCAAAGTATTTGCCTTTGGAAAGCTTCAGCAGCTTGCTCCTGAGCAGACGTTGGCTTGCTTTGCGGAACACTATCAGAAAGTGTTGGCGACACCGGAAGCTTCGGATCATGCGAATATTCGTAGCTTTATGAAATATGGCTGGGCGGGGATTGAGTTTTTGGGGGATGAGCCAACACTGAAAGTAAAAGGTAAAGCTTAAATGAAGTTAAAACTAGTCTTGAAGCTGCTTATAGCAAGCCTATTTTTATTACTACCAGTAAAGCTTCTTGCCTTGAGAGTCCCACCTGCTTCTAACATTGAAATTGTTGGATTTTTAACGCTTGAGGGTAAGGCAATTCGACATGCTAAGTTAGAGTTACGCAAAGGCAATTGTTTTGGTGAAATTCGGTCTGTAACTTGGACAGACGAAAAGGGCTATTATCGTTTATTCGAGCCAGAAGCCTATGAAGCGGTCTATGTGTATGTTCAGGTAAATGAACAACAGCCTCCTAATACTTATTGTTTATTTGAGGGTATCTCATCGTTTACCAATGCAGCTACCCATAATAAAGTGAATTATTCGATCAACTTAAAGCAAAGCAATTTCATTCCTGGTTATTTAGCTAATGATGCTGCAACACCTCCACTTCACCGCGAGATTATGACGTGTAACGCTAAAGGCGGGATTTGGGGTGAGTTAAAACCTAAGCAATTTGGTTGTAACTTAAAGTTCAAAGATGCTAATAAAGCATGTACCGATGCTAATCAATGTCTAGGTAAAGTTTGCTTTTCCGCGCCAGAAGTTGGGATTCGCTATCCAAGTACTAATAGTCCAAAGCCGATGGGTTTTTGCGCGGTAGATACGTATCAAGCGCTTAATAAGCGCCCGGGAGAGATAAATGGTGAGTATAAAGCAGGAAAGCTGATACTTTACCCTTACTAAATATCTGAGTAGAGGCCATATTCTTATGGCCTCTTTACCCTGCTAACTCGTCGTAACCGCCCAACCTTCACTTGGTGATTCATGCGGCGTTACATTAAAAGCCGACACACGCATTTGCGTCATGGCTGCTTTACCTACAATCGTGGCGAAAGAAGCATCAGCTGCATCGCGGGCAGTAATCATACGCACAAAACTACTCGGTGGAGCCATGCGGGTGGCGTCAAATAAATACCATCTGCCACTTAAATAGGCTTCAAATACGCCATGAAAATCAGCTGGCGCCTCTAAACCCGGTGCATAGGCTGAGACATAACGTGCGGGGATGCCTAAAGCACGGCATAAACTGATACTCAAATGCGCAAAGTCACGACAAACGCCAGCACGCTGCAAGAGTACTTCACAGGCACCGCTAGAAGCATTGGTCGTACCTGGAATATATTCAATATTCTTGTAGACCCAATCGACTACGGCCGCGACTCGACTATAACCACTGGGTAAACCTTCAAAGGTTTTGTAAGCAAAGCGCCCGAGCCGATCTGATTCACAATAGCGACTGGGGTTCAAATAAGCTAAGACTTCAGGCGGCAATTGCGGATAAGGCGTTTCGAGTACTTCATTCGGATTAGCGGTGTTGACATGCAAAGCCACAGTTGCCGCATAGTCAATACTAAAAAAACCCGGTTCAAGGGTTAAACGAATGCCGCGTCCACCTTCAAGGCCAAGGTTAAAGGTCTCGTAAGGTACATAAGGGGTTAAAATTAAATTTTCCTGCTGAACCGTCTGATACTGATTATAGGCAGGCATAATATTAAAAATAAAAGTTGCAGCCGATTCCAGTTTGTAATCTAACTTGGTGGCAACTTGGATAAGGCTCATACGGTATCCTCAGGGAAAATAGTGGGGCTATTGAGTCAATAGAAGCAATTCGTGCGCCAATTAATAGCTGAATAACCACATAGGCTAGTCTATTCACAGAAAAAATGTGAATGTAGCCATAGAAATTAGGTGATCTAGGCTTGCGCTGTGAGGGGCTTGGCTTATGATAAGCGCTTCTGTTATTTAATAAGAAAAATCATGATGAAACTAACAACATTTCTTTTTGGGGCTATGGCTTTAATTGCTGGCTGTTCGGCAGTGCCGAATGTGGTCGCACCACCGAGCATTTCGGTGCAGGATGTCAGTTTACAGAGTTTATCGCTCACTCAAGGCACTGGTTTGGTGAGTCTAAATGTGACCAATCCGAATGCTTTCCCGATTCCACTGGAAGGCGTGCAATACAATTTGCGCTTAAATGGTACACAGGTCGCTAGTGGCGACCAGCGCCAATCGATGTATCTGCAGCCGAATCAACCCACTGCTGTACAAATTCCAGTGCAATTGCAGCTAGCGACTTTGATGCAGTTAGCACCGGTGCTTTGGCAGAATCGTGCAGTGCAATATCAGCTGGATGGCGCAGTACGCCTGCCGTTTATTAGCGTTCCGTTTCAACGGCAGGGCGGGATTGGTGTTAATTAGCCAAATAAAGGCTGGTTCCAAACATCAGCACGCAACTGCTTAAATAATTGGGCTGCTTCTAGTGCATTGGGCAAGCCTAATTCACGTTGCAAACTGGGGTGAGCTTCCTGCTGGAAGCTTGCTTCAGTTAAAACTAGGCAGTATAAGTCAAAAAATCATCTAAACTTAAGGGCTGGCGAGTGTTAAATATAAACTTAAAAACAGGCTGGGCGGTAAATCACTAATAAGTTTAGTGCAAAGAAGCCAGCCGGCTTAGGAGGGATCATATGCACTATTTAAAGGTTCGCGGGCTGCAATGGCTCGGCATGTTAAGCGTGTTATTGGTTTGCTCAGTTGCCCAAGCAGCCACCATCCTCAAACCTGTTGATGAAGGTGCACAACAAACCAGCTTTATCAATTTCCGCAACCAACTCATCAAAACCATTGAACGCAAAGATGTGAAGGGTTTATTGGCGATTGTTAATAAGGATATTAAAGTTTCCTTCGGCGTTGAAAACGGCATTGCTGGTTTTAAAGAGTTATGGAAACTGGACAAACCTGCGACGAGTCAAGTCTGGAAAGAGCTGAGTACTGTTTTAAAAATGGGTGGCTCATTCAGTAATAAAAATACGTTTGTCGCACCTTATGTGTTTAGCAATTGGCCGGGCGATGTAGATGCGTTTGATTATGCGGCGGTGATTGCGAAGAATGTGAATATTCGTGCCAAGCCTGCTCTAAACGCAGCAGTGCTCAAAACAGTCAGTTATGAGATTTTACCGATTAAATTTAGCGATAATTTGCATTGGGTGACCGTGGGCTTGGCGAATGGCAAGCAAGGCTATATTGCCAGCCAATATATTCGCAGCTCAGTGGATTACCGCGCCTTTTTTGAAAAGATCAACGGACGCTGGCAAATGACTGTGTTTATAGCAGGCGACTAAGTCATCAAGCTGACCCACATAGTTACAGTGAGCATCGAGATCAAAGTGGAAAACACCACGATCTGCGAGCTGGCTTGCTCAAACAAGTTATAGCGCATGGCTACTACATGTACTAAAGCCCCAGTGGGCAATGCGGTGAGCAGAACAGTAGCCACCAACCAAGTTGGATCGTTCACGCCTAACAGGTAAAAGGCTAAATAAGTTAGGGCAGGGTGGACTAATAATTTAATCCCAATCAGCCAGCCTAATTCCCCAAGGCTGGTTTGAATCTGCCGAAATTGCAAACTTGCGCCTAGGCAAAATAAAGCGACTGGAATGGCAGCGGGGGCGAGCATATCTAGCGTGGTATTAAGCACTTGGGGCAGTTGCAAGCCTAAACCTGAAGCTAATAGGCCTAAGACTGTTGATAGAAAAATCGGACTGCGTAACAGTGAACGATCTAGCGTATTCCAAACCTGCCGTAAGCTCATACTGTGTTGGCGCAGCGCTTCAATACAGAGTTGCGCGCCACCAATAACTAATAAATTTCCGGCCAGAATAATACTAATCGTGGCTGCTGCTTCGCCCAGCAAACTAAAAGTGAGCGGAATGCCCATATAAGCGTAATTGGCAAACACGCTATTCAGTCCGCGCATGACTAGTTCAGTCGGGGCTTTGCATTGGAAAAAATAACGGCTACCTAAAATGGCGATCGTAGCAGTCAAAGCAATCCCGAGTACAAATGCCGCCAAAGCAGGCCAGTTGAATAGATTATCTAAAGACTGGCGGCGCGCAGCATTAAACAATAAAGCAGGCACTGCAAAGTAATAAACAAACAAATTCAAAGCGGGCAGCATGGTGCTATCGAGGATGGTTCTGCGTGCCAGATAGCCTAAGCCAATCAGGGCAAACAGGGGAATAATCGCAAGCAGGCTTTCAGTCACAGCAGCATCCGAGGCAAATTTAAAACTCGGCCATTATAGTGAAAGCGGCTTGAAATGCAGGTGGTTTATCCTAAAACCACAAACTATCTTGCCAAGCTAAGTTCGGTGCAGTTGCAGTGCTGCTAGCCACTTGAGTGGCTGCTGAAGGTAATCTGTTTTCAATCCAATAGAGCGGGTTCTCTTGCGAGGTCGTCTTCAAGAGATTTTGTAGAATATTGGTGAGCTGCTCAATCGGATCGATCAATAAAGCAGTGCTATGCTCAGTCAGCAGTTGAATATCAAGGCTGCTACTAGATGGCTCGCCTAGCGCTAATGGTTTATGAGTATGAAGCTCAGTTAGCTGTATATTGCTGTTGGTTGAGCTGAGCGCTAACGGCTTATGCTGATGCAACTTAGTGCTAGGGTTGAGGGTGCTATCCAGATCAATTAATTCTAGCAGTGGCTCAGTCGGTGTTTTGGTTAAATCTAAGGGTTTATGCTGCTGAACCGTGACTGGATTATCACTCACTTGATTAACTTGCTGCCCAATCACTTGACCAAAGTGCTGCTTCAGTTGCTGCTGCTGAGGATTTTGCTCAGGTGCATTATGTGGTAACTGTGTTTGCTGATCAGATGATTTCCCAAACTCCAAACTAGGTGCTTTGCTCAAAGGCAAGGGGCGAGTGTGCTTGAGTTCAATAGTGGGGGTAGAGACTAAACTGCTTGAGGAAATCATAAGGGCTATCTCAATTTTTATAATTTGAGCTATTTATTAATTAAATTAATGGCAGATGAAAGCTTACTAGGGATTAGCGGGTTTATTAAGTCAATAAGCGGCAAACAAGCTGGGATTCTAAACAATGCCCAGTCAATCAACTGAGCATTGCTATCAGTTTTATTTAGGCTAAGCGTTTCACTTGAGCTTCAATAATATCGCCATAGACAGTGTTGTCGTCGCCGAAATACACCATCGAAGAGGCCAACTTGCTGGCAAGAATCGCGTATTTCACCTTTTCGGGTAAACGATCAATTCGATCCTGGAATTGAGCTTCACGAATCAGCGCAGGCATATGTGCCAAGATAGCGTGCTTGTAATTTTCTTCATGGACTAATTCAGGATTAGCTTGGAAGAAAGCAAACATGCGCGCGTAATGGGCATTAATTTCTTGGCTAACTTGGGTGGAAATATCGGTATAGGTGATTTTTCCACCTGTTTCGCGCTGGCGCTTAATGACCACCCGCGCTTCTTGTTCAGCCATGCGATTCAAGATCATAATCACATCACTCACGTATTGCTGCTTATGCGCAAGGAACTCTTCTTCGCTCAAAGTCAGATTCGCGATAATTTCATAGGAAGAGGAAATAACGCCGCATTTGTTCGCAGAGGCATCCCGCATGATCACCACGCCACGCTGTTGCAAGACCCGCCGCGCATCGGGAGTAATGAAAGAGTTGGCACCTTCCACAATCACCCGCGAGCTAGGCTGACCATCTTCTTTGAAGAATTGATCGACATTATGCATGGCAATGGTTTCAGGGCGACCACCTGCAGGAATGAACAGATCGGTTTCTACGGTGAAGGCTAGCTGGTTGAAGATCTTGTTGAATTCATCGGTTGAAATCCAATCTTCTTCTAAACCTGCTGCGGTTTTTTCCATCTTTTTATACAGATCGCGCATGCCATCATGTTTTTTCTGGCTGCGATAGATAATGAAAGCGCCTTCATGTAAGGCATTGGCATCAAAGGCATCCAAATCTGACTGGAGGATCACTTTGCGTAATGCATCGTGGTCTAAACCAGTAGGATCGAAAGCTGCGGCTGTGCCATCCACAATCATGCGAATCTGTACTTGCTCGCAGCGCTCCAACAGCAAACGCATGCTATTGCCTGCTACGTCGCCATTGGGGCCGCCGGTGATTTTGATGCTGAACGGGTCTTTATGCATATCAATGCCAAGCGTTTCTTGCATCGTTACTTCGGCAAAACGGATAACACCGATGGAGGTGACGCCGTATTCTTTGTGATTAATTCCGACCTTCTTGCTAGACATAATGCCAGGGCCGAGTAAGTAACCACGCTGCACTGCGAGTTGAGCGATTAACTCAATCATCACGTCATGCATATTCTCATCGGGACCCAGCTCAATCGGCTCGTCTTCACCATAGTAGTCAACCACGCGCGGGTCTTTAGCCTTACCATTCTCGGTCACATACAAATCAAGGAAAGCATTCGCGAAGCCATATTGCAGCTTATACAAATATTGCAATACCGTGGCTCTGGGTGTGCCGGGGCGGGTATTAAGGATGGATACCATCTTCGAGCCGCCTTCGTAAATATCCTTATTCTTTAAATGCTGGGTATGCGCGAGCACATAGTTTTCGCGGAATAGTGTATTCGCGCTATTTGTATAATCATCGTGCCCTTGAGTCATCAAGGTACGCCAGCCACCGCGCGCAATATCGGAGAAGCCTATGTGATACCCCGAGCCACTGCGACCTGCAAAGAAGGTAATACGGAAAGGACGTTCTTTAGGCAAATCAGCGGTGAAATCATCGCCTAATTCCTCCAAATAAACCGGATCAAGCCGGAAGGCGAGCGCATGCTTTTCATCGACGAAGAAGTTGGTCTTTAAGCAGTTGGTAATAAAGCTCATCGCACAGCGGAAAATCACTCGACGCGTTTCATCTAAGAACCGTCGACCGGTATTGAAGTTATCAATCTTGTTTTTGGTTTCTTGCAGCAGCTCAGTATAAAGCGTTTCACGATCAGCTAAATTGGGTTTAAAGCGCGCATGGAAGAGTTTCACTAACTGCTGGCTAATATCCGGTTGCGCAAGGAAAGCACGTTGTACCACCTCAGGATCGAATTGGTCAGGCTTGTTATGCGCAAGATTAGTATGGCAGAAAGTAATGGCTGCTTTAATGAACGTGGCATCAGTCCCACTCATCACTCCAGTAGCAACTAATTCATTGAAACTAGTCGAGTCGGAAGAAATAATTTGGGTGTTGTATAACTCATCTTGCAAGGCGTGGAACAGTTCATTGCCGGTTTCGAGTACTGCGCCATTCCGTGGTTGCACATAAAAAGTGGCTAAGAAAGTCGGGAAGATACCATTGCTTAAAGTGATGGTGTAAGTGCGCTTCACGCCAATTTTCAAGCGCTTAAACACTTCAAATACTTGCAGTAGGAAATCACGTTGCGGCGGATTGCTAACGCCAAATAATACCCGATTCGTTTCACCATTCACCGCATTATCAATCGGATGGATTTCTAAATGAATGCCGCCGTGAGCTTGGGTTTTTTGATACAAATCGAGCACACGCGCAATACGCTCAGGGTGCGAGACTTTGACATATTCGGGATTGTTAATCCATAAGAGCTTGGCTAATTGCTCGGCTTGGCTCATGTCGAAGCCAGGGGTATAGGTGCGTAGACCAGACTCAATATTGGCGCGAATATCCTCTGCTGGGCTAGTGTCATCAGCCGCTAGGGCGCTAGCCACTTCAGCATCAGGAATACTGGTATAGTCAAAGCGTAGGACTTCTAAAAAATGATCGCTATTCGGTAAGCGTGTTAATGAAGTATTGATTTCCGAGTAAGATAAATTATCGCGTTTTGGCAGCGAGCTGAGCGTATTATAAATCGAATTGGGAATACCATTTTGCGCCACTAACATTCGCTCTGGGCGATCTGCCAAGCGAATGTAAGGTAGGCGGTGAATCCGATAGAGTGATTCGACTAAGACGGCTAGTGCATCAGGTTCGGTGCGATTGAAACTAAAAAAAAGTGGGTGCATGGCTTGTTGTAGCCAAGCTAAATTGCTATCCATGCGGCTGCAACTTTCTGTAACGGTTGCTTGGATTTGGTCAATAACTTGCTGTCCTGGATCTTGGTCCATGGTTGCTCCTCCGGTGTGTTGTAATGCTTTAGTTTTTTTCTAAACATACGCCAATTTGGTGCGTAATGGCAGGTTTATAATTATTTCAAATCATATTTTAATGCAAATGTTTAACGGTTGATGTCAACTATTGAATGGCGAGGTCTTGAATGAGTCAAAGCTCTTACTCTGCTTTCCGTGCGGCCTTGCTGCATTTTCTAGATGATCCTGAAAATGAGGTAGAGCCATACAATACCGAATATTTTCCTGACGGAATCCTACTGGTTAAAGATGGCTACGTGGAAAAAATCGGTGCTGCTGCTGACTTATTAAGCCAGCTTCCTGAAAATTGTGAAGTAGTTGCTTATCCCAATCATCTGATTATTCCCGGCTTAATCGACACGCATATTCATTATCCACAAACCGATATGATTGCGGCTTACGGTGAGCAGTTATTGCAATGGTTAGAAACTTATACCTTTCCCACTGAACGCCAATTTGCTGACAAAACCCATGCGCGTGAAGTGGCTGAGTTCTTTTTAGATGAGCTGCTACGCAATGGCACAACCACCGCTTTAGTCTTCGGTACAGTACATCCTGAGTCTGTGGAGGCTTTCTTTGAAGCAGCCGAAGCGCGCAATCTGCGGATGATTGCAGGCAAGGTTTTAATGGATCGTCATTGCCCCAGCTACTTACAAGATACGCCCGAAACGGCTTATGCCGATAGCAAAACGCTCATCGAAAAATGGCATGGGCGCGGACGTTTAAGCTATGCCGTTACCCCCCGTTTTGCCCCTACCTCAAGCCGCGAGCAATTAGCCAAAGCAGGGGAGTTGCTCGCTGAATACCCTGATGTGTATATGCATACGCATGTGGCTGAGAATCGTGATGAGGTCGCTTGGGTGGCCGATTTATTCCCTGAAAGCAGGAGCTATTTAGATGTCTATCAGCAGCATGGTTTATTGCGCCCACGCGCAGTGCTTGCCCATTGCATCCATTTAGATACTGAAGATCGCGCATCGATGGCAAGCACTGGGGCAGCTGCTGCCTTTTGCCCCTCCTCCAATCTATTTATTGGCAGCGGTTTATTCGATCTGCAGTTAACTAAAGCAAGTGGAGTGCGCGTAGGTTTAGGCTCGGATGTGGGTGGTGGCAATTATTTCAGTCTGCTGCGTGGTTTGAATGATGCCTACAAAATCACCCAATTATTGGGCAAAAAACTCTCTGCTTTTCAAGCTTTGTATCTAGCAACCCTAGGTGGCGCGAAGGCTTTATACCTAGATGATAAAATAGGTAATTTTGTAGTGGGAAAAGAGGCGGATTTTGTGGTCTTAGATTTGAAGGCTACCCCTTTAATAGCGAGGCGCTTGGAACATAGTAGTAGTTTGCATGATCAATTGTTTGCGCTCTTAATGCTCAGCGATGACCGTTCAGTCACTGCAAGCTATATCATGGGTAAGGCCGCTTTATAATTAACGCACCCCAATGCGAAAGGATCTACTCATGCGTGCTCTGCGTATTTGCTTACTCAGTTTATTCTTATTGACACCTCAGGCTTTTGCCGACATACCTAAGTCCGCCAGTTTAACTTGGGAGGCTGCTAGCGATCCCAAAGATGAGCTCAATACACGTTTCGGCAAGCTCAGCTTAAAAGGTAGTAATGAAGGCCTTTCTAAGCATATCGTCTTGTTAGACGGCAAACCGCTACATGAAGCGGATGAATATAGCTACTCACATGTCTATAAAGTCTTTCAACGCAGTGATTCAGATGTGGTGCTAATTGGCAATAACTGTGGTGGCAGTGGTTGTCCTTCCGATATCTTGATCTTGGCGATTTTAAAAAAAGGTACAGAGCCTAAACTGATTGAAGATCCTTTTCTAGACAGTTACCCAGGGGAAATCAAATTCAACCAAACTGGTGATGTCATCACCTTCCGCCTCGGCTACGCTGAAAAGAAATTAAAACTGGCGGTGCTTAATGCCGAGAATACGTTAACGACGCATTTAGAGGAGCAGCCACCGAAAGCCCTAAGTGAAGAAGACTGCAAATGGTTGTATGAAGATGTCTTAGAAGCCTGTGTGCGGGCGCGCGAAGAAGACACTAACTGTACTAACCCAGTAAGTACCTTCTTAGGCGTCTATATGCGCAGTGTGGCAGCGATTAGTGATTATCCCGGCTATAACAGCGACGGCTTTGATGCGCAATGTCGCCAAGTTTGTAAAACTGGCAAATCCCCTGATTATGCAAGCTTTGGCGTCGCGGCTTGCTCCAAACCACCGCTAGCCAACACGCCAGTGGCTCCAGCAGAACCCACTCCACCGACTAAACCTCAAACGCTTGAAGTGAGTGCTTTAACTAAAGGTTGCGAAGCTTTATTAACTCAAGGCGCAGCTGCTTGGCCTTGTTTGCAAGCTAATTTACTGATTGAGCGTAAGCGTTTAAACAAAGCTTACAAAGCCTTATTCGATAGCTTGCAGCCTAACGCTAAAACTGAATTGGAGGCCAAGCAAAAGTCATGGCTGACTGATCGAGATATTGCTTGCGGGAAGTTGCTTGCAGATACGCCCGCCGCTGAATCCGTGCAGCGTGCGCCGTGTGTGTATAAAGAAGTCGTGAAGCGTGCGGATCAGTTAGAAGCACAGGTTAAACAGCTACCTACGACTCAAAGTACAGTTACTAAAGTAGACCAAGA
This sequence comes from Thiolinea sp., assembly GCA_049292455.1. Classification (GTDB taxonomy): domain Bacteria; phylum Pseudomonadota; class Gammaproteobacteria; order Thiotrichales; family Thiotrichaceae; genus Thiolinea. The sequence continues at coordinate 78,315 of JBATRF010000024.1, forward strand.
AGTGTGGTACAAAGCCACGGCTAAACCTGTCTTGATTGTACGTGATCAACCGGAAGTGACGGCTGCCAAACTGGGTGCTGTACCCGAGGGTGGCAAAGTTAAGGTCTTAGAGCAGAATTTAAAGGCTGATTTCATCAGCGGGCATCAAGGTGCTTGGGTGAAGATTGAGTGGCTGGATAAAACGGGTTATGTGTTTGATGGGTTTTTGGAGAGGTTATAAACACAAATTCTAGCTCAGAAGCCGCAATTTAACCCTGACTTCAAAAAAGCAGGGTTAATCTAAAATACACATTCAATAGTCTACTTGCTGAGGAAAATTTGGAAATAGCACAGAGTGTTCCACTACATTGGCAGGAATATTAAAGGTTAATTTCCCTTCTGGTGAACACAACCAAACCTCTTTCGCGCCACGCGAAAAATACAAGCTGATCTTATCTTGCATTTCAATCCCTGTATTGGCTGAGGAGAGAATTTCTACGCAAATTTCGGGCGCTACTGAACATTCGATTTCGGTTTTGATGCGTTTGAATACTTCAGGTGATGCCCACGCAACATCGGCAACTTTAGTACCCTTATGGGTATAAATTGCACATTCTGTTAAGGCTCTGCCTTCAGGGCGAAAGTTTTTCAGTAATGCAGCGATCTCGCCTTGCAAAATAGAATGATAAACCTTAGCTGGAGACATAACGATTTGCCCGTATTCGTTGAGTTCGAGTTTAAAAGGTAAGTTCTTTAAGTCGGGGTGTGCACAGACTTCTTGCCATTGCATACTAATTGCCTCCCTTTACAAGTCGGCCAGTGACCATGATGGAGTGATTGTAGCAGGTTTATTTGGGGCTTTTGGGTATTTGGAGGGTGCAGGAAGTTAGATCGCTGAGATTCGCCTTAAAGCTACACTCACCTTACAGCTAATTCATTAGCCAATCTGGAATAAGTCTTGCTAATTTCATGGCGTAAAACTGTACGTAGCACGATCGCATAATATTTTAAATGCAAGGCTAAAGAAATTTTTTCAGGTGAGGCATAACTTTTTTCTCCAGCAATTCAACCAGCTCCGGCTGCATGTAAGCAAATTCATCGGGAATATCCAGAGCGATGATTTTTTTGCCATTGAGTGAGGATTTAAAGCGCTGCTGGATTTTGGTTTTGTGTTTGCTTTCCATCGCAAAAATCAGATCAGCCCATTCAATAGCCTCGCGGTCGAGTGGGTTATTGGCTGATTCATGAATACCCGCAGATAAGCAGTCTAAAGTATCAAAACGTGAGAAAATATTCTCAGCAGTAGGGCTACGTAGCTTGTTTTGTGCGCAAACGAAGAGGATTTTATGCATGAGCGCTTGGTGACAGTATTGTCAGGCTAGCTTCCTTTAGGTTGAGGAATAAATTTATGTAGTTGTAAACCATCAATCACTTCGAAATGTTTAGCATTCCCTGTGGCTAACGCCAAACCATATTCCAAAGCTGTTGCTGCAATGAGTGCATCGGCCAGTTGCATAGAGTGGCTGTGAAAATAACTACGAACTAATGTGGTCGCACGTTTTGAAATACTGTCATTAATAGCTAAACGCACCACGCCCATTGTGCTAAGCGCTTTATCGATAGTTTGAGCTTCTCGCTTAGTTTTTGCGCCTTGAATCAATTCCATATAAGTTACATCGGAAATGGCCAGTTCATCAAATCCATCGAGAAACTCACTTGCATGAAGATCTTTGCGAGTTACCCAAATCAAAACATCAGTATCCACTAGAATCAAAAGCGTGATCTCCGCAGCTGGCGTACATAACTAGCAGGGTCGACCATGTCTTCGCGGTTTTGCCATAATCCGTATAGTGGCGTTTCACTCCAACTGATTTTGCGTTTTTTAGGGGCTTTAGTGGCAGGATAGCGACTACGAATAAATTCGATGTAATGCAATACTTCGCGTTGTGCGCTTTCAGGCAGTCCGCGAGTCTGCTGGGCGATTTGTTGCTCCAATGTTTGCATGGCGTCGTCTTCCTGTAAGCTGCGTTGGTGTACAGTATAAAATGCTTTGGGAGGATTGCCAAAGTAACGATGACGGTTGATGGGATACCGCGCTTGACCGCAAAGCCATTTTTGACCTGAACTGCATCAGTCCGACGAGTGAACGTTTCATTGTCGAGTTGCAGAAAGCCAAGCAGAATTTTTTCAAGGATCGCAGCCTGTATTACGCCACGCTTCCGATTCAGGAGCAGGCACCGCGCGGTGATTGGGATTATAAGCTGGCGGCGGTTTATACCATCGGTATCCTTGATTTTGTGTTTGAGGAAGACCAAGAAATCGACGACAAATAAGTGATTTACTGAGTTCATTGCTAAGAATCTGATTTTGCCTTTGGCTGTGGTGCAAAAAATTATCGGGAATACAACGAGCAAGTGACGGATTTTGCATTGGACAATTTTTGTCAGGCAGCTTATCTTGATGGCAATATACCCAAGTTATTGTTAATTGGTGAGGCCAAAGTATTTTGTTGCAAAACCTGCAACCTGCAACCTGCAACCTGCAACCTGCAACCTGCAACCTGCAACCTGCAACCTGCAACCTGCAACCTGCAACCCTTTATAGAGGCCTGACCGCCCGTATCTGGGTCATTTTTCTCCCATCAGCCTATTCTTTTTCGAGCCATTCTGAATTTTGGAAGGAGTTTCTATGCTTAAAAGATAACTGTGCCTGAGTGCACTGCTTGTATGGTTCCCTTTGCCATCGTGGGCGTTCACCAATTCCATCGGGATGGAGTTTGTGGGGATTCAAGCAGGAAGTTTCCTGATGGGGACGCAAGCCCCTTCTTGTCCTAAAGATGACCCGTTTACCACCAAAGATGAAGCGGCTGATTGCCAAAGTTCAGTGAATAGTGATGAAACTCCACGCCATCGGGTTGCTGTGGAGGGTTTTTATATGGCTGCCACCGAAGTCACTCAAGCGCAATGGGTGGCGGTGATGGGCAGCAACCCGTCTCATTTCAAAAGTGAAGCAGTGGGAGGGGATTCGCGTCACCATCCGGTTGAGAGTGTTTCATGGGCGGATGTCCAAACCTTTATCGGTCGCCTGAATGAAAGGGAAGGTACGGATAAATACCGTCTGCCGAGTGAAGCCGAGTGGGAGTACGCTGCACGGGCGGGCACGACCACCACCACCACCTATTCCTGTGGGGATGATGAAAGTTGCTTAGATAAGATTGCTTGGTATGAAGATAATTCTGACAAGAGGACACACCCGGTAGGGCAAAAGCAACCGAATCGCTTTGGCTTGTATGACACCACGGGCAATGTTTGGGAATTGGTAGAGGATTGTTGGCATGATAGCTATCGGGGGGCACCCACGGATGGCAGTGCATGGACGGATGGCTGTGCCGGGGCCCGCGTGGATCGTGGCGGTGGTTGGAGCAGCAGTGCCGACTACAGTCGTTCGGCGGCCCGTGGCAGCGACTCGCCTAACTACCGCTACGTCAACATCGGCTTCCGCCTAGTGAGGCAGCCTTAGTAGCACTATGAATTTTTACCCTTTTACCCTCTGAGGCTGTTTTGTCGCGGGTGCGGTGGGCTTTTTGGGGTTGAGATACTATGTCAATGAGGAAATATACATGAAATTACTGACAATCATATGGGCGGTTGCCTTGTTTGCTGCATCCCAAGCTACACTGGCTTGTGGTCTTGAGGGTTCTGGCACAAGAACTGACGGTTCCAAGATAGATGGCACTGGTGGTAAGGTGTCTACCACTTGGAATAGCAACTACGCTTATCCAAAAGACTATCAACTAGAGTTGGGGGATTCAGCTTGTGGTGAGAAGGTTACGGTCTATGTGAGCGGGATGGATATGGGGCGGTATAAAATTCCTGAAAGTGGCTATGCCACATTCAACTTTATGCTGAAGGGAACAACTGATTACCCAGTACGTTAATCTAGGCTGACCCGTCTTATCCGCTTGAGTGGTTCAGGTCGCTCAAGCTTTATGGGGTCAATATTTGGTTTGCCAATCGTTGTCGATAATGGGCAGCAGTTGCGCTTTTTGGGTGGCATCCAGACGTTGCATACGCTGTGCTGAGGTGTCACCCCCCAATCTCCCCCATCAACTTCACCACCCAATCTTCCCGCGCCTCCACGGTTGCCAATTCCACCTCAAAGCGCAATTTGTCCTTCCCATCCAATTTAAATACCCAAGGGCGCTTTTGGATGAGTTGAATGACTTTCATCAGGTCAATATTCGGTTTGTCCTCGAAGATCATACGTCCACCTTTTGCACCCACATCCAATTTGCGGATACCCAATTCTTGCGCGATTAATTTAATACGTGTCGCGCTGAATAAGTTTTTGGTGGGCTCAGGTAATAAGCCAAAGCGGTCAATCATCTCGACCCGTAATTCGTCTAAAGCCTCTTGATTGGCAGCGCTGGCAATGCGTTTGTAGAGAATCAAGCGGCTATGCACATCGGGTAAATAATCATCAGGAATTAACGCGGGTGCACCTAATTCAACGGTCGTACGACTCTGTGAGCGTGGGTCGAGGTCTGGGGTTTTGCCAGATTTAAGTGCTTTAACTGCGCGCTCTAGCAAGTCATTGTAGAGATTGAAACCGATTTCCTGAATTTGCCCGCTTTGATCTTCACCGAGTAATTCGCCTGCACCACGAATTTCTAAATCATGTGTAGCAAGGGTGAAGCCCACGCCTAATTCTTCAAGGGATTCAATCGCTTCCAAGCGTTTCACTGCATCTTGAGTCAGGAGCTTTTTCGGTGGCGTAATTAGATAAGCATAAGCCCGGTGGTGCGAGCGCCCAACCCGTCCACGTAGTTGATGCAATTGCGCTAAGCCGAGTTTGTCCGCACGATTGATAATAATAGTATTGGCGGTGGGAACGTCGATGCCGCTTTCAATAATGGTGGTGGCTACTAAAATCTGGAAGCGTTGATGATAAAAGTCGCTCATAAGGCTTTCGAGTTCACGCTCACGCATCTGTCCATGCGCAAAACGCACCTCGACATTGGGTAGCAGCTCGCTCAGTTCTTCTGTGATGCGACTAATAGTTTTGACTTCATTATGCAGTACATATGCTTGTCCACCCCGCGCTAACTCACGCGCACAGGCTTCTTGAATGGTCGATTTATTCCATTCGGTGACAAAGGTTTTGATTGCATGCCGCTGGGTTGGCGGCGTTGCAATAATCGACAGATCGCGCAAACCGGATAGCGACATATTTAAAGTACGCGGAATCGGCGTCGCGGTCATGGTGAGCATATCGACATTGGCGCGCAGCTTTTTCATTTGCTCTTTGTCGCGCACTCCAAAGCGATGTTCTTCGTCGATGATAACTAAACCTAGGTTTTTAAAGACGACATCATCCTGCAAGAGCTTGTGCGTACCGATCACTATATCAATCGTGCCTGCTGCTAAGCCTTCTAGTGCTTTGCTACTTTCTTTGCCGGTTTTAAAGCGTGATAAGGATTCAATACGGAATGGCCAATCGGCAAAACGGTCGCGGAAGTTCGTTAAATGCTGTTCGACTAATAAAGTGGTCGGGGCAATTATTACTACTTGTTTGCCTGCATTAGCAGCGACGAAAGCAGCCCGCATCGCCACTTCGGTTTTACCAAAGCCCACATCGCCGCAGACGACTCGATCCATCGGCTGAGCGGAGCGCATGTCTTTAATCACATTTTCAATCGCCAGCGCTTGATCGGGCGTTTCTTCAAATGGGAACGCGCCCGCAAATAAGCGGTAATCGTTTTCATCAAACGGGAAACTATGCCCTTTTTGTGCCGCACGGCGTGCATGAATATCGAGGAGTTCAGAGGCGACATCGCGTGCCTTTTCAGCGGCTTTGCTACGTGCTTTTTCCCATTGATCTGTGCCAAGTCTATGTAAAGGCGCGTGATCAGGATCAGCGCCGGTATAGCGACTAACTAAATGCAGCGAAGCCACCGGCACATACAAGCGATCTTTATTTGCGTATTCGATCAGCAAGTATTCGGCCTCAACGCCACCCGTTGTCACCATCTGCAACCCGAGATAACGACCCACCCCATGTTCTTCATGAACGACGGGTGCACCTTCAGTAAGGTCGGTGAGATTACGAATAATCGCATCGGCATCGCGGGTAGTTTTCTTGCGACGGCGCTGCTGCTGAATTTGCACGCCATGTAATAAGTTTTCTGGGATAACTGCGATACGTGCGTCAGGCAGCCAAAAGCCTTGTTCTAGGGGCGCAACCGTCACGGCCATCTCAGCTTTGCCCTGCGCAAAGGCTTGCCAACTATCGACGGTTTGTACCGAGATACTTTGATCACGCAGCAATTCAATTAAAGCTTCGCGTCGCCCGGCGGATTCAGCAGTAAACAGCACGCGACCTTTTAAATCTTTCAGGAATTGCAGCAGTAAAAATAGCGGTTGCTCATGACGTGGATGAATCAGTAGCGAGGGCAGGGCAGCGGTCGCATAATTCTGGCCTTCAGTTTCTAATTTGAAGCTTTGGACTTCAATGCTGCGATATTCGCGGATAAAGCTTTTCAGCAGCTCTGCATTTAAAAATAGTTTGTCTGGTGGTAATAGCGGGCGCTCAATATCGTGGCGACGCTGCTCATAGCGATTCTGTAAAGATTGCCAAAATTGCTCAACCGCAGCCGGAATCCCATCTTCGAGAATCAATAGTGTTTTAGTGGGCAGATAATCAAACAGAGTCGCGGTGCTTTCAAAAAACAGCGGTAAATAATATTCAATGCCTGCGGGTGGTTTACCGTGGCTGACGGCTTCATAAATACGGCTGCGATGTAAATCACCTTCGACTTGTTGGCGATAATTGGAGCGAAAGAGTTTAATACCCGCATCATCCAGTGGAAACTCGCGCGCGGGTAATAACTCGACTTCTTTAAAATTATCTTCAGTGCGCTGGCTTTCTGTAGAGAAGCTACGAATCGAATCAATTTCGTCGTCAAACAAATCAATTCGATAGGGAATGGTGCTACCCATCGGGAATAAATCCACCAAAGCTCCACGGGTTGCATATTCGCCATGCTGCATTACTTGGCTGACATTTTGATAACCCGCTTTATCTAAATGCTTACGGAAACTATCAATTTCCAGCTTCATACCCGCTTTTAGCAATAAGCTATGGCCTTGTACGTAATTAGTCGGCGCTAAGCGTTGCATCAGGGTGGCGACCGGCACAATTAAAATGCCCTGCTGCAAAGTAGGCAGGCGCGCCAATATTTTTAAGCGTTCGGAAATAATATCTTCGTGCGGTGAGAAAATATCGTAGGGTAGAGTTTCCCAGTCAGGGAAAATATGTACTGGCAAGTTAGGTGCAAAAAAGCGCAAGCTCGCTTCCATCCGATAAGCTTGATGAGTATCGCTGGTGACCAGCAAGACTAAGCCCTTGAATTCGCTGGCTGTTTGCGCAATTAAGGCTTCCGCTGCACTTCCATAGAGCTGCCCCCAACGGATGCTACCTTGTTTGGGCGGTGGATATACAGGTTGTAAAGCTTGCAGAGAAGGGGCAGTGCTTGCTACGGCCATAATACGCTTGTGGGGTAATCAAAAACGCAGGCATTGTACCTGAAAGTAGCAATGCCGTGCAGAGCTGGTATTGCTACTAAGGTTTTAACTAGCAGTTGTTAGCGGGTAACAATTTTTTGTGAGGTGCTACTAAAAGTGTTTAGGCGTTGCTTAATCGTAGCAATTTGCTCACGAGTAAGTAATTCCATCACGGAGTCACGCGATTCAATCGCATGCTTTTGGCCTTGAGCAGCGGCTAATGACAGCCAGTAAGCAGCTTCCATTAAATTCTTTTCCACGCCAACACCATTCGCTAGATAGGCGCCTAAGCCATACTGAGCTAAAGGATGATTAGAAACGGCGGCTTTTTTAATCCAATGGACTGATTTTTCATGGCTCATTTCCACGCCTTGGCCTTTAGCAAACATCAACGACAATTGATATTGCGCTTCAGGGTAGTCGTTTTCAGCAGCACTCATATATAATTGGAAGGCTTTAGCATAATCAGTGCCTAAAAACTTACCTGTGGTCAGCATATTGCCCAGCATCGTTTGCGCCGCAGGATTGCCACTTTTCGCAGCCGTTTGAATCAATTCGACGCCTTTTTTGGTATCTTGAGTAATATTAGTGCCAAATAGGTATTTATTACCCAGATTGAACTGTGCACCCGCTTCACCTTGCGCAGCCGCTTTTTGATACCACTCAATCGCCTGCTTCATATCTTGGTTAATGCCAGCACCTTGCTCGTACATCAGGCCGGTATTGAATTGCGCCGCCGCATCACCTTGCTGAGCGGCTTTTTGAAACCAAGTAAAGGCTTGTTGGTGATCAGGTTTGACGCCTTCGCCTTGCAGGTATTTCACGCCGAGAATGTATTCAGAGCCACGATGCCCATTTTGCGCTGCTTTGGTTAGCCAAACTAAGCTTTGCTCAGCCAAGTTAGGATTAGCGGCGGCTTCTTTATCCAGCATCATGGCTAGGCTGTATTGAGCCTCACCATCGTTTTGTTTAGCGGCTTGTTCTAACCAGTGCATGCCTCTTTTTTGATTATAAGCTGGCGTACCTTCACGAAGTAGCAAAGCGCTGAGATTGAATTGCGACTCTAAATGTCCCTGTTTGGCTGCTTTTTCATAGAAGTCGACCGCTTTGAAATAGTCACGTTCAACTTCATCAATGCCATATTCGTAATAAAAGCCCAATTGATAGAGGGCTTGCGGGTATTGCTGTGCTGCGGCTAGTTTTAGCCACTTGAGACCGGTCGAGAAATCCGCTTTAGTATTTTCTCCCTCGATGAGGCGAATTGCGGTTTTAAATTGATCGGCTGGGTTGTATAGTGACCCTAATTCGGGTGTTTCGTTGGCTTTTAGTGAGTGCATAGCCAAGGCACTCATGCAGGCAAAGCCCACAGTGATAAATAGTTTCTGAGGTTTTTTATTGTACATGGTTAAGCCCTGAGTTGAGGATCCGAGTGTCGATGCACTGGGCAGATAAAATAACTAGAAAATGAAGCAAATACCCTGTCAAACTGAACTCACGCACAGCATATCATAAGTCTATTCGATAAATGTACACAATAAGGCGATCAATTAGTAAGCCGATATTAAGTTTTGCAGCAAGGAGCTAGCCCAGTTTGAAAGAACAAATATTTGATTTGAAAGGTGAAATGTCTTTACTGACGGTGCTTGTTCTTCGCTCTACTGACATGCCCGCAATTGGTGCGACTTTGCAGGAAAAGCAGCAGCAAGCCAGTCAATTTTTAGCGCGTAGTCCGATTATCATTGATTGCCAGCTGTTAGGGGAAAACAGCCTTGAGCTTGATTTTGCTGAGCTTAAACTACAGCTAAATCAGGTTGGGTTTGTACCGGTTGGTTTACGTAATTTACCAGAGGCTGCTGAGCCGGTAGCGATTGAAGCGGGTTGGGCTTTATTACGCCCGAGTAAACAACAATCTAGCCCCAACACACCACCTCCCACTGAAGTCAATTTAGAGCCTGAGCAGCCTGGTTCGGTGCAGCGTTTATTAGTTTTAGATCGGCCCGTGCGCTCAGGTCAGCAGGTCTATTGCCCACAGGGTGATATTGTCGTGCTGCAACACACTAGCGCAGGTTCAGAACTATTAGCGGGTGGCTCGGTGCATGTCTATGGGGCTTTACGTGGACGGGTTTTAGCCGGTGTACAGGGCGACACGCAAGCGCGCATCTTCTGTGAGCGCTTAGAGGCGGAATTAATCGCGATTGCAGGGCGCTATCGTTTATTAGATGACATTGAATCGAATCTAAAAGGTCAGGCTGTAATGATCTATTTAGATCAAGAGAAATTGAAAATTGTACCGATTTGATTGGCATGGCTTGGGTTTAGCTTTATAGTCCGGCTGTGCCGCCACGGCTTGGTGAATCAAGGAGTAAGAAATTGAGCAGGATTGTTGTCGTAACTTCTGGCAAAGGCGGAGTCGGCAAGACTACTACTAGCGCTGCATTCGCAACTGGACTTGCATTAAAGGGTTACAAAACGGCTGTAATCGATTTCGATGTCGGTTTACGTAATCTTGATTTGATTATGGGCTGTGAACGGCGTGTGGTATATGACTTCATTAATGTGATTAGTGGTGAAGCGAATATTAAGCAAGCGCTTATTAAAGATAAGCGTACTGATAATCTGTTTATTCTGCCTGCCTCACAAACACGCGATAAAGATGCTCTTACTCAGGAGGGTGTCGAGCAAGTCTTAAAAGATCTCAGCGATGATGGTTTTGACTTTATTATCTGTGACTCTCCGGCAGGAATTGAGCGTGGTGCTGCCTTAGCGATGTATTTTGCAGATGATGCCGTGATTGTCACTAACCCTGAAGTTTCTTCAGTGCGGGACTCGGATCGGATCTTAGGTTTGCTGCAAAGCCGAACGCGTAAAGCCGAGCGAGGTGAAAGTATTCGTGAACATTTGCTGATTACGCGCTATTCACCCACGCGAGTGGCTAATGGCGATATGTTAGCGATGGAAGATATTTTAGAGATTCTGGCAGTCCCTTTAATTGGTGTCATCCCCGAATCTGGCTCTGTACTGCAGGCATCCAATAGCGGCGTGCCAGTGATTATGGATAAAGAAAGTACAGCAGGCCAAGCTTATGATGATTTTGTGCGACGTTTCTTGGGAGAAACTGTGCCGCATCGTTTCCTCGAAGTTGAGAAAAAAGGAATTTTCAAGCGACTGTTCGGAGGCTAATTATTGATGGGTATCTTAGACTATTTCCGCACCCCCAAACCGAAAACTGCCCAAGTGGCAAAAGAGCGTTTGCAGATTTTGATCGCGCATGAGCGTGTTGATCGTAGTGGGCCTGACTTTTTGCCACAATTGCGTAATGACATTATGGAGGTCATTCGCAAATACGTGCAGATTGACGAAAAAGACGTCAATGTCCAGCTTGAAAGAGTGAATGACTACGAAGTGCTTGAATTAAATATCACGCTGCCTGATCGCACCCCTTCTTAGGTGCGATCCACTCATTGCTTAGGACAAGCTTTAAGGCTTAGCTTGTTCGCTATTAATAAAATCAATCACATCTTGAGCAATAATCGCCCCTGATTCCACGCCTTTTAATTCACCTTTAGGGTTGTAAATTAACAGTGCAGGTGTGCCAACTAAAGCTTGTTCGCCGTGTTCGATTAGAAAATTATCGAGTTCAAGCGTACTACTCAAAAAGGTTGGGAAATTGACTTGATGCTTCTTAATGAAACCTTGAGCGAGTTTACGCCCATTAACTTGCCCGCTATCGCCATCTAGAGAAATTCCATATAAATCCGCTTTTGGATAGCGCTTTTTAAAATCTTTCATATAAAAAACGCCGTCAGGACAATGGGGGCAATCGGAAGCCCAAACTTCAAAAATAGTCCATTTACCTTTGCCCACCTGATCTAAGAGGTTAACTGGCTTTCCTTGGAGATCAGTCATCGCTTGCGCCAGCGGAGCTAAGCTCAGCAGGCCAATCAGAGCGAGTGCTGCGGTTAGTTTAGGTAAAAACTTAAGCATGGCAGTTCTCAAGACTTGGATTCTTTCTTAATAAAAGCATTTAGTTCGTCAGCTGTAACAGGGCCAGGTTGCACGGCAATTAGTTTGCCTTGAGGATTAAAAACTAGCATGGTCGGTGTGCCATACAGGTCTTCGCCTGCGGCTTTGTTTAGATAAGTATTTATTTCAGTCAAATCACTGAGCAGATTAGGAAATTTTAAGCTGTATTGACTGACAAATGCTTGAGCAGCCGCTTTCCCCACCTGACCATCAATCGAGATGCCATAGACATCGACATTAGGGGAGTTCACTTCAAAATCACTGAGATAATGAATGGTTTGACGGCAAACATGGCAATCAGAGGCCCAAACTTTCATCACCGTCCATTTGCCTTTGCCAACGATGTTTTCCATTTTAACGCTGTGGCCTTGGAGGTCAGTCATTGCATTAACAGGCGCGGTGATTAGCAGCCAAGTGCAGAGAAGTGTGATAATACTTAGCATTTGAGTGGCGAGCCGTTTATTCATGCACATTACCTATTTTAAATTTCACAAATTACTAGTACGTAGCATCTCTGAATTTAGATGCTCGACTGCAGTTTAGGATGCTTCCATGACCAATAGTGTGTCGAGTCTTGGCCAATTTGTGGATGCCAATATACTCTTGATCATAGCACTGTGCATGTTCCTACTAGGCTTAGGCATTGCTTTTTTAATTTATAGCCGCCCACTGCAGCAAGCCCGCCAAGAAGTCGAGCGTTTAAAATTACAGCTGCAATCCGAAGAGCAGCTACATGAAGAGCGTTTGCGGATGCTGGACGATGCGCAAGATAAACTCCACAACACTTTTGCTGCAGCCTCGCAGCGTGCTTTGCGGGATAATAATCAGCAGTTCCTACAATTAGCCCAAGAAAGCATGCGTCGCTTCCAATCGGAGTCGCAGGCTGATTTAGATCAGCGCAAACAGTCGATTCAATATTTATTAGAGCCGATTCGCTCTGCTTTAGAAAAAACCGAGCAGCAAATTCAAACGATTGAAAAAGATCGGCATGCTTCCTTTGGAGCCTTGGGAGAGCAACTGCGCAATTTGAGCACCGATCAGCTGGCTTTGCGCCAAGAGGCCAGTAAGTTATCCGCCGCTTTACGCAATCCAGGTATGCGTGGCGAATGGGGGGAGCTAACCTTAAGGCGTATTGTTGAAATGGCGGGGATGGTTGAATATTGCGACTTTATGGAGCAAGTACAGCGTAGCAATGAAGAGCGCACGATTCGCCCGGATATGGTGATTCGCATGCCAGATAAGCGTGAACTAGTGATTGACGCGAAAACGCCCATGGATGCTTATATGGATGCAGCGCAAACTGAAAATGATAAGGAGCGTACTCAACATTTACAACGTTATGCGCGTCATGTGCGTGAGCATGTGCGGCTGTTATCGGCCAAGCGCTATTGGGAGCAATTCGAAGGTGCGCCTGATTTTGTGGTGCTCTTCATGCCGGGTGAGCAATTTTTGGGGGCAGCGCTCGAACATGACAAAACCTTAATGAATGATGCGCTGGAAGCTAAAGTTATACTTTCAACACCTGCTACACTCATGGCTTTGCTGCGTGCAGTCGCGTTTGGCTGGCAACAGGCCATTTTAACCGAGAATGCGACGCGGATTCGTGATGTGGGGATGGAACTCCACAAGCGTTTGTCGATTCTAACTAGCCACGCTGAACGTTTAGGCAAAAATTTAGAGGCCAGTGTAGATAGTTATAATCGCTTCTTAGGGTCGATGGAGCGGAGCGTGATGCCGAGTGCCAAACGCTTAGCCGAATTGGGGATTGAATCAGGTCGTGCTGTGCCTGAAATTAGCCCCCTAGAAAGCAGTCCGCGCACCCCTATGCAAGCAGCCTTAGAGTTTACTGAAGACTTACTTGACCAACATTAAAGCGTGTCGCACTAACCAACACGGTCAGTAGTCTTGAGTGGTTTGAAAATTTAGCGGTTCTATACCTTTTAATCAGTAGGAAACTACCTTGAAACCCGTAAAAGCACGAGCTTACGCCTCCCTATTTATGATTGTTGGCTTACTATTGCTAACAAGTCTGTTGATTTTTATTTTCAAAGATACCTTAACGCCTTTCTTCTATTCGAAGCAGCTAGGTACGTTGGGGATTGTCCTGAATTTAGCGATAGTTGTTTTGTTCTTACTCGGCTTAATTCGCATGATGGCACTGTTTGCTAGTTATGCGCATGAAGAGGATGTACTTGAGCGTTTTGTTGAGCGGGTGAAGGATAATGCCGCCAATCCACTGCATAAATTGGATAGCAAATCCTTGATTGTCGAGCGCGTTAATTCTTTGCAGATTCTTTATGACCAGAATGCAGAAATTAACCAAGGCTCGCTCGCCGCGATTGTGGCAGCAGGGGAGTCGGCGCGTTTCACCTTAGTGCGCTTTGTGCATAATATTTTAATTATTTCGGGTGTGTTTGGAACGGTGGTGTCTTTATCGGTCGCGCTCTTCAACGCAGAAGGCCTTCTGAATAGTCCTGATGATTTGCAGAAAATGGGTGCGATTTTAGGCGGTATGTCGACTGCATTGAAGACCACCATTACCGCCATTTTATGTTATGCCGCTTATTCGTATTTCCATTTGCGCTTGCAAGATATTCGCACCCAGCTACTAGCTAATTTAGAGCAAACCACCACTTTGTATGTGATGCCGCATTTCCGCACGACAGAAGCCAGTATTTTAAATGATGTGTCCATCCTAACCACCGAGTTGCGGGCGGCGGCAGAAGCGGTCTCAAATATCCAAGATCGATTCTTGCATGCGGGTGAGCGCTTGCAGTTAGCTGTGGATGATTTGCAAAGCCAAATTATGACGATAGGCAATGCGGTTGCACGCACGGTCGAGACCAATAGTGATGATTTGCGGGTGATTCGTGAATCGATTCGTGAAGGTTTCCGCTTAGACGAGCGCTCTATGCCAGCATTGCCTAAACCCACTTCTTTAACGAGTCGCTAGGTGATTTATGTTGCAAAACGGTAATTCACTGTTACAGATTCAAGACGGGCATGAAGAAAATTTCTGGCCGTCGTTTAGTGATGTCATGATGGTAATCCTCATGACTTTCCTATTAGTGACCGTGGCGGTCTTGCTGTCTAATACTCGCTTATTACAGGATTTGCGCTCGAATATTGCAGCTAAAGATCAAGCGCGCCAAGTCGCTGATACGACTCTGAAAGAGAATGCGACTTTAGAAGAACAGCTCGATTATTACCGGCGTCAACTCAGCTCGACCGAAACTGAGCTCATGCGTAGCGAAGCATTAGTCGAAAAAACACAAACGCAGTTGAAAGAGGCAAAAACCTTAGCGACAACTCAAGCTAGCACTTTAGCCGCGCGTACTAGCGAATTGACGACAGTACAGGCCAATCTGAGCACCGCAACCACGACTGCGCAGCGTTTGCAAACCGAATTAACTCAAACCAAAGAAGCACAGCAGGCTGAAACTAGCCAATTGAAGACTGAGCTGCAACAAGTACAAGCCAGCTTGAGCAAAACACAGGCGGAAAATATTGAAAAGGAGACGACACTAGCGACTTTACGTACTCAAGTTGAAGAAAATCGTAAAGAGTTGGAAAGTCTCGAAGGTGACTATTCGCAGTTGGATCAAAAATACCAAAAGCTAGTGAAGCCTTCGCGTTCCTCCAAAGGCAAAACTGTGGTGGAAGTTATGTATACCCGCAATGGTTACAGCCTGCGTAAACCGGGTGATTCAGGCTATCAAAGCATGAGTCCTAGCCAGTTAAATAGCGCGCTCAGTGATTTAAAGCTCAATCACGGCAAAGACTTATATGTGAAGATTGTGATTCCTTCCAATAGTGGCCTTTCCTATAACCAAGCTTGGGCTTTTACCCGCGACACCTTAGCCAAATATGATTATTACTATCAAGAAGATAGTAGTGTGCCAGCGCCTGAGGCTGAGGAAGAGTAGTTAGAAAGTTAGTTCGAGGAATTGCAGCCCCAGTAACTGAGGCTGCAATCAGAGAACGTCTAGATTTAGAGTTCAGGATTCGCTTTGATTTTGTGGATAGACAAGTCAGCGCCGTTGTACTCTTCTTCCTGAGTTAAGCGTAAACCCATCGTTTTCTTCAAGATGCCGTACACAATGAAGCCTGACGCTGCTGCAATCACCACACCGAGTAAAGTACCGGCTAATTGACTCATAAAGCTTACACCCCCGATACCACCTAGCGCTTCTAAGCCAAAAATGCCTGCTGCAATCCCGCCCCAAGCACCGCATAGCCCGTGTAGTGGCCAGACACCGAGGACATCATCAATCCGCCATTTATTTTGTGCCGCAGTAAAGGCCCAAACGAAGATAGCGGCTGCCACTATACCAACGAATAAGGCGCCCAACGGATGCATAATGTCTGAGCCAGCACAGACTGCGACTAAGCCTGCTAAGGGGCCGTTATGCACGAAGCCAGGGTCATTTTTACCCAGAACAATCGCAGCTAAAATCCCACCGACCATCGCCATCAGTGAGTTAATCGCGACTAAGCCACTGATACCTTGCACCGCTTGCGCAGACATCACATTAAAGCCGAACCAGCCCACCGTTAAAGTCCAAGCACCTAAGGCTAAGAAGGGAATATTGGACGGCGGATGTGCTGACATTGGTTTACCTTGCTTATTGTAGCGCCCATGCCGTGCGCCTAATAAAACCACTGCGCCTAAAGCAATCCAGCCACCCATCGCATGCACAACGACCGAGCCTGCAAAATCATGGAATTTCGCACCAAACATGGATTCGAAAGCGGCTTGAATACCAAAAGCTCCATTCCACGCGATCCCTTCAAAGAACGGATAAACCAAGGCAACTAGAATAAAAGTCGCCGCTAGCTGTGGATAGAACTTGGCACGCTCGGCAATCCCGCCCGAAATAATCGCAGGAATTGCTGCGGCAAAAGTTAATAGGAAGAAAAATTTCACTAAGCCAAAGCCATTATTCGCCGCCAACTCTTGAGCGCTATGGAAGAAGCCAGTTTGATAAGCGACGTAGTAACCAATGAAAAAGTAGGCAATGGTCGAAACAGCAAAGTCAGCGATAATTTTCACTAGAGCATTCACTTGGTTTTTGTGCCGAACGGTACCGACTTCAAGGAAAGCAAAGCCTGCATGCATGGCTAAGACCATGACTGCACCAATCAATACGAAGAGCGTATCTAGAGCGGGAACTAATTGCTCCATGCGAAATGACCTCTTGAGCTGGATGCGGAAATTGAAGCTCATCTTATTCAGCTAGCGGGGCTTGACTAGTGTTAGAGCGCACAAAGATAGGGCTTTTGAGAAAAAAATTAAAAAACCGGCAAATTTATCCCAAATAAAGACCTATTTTGGTGCTTATTAGGCTGATTGCACTATTTTTGAAAGCTTATGCATTATTTAGGTGCTTGGTTAAAAGGTGGCAATTATCTGAGTAAAGGGGATATTTTTAGTTACAAAAGACCTATAATCAATTCGTTGAGTGTCACCTCCGCATAGGTATGAAATATGGATATCGCTACTCCCACCGCACGTCGCTCGTTACGTGAGCCTTTGTCTGCGTTGGCCTTATTTATTGGCGGCTTGGCGTGGATAGCGTCTTTCTGGTTCCCTGCTTTTTATACTAGCCAAGGTCCCGTAGAAGGCTATTGGGTATTTGCGACTGGCTGGATGGGCTTTGCGATTTTCCAATTTGCTTGGTATGCCAATCTGTTTATTTTGCTAGGCATTATTTTAATGTATAGCTCACCACTGTGGGGATCGACCTTAGCCGGTTTCGCCATGCTTATTGCCACTCAAGGCTTTTGGTTTACTTCCATTCCTACTGGGGAAGTGGATATGCCTATTTTGCAGTTAGGCCAAGGCTTTTGGTGTTGGTATGGCAGTATTTTATTGTTAGGCGTGGGGGTGTTTTTAGGCTCCGAACACACGGAAGCTGAGAAAAATCAGACCACTAAGCAAAAACGAGTGATGGCACGTGCGCCTAAGCTCAAAAAGCTACCTGCCGCTCAACCAGCAGTTTTAACAAGTACTACTTTAGTACCCATTACTGCGCAGTCAGCTGCTAGCGAACCTATCTATGAAACGATTCTCCAGCCCGAAGCTAATTTGAGCATAGTCGCGAATACGACTGAAAATATGCCTGTGCCTACAGAGCCTGAACCCATCCAGCCTATGCCATTTGCTAAAGTACCAGAGCCAGAGTTGCCGAATTTTGCTGAACTGTCGGCAGCCAATGAGCAAGAGTATTTTCAGTTAGCGGATGAGGTGGCTTTGAAGCCAGCTTACAATGAGCATTTAGCTGAAGATTGGCCGCCTAAAATGAGCTTGGTCGTAACGCTTGATCCCTTTACGACTGAACCTCATTTAGAGGCGAAAGTATTAGCTGTTAAAACGGAAGATAAGCTAGCTACAGGCACTACTAACTCAACCATAGAGCCTTCACCTTCTAAAGCGGGCTTCTTCGATCCGTGGAAAACTTAAACAGCCACCCTCCTCGTTAACAGAGGGTAGCTATGATCAGCTTAATACTTTAAAGCACACAAGACTTCGCTTGTGCTTGCTTGCGCAGATCTGCAGCAACTTTAAATAAATCTTGAGCCTTAGACTGTTGCTGACTACGTGCAGCGCTAGTTGCTTGGCTTTCCAAAACTTTAATTTTTAAAGCTAAGGTATTGCAAGACTGATTATCGGTGGAGCGAAAAACGGCTGGGGTAGGAGTACTAGTGCGAGCTGTCGTTTGTGGCGGCGCTGGCGTAATCCGTGTAGTGGTTTGACGTCCTAAAGCAGCCAAGCGTCGTTGATCAGCCAAGGTTTGTGCACGCTGCTGATCAATTAAGCGCTGATTCGTCAGTGTCGTAGTTGGGCGAGCTGGAGTGGTTTGTGGCTGTGGACGTGCTACTTGAGTCGCCACTGGACGTGGTTGCTGCAAGTTATTCGGGCGCGCACTCGCATTAGGATTAGGGCGGCTGGTCGCAATGGGTGTCACAGGCGCAGCAGCGCCTGGAGTCATGCTGCGATAACAATAATACGAGATGCTGCAGTTTTCTGCATAAACAGGGCTAACTACCAGAGCGCTGACTAAAACAGTCAGGCCAAGCGAGGTTTGCAAACGCATGTCAGATTCCTTTCGGTTGGGGTTCGTAGGGTTTTTGACTCTATTAAGTAGCTGAAGTTTATCAGATAGAACAAGGTTATGCCTGCTCGAACAGCCAGCAATCTGGGTTTTATCGAGGTTTTAGCAGCTGCTACGGGCTGAAATTAGCCGGGTAGCAGCCAAAAGAGAGTGAGATTTAGTGGTGATGATGACCGCCAGGCCCATGCGCATGACCGTGGCTGATTTCATCTTTAGTTGCAGCACGCACGTCTAAAACAGTTACATCAAAATGCAGAGTCTGACCCGCTAAAGGATGATTGCCATCAATAGTAATGGTGTCGCCGTTGACAGCAGTGATAACAATAGTTTGCATGCCTGCATTGGTTTGGGCATGAAATTCTGCACCCGGAATAATTTGCTCTTCTTCCACACCCGCAAACATCGAACGGGGCACTTCTTGCATTAAACTGTCGTCTTTAAGGCCATAAGCTTGCTCAGGTGGAATCGTTACTTCCAATGTGTCGCCTGCTTGTTTGCCAGTGAGGGCATTTTCTAAGCCCGGAATAATATTATGAGCACCGTGCATGTACACAAAAGGTTGTTGGGTATCCGCTTGATCCAGCGTTTCGCCTTGGGTGTTCGTTAGCACATAAGCCAAACTGGCAACGGTATTGGGAGCAATTTGCATGCAAACTTCCTTTTAGGGTTGGCAGCGACTCTCAGGGTGGTCGCGGCGATGATTCAGGTAGCGATTACTACCATCCGGGCTGGTTTTAAAGCGCCGGTGTGTCCACAGATACTGTTCGGGGAACTCGCGTACCTGCTGCTCGATAATCTGGTTGATTCGGGCGGTGTCAGTATGAACGGATTCGCTGGGAAAGTCTTGTAAAGCGGGTAAAAAACGCAGCAGATAGCCCTTATCAGTACGTACCGTAAAGAAAGGTACTACTTTAGCGCGGCCTAAGGATGCGATTCGGCTGGTTGCCGTATTCGTAGACGCTTCTACCCCAAAAAACGGTACAAATAGGCTATTTTTCTGATCAAAATGTTGATCTTGTGCATACCAAACCGTGAAACCTTGCTTCAGGCTTTGAATCATGCTGCGAATATTGTCACGCGAAACGGCTAAGCCATACCGTTTAGAGCGGATCTTAACCACTTGTTGTTCAATCACGGGGTTTTGATGCGGACGATAAATCACATGCAAAGGTAAATAGGGTGCTAATAAACGTCCACCTAATTCAAGGCTGGTAAAATGTGCGCTCAACAAGATCACACCACCTTGCTGATGAGCATTTTTTAAATATTCTAAACCTTCGAAAAAGGCTAATTTGGCTAAGCGTTCCTCGCTACCCCACCAACTCATGGCGGTTTCTAATAAGCCCTTGCCCATGGAGATGAAATGTTTACGGCTCAAGGTGACGCGCTCTTCATTAGTTAGCTCAGGGAAGGCAAGCTCCAAGTTAACGCAGCAAATATAGCGGCGCTTTTTAAGGGTATGAAACATCAATAGGCCAAATTGAGCGCCCAGCCACATTTGCGCTCGCCAAGGCAATTGTACGAGCAACCATAAACAGCCCAAACCCAGCCAAGTTGGCCAGTAACGAGGGTGAAGTAGATTTTTTTGATCTGCTTGCTGATCCATGCCAGTTATTATTGTGTTGAGGATTTAGCTAGTTTAAAAGGTTTAGGCTGCTATTAGCTAATGGCCTTAAGATCAAAAGCTTATCATTAAGATCGCTTAAAAGGTAATGGTAGCTCCATCTGCTGCATAATCGAGGATACTCACCAAACCACGTATTTCTACACCAGAGCGGCGGATGAGTACAGCACCGTCCGTCATAGGCAAACTACAAACTTGGTCGCAAGCAGAACAAAGATAAATAGCTCCACCTAATTCCAAATAACTATCCATTAACTCACTTAGCGCAGGAAAGCCTGCTTGATGAATGGCTTCAGCATGCCCTTGGTAAGCCCAATGGCTGCCATCACCCACGAGGAAAATATGAGTAGTCATATCCAAAGCCAACGCCGAACACGCTGCAGAGAAGGCTAAGGTGGCACGTTTGCCATCGTCATTTAAGCCGGTAGCGAGAATTACTGTATAGGTTTTAGGGTGTGACTGTAGTTCTGGCTCCCAAAAATCCTTAGTGATTGGGGTTCTTAAAGGTAAGTTTGATCCGTGTTGCTTTGCATAAGCTTGCATAATAAGTAGGGTCCTTGATATGACTCAATTTAAATTATTTATGTTTATCACTAGCCCTAAATTCTAAATTAACGAGTTGATATTTTATTCATAAAACTTAGTTTAGACTGAATAAAGCTTACAGGAGTAGACCATTAGTCTAGCCAAATGACCGATTATCAGTTTACTCCTAAATGGGCACGGTTATCGGTTCAGGACGCAGAAGATGACACGCGGAAAGAGTGATTTTTTAGTGCGTTGACAGGATCAAGCACGCTTTCAAAGATAATTTATTTTTATATGTGGTTCATGTGGATAATGCATTTTAAGACCCAAATAAAGCTCACAATCAAGCTATAAGCTGCTAAGCTAGATAAAGCGAGTGGAGTTTTAACTACTTAGGGTTGCCGAGGACGAACGGTTATGTATATCTTAATCGTCGATGACCACCCCTTGTTTGCTTCGGCCTTATGCCAAGTCGCATTGCGTTTGAGTAAGCAGGTGATTGTACGTATTGCAGCGAGTGTCGAGCAGGCCATGCATTGCTTTGAGCATAATAAAAACTACGATTTAATTCTCTTGGATATTAATTCGCCAGGCCTAGATGGTTTTGGCTTTATGCGCCAACTACATAACCAATCTATCAACACGCCTGTGCTAATGATCGCTTGGTCTACTGAGCCTGAGCTGATGCGCGATGCTTTAGAGCAAGGAGCGAGAGCTTATGTGCATAAATCGGTGGATGCTAGAAGCTTATTGCATGCAGCTCACCAAGTGTTAAGCGGCCATATTTATTTTCCCAATCTGAATAGCACTCCGCAAAAACCAGCCTCCAGTAATACGATTTCGATGGGTTTAAATATCAGCCAGCGCCAGTTAGAAACCTTGCAGTTACTCGCTACCGGCTTATCCAACAAGGAGATAGCCCGTCAACTCAAAATTACTGAGTCGACGGTCAAAACGCATGTATCTAAATTAATGTCGACCTTAACGGTTAATAATCGAACGAGTTGCATTCTAGAGGCTAAACGCTTAGGTCTGTTATGAGCCAGTGCTAAGTATGCGGCTGGCTCAGTTGAACTGTTAGTAGGTAGGGGCAGGTGGGCTGTAATGAGCCGGTGGCGTATAAGCTTGCTTAGCCGCACAGCGCCATTCATAGGCATAGTTGTAATAACGCTTTTGGCATTCATACACTGCACAAGCATAGCCATAGTGTTCTTTACAACTAGCGACCGCTGCTTTTTGTGCGGCTGCTTGAGTGGGATGCCAAGCGCTCCACGGGTTCCATGCCACTGCTGCTCCAGCTAAACCCAAGGATACAGCGAGTAAAACTAGCTTTTTCATGATTCTCTCCTTACTTTTAGTTGTGATGGCTATTGTTTTTATATCACTGATTCTAATTGGTTTTTTGGTTTTGAAAATCATACTAAAGTATGACTTGGGACATAGTTTAGGCGTCCAATTTTTTCGATAGTAATCGACTGAATCTATAAAAAAATGTTAAGACGAAGAGGGAGTGTTATGCGTAGTTTATTTATTTTAACTGGACTTGTTCTGCTAGCGCTGTGTGCTGGTTTCTTCTTTCGCTGGCCTTGGGCTTTGAGCCTTTGGCCGTGGGAGGATGGCAAATTATCTTATTTATTTCTCGCTTCTATCTGTGCGGGGACCGCTTTGCCGCTATTTTGGATTGCAGCGGCTAAGGAGTATGCTGCCGTGCGCGCCGGATCTTTGGATTTTGCAGTTACCTATAGCGGTTTATTTGCGACTCTATTAATCACTTACCCTGCGGTACAGGAGTGGATCGCTCCATCTATCGCCATCGGTTTATGCCTTGGCTCCTTGCTATTAAATCTGCTCTTATATGCATGGTCGCGGAAGATTCCATTTCGCTATGCTGAGCCGATTCCTCAATTACTGCACGTTTCGTTCGGGCTATTTTTTATTGCTATCATGATCGTGGGCATTAGCCTGATTATGCGCCTACCGCATATTTTCCCTTGGCCGCTTAAACCACAAACTTCCATTGTGTTTGGCTGGATTTACTTAGGTGCAGCCATGTACTTTTTATATGGTTTTATCTATCCGGTTTGGGGTAATGTGAAAGGCCAATTGGCAGGCTTTTTGGCTTATGACTTAGTGCTCATTTGGCCGTTTACCCAGCATTTGCTAGCTACCGTCAAGCCTGAGCATCAGTTGAGTTTAATCATTTATCTAGGCGTTTTGATCTACAGTGCCATCTTAGCGATTTACTATTTGTTTATTCATCGCCCATCGAGATTGCTAGCTTAGTCCCTTAAACAGTAGCTGCTTGTAGCTTGAGTTTATGCTGAAGCAGCGCTAACGGCTGTTGCTTTAGCGTTTGCGCAAGTTGTTTCTGCACTGCGACTGCTTCGGCGCTTTTACCGGAAGCTTGTAAGCATAGCGCGGTCAGCCATTGAACTAGGCAAAGATAAGTGATTTCTTTAGATTGTTGAGCGAGCACGTCGAGTTTTTGAACAGCTAGTGAGGCTGGTTCGACTTGGTTGATGCATAAATAGAATTCAGCCAAACCCTGATACAGCGGCAGTTTCAACACCCAATCAATCGCGCGTGCATCTTGTGCTAAATAAGCAGTGATCTCATCCACATACATTTGCGCGTCCGCCAATGCACCTTGCTGGGTTCTCAGGTGAATAAGAATAATCAAACTAAAGAAATAAGCGCTAGTTTTAAAAGGGGCGAGTTTGTTTTGCTGATAAATCGGCTCGACTAACTCACTAACCTGTGGCAAGTCTTGGGTATGCAGCAGCAACCACGCTTTTTGCAAACGTAAATGCATAATCCAATGCAATTGGGCATTCTTTTCTGCCAAGCTTAAAGCAGCATCTATCAACTGCGCCATTTCGTTCCATTGCCCTAAATAAAAGCATGACCAAGCTTGAAAGAAAACGCTGCCTAAATAGCTATTCGCATCGCCTGCGGTTTTGGCAAAATTTTGGGTTTCAAGCGCAATACGACTAGCCTTTTGATAGTCCGAGGTAATCACCAGATAATAAATATAAAGCAGCGAATGCGTGCATTTCAGGTTCACATCATCGGTCTGCCGTGCAAGATTCATGGCGTTTTCATAGTCGTGGCTGTACTCAGGACAGTAGCCTTCAATAATACTCAACCAATGCGCTAGTTTGCCGCGTGCATGCGTGTGCAGTGGCTCATCCTGCAAAGTTTCGCTTAAGGCAACTGCCTGCTTTCCGGTTGCTAAACACTGCTCACGATTCACCCAGAACAATGCACCCGCTAAACCCAATAAACCTCGCACCGTATGCTTGCTCGATTGGCGTTCGCTGTTGGTAATCAACTCCTGATACGCGGGGACGGCAAGGGCTAGATTGCCGCTAGCGAGTAATAGATTGCAGCGTTGCTCTAGCCAGTCAAGCTTAGCTAATTCACTATTAGCTTGAGTGTTGGTCAGCTTGATAATGTGCTCAAGCTGTTGCAGTGCTTCGTTATAAGCAAAGCGCTGGCTGGCGACCCGACTGGCTTGTTGCAGGAAATGAATCGTCTGCGCAATATCACCGCCTTGTTCAAAGTGATATGCCAATTTGGCTGCGATTTCAGATGAGCGCTGTTGGTAAGCCAGCTGTAACCGCTTAGCTAAGCGCAAATGATAATGGCGGCGGCGTGCAGCAGAGAGGGTGCTGTAAATAAACTCCTGGTAGATTTTATGGCGGAAACGATAGCTTTCCCCAATCGATCCATCCGGCCAACCATATTCGCCACTTCCAATTAGCCAGAATTCTTTGACTAGAACTTGATCATATTGGTCTTCCAGCTCCAGAACATCTTGTTCCAAAATCGCTGCACAACCTTCAGACGTACTGCGGCTAATGGCAATGCTGGCTGCTTGTAATAGATTAATTTCGCTAGGATTCAAGCTAGAAAACTTGAATTCTAATAAGGTTTTTAAGCCGCCAGAAATCGCTTGCTCTAACCAAGTAGGTGTGATTTCAACTAGTTCAAAGTATGCACTGCTTTTTTTAATATGCTCCAGAGCGGTGAAGACAAACAGCGGATTGCCTTCGGTATAACGTTGGAATAAGTCCACTGCCCAAGCGTTATTCAAAGCAGGCGGTAATTGCTCTGCTAAATAAGCGCTTAGATCGTTGAGATTTAAGGCGGTTAAGTTTAGGGTTTGGCATTTTTGCGCAGCGGCTAATTCACCTAACAGCGTTTTTAAACGGGTTTGTTGTTGTAAATGCGAGGGCCTTAAACTGCCGATTAGCACCAAACGTGCAGGCTGCTGCCGATGAATCAGTGTTGCCAATAATTCGATAGACGCGGCATCGCTCCAATGCAAATCCTCAATCACCCACACTAAAGGCAACTGCTTGCTAAGCTGCTCCAGAAAATCGGCAAATTCACGCAGCATACGTCCTGTGGTTGCACCAAACGGTTCTTGATGATTGGTTTCACTGGTGGACTGATAGGCTTGGGGTAATTGCGTTAACCACACAGGCGCATATTGCCTGAGATGGCTAAGTACGACCGCTTGTTGTGTTCCACTTAATAACGCCACCAATGCATCCAGAAAGGGCTGATAAGCCTCAGTTTGCCCGTATTGATCGAGGCATTGTACTTTTACGATTAAGTGGTTTTGGGTGGGTAAGCTGCTTAGCCAATGACTGAGTAAAGTAGTTTTACCCAAGCCTGCTTCGGCTTGCACAAACAGGATTTGCTTTTGCCCGTTTAGGCTGTTTTGCCATGCGCTTTGTAATTGGTTTAATTCGCTGGCTCGACCCAATAGAGCAGGCTGGGCAGGCGACTCAATAGCCTGAGGCTCAGGTGTTGCAGGGCTGGGTTTAGGTGGCTGTGTTTCTTCAACTTCGGGCAATTCGCCAATAAAACGATAGCCGCGCCGATGCACGGTCTCAATAAAGCGTGGGTCTTTGGCGTCATCCGCTAAAGCCTTACGCAGCTCGCCAATCGTCACTTTCAACACTGCATCCGTAACAAATACCCCAGGCCAAACCGCGCTTAGTAATTCTTCTTTAGTCACTAATTGCTGTGGATGTTGGCGCAGGTAAGCAAGGATGCCAAAGGCCTTGGGCGGCAATTGAATAGTGCCCTGTGCGGTGCGTAGCGCTTGATTAGCAGAGTCGAAACGGAGCGATTCAGGCATAAGACACACTGTGGGTAGAAGCTGCAATGATCTTTATAACAAGTTTACCAAAACTTTGCCGCTTCTTTATGACCCAAATGGAAGATGTAAATACACTGAACCTATCGTAACTAAACCAGTAATCAGGAGCAGTAATCATGAAAGCATCTACTTACAAAATCGTTAGTCGTTGGGTAGCTTTACCCGCTTTGGTCGTCGCTATCAGCCTGAGCTTCGGTTTGAATAATGCCAAAGCTGATGTTTATGTAAATGGAAGTTATCTTGCACCTGCTGATCTAGACTTTATCGAGCAGCAAACAGGTGTACGCATCCCGGATGGTCGCTATTGGTATGATGCTCAATCCGGTGAGGCGGGTATTGGTGATTATCCTTCACAAAATATTGCATCAAGCTATGAGGAGCAGGAACCTGAACCCTATTTTGAGGATAAGGTAGCTAATAGCTTTATTGAGTCAGGCTTAGCCGTTCCAGACGGCTTAATCACCATGCCCATCTGGTCAAGTAGTAATTAATTCAGATTAAGGCGGATTAGTTGGCTGCAATTGCTCCCATAAAAACGCATAACTATCCGCCATACTTTGATTAAGTTGATCTTTAGTGGAGCCAAACCCATGCCCAGCATCGTAATCTAAGCGCAGTAAAATAGGGCGTTGATTATTGGTAGTGGCTTGGAGGCGGGCAGCCATTTTCGACGACATCCAAACATCCACTCTTGGGTCATTGACACCGTGGATGAATAAAGTAGCAGGGTAAGAGGTATCAGGTTTGAGTTTTAAATACCCGTCCATGGCTAATAAGTGTTTAAAACCCTCCTGTGTCTTTACTGAGCCAAACTCCGGGACATTAGGTAAGCCATTGGCAGTGGTTTCAAAACGTAAAACATTGGTCATACCTACATTGGAAATAGCAGCTTTAAATAGCGCTGGTTCCTCTGCTAGCGTATTCACTACTAAAACTCCGCCCGCACTCGAGCCTTGCATGGCTAAATAGTCAGATGAGGTGTATTTTTCTTGAATTAAATAACGGGCGCAGGCAATAAAATCTTTCCATGTATTAGCCTTGGTCGCCTGTAAACCTGCTTCATACCATGCTTTGCCATATTCACCACCACCGCGCACTCCCGTTAAGACAAAAATCCCGCCCCGCTCCAGCCAAGGTAATAGAGCTGGATAGAAAAACGGCGAGGTGTTTTCCGTTTCATAAGCACCGTAGCCATCCATCAGCGTAGGGTTTTTGCCATTTTTCGCTAGGCCTTTTTTATAAATAATCACCATGGGAATCATAACCCCGTCGTGTGAAGGGGCTTGCACATTAATAAACTCAATATCCGCCATTGAAATGGGGCTTGATGGCTTAAGACCTGTGGCTAAGGTTTGGTTTTTATCCGCTTGATAAAGAAAATGCGCGGCGGATTTATTCCAAGTGCTTAATAGAAAATAAACACCTGCGCTATTGGACTCAGAATTTTGTGTGCCCAAAGTGGTGGAACCTGCATAGGGCAGGGGTAGTGTTTGAGCTTGTTTACTCTGATAGTCAATGCGCTCGATACGCCGATTGCCACCCTCCAATAACTCAACATATAAGGCGTCAGGCTGAGCCGCTAAAGTGGAAATAATAGCCTTATCGCTGCCTGCATAAATAAACTCAGCCTGTTTAGTAGGATTGTTTAAAGAAAAACGCATAATTTTATAACGCGGTGCTTGTTTAGCGCTAACCACATAAAGGTCATCATCGTGTATGCTAAAATCGATGATTTGCTCATCAACATCAGCCAGTTTTTGCCAAACCAGCGGTTTATTTTGGCTAAGACTGCTTAAAGGCAGCATATACAACTGATGTTCTGGAGCCGTTCCATCCACAATGACACCCAGAGCATAATTCCAAGTCTTGTGTGTTAGCACAGCGGCTTGATGGTCTTCAGCAATTTCCAGTTTCGGTTCGGCAAAATAGCCAAAAACGGGTAAGTCTTGATCTTGCTGAGTGCCCAATACATGACGATAGGCCGTGACCTTTTTGTACTTATCATCCTCAGGCGCATCTTGTGCCAGTTTTTGTAAGCGTGGATAAACTAAGGACTTACTATCTGCTAACCAGTAACCTGCGCCATATTCGATATCTTTCAACAGCGTTCCGGTATCTTGTAGTGTAGCTAGATTTAACACCCGAATTGCACCTTGTTCTGAGCCACCTGCTGCCAATTGATAGCTTAGGTATTGACCATCAAATGATACTTCCCAACTATTGATGGAGTAGCGTTGTCCGTCATGAACTATTTTATTCGGATCCAGTAGGAGTTGTTCTTTACCCTGCAAACCCTCGCGTCTGTAGAGTTTAGAATCTTGCTCATTAGGTTCTTGGCGCTCGTAGAAAAACCACTCCCCATGTGGCTTAATATTAAATACTTCCGCACTAGCGCTAGTCAGTTGAGTAAGCTCCTTATACATCGCTTCACGTTGGGGCAATTTGTTTAAATACGCCTGTGCATAAGTGGCTTGCGACTTCATCCACGCTTGGGTTTTTGCTGATTTTAGATCTTCTAGCCAACGATAAGGGTCGGTAATTACTTGACCATAATAAGTATCTTTAACAGGTTTAGGTTCAGCTTGTTGGGGCAATGATTCAGCGTTAGTGTGAGTGGCAACTAGGATCAAAGCACTAGCTAGAAAATTTCTAAGTACTCCCAACATGAACATACTCCCAGTAAAGGCTGAATTAATAAGTCGTTTTATTCTTCTTAAACTTAAGTATAGAGCACCCTTGTTAATGAATTCGTTTCAGCAACTGTCCTACGCTTACTTACCAAAGCCTTACCAAAACCTTACCGCTTCTTTATGACTGAAAACAGGCGTTTTCATACACTGATCCCAACAAGACGCAGCTAGCAGTGAATCACCAAAGCCCAGTCAAGTTAAGCCCAGAAGGGCAGTGAAATATCATCGAATTCAATTAATTGCGAGGGAGTAGGATCATGAAAGCGAAATTAGTAATGGCAACTTTATTAGGTTCTCTAGTGTTAGGTGCAGCAGGTAGCGCAGTTGCATGGAATCCTTGGAGCACTTGGTATGCGAGCAAATGGGAAGCCGAGCAAGCCGCCGTTAACAGTTGTAAAAACCATTATGGTTATGCCTGTGTAGTGGATGAGTGCCAGAAGCGTTATTACAATTATAACTACCAGTGGCGCTGTTCTGCTAAACAACAAAGCTATAACTATCCTAGCAATCATTACAGACCACATTCTTCTTATTAAACTTAAGTAAGTCTGTAGCTGAGTAGGCCATCTGAGGATGGCTTACTCTTTCCCACTAAATAAGCCAGTTAGCTCAACAGATAAGTATTTCCCCAAAGCTCTTAGGCTGATACAATAGCCGCCTTTTTAGCAACCTTAATTAATCTGGAGCTTTGGACGATGTCTCTGAATGCAGAACAAAAAGCGGCAATCGTAGCTGATTACCGCCAGTCAGATACTGACACCGGGTCGCCGGAAGTGCAAGTGGCGCTATTGACCGCCAATATTAAGCACCTCACCGACCATTTCGCGAACCACAAAAAAGACCATCATTCCCGCCGTGGTATGTTGAAAATGGTTAACCAGCGCCGCAAATTGCTGGACTACCTGAAAGGTAAAGATCTAGCGCGTTATCAAGCGTTAATTGAACGCTTAGGCCTGCGTCGCTAAGCAGATGCATCGAAAACACCGCAGAATTTGCGGTGTTTTTGTTTGAGCTGTTCTTAAATACCTCTTATTTGTCGTCATGCAGGAAGGTTGTTTAAAGCCATTTTCTCGCAGAATGCCTTTAAACAGCCTGCCCGTGACAGTTTGTAAAATCCTTAAATTAAAATGATAGGCTGAATATTTTTTATGGCAAAAGTTACTAAAACCTTCCAATATGGCCAACACACCGTACGTATCGAAACCGGTGAAATCGCTCGTCAAGCCAGCACCGCAGTCATTGTTAGCATGGATGAAACCGTCCTGTTGGTCACTGCTACGGCTGAAAGACAAGCCCGCCCAGGCCGTGACTTCTTCCCGCTGACGGTTAATTATCAAGAGAAATTCTACGCAGCAGGCCGCATTCCTGGTGGCTTCTTCAAGCGTGAAGCGCGTCCCACTGAAGAAGAAACTTTAATCGCCCGCTTAATCGACCGCCCGATTCGTCCACTGTTCCCTGAAGGCTTCACTAATGAAGTGCAAGTCGTGGCGACAGTTATTTCTTTAAATCCAAATGTATCACCGGATATTCCAGCGATGCTCGGTGCTTCTGCAGCGTTAAAGATTTGTGGCATTCCTTTCCAAGGCCCAATTGGTGCAGCGCGGGTTGGCTATATCAATAATCAATATGTATTGAATCCATCACCGACTGAGATAGCAGGCTCCGCTCTAGATTTAGTGGTCGCTGGTACCAATGATGCGGTGTTGATGGTTGAATCTGAAGCCAAATTACTCAGCGAAGAAGTGATGCTCGGCGCGGTCGTTTATGGTCATGAGCAAATGCAAGTCGCTATCAAGGCTATCAATGAAATGGCGGCTGAAGTCGGCAACCCAGCTTGGGTTTGGACGGCTCCAGAAGCAAACCAAGTTTTAGTTCAAGGTTTGGCGGCTAATGCTGAAGCAGCTTTGACAGATGCTTTCCAAATTGCTGACAAGCAAGAACGTTATGCGCGTGTAGACCAAATTCTGGCTGCTGCGAAAGATTCTTTGCTACCGAAAGAAGAAGGTGCTACTGGCCCCAGCGAAGAGGAGCTGCGGGTCGAGTTCAAGAATTTAGAAAAGAAAGTAGTACGTGGCCGTATTTTAGAAGGCAAG
Source organism: Thiolinea sp. (assembly GCA_049292455.1). Classification (GTDB taxonomy): domain Bacteria; phylum Pseudomonadota; class Gammaproteobacteria; order Thiotrichales; family Thiotrichaceae; genus Thiolinea. The sequence goes on from JBATRF010000024.1 coordinate 109,102, forward strand.
CCACGGATTGACGGTCGTGATCTGCAAACCGTACGCCCCATTACCGTAAGAGTAGGCGTATTACCGCGTGCCCACGGTTCGGCTTTATTCACGCGTGGCGAAACTCAGGCTTTAGTCATCACGACTTTAGGGACTGAGCGTGACGCACAAATCATTGACGCGATTGCGGGCGAATACAAAGAGCCCTTTATGTTCCACTACAATTTCCCTCCGTACAGCGTCGGTGAAGTGGGCATGATTGGTTCGCCGAAGCGTCGCGAAATCGGTCATGGTCGTTTAGCCAAGCGTGGTGTGAAAGCGACTATACCCGCGATGGAAGATTTCCCTTATGTGATTCGTTGCGTCTCTGAAATCACTGAATCGAATGGTTCAAGCTCCATGGCGAGCGTTTGCGGTAGCTCTTTAGCGCTGATGGATGCTGGTGTGCCAGTGTCTGAGCCAGTCGCAGGGATCGCGATGGGCTTGATTAAAGATGGTGACCGTTTCGCGGTTCTGACCGATATCCTCGGTGATGAAGATCATTTAGGCGATATGGATTTCAAAGTAGCCGGTTCACGTAATGGCATTACTGCGCTACAGATGGATATCAAAATCAATGGTATCACTCGCGAAATCATGGAGCGCGCTTTAGAGCAAGCCAAAGCAGGGCGCTTATTCATTCTCGGCGAAATGGAAAAGGTTATTTCTGAGCCACGTAGCGAGCTATCGGATTACGCACCACGCTATGTCACCATGAAAATCAATCCAGAAAAGATTCGTGAAGTCATTGGTAAAGGTGGCGAAACGATTCGCGGTATTACTGAAGCTTCTGGTGCAACCATTGATATCAACGACGATGGTTTCATTAAGATTGCTGCTGTCGATGCTGCTGCTGCGCATAAAGCGAAAGGCATGATCGAAGCGATCACCGCTGAGGTCGAGCTGAATAAAGTTTATGAAGGCAAAGTTGCACGGATTATGGACTTCGGTGCTTTCGTAACTATTCTGCCGGGCAAAGATGGCTTATTGCATATTTCTCAAATTAGCCAAGACCGTGTTGAAAAAGTCACTGACTTTGTAAACGTAGGCGATGTGGTGAAAGTAAAGGTTATCGAAATTGATCGCCAAGGCCGCATGCGTTTAAGTATGAAAGATGCCGTTTAAGCGCAAGCTTTAACTGAATGAATAAAAGCCCCGATCTGGGGCTTTTATCTTTAAGCCAATAGCAATTTAAACATTGCGATCAATTTTATCTAAGGTCTGCTCAGCGGATTGAGCTACGTTCTCAGCTGCTTGCTTAGTGCTTAAGGTAGCATCTTCTGCTAAGTGTTTGGCATCTAAACCGATTTCAGAACCAGTGTTAGTCAAGCTTTCAGCTGTTTGTGTGACAGATTGAACGGCATCCTGTGCAGCGTGCTTAGCATCTAAAGCCACATCAGCACCTTTATCCGCTAGGTTATGAGCGGTTTCTTTGACTGCATCAACAGCGTCTGCTGCCTTTTCTTTAAGCGTTTCTGTGGCAGTCGCCGCGTAGTCACCAGCACTGCTGCTCACATCGGTGGTCGTATCAGCTGCAGCAGCGGCTTTATCTTTGGCCTCGTCCGCTTTGTCGCTGAGATCATCCATTAGATCGGAAGCCTTATCTGAAATTTTCTCATAGAGTTCTTCAGCACTTTCCTTGGCTTCTTGTAGTAATTCAGCGGCTTTTTCTTTGATCTTGTCTAGATCTACCATGTTGATCTCTCCTAATCGGGCCTAATGGGGGTGGGAGGGCTTCTTCCTTGCCGTTTCAGCAAGGATTTGATGGAAGCCCGTCAAGTTATATAGATTAGCTAGGACAGATAAGCAAACAAGACTAACTTCACTGTGTGAATTAAATCCGCAATGCTTGTACTAAAGCCGTTCTGAGGTTTTCTTGCATGCTGAGTTCGGTAATCATTTGATCATCACGTGAAGTGATATAGAAAATATCTTCTGCTTGTTCGCCCAAGGTACTAATGCGTGCATTGTGGACACGTACTTCTGCTTGGTCGAGTGTTTCACCCACACGTGAAAGTAAGCCAGGCATATCGCCGGTACTCACTTCCATAATTGTCAGGTTTTTATCTTCTTGCTGGCGGAAATTGATTCGAGTTGGGACATCAAAATTACGCAAAATTCTGGGTGGCCGATGTTGGCGAACTTGAAATTGCTCTCGACATAAATTGCGGCGCATCACCTCGACAATATGGCGCTGATCCGCTAAATCATCCACGATTTTATTATCGGGGCCGAGCACATGCAGGGTATAAAGGTCAAAGCCGTTTTCCTCCATCGAAACAATGCGGGCTTGCACGATATTCAGATTTAATTGTTCTAGTGTTGATACCACTCGCGTAAAAAGATCAGGTGAATCGTGGCTGTAAATAAAAATAATATTGCTGCTGCCGGAAACGGTAGAGCGCATTTTGACTAAGGGATATTCAGTAGGCGAAGCATCGAGAATTGATTGTGCATGCCAGCAAATCGATTCAACCGAATGCTGTAATAAATAATCCTCGCCCAAGGTTTTCCACAATCTAAGACAAGCTTGCTCGCTAAAACCTGCTTGAATGAGTTGCTCTAAAGCCGAATTGCGCTTCTGAGCAATAATTGAGGCTGATTTTTCCGAAGCGGGCAGACGCTTATTAAGCAAATTACGGGTACTTAAGTACAGCTCAGTCAAAAGAGAACGCTTCCAACTATTCCAAAGCTTGGGATTGGTGCCTTTAATATCAGCAATCGTCAGCAAAAATAAATAGTCTAAGCGATTTTGCGCAATCACTTGCCCGGCAAATTCTTGTACTACCACCGGGTCACTAATATCTTTGCGTTGTGCAGTCACACTCATTAATAAATGCTTTTGCACCAGCCAGCTGACTAAAGACGCATCATGTACATTTAAGCCATGTTCGCGGCAAAATTCATAAGCATCCACCGCGCCCATTTCTGAGTGATCACCGCCACGACCTTTGGCAATATCATGGAACAGAGCCGCTAAATATAAAATTTCGGGTTTTTGCAGGCGCTTGAAAATTTCGCTACACATCGGAAATTCATCGGCACCTTTTTCAGTGCTATAACGACGCACATTGCTAATGACAAATAGAGTGTGCTCATCCACCGTATAAGCATGAAACAGATCGTATTGCATCCGCCCGACAATATTCGCGAAAGCAGGCAAATAAGCCGCTAAAATCCCATAGCGATTCATCAGGCGCAGCACAAAAGTAATGCCGCTAGGCTGACGCAAAATCTGCATAAAGATTTGTCGATGCCAAAATTGTTGGCGGAAACCTGAATCGATTCGGTGCAAATTGCTGCGCATTAAGCGAATCGTTTCTGGGGCTAGCCCTGTCACGCCCGGCGTATTTTGCAGAAATAGGAAAATTTCTAGTAAAGCAGTGGGATAGAGTGTGAAAGTATCTGGAGAGTTGACCGCTAATAAATTGCCATGCTTCTCATACCATTCACCCACCATAATCGCTTGAGGTTGCGCGTCAATTTCCAGTTTCACCCGCAAGACACCCATTAATACGTCGGTTAAGCGTTCTAAATCAGTAATGGTTTTATAGTAGCGGTGCATAAAGGCCTCAACGGCCTCATTACGCTGCTCACTGTCATAGCCGAAGGTCTTAGCAAGGGTATGTTGGTAATCGAACAGGAGGCGGTCTTCTTTGCGCCCAGTGATCGTGTGCAGTACAAAGCGAATGCTCCACAAAAAGGCGCGACCTTCGCGTAGGCATTCATATTCTTTTTGATCGAGTAAGCGATGCTCATGCAGCTCAGATAAGGATAAATGACCGTATTCGCGTTCAATGATCCAGCCTATCATGTGAATATCGCGCAAACCACCGGGGCCTTCTTTTAAATTCGGCTCCACGCGATAAGATGTATCTCCAAAACGCAAATAACGGGCTTTTTGTTCTTCGAGTTTTGCGAGATAAAAGCTGCGGCTATCCCACATATTTTCGGGACTAATACCCGCACGCATTTGATGATACAAATCGCGGCTGCCTGCTAATAAACGCGCTTCAATCAGATTGGTAATTACCGTTAAATCAGTACGTGCGGTTTGTAAGCACTCATCTAAAGTCCGCACGCTATGCCCGACTTCAATACCCATATCCCATAAAAAAGTCAGGAAGACCGAGATGCGTTCTTGGGCTAGCTCATCCGGTGGTTGATGCAAGAGAATCAGCAAATCGACATCTGAAGCTGGATGCAACTCTCTACGCCCATAACCACCGACTGCAATCAAGGAAGCATCAGAAATACTAAAATGCGTTTGCTGCCATATTTCCTGCAAAATCACATCGAGTAAGCCAGTGTGATAGTAGAGCAATGAACGAATCGGGTATTTTTCTAAAAAATAGCCTGCTAAACGTTTGCGAGCTTCTTTGAGAAATTGTGCGTAATCGCTCGGTTTTAAAGGTTCACTGCGGTTGGCTTTAAATTCTTGATAGTGATCCAATAACGGATTTAGTCGCGTATCTGTATTCATTTGAATTTGAGTTTTGCCTGCAATCGTTCCTGCCAACCGGCTTCTTCCGCCCGTAAAGTGAGAATTTCAAACCCATCATTAGTGACTAATACGGTGTGTTCCCATTGAGCGGATAATTTGTGGTCTTTAGTTACTGCAGTCCATTGATCTGGCAGAATTTTTAAGTCCGCTCTGCCCTGATTAATCATTGGTTCAATCGTGAAAATCATCCCTGCTTGAATTACTTCACCTTTGCCTGCTTTACCATAGTGAACGATCTGTGGCTCTTCGTGGAATTTGGCACCAATGCCATGCCCACAAAACTCGCGAACCACTGAGTAATGATTTTTTTCGGCATGTTGCTGAATCACTGCACCAATATCGCCTAAAGTTGCGCCTGGCTTTACGGTCAAAATGCCTAAGTACATACATTCCTGAGTGACTTCAGCTAAACGTACTGCAGGTAATTGGGGTGTGCCTACCTGAAACATTTTACTCGTATCGCCGTGATAGCCGTCCTTAATCACGGTGATATCGATGTTGACTGAATCGCCTTTTTTCAAGACTTTGTCACTAGGAATACCATGACAAATTTGCTGGTTGACTGAGGTACAAATGGACTTAGGGAAGGGCGGAGTGCCATAACCTAAGGGCGCTGGAATGCCGCCTTGCACATTCACAATATAGTCATGGCAGATATCATTCAGTTCACCCGTGGTGACACCGGGTTTGACATACGTCCCAATCATATCCAGCACTTCGGCTGCCAGACGGCCAGCAACGCGCATTTTTTCAATTTCTTCGGGTGTTTTGAGAGAGATAGCCATCTGTTTTGTTTTCCAAAGTAGCACTTAAAAGCGAATCATGGTATAAAGCGCACGCCTTTTTGGCAAACAAGATTATTTTTAACTTGTAATTATTTAATCCACACACGTATCGGCACAAGCTGCAAGGGTGCTTGATTTTAAAGCTAAGCTTGAATCAAGTAAGCAGTTTGGGATGCGTGGAGGCCTAACCCAAATCTGGAGATTTACATGCCTAAAGTTACCATGCGTCAAATGCTGGAAGCCGGTGTCCATTTCGGTCACCAAACTCGTTACTGGAACCCTAAAATGGCTCCGTACATTTTCGGCGAACGCAATAAAATCCATATTGTCAACCTCGAACTGACCCTGCCAATGTTCAATGATTCCATGAATTTCATTGGCAAATTGGCTGCTCGCGGTGGTCGTATCATGTTTGTAGGTACTAAGCGCTCTGCCCGTGACGCAGTGCGTGAAGCTGCTCAGTCTTGCAAAATGCCTTATGTAAACTATCGCTGGTTAGGCGGTATGTTGACTAACTTCAAAACGGTTAAGCAATCGATTCGCCGTCTGAAAGAATTAGAAAAGATGACAGATGACGGCAGCATTGAGCGCTTAAACAAAAAAGAAGTGCTGATGCTAAAGCGTGAGCAAGAAAAGTTAGAGCGTAGCCTCGGCGGTATTAAAGAAATGAAAGGCTTACCCGATGCGATTTTCGTCATCGACGTTGGCTATGAAAAAATTGCTATTCAAGAAGCGAAGAAGTTAGGCATTCCTGTCATCGGCGTAGTGGATACTAACAACTCGTTGAAAGATGTGGATTATGTGATTCCGGGCAATGATGACGCGATTCGTGCTATTCAATTATATGTTTCAGCCGCTGCTGATGCGATTAAAGAAGGTCATGCTTCGGCTGCAGTTTCTGGCGTCGATTTATCTGAGCCAGCTGAAGAAGAAGCCGAAGCCGATGCAGAAGAAGTCGCTGTTGTTGCAGAAACTGACGATAGCGCAGACGAAGCATAATCCCGTTTAGCTGATTAGGTCGAATTTAGGAGTCTAGTAATGACAATTACTGCGGCAATGGTAAAAGACCTGCGTGAGCGTACTGGCGCAGGCATGATGGAGTGCAAAAAAGCACTCTCTGAAACAAGTGGCGATATGGAAGCGGCTATCGATTTAATGCGCAAATCGGGTGCTCTGAAAGCTGAAAAGAAATCAGGCCGGATTGCTGCTGAAGGTCGTGTAGTTATTAAATTAAGCGACGATCAAAAGAGAGCCGCTTTAGTCGAAGTGAATAGTGAAACTGACTTCGTGGCTAAAGACTCTAACTTCGTTGGTTTTGCTGAAGCTGTAGCTGAAGCCGTCTTGGTTGACAATGTGACTGATGTAGCGTCTTTGGCGAATGCGAAATTAGCCAGTGGTCAAACCGTTGAAGAAGCGCGTGCTGCTTTGGTTGCAAAAATCGGTGAAAATATTCAAGTTCGCCGTGCGCAAATCATTGAAGCAGGCGAAGGCCAGATCGCAACTTACCTGCACAGCAATAACAAGATCGGTGTAGCAGTCGCTCATACCGGTTCTGAAGCTGATTTAGGTAAAGACTTGGCGATGCATGTTGCTGCGAATAATCCAGCAGGCTTGGATGAATCTAGCATTCCCGCTGAGCGTGTAGCGCGTGAGCGTGATGTTCAATTGGATATCGTGATGCAAACCGGCAAGCCACGTGAAATTGCTGAGAAAATGCTCGAAGGGAAAATGCGTAAGTTCTTAGCAGAGCTGACCTTATTAGGCCAAGCTTTTGTTAAAGATCCTTCAGTGACCGTTGCGCAATTGTTGAAAAACAAAAATGCTTCTGTGACTAGCTTCGTGCGTTTCGAAGCCGGTGAAGGCATCGAGAAGAAGCAAGAAAACTTCGCAGAAGAAGTCGCTGCTCAAGCTCGTCAAGCAGGCTAAAATACGCTTTAAGTGTTTAAGAGAAGGGGCAACATGGTTGCCCCTTTTTCTTTTCATCTGTATAAAGTACGCCATCTTTGGTTCTGGAAATTTTCAGTATGGACACAGCACCACGCCGAATCCTCCTCAAGCTTAGCGGCGAAGCTTTAATGGGCGATTTCGATTCTGGAATTGATCCTGCTATTTTAAAACGTGTTGCTAGCGAAGTTTTAGAAGTGCGTTCACTCGGCGTGCAAGTTGCTTTAGTGATTGGTGGCGGTAATCTATTTCGGGGTGCTACCTTGGCTGCTGCTGGTATGGATCGAGTGCGCGGCGATCAAATGGGTATGCTGGCTACAGTCGTGAATGCGCTGGCTATGCAAGATCAAATCGAGCAACTCGGTGGCGCTTGCCGGGTAATGCCTGCTTTAGCCATCGCTCAAGTTGGCGAGGCTTATTCAGCCCATCAAGCGCGGCGTTATTTAGAGCAAGGCGAAGTGGTGATTTGTGCAGCTGGTACGGGCAATCCTTTCTTCACTACCGATACGGCAGCGAGCTTACGCGCAGTCGAGCTACAAGCTGATCTCTTGCTGAAAGCGACGAAAGTGGATGGAATCTATACGGCTGATCCGAAAAAGGATGCCAGCGCCACTCGTTATGAGCACTTGTCTTTTGATCAGGCGATTGCTCAGCAGTTAGGCGTGATGGATTTAACCGCAATGGTGATGTGCCGTGACAATCGCTTACCCTTGCGTGTATTTGATATGTTTGCTGCGGGTGCTTTGCATGCCATTGTGCGTGGTGAACCTGTGGGTACGTTAGTAGAGGTTTAAAAAATGATTAGCGACATTATGAAAAGTGCGGAATCCCGCATGCAAAAAAGTATCGAATCACTTAAGAATGAATTAACTAAAATTCGCACTGGACGCGCGCATCCAAGCTTATTGGATCATATCAGCGTCGATTATTACGGCACACCCACGGCGCTAAGCCAAGTGGCTAATATTTCAATTGAAGATGCACGTACTTTAACGATCACGCCTTGGGAAAAGACTATGATTGGGCCGATTGAAAAGGCTATTCATAAGTCTGATTTAGGCTTAAATCCAGCGGTAGCAGGCACTGTGATTCGCGTACCTGTACCCGCCTTAACTGAAGAGCGTCGGCGTGATTTAGTTAAAGTTGTTAAAAATGAAGCGGAAGGTTCGCGTGTGGCTATTCGTAATATTCGTCGCGATGCCAACGGTGAGCTGAAAGCCTTAGAAAAAGATAAAACGATTTCTGAGGATGAAGAGCGGCGTGCAGAAGATAGCGTACAAAAACTGACTGATAAATATATTAAAGAAGTTGAAGCCGTTTTTGAGAAGAAAGAAAAGGATCTGATGGCTATTTAACGGCCTTGGAGCTGGCACATGCAAGCTGAAACAAACGCCGTTCCTCGGCATGTCGCCATTGTGATGGACGGCAATGGGCGTTGGGCAAAAGCACGCTTTATGCCCCGCCTGATTGGGCATCAACGGGGCGTTGAGGCTGTCCGCAAAGTCATTCGCGCTTGCAATCAATCCGGTGTCGAATGCCTGACTTTATTCGCTTTCAGTAGTGAGAATTGGAAGCGCCCAGTTGAAGAGGTTAGTGGCTTAATGTCACTGTTTATGCTGGTGTTAGAGCGCGAAACAGCAGGCTTAATTCGCCATAATGTGCAGATGCGTTTTATTGGTGACCGCTCGGCATTCTCCAACTCCTTACAAGAAAAAATCAATCACGTAGAACAGCAAACCAGTCATTGCTCAGGCATGGTGTTATTAATTGCCGCTAATTACGGTGGGCGCTGGGATATTTTACAAGCTACCCAAAAATTATTAGCCCAAGTCATCAGTGGCGAGCTAGCAGCCCATCAATTAACTGAACGCGCTTTAGATGAGCACATGGCAACGTTTGGTTTGCCTGAACCTGATCTTTTTATTCGTACCGGCGGTGAGCAACGGATTAGCAACTTTTTACTCTGGCAATTGGCTTATACTGAATTGTATTTCACCGATAAATTGTGGCCAGAGTTTGATGAGCAGACATTGCAAGAGGCTTTTAAAGTCTATGCAAGTCGGCAGCGTCGCTTTGGCATGACCAGTGAGCAAATACAAGGCCAAGGAGATGTTCATGCTTAAACAACGTATTATCACCGGAGTTATTCTTGCTCTATTAGTCTCTTTTGCTATTTTCTTTTTACCTAATGCGTTGTTTGACCAACTAGCTTTACTGATTATTGTTGGGATCGGTACTTGGGAATGGGCTGGCCTAACAGGCTTCAAAGAGACACAAAATCGTGCGCTTGCAGTGGCGGCGAATATTGTATTAGCCGAGTTGGTGTTTTTTATTCAGCCACCCATGTCATTGATATTATTAGTTAGCATCGCAGTTTGGGGCTTGATTTTATATTTGCTACGTAGCTATCAGCCTGAGACTAGCTACTATAAGCAACGTCCTTGGTTGTTGCGGGCGCTGAGTATTTTTGTCTTAATTCCTGCTTGGTATGCCCTGACTTATTTGCATAGTCTGCATTATGGTTATGTATTTTATGTGATTAGCTTAGTGGCAGCGGCGGATATTGCTGCTTATTTCTCGGGCAAACGTTTTGGTAAAAACAAGCTAGCACCTAGTTTAAGCCCAGGGAAAACGCGTGAAGGTGCTTTAGGGGCTTTAGCCGCTAGTTTTATCTGGGCTTGTATCTGTGCTTTATTCACTGATTTGAGTTTTGGTGGTGGGCTAGTATTTGTTTTGTTTTCAATGCTTGCAGTCGTGATGTCGATCGCAGGTGATTTATTCGAAAGCCTGATTAAGCGGCAAGTAGGTGCGAAAGACAGCGGCACTATTTTGCCTGGACATGGTGGCATTTTGGATCGAATTGACAGCCTGCTGGCCGCTATCCCTGTATTAACGCTTGGTCTTTTTATCTTAAGCAAATTCTAAAGTATGACTTTAAAAGCACTCACTATTTTAGGCTCTACCGGCAGTATTGGAGTAAGCACCTTAGATGTAGTGCAACGACATCCCGACCGATTTCGCGTTTTTGCGTTAACAGCTAACCACAATGTGCAGCGCATGCTTGAGCAATGCTTAGCTTGTCGACCTAAGTATGCGGTGATGCTTAATGAGCAGGCTGCTGAGCAATTAGAGCAAGGTTTAAAGGCAACCGATTCCACCACTAAAGTATTAGCAGGTAAGGCTGCTTTAGAGCAGGTCGCTGCTCACCCAGACACAGATTATGTGATGGCTGCCATTGTGGGTGCTGCGGGCTTATTACCCGCCTTAGCAGCTGCTCGCGCGGGTAAGCGGGTGTTGTTGGCGAATAAAGAAGCCTTAGTGATGTCTGGGCAGTTATTCATGGATGCAGTGCGTGAGCATCAAGCTGAATTGCTGCCAATTGATAGTGAGCATAATGCCATTTTCCAGTGTCTACCTGCACAAGGTAACAAGCAGGGTGTGGAGCGCATTTTATTAACCGCTTCCGGTGGCCCGTTTCGCCAGTTGCCTTTAGCCGATTTTCAAGGCATTACACCTGAGCAAGCGGTCGCGCATCCGAATTGGTCAATGGGGAAGAAAATTTCAGTCGACTCTGCGACTTTAATGAATAAAGGCTTAGAGGTAATCGAGGCCAGCTGGTTATTCGCTACACCTTTAAAGCGTATTGAAGTGGTTGTACATCCACAGAGCACGATTCACTCAATGGTAGCTTATAACGATGGTTCAGTATTGGCACAATTAGGCAATCCTGATATGCGCACGCCTATTGCTTATGCTTTGGCTTGGCCAGAGCGCTTAGAGTCAGGGGTGGCTCCACTCGATTTATTTGCAGTCGCTCGGTTGGACTTTGAAAAACCTGATTTAATTCGTTTTCCTTGCTTGCAGTTAGCCTATGATGCACACACACGCGGCGGTTTTGCGACCATCGCCTTGAATGCGGCTAATGAAATAGCGGTGCAGGCGTTTCTGGAACGACGCATTGGTTTCATGGATATTCCACGTTTAATCAGCGATGTGATGAAATTAGCAGACACAGGAGCCCCTGTGCAATTAGAGGATATCCTTATTCAGGATGAAGTAAGCCGAGCGGCTTCATCATCTTGGATAAAAAATAATAGAACGCTATGAACTTACAAAATTTGCTGATTATTCTCCCGGCCTTTTTGCTCACTATCGGTATTTTAGTCACCGTACATGAGTTCGGCCACTTCTGGGTTGCTCGCCGACTAGGCGTCAAAGTACTCCGTTTCTCAGTGGGCTTTGGTAAACCACTGTGGACTTATGTGTCCCCCAAAGATCAAACCGAATATGCGATTGCCGCCTTACCTTTAGGTGGTTATGTAAAAATGCTAGACGAGCGCGAAGGTGAAGTAGCGCCTGAAGAGCTACATCGTGCATTTAACCGTCAGTCTGTTTGGGTACGCATGGCCGTGGTGGTTGCAGGGCCTGTGGCTAACTTCATTTTGGCTATTTTGATTTATTTCTTTGTGTTTGGGGTCACCGGCAATCCAGCTATGCACCCTCTGGTTAAGCCTGTGCAAAACACACCAGCCGCTTTGGCTGGTTTTCAGCCAGGTGACAAAATTCTTGAGATTAACAGTCAATCAGTTGCCACCTTTGAAGAAGTGGCTATGACTTTGGTTGAAGATTTTCTGCACAGTAAAGTCATCAAGGTTCAAGTTGAAACCAAAGAGGGTAATTCAGTAGAACGCAGTTTAGATTTAACTAAGGTTGATCTGTTTAAAGAAGAAAATGATGTTCTATATAGAATTGGCCTAGAGCCTTGGGCACCTCGACTTGACTTAATGCTTGGGCAAATTGTGCCTGATTCAGCAGCAGAAAAAGCAGGTCTGCAACCTAAAGACACTATCTTAACCGTTGATGGCACTAAGCTAGATAATGCAGAGTCTTTTGTTAAATACATTCAGCAGCACGCCAATGTTCCCATTGTTTTACAAGTTGAGCGTGCTTCGGGCGTGACTGACATTACTGTAACGCCTGCTTTAAAGGAAAAAGACGGTAAACAAGTGGGGCAGATTGGTGCAGGCATAGGTGAAGTAGTCCCTACTGAGCTAATCCCGACTTTACAGTTTAAGCAACGTTTAGGCTTCATTGATTCATTTACCAAAAGCGTCCAAAAAACTTGGCAGATGTCGATTGTCACGCTCAAATTAATGGGGCGAATGCTGACGGGTGAAGTCTCGCTAAAAAATATTAGTGGCCCTGTCACCATTGCTAAGTATTCAGGGGAAACCGCTTCGGCAGGTTTGCCTTATTACCTAGGCTTCTTAGCGGTAGTGAGTATTAGCTTGGGTGTCTTGAATTTATTGCCTATCCCAATGTTGGATGGTGGGCATTTACTATATTATGTGATCGAAATTGTTAAAGGCAGCCCGGTGTCCCCTCGAGTTGAAGAGTACGGACTTCGGTTTGGCATGGCTGTGGTGGGATGCATCATGGTGCTTGCGGTGTATAACGACATTATGCGGTTAATGAACTAATGAAAAAACAAACACTTTCTTGGGCCATTGTAAGCGGCTTGTTAGCAGCATCACCGGTAGCTTGGGCTGCCAGCTTCGTGGTGCAAGATATTCAAGTAAGTGGCCTAGATCGTGTGGCGCAGGCGACTGTGCTTAACTATTTACCCGCACGGGTAGGGCAAGCCTTTGATGATACGCGCTCTGCTGATGCCATCCGAGTGCTGTATGAAACGGGTTTATTTGATGATGTTCAGCTAGCACGTCAAGGTGATGTGTTAGTCGTTAAAGTGGTTGAGCGTCCAGCCATTGGTGAAATCGCGGTCACGGGTAATTCTAAAGTTTCGACCGATCAGCTGTTACAGGCTTTAAAAGCCGCCAATGTTGGCAAAGGCGACATGCTAGATAAAGCCGCTTTGCTAAAAATGCAGCGCGAATTAGAAGCCCAATACCTGACGATGGGGCATTATGGCGTCAAAATCGATACTACGATTGAGCCGTTGGCGAACAATCGCGTTAAAGTAAATATCAAAGTGCAAGAAGGCGGGATTGCGCGCATTAAGCAAGTCAAAATAGTCGGTAATAAAGTTTTTTCTGAGCAAGAACTGCTGAAGCAAATGGAGTCTGGTACCGCGCGTACCCTATCGATTCCGATGTTGAGCAGCCGTGATAAGTTTGCTAAAGAGAAGTTAGTCGGTGACTTAGAAGCGCTCAATTCTTTCTACCGCGATCGTGGCTATCTGAACTTTGAAATCGTTTCTAGCCAAGTCTCACTCACCCCTGATAAACAGGGCGTCTTTATCACTATTAGTGTGAATGAAGGCGATCAGTATAAAATTGGTACAGTGGATGTGACTGGGGTTGAGCGTTTGACTCAACAACAAGTTCAAGACTCAATGAAGCTTCGCCAAGGCGATGTGTTCTCACAAAAAGCTTTAGAAGAAAGCCGGAAAAAGCTTTCCACTTATTTGGGTGAGCAAGGTTACGCCTTTTCGAAGATTGGCGCTAAGCCCGATATCGATGAAACCCGCAAAATTGTTAACATTAGCCTGAATGTGGATAGTGGTAAGCGGACTTATGTGCGCCGGATCAATATTCGTGGCAACAATCGGACTAAGGACGAAGTCTATCGTCGCGAGCTGCGTCAGTTAGAAAGCTCTTGGTTTGCGGCTGAGCAAGTCGAGCGCTCTAAAGTACGGTTGCAACGCTTACCTTATGTGGAAGATGTGCGCATCAGTACCGAACCTGTAGCAGGCACGCCTGATCAAGTTGACTTAAATGTGATTGTCAGCGAGCGTTCCTCCAATCAATTCCGCATCGGTGCAGGTTATTCTCAGTCTCAAGGTTTATTGGTTAACTTGGCAGTGACCCAAGATAATTTCATGGGCACTGGTAAGCAGCTAGAAGTCAATATCGATAATAGCGAATCAAATCGTAACTTCTTGATTTCCTATGATAACCCTTATTATACGCCGGAAGGTTTGAGTCGCGGTTTTAGTATTTATTACAATGAATATGATGCGGCAGCTGAAGATATTTCTGCTTATGCTTCCGACAAGTTCGGGGCGAATGTGAAGTTTACTTTCCCGATGAGTGAGCATGATTCGGTGAGTTTCACGGCAGGTGCTGAGCAGCGCAAAATTATTCTGGGTAAAGATCCGGCTGATCACATTAAAGAATTCACCGATAAGCATGGGCTTGAATATAAGCAGCTGCCATTAACCTTAAGTTATGTGCACGACACCCGTAATCGCAGCGTGTTCCCGAATGCCGGGCAACGCCATCGCTTGTCTTTGCAAGGTGCTCTGCCGGGTAGCGATCTTCAATACACCAAATTCTCTTATGATGGTGCGTTCTATAAGGCGATTACTGATGATTTCACCTTCTCGCTCAAGGCTAAAGTTGCCGTCGGTAATGGTCAGGGTGATCTGACGAGTTTGCCGTTTTTTGAAAAGTACACCGCAGGTGGGATTCGCTCCGTGCGTGGTTATGAGCAAAATAGCTTAGGCCCTATTGATTCTAATGGGGATGCGAAAGGCGGTGATGCTTTATTGACGACCACTGCGGAAGTTCTATTTCCTATGCCACTCGCTAGTGATGTGAAAAGTGTCAAGATGAGCGCCTTTGTGGATGCTGGGAACGTCTTTGATACTTCAGACAATTTTGACACGGCTGAATTACGCTATTCAGCAGGTTTAGGTGTGGTTTGGTTATCACCCATCGGCCCCTTTGAAGTCAGCTATGCGAAGCCATTGAATGCTAAAGATGGCGATAAAGAGCAAAGTCTGCAATTTAGTATTGGTGCCTCTTTCTAGAGGGACTAATCCACGGATTAGGATGATTTAGTGTGCTGCGTTTAGCGCTGATTGGCCTGTTGTTAAGTTCATTGTTGAGTTCTGTATGGGCGGAAGATCCAAGCCCAGCTTATCGTATTGCTGTTGTTAATTTAGTCAAGGTCTTAGAGCAAGCACCTCAGGCAGCGGCTGAAGGTAAGCGCTTAGAGTCTTTATTTTCCTCGCGTGAGGCTGCTCTAGCTCAAGAACAACTTGAGTTACAGCGTGCCCGTGAAGCGCTACAGTCAACGGCTGATGTCTTACCAGAGGCTCAGCGAGTGCAGCGCGAGCGTGAATTACGTACTTTAGAGCGTGATTACAGCCGTAAACAAGAAGACTTACGCGAAGAAATTCGTTTCGCCAAAGATGCTGCCTTAGAAAAAGTTCAAGAGCAGGTCGAGCAAGCGGTTGAAGCAGTGCGTGCTGAAGGCCAGATTGATATTGTTTTCAGAGAAAGTAATTACATTGTTGCGAGTGCGCGCGTTAATTTAACCGACAAAGTTTTAGCTTACTTACAACAGCAGTTTGATAGCGCGCAGCCTGCTGCCAATGAGGCAACCGAGTCAGATCCGGCGAAGCCTGCAAGCGGAGAATAATCATGACAACAAGCTGGACGCTGGCAGAGCTTGCACAAGCTACACAGACTGTAGTGCATGGCAATGCAACTAAACAAGTCAATGCAGTAGCATCGATTGAGCAGGCTCAAGCTCATGAAATCAGTTATATCCGCGACCGCAAATATTTTCGTCTTTTGCAAACCTCTCAAGCCGGTGCTTTGATTCTCACCGCTGATTTAGCCGCGCAATATCAAGGCGATGCCTTAATTAGTGCCAATCCCTATCTCACTTATGCGCGCGTGGTCACACTCTTTAATCCTCTGCATCGACCTGTTGCAGGCATTCACTCTAGCGCTGTTTTAGCTGAAGATGTTGAACTAGGTACGGATGTGCATATCGGCGCTAATGCAGTTTTAGAATCAGGCGTAACGGTAGGTGCGGGTACGGTGATTAGTGCAGGTTGCCATTTAGGACGTAATGTAAAGCTAGGTGCTGATTCCTTTCTTTATCCTAAAGTGATTTTGTATAGCGATACTGAGATTGGCGAACGCGCCATTATTCATTCCGGTGCAGTAATTGGTGCAGATGGTTTCGGGTTTGTGCCTGAAGCAGCAGGGTGGTATAAAATACCGCAAATTGGCAATGTGAGCATCGGTGATGATGTCGAAATTGGTGCCAATACTTGTATCGACCGTGCGGCGATGGGCAGTACTCGCATTGGTCATGGTGTGAAATTAGATAATCAAATTCATCTGGCACACAATGTGCAAATTGGTGATCACACTGTCATTGCGGCTTGTACAGGGATTGCAGGTAGCGCGAAAATTGGAAGTTATTGCCAAATTTCAGGGATGTGTTCCATTGCTGGGCATTTAGTGATTGCGGATCGTGTGACCATCACAGGCACCAGCTTTGTGATTAATTCGATCACTGAGCCAGGGGTGTATTCTTCAGGTGTAACCGTTGAAGAACACGGCTTATGGCGGAAAAATGCAGTGCGCTTTCGGCAGTTAGATCAAATGGCAAGACGCTTGGCTAGTCTAGAAAAGCAATTAGCTGAGCTACAAAAGAATAAGGATTAAGGCGCTATGTCTGGCATGAATGTAAGTGAAATTAAAAACTTTCTTCCCCACCGCTACCCATTTTTATTGGTAGATAAAGTGCTGGAGTTGGAAGAAGGGCGCTATATCAAAGCCATCAAAAACGTGACAGTGAACGAGCCTTTTTTTAACGGTCACTTTCCCGGTAAACCGATTATGCCGGGTGTTTTAATTATTGAAGCGATGGCGCAATCCACTGGTTTATTAGGCTTTCGCACTATGAGTGCCGAACCGCAACCGAATACGCTGTATATGCTAGTAGCCGTGGATAAAGCCCGTTTTAAACGCCAAGTTGAACCCGGCGATCAGCTCTTGCTGGAAGCTGAAATCGTGAAGAAAAAAGGCATCATGTGGGTGTTCAATACTAAAGCTACTGTGGATGGCGAACTGGTTGCTTCTGCTGAGCTGATTTGTGCGGCGAAAGAAGGTGCCATTTGATTCACCCGACCGCGATTATTCACCCCGGTGCAGAGTTAGCCGCTGATGTTGAGATCGGTGCTTATAGCATTGTGGGTGAGCAGGTAGTGATTGGTCGTGGAACGCGCATCGCGCCGCATGTGATGATCGAAGGGCCTACCCGCATTGGTGAAGACAATCATATCTTCCAATTTGCCTCCGTGGGCGCTATTCCGCAAGATAAAAAGTATAAAGGCGAACCGACTGAACTGATCATCGGTGATCGCAACGTGATTCGCGAGAGTTGCACGCTGAATCGCGGTACGGCTCAAGATAAAGGCAAAACCGTGATCGGTAACGATAATTGGATCATGGCTTATGTGCATATCGCCCACGATTGCATCGTCGGTAATCATACCGTATTTGCCAACAGTGCTACTTTAGCAGGCCATGTAGAAGTACGTGATTATGCGATTTTAGGTGGTTTCACCTTAGTGCATCAATTTTGTACGATTGGTGAATACGCTTTTACCGGCATGGGTAGTGCGATTGGTAAAGATGTACCGCCTTATACACTGGCTAATGGCGCTCCTGCCGTACCGCGTGGGATTAATGCCGAAGGTTTGAAGCGCAATGGCTTCTCGTCTGAAGCCATTCAGCGCATAAAAGAAAGCTACCGTTTACTCTATCGCCAGCAAATTACCGTCAAAGAAGCACTAACTCAAATCGAAGCTGAGTATGGTGAATTTGCAGATATTCAGTCGCTGATTGACTTTGTTCAAGCTAGCCAACGCGGCTTAATTCGTTAGTCTATGCAACGCATCGCGATTATTGCGGGGGAAGCTTCTGGTGATTTACTCGCAGCACGCTTGATCCTTGCCTTAAAAGAGCTCAAGCCTGACTTGGTGTTTGAAGGTATTGCGGGTCCTGAAATGCAAGCGGCAGGTTGTACGAGCCTGTTTCCGATGGAAAAGCTTTCGGTAATGGGGCTAGTGGAAGTTTTAAAAGACTTGCCCGCTTTACTGTCCATTCGTAAACAATTAAAAGAACGCTGGACGGCCACCCCGCCTGATTTGTTCATCGGTGTGGATGCGCCCGATTTCAACCTGCCATTAGCCGCTAAATTACACGCCGAAGGCATTCCCACTGTGCATTATGTCAGTCCGTCCATCTGGGCTTGGCGTGAAAAGCGCGTGAAAAAGATTCAAGGCAATATTGATCTCATGTTGACCTTGTTTCCCTTCGAGGTGGATTTCTATAAAAAGCACCAAGTTGCTGCACAGTTTGTCGGTCACCCGTTAGCCGATGAAGTGCAGTTCAATGCTAGTGCTAGGGATGCGCGCCAATCATTAGGTTTGGATCTGTCCAAGCCAGTGTTAGGTGTTTTACCCGGTAGTCGTACTAAAGAAGTTCAAGCACTTGGTGCCGTGTTTTTGCAAACCGCCCAAGAGCTAAAAGCTAAGTATCCTGATTTACAGCTTGTGATTCCGATCATCCGTGCCGATCTAAAAACGCAATTGCAGGAAATCCAACAGCAAGTGGCTGCTGACTTACCGGTTATTTATTTGCAGGGTCAGTCGCGGTTATTAATGCAAGCTTCTGATTATTTGCTAATGGCTTCGGGTACTGCGGTATTAGAGGGTATGTTGGCAGGACGGCTGATGGTCGCTGCTTATCGGGTTTCGCTGCTGACTTGGTGGATTATTCATACTTTTAAGCTTGCCAAAGTCAAGTATGTGACACTGCCCAATAATTTGGCGGGCGAGGAGCTAGTGCCCGAGTTATTGCAAGATCGAGCTACCGTTCCAGAGTTGGTTGCTGCGCTGGAAAGTTTAATGGCCTTACCCACAGAACAGCGCACTTATCTGCTACAACGTTTTCAGGAATTGCATACTCAGCTTCACCGTGACGCTAGTGCTAATGCTGCGAAAGCGATTATGGAACGCTTTACATGAACCAGTTCCAGTTGATTGCTGGAGTTGATGAAGTAGGTCGTGGGCCATTAGCAGGCGCTGTGGTCGCTGCCGCAGTGCTTCTTGATCCGGCACTGCCGATTGTGGGTTTGGCCGATTCCAAAAAGCTCTCAGCTAAAAAACGTGAAGCTTTAGCGATTGAGATTCGTTTGAAAGCTTTAGCTTGGAGTTTGGGGCGTGCTGAAGTTGAAGAGATTGATCAGCTGAATATTTTGCAAGCTACCTTCTTAGCCATGCAACGTGCATTAGAGGGTTTAGCTATTCAACCCGAGCATGTCCTGATTGATGGCAATCGTTGCCCTAAGATTAATTACTCAATGGAGGCGATTGTCGGTGGTGATGCCATAGTACCAGCGATCAGTGCTGCCTCCATTTTAGCCAAGGTCAGTCGGGATGCTGAATTAGTGCTTTTAGATCAATTATATCCTGCGTATGGTTTCGCCCAACACAAGGGCTATCCCACTCCTTCCCATTTAAACGCCATTCGTCAGCACGGCGTTTTACCTATCCATCGCCGCTCATTCCAGCCTATTAAAACGCTAGTTTCTCGTTAGTTCTGCTTGTCAACCACTCATTTTTAATTCATTCGCGCTTGTCCTATTAGCTTTGGATGTTTGTACCTCTCTCCGATACAAATGCTCCTGACAGCGATCAACAAGACCAAACAAGGAAGAAGTAATCGGTTTAATGCTTCAAATGGATTGCTGCATGCGTGACTAGATCAAAAACGCAAAGCTAATAGACGAGTTTAAAAAAGCTTTGCCAATGTTAAATGAGTGTTTAGGAGAATCTAATAATGACACTTTCTGTAAATAATAATACAAGCGCTACTACTACTGGTTCAGCTAGCACTACTGCGGCAACCAATACTAGTGCTGCATCAGGTATCGATTTCTCTTCTTTACTATCTTCTGGATTATCTTCTGGCGGTGGCTCTTCTTCCCAGTTCCAAATGCTTTCCTTAATGATTTCTTTGATCATGCAATTACTGCAAAGTGTTCAAGGTCAAGGTGGTTACGGTGGTGGTGACAAGGGCGGCTGCAACACTTGTGGTGGCGGTCATAACCATGGTTCACAAGGCGCTCAAGGTGCTCAGGGCTCGCAAGGATCTACTGGTAATACTGGTGCTCAAGGCTCACAAGGCAGTGCAGGTACTAACGGTACAAATGGTGCACAGGGCGCTCAAGGTAGTGCAGGTACAAACGGAACCAACGGCACAAATGGTACTAACGGAGCACAAGGCGCTCAGGGTGCTCAAGGCAGTGCAGGTACTAACGGCACAAATGGTACTAACGGTACTGATGGTGCGAAAGGCGACAAGGGCGACACTGGTGCTCAAGGCGCGAAAGGCGATACTGGTGCTCAAGGTAGCGCAGGTACAAACGGAACCAACGGCACAAATGGTACTAACGGTACTGATGGTGCAAAAGGCGACAAGGGCGATAAAGGCGACACTGGTGCCCAAGGCGCTGCAGGTACTAATGGAACCAACGGTGCGAAAGGCGACAAGGGCGATGCTGGCGTAAAAGGTGACAAGGGTGATACTGGTGCTCAAGGCGCTGCAGGTACTAATGGAACCAACGGTGCGAAAGGTGACAAGGGCGATACTGGTGCCCAAGGTGCTGCAGGTACTAACGGAACCAACGGTGCAAAAGGCGACAAGGGTGACACTGGTGCTCAAGGCGCTGCAGGTACTAACGGAACCAACGGTGCAAAAGGTGACAAGGGCGATACTGGTGCTCAAGGCGCTGCAGGTGCAAAAGGCGACAAGGGCGATGCTGGCGTAAAAGGTGACAAGGGCGATACTGGTGCTCAAGGCGCTGCAGGCACTAATGGTGCTAAAGGCGACAAGGGTGACACTGGTGCTCAAGGTGCTACTGGCTCAAAAGGCGATAAAGGTGACGCTGGCGTAAAAGGCGATACTGGTGCACAAGGTGCTAAAGGCGACACTGGCATGAAGGGTGACGCTGGTGCTAAAGGCGATACTGGTGCACAAGGTGCTAAAGGCGACACTGGTGCTAAGGGTGATGCAGGCGTAAAGGGCGATACTGGTGCACAAGGTGCTAAAGGCGACACTGGTGCTAAAGGTGATGCAGGCGTAAAAGGCGACACTGGTGCTCAAGGTGCTAAAGGCGACACTGGCATGAAGGGTGACGCTGGCGCTCAAGGCTCTACTGGTGCACAAGGTGCTCAAGGCTCTACTGGTGCTCAAGGCTCTACTGGTGCTCAAGGCTCTACTGGTGCTCAAGGCTCTACTGGTGCTCAAGGCTCTACTGGTGCTCAAGGCTCTACTGGTGCTCAAGGCTCTA
>JBATRF010000025.1:0-1650 GCA_049292455.1 Thiolinea sp.
GCACGACTACACCCGGCCAGATGTCCTGCGCGGCACCGTGCTGCTCCGGTCACGGGCCGTGACGGAGCGTGCAGGAGCGGATGCAGGTGACCACGCTCGCGTAGCGGCCTTGCGCGGGTTGCTCAAAGAAGCCGCGGACCAGATGCGGGAGTCGCCGAAGGAGAACAAGTTCTACCGCGCAGTGGTTCACACCTATCTCCAGCCGGCGGCGACCCAGGAGCAAGCGGCCGAGCTGCTCGACCTGCCTTTCAGCACCTACCGGCGTCACCTGAAATCAGGGGTCACCCGCGTTGCCGATATCTTATGGCAGGCCGAGGTCGGCGGGTTGGAAAAACCGATCAGAGAATGAGCAGTTTTTGACCTTGACACTGATTACTTCCGGGGAGTATGGTATGCTCGTTGAACGCAACAAAAACAGAATTCTTACTGGAGGCCTTAAATGACCGGTGATACCGCGCAGGTGATCGACCAACTGGTGGCAGCATGGAATACCCGTAGCTCGGAACGCGTCGCTGCTTTGTATACCGAGGACTGTTACGGCTTGGATGTGGCCATAGCCATCCCGCAGATTGGCCGGGAGGGCATCCAGCGCATGTTCGAAGCGTATTGGCACGCCTTTCCGGATCTGGAGATCAGCCAAGACGATACCGTCGTCGACGGCGACCGGGTGGCCCTTTTCTGGACAGCCCGCGGCACCCATCTGGGCACGATCATGGCCATCCCTGCCACCGGCCGGAGCATCACCGCGCAGGGTGTCAACCGCCTGGTGATGCAAGACGGCAAGGTACGCGAGACACTGACCATTTGGGACGTGGCCGGCATGCTGCGGGCGCTCGGTTTGCTGCCCGATCTGTCCTGAAATTGCCAACTATAGTCCCGGAGTGGATTTGCCCTACAATCGAACCACCGCAGCGAAGCGAACGACACGGGCCGCTGCGGCTCAATTCAACGCGAGGAGAACAACCCTCGGAGGACCTATGGCAAGCAATGCCTATCACTTCACCACCCACTGGCGGATGCAAAGCACCGGCGAGGAGATATTCGAGGTTCTGAGCAACGCCGTCGACTTACAGCGGTGGTGGCCGTCGGTGTACCTGGACGTGCAGGTGCTTGAGCCGGGCGACGAGCAAGGCATCGGGCGGGTGGTTGGCCTGTACACCAAGGGATGGCTGCCGTACACCTTGCGTTGGCAATTCCGCGTGACCGAGGTGTCCTACCCGACCGGTTTTGCACTGGAGGCGTGGGGCGACTTCACGGGCCGCGGCGTGTGGCGCTTCGAGCAAGACGGCGATTGGGTCAACATCACCTATGACTGGTCGATTCTCGCCAACAAGCCGCTCTTGCGCCGTTTTTCGGTACTCTTCAAGCCGATTTTCTCGGCCAACCACCATTGGGCCATGGCTAAAGGCGAGGAGAGCCTGCAGTTGGAGCTTGCCCGCCGCCAGGCGCACAGCGCGCAGGAACGTTCACGAATTCCTGCACCTCCCCAGCCGACGTTCGCTTCTCTGATCGGCAGCGCGTAGGTCGTTCTTGCGGACCCCCACGACCAGGATCGCGCCAGTTACCACGAGTTAATACAGTCGCCGAATAGCGCCAATTGAGCTAGTATACTCGCCGAATTCACGCTAATTCAGAGAGACAACATAGGGT
>JBATRF010000026.1:0-2049 GCA_049292455.1 Thiolinea sp.
TGCACGAGGAACGGGAACTTGGCCCGTACGGCGACAGGGAACTCGTGCAAGAACTCAATACGCAGGCCGGCGTCGATCAAGGTCGTGATCACTTCGCCCAGGCTGTGGTCCCATAGGTAGAAACGCCTCAACTCATCCGTGTCCGAAGCATACGATCCCGCCATCTCTGCTTCGTAGGGTTCTTCGGAGTAGAAGTAGGGGTTCCCGACTGTCAACCGCTCCGGATCGCTGGAGTGAAAGACGCGCATGAACGGATGGTCCTCGACGATGTAGAAAACTCCCCCCGGCTTGAGGAAATGAGCGATTACTTCGCCCCAGCGTCGGAGATCCGAGAGCCAATGCAACACGCCGTAGGACGTGAAGACGATGTCGAACTGGCCGGTGAGCACGTCAGGCAGGCGCGCGATGTCTGAGCAGAGGAACGTCGCCGGGATGGCGAGTTCTTCGCTCAGGCGGCCGGCCAAGGCAAGGGATTCCGGCGAAAAGTCCACACCGGTTACGCTAGCACCCTTCCTGGCCCACGATAGGGTGTCCTGGCCGTAGTGACACTGCAGATGGAGCAGGGTCTTACCGTCGACCTTGTCGCCCAATTCAGCCTGCTCGATCCTACGCAGGCTGCTCTTGCCGGCCTTGAAACCGGGCAAATCATAAAAGGGCGACTCGGCGTGGAGCTGAGTCCACGCGTTCCAGAGCGTGCGGTTGGCGTCGAGGTAGTCGTTCATGACTTTATCACCTGTTATAGGTCGATGTCATCCCTGGTCAGGCTCTTGTCGCGGGTCAGATCCAAGTCGGCATCAACGAACGGCGAGTCTCGAAAGAACCCGGACAGCTTCTTCTGCGCCAGCTGGCGCTTTCGAGACTCAGAGATGCGAAGAGCGAGTAGTCCACCGGCGACACCAACGCCGAGACCGATCAAGAGGTCGATCAGCAGTGCACGTGAGTCAAACCAGCTATGATAGGCAAATCCGCCCTCTTCCCACACCTGAAGCGGAAACCCGGCGCGGCGGATATCGTCGGAACATCTTGCCATGCCGAGCACCGCTGGTAGCCCGCAATCGGAGCGCAGGTGGGCCGCCACCAGGTTGAGAAGGACGAAGACGAGCAGCCCGATCGCAAAGCCGGCTACAAAGCGACCCATGGAAGTTTTCATCCTGGATGCTCCGAAAGACTGCAGTGTCTGATAATGGCGTTTGTGACCAGTTCGGTCGTTGCCGTTCCGCCTAGGTCGGGTGTCATGATGCCATCGGCCAGGGTTGCTGCGACGGCCTGGCGTACCTGATTCGCTGCATCTGGCCGGCCGATGTGTTCGAGCAGCATGGCGGCGCTTAGAATCGCGCCGACCGGGTTGGCAATCCCCTTGCCGGCGATGTCGGGCGCGCTGCCGTGCACGGGCTCGAACACTGCCACACGCCCCGCGCCGATATTCGCCGAGGGCGCCACGCCCAGACCGCCCACCAGCCCGGCCGCCAGGTCGGACAGGATGTCGCCGAACAGGTTGGTGGTGACGATCACGTCGAAACGAGCAGGGTCCTTTACTAACCACATCGCGGCTGCGTCCACCAGTAGTTCATTCACCGTCACGTCCGGATACTCCTTTGCGACGTCGAGACACGCCTCTCGAAAGAGCCCGTCGGTGAGCTTGAGCACGTTGGCTTTGTGGACGATGGTAACAGAGGAATTGTGAATTGTGAATTGTGAATTGTCAATTGTCAATGACGGAGGGCGTCGCTGGGCACGCTGCCGTGCCTGGTCGAAGGCGACGTACGCGATGCGCTCGCTGGCATGACGGGTAATCACACGCTCAGCGATCGCGGTGTCACCCTCACGCCGCTCGCGGCCGGCGTAAAGGCCCTCGGTGTTCTCGCGAACGATGAGCATATCAATCCGTATGCCCGCCACTTCTAATCCATCCTGGGGATGATCTGTCCGTTCGAGATCAATCAGTCCATACGACAAAGTGCCGGACACATTCGCTGGCGGCGCACTCATGAGCACGGGCCGCAAATTTGCGTAGAGGTCGAAGTGCTTGCGCAGGGCTAAGATTGGGCT
>JBATRF010000027.1:0-1565 GCA_049292455.1 Thiolinea sp.
ATTGAGCGAGAATGAGGATATAAATGGGACAAGGTTCCATGCGAAACGGACTACTTTACGTGGTTTTGCTAGCCATTCTAGCAGTATTTCTATTCACCACACTTCGCCAGGGCAGGGAGACGGTAGAGACTGTTGCCATCAGCCAGATAGCAGCTGAAATCAAGGCTGGCAAGATCGAAGCGATCTCCGAAAAAGATGGCGAGCTGAGCGTGACGTACAAGGGCGCCAGTGCAGAGACACCGAAGACCCGCTCGCGCATCGAAGAGGGTGCCAAGTTGGTCGAAACGCTCAATATCTTGGGCGTAACCAACGAAGAACTCGAAGTCGTCAAAGTGGAGTTTCCGCCTAGCAGCATGTGGGAGAATTGGGCGCCTATTTTGGGTGCATTCCTTCCGATAGTCCTGATTGGCGCATTCTTCTTTTTCATCCTCCGCCAAGCCCAGGGTTCCGGCAACCAGGCCTTTTCCTTCGGCAAGAGCAAAGCGCGCATGTTCACCGGCGACAAGCCGACCGTGACCTTTGACGACGTGGCGGGCGCCTATGAGTCGAAAGAGGAACTCAAGGAAGTGGTCGAGTTCCTCAAAGAACCGCAAAAATTCGCTGCTTTGGGTGCGCGGATTCCAAAGGGCGTGCTGCTGGTCGGCCCGCCTGGCACCGGCAAGACCCTCATGGCCAAAGCCGTTTCGGGCGAAGCTGGCGTGCCGTTTTTCTCCATATCCGGCTCTGAGTTCGTCGAAATGTTCGTGGGCGTCGGCGCCAGCCGTGTACGCGAT
This sequence comes from Thiolinea sp., assembly GCA_049292455.1. Classification (GTDB taxonomy): domain Bacteria; phylum Pseudomonadota; class Gammaproteobacteria; order Thiotrichales; family Thiotrichaceae; genus Thiolinea. The sequence continues at coordinate 774 of JBATRF010000027.1, forward strand.
CTGTTCGAGCAGGCTAAGCGCAACTCGCCGTGCATCATTTTTGTGGATGAGATCGACGCAGTAGGCCGACATCGCGGCGCCGGCCTGGGCGGCAGCCACGACGAGCGCGAGCAGACCCTGAACCAGATGCTGGTCGAGATGGACGGGTTCGATACCGACACCAACATTATCATCATCGCCGCCACCAACCGGCCGGACATCCTCGACCCGGCGCTGCTGCGGCCGGGCCGCTTCGACCGCCGTGTGGTGATGGATCAGCCGGACGTTCGGGGCCGCGAGGAGATCTTCAAGGTCCACGTGCGCGGCAAGCCCTTGGCCGAGGACGTCGATCTGGAGGTCCTGGCGCGGGCCACCCCCGGTTTCGTCGGCGCCGATATCGAAAACATGGTCAACGAAGGTGCGATCCTAGCCGCACGGCGCAATCGGCGCAACATCGGCATGACCGAGCTCACCGAGGCCATCGAACGCGTTGCCATCGGGCCGGAGCGCAAGAGTCGCGTCATTCCGGAAGAGCAGAAACAGGTGATCGCTTACCACGAGGCGGGGCACGCTCTGGTGCAAGAGATGCTGCCGCACACGACCGCGGTGCTTAAGGTGACAATCATCGGCCGCGGCATGGCGGGCGGTTACATGTGGCCGCTGGACAAGGACACGATGCTGCGCAGCCGCACCGAGATGGAAGAGGAAATCTCAGTGGCGTTGGCCGGGCGGGCCGCCGAGGAAATTGTCTTTGGCAGGATCACAACCGGAGCTTCCAACGACCTCGAACAGGTGACCCGCATTGCGCGACGG
>JBATRF010000028.1:0-1510 GCA_049292455.1 Thiolinea sp.
CCCTTAGTAACTGTCAAGGAATAACTTCGCGGTTTGGCTCGGTCGGAGACCGGCCCGAGCGCGAGGTTGATTATTGACGATTACTTACAGTCGACCGACGCTAGCGTCTGGATTCGCTACCAACCCATATTGGATGCACCCAAATCAAAAGACCCCGTCCTGTTAGGACGGGGTCTTGATAAGAAATGGCTTGAGCCAACTGCAATCGCGCTTAGGCAGCTTCGCCCTCGCGCTCGATGACGACCGTAACCTCGGGAATGATGTTGGACATCAAGTGCACAGGCACCTTATGCATGCCCAGGTCACGGATGGGGTGCTCCAAATCGACCTGGCGCTTGGCGATCTCCTGGCCGACGGCTTGCTCGATGGCCAGAGCGATATCCGACGCGGTCACGGAGCCAAACAGTCGATCGGTATCGGTCGCTCGCGCCTTGAAATTGAGCGTCAGCGCGCTGATTTTTTCCGCCAGCGACAAGGCAGATTGGCGCTCGCGTTCCTCTTTTCGCTCTGTTGTCGACTTGATCTGGACCGCCTGCTTGGCTGCGCCCTGGTTGGCTTGGGAGGCCAGACCCTGCGGGATCAGATAGTTGCGGCCATAGCCGTCCGCCACCTTCTTGATGTCGCCGGCGTGGCCCACACCCTTAACGTCTTTCTTCAGCAAAACTTCCATGGGATTTTCTTTGCTCCTACCGATATATGGACCGCCGGTCAACGGGCGGCGCGATCTCAAGCGCAGATAATACACCACAAGCGCCGAAACGGCAAGTTCGGCGGCGCAATTTTGTAAGCCTACCCGCCTATGCTATACTCGCACAGGATGCTCAGCATGCAGGTCTATCGGCTCAGGCGGGAACTCTTCCGTCATCGACGGCGTCCATGGCCCACCAACCCACAATGAATGACGCTTCCAGATCTGTAAACCGGGCTGCGCTCGGCGTTCTAGCCATCTTGTTGCTATCTACCAGCCTGGCCTGCTCCTTGGGCCAGATGCTGGTCGGTGAGCCTACCCCAACCCCGACTCTCGTGCCGGCGATCATCCCGCCCACCTGGACGCCCTCGCCGGTCGGCCAGCTCTCGCCCGGCCAGATCGCGACCCTCACGGTGATCGCCGGGATCTCCTTCCCCACGCTCACGCCCACGCCGACCGAGATCGTCACGCCGACCCCAACCCCCACTTTTGCGCCCCCCACGCCGCCGCCTGACACGCCAACGCCGGTGCCAACACCCTATGTCGTCGTTGTCGCGCCGCAGGTCAATCTGCGCAGCGGCCCAAGCGTAGCCTATCCCGTGATCGGCCAGGCCGTCAAAGACCAGACCTTTGCAATCACCGGCCGGAACGACGCCTTCACCTGGTGGCAAGTCTGCTGCATCGACGGCCAGCAGGGCTGGATCACCACCCAGCTTACCGCGCCAGGCGGCCCGGCCGACACTGTGCCCATCGTCGCCCCGCCTGAGCTGCCACAACTACCCCCGACGCCCTTTCCGGCCAACACGCCCGTTCCGGAGGCAC
>JBATRF010000029.1:0-1636 GCA_049292455.1 Thiolinea sp.
CGCCACATCGACCTGCGGCCCTTTGTCCTTTCCGGCCAGGAGATCACCATCGTGCCCGGCGGCCTGACCCGCGTCGCCCTAAGACGCGGGTCGCTCGTGGTGAATTCGAGCCAGGGCGGGGGCAGTAAGGATACGTGGGTGTTGAATGAGTAGGGTTACAGGTTGCAATTGCCAGGCTGCAACCTGCAGGTTCAGTAAAAGCTCTTCTGCAACTTGCCACCTGCCACTTGCAACCTGCAACCCGAACCTCCGCAGACCTGAAAGTTGGTTCCATGCTATCACGTGTCGCCGATAACCTCTACTGGATGGCCCGCTACTTGGAGCGCGCGCAACACACAGCGCGGCTGTTGGACGTTACCCTCGATCTGGTGCCTGACCGCTCGGCCGGGGCTGTAACCCGCTCATGGGAGAAGCTATTCGCCAGCCTTCATCTGACGATGCCGGAAGGCGTGCCGCTGAAGGGTCGTCCAGTTACCCTGATGCTGGCCCTCGACGCCGAAAGCGACCCCTCGATCGTCCATCATATTGCATCGGCACGCGACAACGCGCGCCAGGTGCGCGAGTTGATCAGCAGCGAGATGTGGGAGCAGATCAACCGGCTGTACCTGGACCTACAAAAAGCCAGCATGGATCGCGTCTGGGCCGCGCCGCACGAGTTCTTCCATGCGGTCAAACAAGGCGCGCATCTGTTTCAAGGCATCACCGACTCGACCATGGACCGCGGCGAGGGCTGGCATTTCATCCAGCTCGGCCAATACATCGAGCGCGCCGGCAACGTTGCAGCACTGCTAAGCGCACACCTGGCCGACGAGACTGCCGGGGAGGCGTTGCCGCATGCCAGCGACCTCTATCTGGAATGGCTGGGCTTGTTGCGCAGTTGCACCGCCTTCGAGGCCTACTGCAAAGTCTACAGCGCCGACCTGCGCTTCGAAGAGATCGCCGAGTTCCTCCTGCTCAACGACAGCTTCCCCTTTTCTATCAACTTCGCCGCCAGCATGCTACAATCGGCGTTGGAGGACATTGCCGACACCACCGACACTCGCCGGCACAACCCGATCCTGCGCCGAATCGGCCGGCTCAAGGCCACTTTGGACTACGAACAGATCGACGATCTACTGGCCGCCGACCTGAGCAGCACCCTGCTTACGATCCAGTCCCAGTGCGCCCAAATCCACACGGACATCTTCCATGCCTACATCGCCTACCCGGTCGAGGAAAAACTGACAACGATCGTCTGATCTCAACCAAAGCCTACAGCAACTGACCCATCCTGTTTTGGCTTCCACCCATTCGAAATTTCGCCCGTTCGTTGTGATGTCCTCCGTTTCGCCATTCGTTGTCTCATTCGTTGTGATATCCATCGCATCATGATCTACTTCATCCGCCACATCACCCGTTACCGCTACAGCGCGCCGATCCGCGAGAGCATCATGGAGGCGCGCATGCAGCCGCGCTCCGACGGCAATCAGCATTGTATCGATTTCAGGCTGGACGTTACCCCCAAGGCCAAGCCAACCTGTTACCACGACCACCTGGAAAATGCTGTGCACCATTTCGACATCCCCGGCGAACACGACCAGATCTTCCTGCAAGCCGAGGCGACGGTGGAGGTCAAGCCATTATTGACCATGCCGGC
>JBATRF010000030.1:0-1677 GCA_049292455.1 Thiolinea sp.
CACGAACACCGCAGAAACACCGTCGCCGACTCCTACCGAGACGGCAACCGAGTCGGGCACACCGCTGGCCACTACGCCTTCTCCGTTAGAAACTACACCCGCACCGTTGGCCACCACGCCCGCACCGTTGCCCACTACGCCTGTGCCGCTTGCCACAACACCGGCGCCTCTACCTACAACGCCGTTGCCATCGCCCACGATGCCCACCGGGCTTGTGCCGACCCTACCGCCGCCCGGCCCTACTGCGACATTCCCCGCGTCGCCTATCCCGGTGGCGCCAACACCAGTGGTAACCCCTGTCGGCGGTGGAGTCATCCCACCGCCTCCGACACCCGTACCGACTCCGTTACCTGGTCTACCACCGCCAGTCCAGCCTACTCTTACCACCACTGGGACATTGACCGGAACGCTTGGCACAGCGGCCGATCCAGCCGAGCCACCGCCGGCCGCGCCCGAAGCCGCCGAACAGCCCTTCGACCTGGCTCTGTTCATCGATAACCTCGTGATTGCGCTGGGATACATCTGGATGTGCTGCGGCATCCTGCTCCTGGTAGGCGCGACAATTGGCGCAGTCGTGTTCCTACGCCGCAAACCCCGCGGCACGACACCGCCGCCCGCTACAGGCGGAAGTTCGTATCCGCCTTCCGGCGGCCAGGCGAGACCCGGATCGACGCCGCCACGACCCCCACCGCCCACGGATCCTTGGGCATGGGCCCCACCAGCTTCGACCCAACCCGCGTCTGAGAACGCTCAGCCGGCCGCGTCCCAGCCCAGCCAGCCACGGGCCACGGCTCGGCACGCCCCGACACCGTCTGACGACTTTGACCGCCCGCCCTCTTCCTCATAGCTTTGTCGCTCGCAACGCCGAGCGCCTGGTCCTCTTGGGGCTGTGTCTGTTGGCGTTTGCCTGGCGCGTCCATGGCCTGTCCTTTCAGAGCCTGTGGCGCGACGAGGTAGACTCCATCCGTTTTGCCACGCGCGCGCTGTCCCAGGTCGTGGGGATGTTCGCCAAGCCGGGGGAGAATGGCCCGCTCTTTTTTGCGCTGTTACGGGTCTGGCTTGCAGGTGCAGGCAGCAGTGAGTTTGCCCTGCGCTTCCAGGCCGTCCTGGCAGGCGTCCTGGCGGTGCCGCTGACGTATGTCCTCGTGCGGCAGCTGATGAAAGTCGTTTACCCATCCTACCCGACCGCGATCCGCGGTCTGACCGTGCGCAATGTGGCGCTGGTTGCGGCCATGCTGGTAGCCGTCAATCCCTACCTGACCTGGTACAGCCAGGAAGGCAAGATGTACAGCGTGCTGGTGGTCGCCGTACTAGCCACGCAACTGGCCTTTCTGGGGGCGCTTGCACGGAGCCGTTGGTGGCGCTGGGGGCTGTATTTGGTTCTTCTCGCGGTAGCGGCGTTTTTGCATGTCTTGGCCGTGCTCGTCGTGGTGGTGGATGTGGCCTGGCTCCTGCTGCTTTGGCCGGACTACCGCCGTCGCTGGCTGCCTTTCGTTGTGACGCTCCTCCTGCCGCTTGCGCCGTACTTCGCCTTGGTGGGCTGGTGGCAGATGCGGTTATTCCTGAAGGCCGATTTTCAAACGGGCCACCCATTTGTCCCGCTCGACGACATCGCGTCGGGCCTTTTGGAGCTGTACGGCCATGGTGCCAGCCCGCAACCACCGGCCTGGGTATTGG
>JBATRF010000031.1:0-1516 GCA_049292455.1 Thiolinea sp.
TGTCTGGCCAGTGCTCTGACCGGCGCTATTTCGCTATGGCCTTGGGCTGCGAAGTCGACGAGCTGATCTTTCGCATGACGGATGCGTTCCAGTCGCCACAGGCGCCGCCCCGCGTCGATCGGGCAGACGCGCCCTGTCAGCAGGTAGTGATGCCGGTGGTCGATCTGCAGCGGCTCCCCTTCCTGACCCATTACGCCGACGACGCCGGCCCATACGCCACCGCGGCCATCGCCATCGTCGACGATCCCGACACGGGACCCAACGTCAGCTTCCATCGCTGTCTGCGCCTGGACAGCAAACGACTGGCGGCACGCATCGTCGAGCGCCGAGGCACCGACAGTGCTCTAAAAAAGACACCGACCGACCTGCCCGTAGCCATCTGCATCGGGCTGCCGTTACACGTGCTGCTGGCCGCCAGTATGGCGCCCGACCCCGGCATGGATGAGCTGGCGATCGCCCATGCCCTGGCGCCCACCCCGGTCACGAAGTGCCTGACGAACGACCTCTACGTCCCAGCGGAGGCGGAGTTCGTGTTGGAGGGCCGCATCACCCATCGCACCGTAGCCGAGGGGCCGTTCGTCGACCTGACCGAGACGTGGGACATCGTTCGTCAGCAGCCGGTGATCGAAATCGATTGCATCACCCATCGCCGCGACGCCATCTACCACGCTTTGTTGCCCGGCATGCTGGAGCACAAGATGCTGATGGGCATGCCCAAGGAGCCCAGCATCTATGCCGCGGTGAACGAAGTCTGCGATTGCTTGAACGTCAGTATCACGCCGGGCGGCACGTCGTGGCTGCATGCCGTCGTTCAGATCCGCAAGCAGCACGCCGAAGACGGCCGTAACGCCGGCGAGGCCGCCTTCCGCGGGCACGGCTCGCTCAAGCACGTCGTCGTGGTGGACGACGACGTCGACCTCTACGACCCAAGCGACGTCGAATGGGCCATCGCTACCCGCTTCCAGGCCGACCGTGACCTGGTGGTATGGTCAGACCAGCCGTCTTCATCCCTGGATCCGTCGGCGACGCACGTGCCAGGCCAAAAATCGCGCAGCGCCAAGATGGCGTTGGATGCCACCATCCCGTGGGATCAGCCCGACGGCTGCTCGCGACTGCACGAGTTCAAGCGCGTGCCGCTTGCCAAAGCGGATATTGGCAAGTACCTGTGAGATCAGATGCCTGCACCCCCTCTCCGCCTTTTCATAGCCATCGAGCTAACACCAGAAGTGCACCTGGCCCTTGCGCAGCTTCAGGATAGCCTGAAACGCCAGCTCCCGCCCAAAACCATCCGCTGGACCAAGCCGGATGGCATTCATTTGACCCTTAAGTTTTTGGGGGATACACCGCAAGACAAGGTGCAGGCGGTGGTTCAGGGAATGACCACTGCGGCGGCCGATTTTGCACCGTTCGAGTTCCATGTGTCCGGTTTTGGCTGCTTCCCCAATCCCCGCAAGGCGCGGGTGCTGTGGGTGGGTGTACCGGAGCCTCCTAAGGCCATGGCCGGGCTGCAACGCGC
>JBATRF010000032.1:0-1529 GCA_049292455.1 Thiolinea sp.
CACCATGGAAGAATTGACTCAACTACTGCAGCCGGTAGGGACCGGCCCGGCCCGCGGGCTGCCCAACTTCCTGACCGGCGGCATCAACCAGCCGGTGGTTGAGTCGGTGGCTAGCTCGTGGTATGTCATAGCTGGACGCTGTGTGAACCCGTTCGACCCGCAACGGCTAGCTTATCTGCCGGCTGTATTCGCCGGACAGTAGCCCCGGTCTAGGAATAAACGCCCAAGTAGGATGATCAGCACAACATGGCGAGTATGATATCCTCGCTTCAATCACAAGGGTCCAGGCACGGAGACTGGACCCTGTATCTTCTCAATTTGAGGGGGCCGGGCCTTTGTGGTCGCCCTGGCGGGCAGGCGCAAGGCCGTGCCTACCCTCGATTACTGAGAAGATACCGTGCGGCTCGTCGTGCGTGTGTACAGACGCAGTTTGCTCGATCGGGAAGCTTCTACGGGATTAATCGTGTATAATACGTTTGTCCTTCAACGCCGTTATGCGGAGTACTCACTTCTTGCGTTAACTTTGACACTTTCGCTTGCTCCTGTTCCTTCGGGTAAAGTCATCTCATGAGCGCCATTGTAAACTGCGTCGCCTATACCGACGGCCATCGCATCGGCGATGTCGACCTCGATGACATCGCCGATGTTTTGGATGAGCCGGGCCAGTTCATCTGGATTGGCCTGCACGAGCCGGACGAAGAGCTCCTGCGCAAGGTGCAGCGGGCCTTCAACCTGCACGACCTGGCGATCGAGGATGCGAACCTCGCGCACGAGCGACCCAAGATAGAGATGTACGGCGACATGCTGTTTGTCGTTTTGCGCACGGCGCAACTCGACCGATCGACCTGTCGCATCGACTTCGGCGAGACGCATATCTTTTTGGGCAGGCAGTACGTGGTGGCCGTTCGCCACGGGCCGTCGGCTGCGTACGTGGGCCTGCGATCGCGGGTCGAGACCACGCCGCTTCTGCTGCGAATGGGCCCGGGTTTCGTGCTCTACGCCCTGGCGGATTTTATCGTCGATCAGTACTTCCCTATCATCGACGCCATGGAGGAGGAACTCGAGCTGTTGGAAGAGCGCATCTTCGCCGGGGAGGTCAACCGCGAGACCACCACCCAGATCCATCGCCTGCAGCACGAGCTGCTGCACCTTAAACGCGCGATCTCGCCGTTGATCGATATCTGCAACAAGCTGGTGCGTTTCGATCTGGCGCCTGTGCCGGAGGAGGCGCGCATTTACTTCCGGGACATCTACGACCACGTCCTGCGCGTCAACGAAATGGTAGACAATCTGCGGGAGATGCTCAACTCCGACCTGGAAGCGAACTTCTCGCTGATCTCCATGTCGCAGAACGACGTCATGAAGAGGATCGCAGCTTGGGCCGCGCTGATCGCTGTGCCCACTATGATCGCTGGAATCTACGGCATGAATTTTCAGCGGATGCCCGAGCTGGGCTGGTCGCTTGGCTACCCGGTGGTGATTGGTGCGATGATCGTCCTGTGTGCGTTCCTCTACACGCGCTTCAAGCG
>JBATRF010000033.1:0-1808 GCA_049292455.1 Thiolinea sp.
TAAGTTTGCGCACGAAGAGCTGAAAAAGCTCGGCCCTTTTGACCGCCACGAACAGATCCTGCTCGTGGTCTTTGTGGCAGTGGTCATACTTTGGATAACGGCAAAATTGCACGGCATAGATTCGACCGTGATCGCTTTGCTTGGAATATCCTCTCTGCTCGTAACGGGCGTGCTGTCGTGGCGTGACCTGATCGACGAGACGCACGCGTGGGAGGTATTTATCTGGTATGGCGGATTGGTGATGATGGCGACCGCGCTCGGAGAGACGACGATCCCAAAACTCTTTGCCGGTGGGGTCGCATCGGTGACGACAGGTTGGAGCTGGCCCATCGCCCTGCTTGTTCTCGCCCTCGTCTTCTTTTACGCTCATTATGCTTTTGCATCGATCACGGCCCACGTCACGGCGATGTTTATACCATTCCTAGCTGTAACGGTCGCCGTCGGAGCACCGGCCGGACTGACTGTTCTCGTCCTAACGTACTTTGCGAACCTGAGTGCGGGCCTCACCCATTACGGTACAACGCCTGCTCCGGTTTACTTTGGACTGGGGTACGTCACGCAAAAAAGATGGTGGACTGTTGGGCTGATCGCTTCGATCCTAAATATCATTATCTGGTCAACTTTTGGGGTAGGATGGTGGAAGCTGCTGGGATGGTGGTAGGTTTTAGTGAAAAGCTAGAAACTAAAAGCGAAAAGGTAAGAGTTCCTCTTCGGATACTCTTACCTTTTCACTCTTAAATATTCGTTATTAGTTACTGCGTGTCGCTTCCCGGCAGGCCATCTACGGGAGCATCGACCTTAGCAAGGGCGTCTTTATATATCTTGATCGAACCGCTCGATTCGAGACGTTGACGGGTTGCTGCCAGATAGTCAGAGAAAACGTCCGAGCGTTTTTTTGACAGCATCTGCTCGATCAGGCCGCTGCGCTGTTTGGCAAAATCAGCCGTATCTGCCTCTGTCCGTGTGGTCGCACCGACGATGTACCAGTTATCACCAACCTTTATTGGGGTTTTTGTGACGTCTCCGGCCTTGAGTGCATAGACGGCCGTTTCCAGCTCTTCGCTCGTTCCGGCGGTCGGGCCCTCGCCAAGCGGTGAACCCAAGATAAAGCTCTTTTGATCCTTTGCAGCCATCCCTTTTGCGGTTGCGGCAGCAGCCAAAGCTCCGGCGTTAGCCGCACCCGAAGCAATAGCTTTAGCGATCTCCTCGACCTGCGAGCGGGCCTTTTCCATCTTGACCGTCTCGACGATCTGGGCCTTGACCTCGTCAAACTCAGCGTCACGCGGTTCTTTTCTATCGGCGAGCATCGGCACGGCAAATCCGTTTGAGATCGGGGTCTTATCACCGACCGCATTTACCTCTTCGAGCGGTGCGATGCCTTCTTCGAACTGCGGTGAGACACCGATATTTGGCACGTCGTCGCCCGGTTTGATGTAGCCCGTTTCTTTGATCATGTCAGTGGGCGCCATATTTGCCTCGCCGGCAAACTGTTTAGCGACTGCCTGGATATCTCGGCTTTGTTTGAGGGCATCAGCGATCTTTTGGGCAAGCTCGGCGGCGACGGCGTAGGCTTTACGATTTCGAAGACTGACCTCGATCTCTTTCTTAGCCTGCTCGTAGCTCTTTGGGATGTCCTCGCCACGGCGAAGAATAAAGATACGGCTCTGATAACTGATCGGAGCGGTCAACTCGCCGGGCTTTAGTTTCAAGAGCTGCTGATACGGATCGTCCGGCTTGTTAGGATTTTCGCGGACCGGGCCGACCAATTTACCTCCGCTCGAGGCCGATGCGGGGCTTTCGGATTGGCC
>JBATRF010000034.1:0-1604 GCA_049292455.1 Thiolinea sp.
GTTCATCGACGATATGGTTCGCGTAGACGTCTATGAGCTTGCGCATTTCCCAGCTTGCAAGGCTATCGGCCGCTCCGTCAGTCACATCTCGTCGCGTGTCCCATTCGCCAAGTTGGATCTGTTCCCACGGCATTTCGCGCACGGGTCCCTCGCCCTCGACAGGCAGCATCAACTGCACCACTTCTTCGGCCGGCGGCGACGCGACCAAGTAGAACGGCGTGCCCATCCAGGTCAGGATGATGAAGGCAGCGCAGCCGAGCAGCCAAATCGAAAGCGCAACGCGCCGATCCTTGGCGCGACGGCTGGGGTTGAAGTCGTTGTACGGGATGATGGCCAGTAAGCCAAAGACGAGGGTCGGAGCAACGACGCCCATCAGCGTCGGATCGCCCAGCTTCAACAGTCCTTGGATCCAGAGGAAGTACCACGGCGCTTCAGTGTGAAGCGGGGTTTGGTTGGCGTTGGCATGGTGCTCCAGCGGGGCGCCGGGGTAGATACCGAACAAGATCAACGCCAGCAGGATGAAGGTAATCAGCCCCAGGAACACCATTTCGTCGGTAAAGACATCCGGCAGATAGTAGCGGCGCTTGTCAGCCGGCACACGCTTGGCGGTATCCTGCCCAACTTCCTCTTCCGATGAGGGCAATGAGATGCCCACACGCACCACCTTGTAGTAGTGGATGAAGAAGACGAAGATGATCGCCAGGGGTACAAACAGCACGTGCAATAGGTAGAAGCGCAACAAACCGCCGGCGCCGATGCTGGGGGCGCCCAAGAGCAACAGTTTCGTCGAGGCACCTACCACTGGCGCCTTGTCGGCCATACTGGTGCCGATAGTCACCGCCCAGTAAGCCAACTGATCCCACGGCAGCAGATAGCCGCTAAAGCTCATGAGGAGCGTTGCTAGCAGCAGAATCACTCCGGTGAGCCAGGTAAACTGACGGGGCTTTTTGTATGACCCAGTTAGAAACGTTCTCACCATGTGCAGTGTCACGACGATGACCATGCCCTCGGCGCCGAGCCGGTGGATATCACGCATGAACTGCCCAAAGGGCACGCCGCTCAGGATCTTGAGCATGTCGCCATACGCCCGCTCCGGCGTTGGCGCATAGAAGATCATCAAGAAGATGCCCGTGATAGTTTCGAGGATGAAGAAGTAGGTGCTCAGCAATCCCATCCGGAACGTGTGACTGATCTTGGTCACCGACTGATGGTAGTAGCTGGGCTTGATGTGAAAAAAGAAAGACTCGGAGTGAACCGTCAAGCGAGGGTTGGGGCGTCGCGGATCATCGCCGCGCGCCAAGCCACGCAGGTCGTTCCAATTCAGACCTGTCGTCAGGCGCGTGATAAAAACGTCGAGCTGCCGAAGCACCCACCGAATCAACCCCTCCTTACGGATCTCCTGGGGAATGTTGTTGATCACGCCCATAGTAAGCTGCTCCTTATCAGGACTAGTGGGTTGGCCCCTTGAGTACCACGCCGGTATCGACCAGGTATTCGGCAACGGCATCGAAAGGCAGCGCCTGACCACCCTCTTCAGTGGTAGCTGTCACCTGGCCGTCCACAGCCATCGTCATCTGGAACTGGTCCAGAGAGCGCGGCGCCGG
>JBATRF010000035.1:0-3362 GCA_049292455.1 Thiolinea sp.
CTCCTCTTCCGTCCCCTTGACAATAGCTCGACCGTCGGGGAAGAGCGTGACCTCCAGGCCGTCAAGCGTCGCCCGCAGCAAATAGGCGTTGACGGCTACATCCGCTACACCGGACTGGCGCAGCCGGGCGGCGACTTCAGTCAGGTCCACGGCGGGCCGGTCAGGCAGGCTGATCTGCACGGCGTTTCGGCCGCACAGCGTGACGGTGCGGGTGCCGCGTTCGGCGTTGAGGAACTCGAAGTCGCGCTCGCCGCAGGTCGGACAGTCCGGCCGGCGCATGATCTCGAAGCGATCCAGGCTGTTGTCCAACAGGTCGTAGTTCAGCAGCCCATCGTTCAGCTCGCCGAAGCCGGCCAGCAGCTTGAGCGCCTCGCCCGCAGCGATCGACGCCACCACGGCGACCGACGGCCCCAGCACGCCGGCCGTGTCGCACGTCGGCGTCGTGCCGGGCGCGGGCATCTGTCCCAACAGACAGCGCAGGCAGGCCGTCTTGCCCGGACGAATGGTCATGCTCATGCCGTAGCTGGCAATAACGCCGCTGTAGATCCAGGGGATGCCGAGCTGAACGCAAGCGTCGTTCACCAAAAAGCGCGTCTCGAAGTTGTCGGCGCCGTCCATGATCAGGTCGGCGCCGTGCAGCAACTGCAACACGTTGTCTGGCGTCACGTCCGCCACGATTCCTTCGATTTCGATCTGCGAGTTGATCGCCGTCAGCTTACGGCGGGCCGCCTCCGCCTTGGGCAGGTGCTGGGCGATGTCGGTCTCGTCGAACAGTACCTGCCGCTGCAGGTTGTTCAACTCGATGAAATCGCGGTCGACGATGCGCAAATGCCCGACGCCGGACCGCGCGAGGTGATTGGCAATCACAGTGCCGGTCGCGCCACAGCCCACGATCACCACGGTCGACGCCAGCAGCTTCCGCTGCCCGGCCTCGCCCAGGCCAAGGTAGATGATTTGACGTGCGTAGCGGGGGAGATTGGGATTGGTCATGTGAAAATGGAATGCGGAGGGTCAGAGGGTCAGAGTATCTGGCACCCTGACAGTTTTGGTGTGATGTTTCGCAAGGCGTGGGTCGAGTAGGGTCTGGCGGCGTTTGACTTGAGATCAGCGTAGACATCCGTTGCTCGCCACCACTGAGATTCGCCGCCAGACCCGTATCGAGACCCTGGTTATCATATGTTGCCAACCTTAAGGGGTCTCGATACGGTCCTGGCGGCGAGTCTCGGCTGAAGTGAGACTTCTGTCAGCAGTGAGAACTTCGATACTGGGCCGCCAGGACCTACTCGACCCACGCACAGTAGCCGGAGCATGAAGCTGCCGGGTAGCCCTATACCCTTTCCAACGCTTGGCTAAGATCCGCAATCAAATCCACAGTATCTTCGATGCCGCAGGAGAGCCGAACGAGGGAGGGGGAAATACCAAGCGCGTCCAGTTTCTCCGGATCGGCATCGAAATAGCTGACCAGGACGACCTGTTCCACCAGGCTTTCGACGCCGCCCAAGCTCGGGCCGATGTAGGGCAGGCGCAAGGCATCGACGAAGCGGCTTGTTGCGGCGCTGTCTCCATCAATCTCGAAGGTGACTACGCCGCCGAATCCGCGCATCTGAGCTGTGGCGATGAGGTGCTCCGGGTGGCTAGGCAGGCCAGGATACCAGACTCGCCGCACGCCGGGATGGTTCTCCAGAAAACGAGCCACCGCCAGGCCGTTGGCGTTCTGCCGCTCGACGCGCAGCCCCAGGGTTTTGAGCCCGCGGCCCACCAGAAAGGCCGCCTGCGGATCGACCACGCTGCCCAATACGCCCTGCATCTGACGCAACGGCACGGTGAGGCCGTCCTTACCGATGACCACACCCGCCAACAGGTCGTTGTGTCCGGCCAGGTACTTTGTGACGCTGTGGATCACCAGGTCGATGCCGTAGTCCAAGGGCTTCAGATTGAGCGGCGTCGCAAAGGTGCTATCGATCGCCGTGCGCACCCGCCGCCGCCGGCCGATCTCGGCCAGGCGGGCCAGGTCCAGGCAGCGCATGAACGGATTGGTGGGCGATTCGGAGAAGATCAGGCGGGTAGTGGGGCGGATCGCGGCCTCGACCGCGTCCAGGTCGCCCGCAGGCGTGACCGTGACCTCAATCCCATAGCGAGTCAGGAAGCCATGGACAAAGTCGCGCGTGCGGCGGTAGCAGTCGCCGGTCAGGATCAGGTGGCTGCCGGCGCTGAGGTAGACCAGCAGCGTGCCGGTGATCGCCGACATGCCGCTCGGGGTCAACACCGCGTCGTCGCCGCCCTCCAGCGCGGCCAGCCGGGCCTCGACCGCACGCACGGTGGGATTGCCGTAGCGCCCATATTCCTCGCGCTGCGGCGTATCCCAGAACATACGCTCTTCCATGTACTCGACGAGCGCAGCCGTGTCACGGAAAGTGTAGGTCGAGGTCTGGACGACGGGCGTGGTGATGCTGTCGTGCATCTTGCCACGCGCCTCGCCGCTGTGAACGGACTGAGTCGAGGGACCGGAGGTATCCATGGATCTAATACGGTCCGCTCCGTCCACCCTGCCGCGCCCGAACCTGCGCCTCCAGCTCGGCAAGTGTTGGCATGGGCCCGAAGATCTCGTCCGGAAAGTTGCCGCCGCCTGACCAGAAGAGCCAGCCTTCGGCGCCGGCATCGTCGGCAGCCTGACGTTGGATCATCATCTCGGGCACATCGTAGTCGTAGCCGCGCGCCGGACCTTCGGTGCGGAAATTGTTTGGATAGCCCTGCAGCCAGGGACGGATGCGGGTCGGCATCGGCACGATGTCGCGCACCGTGGCCGTACTGTCGTAAATCACCTTGTACGGGCATAGCACCGGCTCATCACACCCGGGGAAGGTGCCGGGCCACCACACCTGAGGGTAGATCATCGGGTTGAGATAGTCTAGCCCGACCGCCATGTCGGCCAGGTTTTGGCCGATGTACGGCTCGTTGCCGGTGAGGATGATGCAGCAGAAGACGTCGATGGCTGTAAAGATGCCGTACGGCTTGAGCGCCTCAATCAGCTCTTGCGAAAAGCTAGAGATCGCCTCGCGGCGGTTCTCAGGCGTGCTCTCCACGGAATAAGTGAACTGGTTGTGGTTTGTCTGCCCGGTGAAGCGGAAGTAGTCGAATTCGATCTCATCGAAGCCCAGTGCCGACAACTCCTTGGCCAGATCGATTTCGTATTGGCGCACTTCCTTGCGATAGGGATCGACCCAGGCCAGGTTTTCCCCGTCCTTCCACAGCACACCAGGGTTCGACTTCTTCGCCAGCGCCCACTCCGGCTTGCCTTCGGCCAACGCATCGTCCTTGAAGGTTACGAATCGGGCAATCGTATAAATACCGCGCTTCTTAGC
>JBATRF010000036.1:0-2237 GCA_049292455.1 Thiolinea sp.
TTGGTGACCTCGGCAAAGCGCTGGTAGAAATAGTGAAACAGCGGCCGCGGCAGGTTTGACAGCACCGCCACGGGCGTGTCATCGCCCATCGAGCCGATGGCCTCGATACCCTCTTGCCACATGGGCCTGAACAGGACGACCAACTCTTCACGGCTGTAGCCAAAAGCCGCCTGTAGTGTCGTGGTGATCGAGGCGCCTGCTCCTGCGTTCGCTGGGATTGCGTCGCCGTCGGACGACGACAGCCCCGGCGCAACCATAGGCCGCCTCGACGACACGGATCGGGTGGTTGAGCCGGATGCAGGTCGCGCCTGAAGCACAAGATCGTCAAGCGTCACCAGGTTTTCCTGCAGCCAGCGAACATACGGCTTGTCGGCGGCCAGGCGGCTGGCTACGTCGCTCTCGGTCAGTATGTCGCCGCTGGAGGTATCGACGGTCAACATCTCACCCGGACCCAGCCGGCCTTTGCGCACGATATGCGCCTCGTCGACGTGCACCGAACCGGCCTCGGAGGACATGATCACCATGCCGTCGTCCATAATCAGATAGCGCGCCGGCCGCAGGCCGTTGCGGTCGAGTACGCTGCCGACCACCACGCCGTCGGTGAAGGCCAAGGCCGCCGGGCCATCCCACGGTTCCTGCAGGCAGGCATGATAATGGTAGAACGCCCGCACGTCGGCCGGCAGCTCCGGATCGTGCTCCCAAGCCTTGGGCACCAGCATCAGCAGCGAATGCGGCATGTCGCGGCCGGATTGGACCAACAGATCGAGCGCGTTGTCGAGCATCGCCGAATCGCTGCCGCGTTCGCTGATGACCGGCGCCAGATATCCGGATGCATCGCCGAAATAGGGTCGGGCCGAACGCACGAGGTCCGCCTCGCGGGCCCGCATCCAACTGATATTGCCGCGCAAGGTGTTGATCTCGCCGTTGTGGCAGAGCAGGCGAAACGGCTGGGCCCGCTCCCAGGTCGGAAACGTATTGGTGCTGTAGCGCTGGTGAAAAACCGCCAGCGCGGTCTCGAAATCCGGATCGGCCACGTCGGTGTAGAAATTGCCGAGCTGCGGGGCCATAAACAGGCCTTTGTAGACGATAGACTTGGAAGACAACGAAGCGATGTAGAAATTGGTGATGCTCTCAGCCCAGCACAACTGGGTGGCGCGCTTGCGCACCAGATACAGCGCACGCTCGAAGCTCGCGCCTGGCGCCAGCGCCGGCGGCCGGCCGACAAAGGCCTGCGCAATGTAGGGCCGCAGGCTGATGGCATACTCGCCCAGCGCGTCCAGGTTGACCGGCGCCTCGCGCCAACCCAAAAACTCCAGGCCGAACTCGGCGACGGCCTGCTGAAACAACTCCTGGCTGCGCTCGCGATGGAGGAGATTGCGAAGCGGCATAAAGAGCATGCCCACGGCCAGATCGCCCAGCGCGGGCGCGCGCGAGCCGATCTTGGCCAGCTCGCGCGTCATAAACTTGTGCGGAAGCTGGGTGAGAATGCCTGCCCCGTCGCCGGAACGGCCGTCGGCGGCAACAGCCCCGCGGTGCGCGTGGTTACAAAGGGCCTCGAGGGCCAATTCGAGGACGCGATGGGTGCGCTGTCCACTGCGCAGGGCGACAAAACCCGTGCCGCACGCATCGTGCTCGAAAGAAGGGTCGTACAGGGGGCCGGGCCTGACACCCGGCCAACTAAGGTTATCTTGCATCCCGTTCTCCGGGTGGCCGGAAAGCCACGAGTGATGATCGGTCGAAGGGTGTGCCGGCAGGCTCCTGGGAATTCCAGTGCGGCCTTCCGGCCGCCGGAGAAACCGGCGAGCTTGCAGAAAGGCCCGCGGACTCCTGAGGGCCGGCTGGCCCGGACTGTACGCCGGATGCGTGCGACGAAGCTTCGATGCCCGGTCGCCTGGCCGACGGAAGGAGTTCTGAGAAGAGATGCCAGATCATGGCCGGCTAAGCCTGGGCTGCCGCAACGTGCGGCTGATGCGCGGCGGCCTGTAGCCCGTGGGCGTCCCAGGCCATAGCTTCCGGTCCGGAATGATCGCGCTGCGGCGTGTCGTACTGCAGACTCAGCCAATCTACCAGTGCCTGACTGGGGGCCGGTCTGACGTCACGTTCGTTCGTTGCGTGTTGAGGGGTCATCGGACACTCCTTTTTCAAATGCCTGAGTTAAAAAATAGCTACCACAACCGCTCGGGCCGGTCTGTGCGAAGCCTCCCGTGAGGGACCGACCGAGCCCCGCTGTTTTCATC
>JBATRF010000037.1:0-1830 GCA_049292455.1 Thiolinea sp.
GAGCCGTACTCTGCGATGCACAGCGCCAGCGCCGCGTCATGACGGTGTGAATAGCCGAAGATCGAGGCCGTCTTGCGTCGCTCGTTCATGCGTCCCATTCCTCGCGCGTGATCCTCATGTCGCGCTCAGGCGCCGGCATGATCGGCCGCGCCTCGAACTTCGCAAACTGCGCGCAGTCCACCACGTCGCGCGTGAGCGGCTTGCGCCAAATCAGCTTACCGCTGCCGGTGGGTGGGTTGGGTGTTGCGTCTGTCATGGTCAAGCCTCCTAGAACTTGCGCCCATGCGCTCGATTGTGGCACGGCCTGCAAAGCACTTGCAGATCGGTCATTCGCTCGTTTCCAAAACGCTCATACGTCAAGTGATGGACGTGCAACGTTTCGCGTGAGCCGCACTTTTCGCACTCGTATGCGGCTATGGAAAGCCTCACGTCACGGATCGCGTGCCAGGCGTCCGAGCGCATGTAGCGTTTGTACTCAGCGCGGCGTCGGTGTTGCCGCAGCCATTGGGTGATGTTCATTGCGAAATATCCGACAGTCTGAAGTACTCAGGCTGCATCCATTGGTCAAAGGCACCGGTCGCGCCCATCGTGTTTTTGTCGATCTGGACATGCACGGTGTTGGAATAGCTGCCGTTTGCGTCCCGGTCCCTGCGCACCAGAACGACTAGATTGGCCTTGTTGGACTTGTCGCCGGAGCCGCCCATGTCGTTTCGATCCATGCGCCCCGCGTCCGTGTTCTTGCCGGCCTTGCTCATCTGCGCGACCATGATAACCGGAACGTCTGTGCTTTCGGCAAATACCTTCAGTTGTTCCACGTTGTCGGCTTCGCGCTGCCAGACGTTAGAGCCAAACAGCTTGACTTGTCGCGCGCTGGGTGACGCCTTTTCGAGATAGTCAATCACCGCCACATCGCAGCGCCCATCGGCCTGCAAGCTGCGCAGCTCGGCAATCGTGCGCTCCATTGTCCAGCCGGGCGTGTGGAGGTAGGTTATCTCGCCGTCCCAGGCCAAGAGCCGGGGCCGAACACTTGCCACCGTCGCGCGCTGTTCGGGTGTCATGTTGCCCGACTTCAGCGCCCGCACTGGTATCGAGGTATGCCGCGCGGTGCGTCTGTCCAGCATCAAAGCCCGGTTCAACTCGTAGTGAACGAATACAATCTTGTGGTGACGGCGCGCCCAATGTTCGGCCATACACTCCACGATGATCGTCTTACCCTGCCCATCAGGCGCCGTGATACTGGCAAGCATCCCCGGCTCCATCGGGTCGATCAGGTTGTTCCACGACTGCCAGGGCCAATCAACAAGGCGACGTTCTGAGAGCGGTAGCAGGGCCAGGGCTTCGCGCTTGGCAAGAAGTGCGTCGTACCAGTCAAACGACTCCACCCAACCGAGGCCGGCGGTTTCGTCACCGCCGCCAATGTGCGCCAGCTTTGAGCGCATCCACTCGTGCAGGTCTGCCGGTTCTTCTTCAGCCATGACGCGCTTGAGTATTTCCTTGGCGAATATCTCATACTGGACAAGTTCAACGTTCAAAACATCGCCTCCTCTTCGCTGCGCGGTTCGCGCTTGACTTCCTTGCCAGTCGCCATGTCAATGTGAATCCACTGCGTGCCATCCGGCGAGGGTTGGCGAAATGTGCCGGTGGCTGGTTTCTTGGCAGGGTCGCTGCCATTCTTCTTTGTCGGCGCGACATTCTCACGAGCACACCGCTTGAGTATGCCTTCCACGTACTTCCAAGTCAGCTTACCTTGTCGCGCCGCTTCCGTGATAGCATCTGCCACATAGCCAGGATACCCGCGCTCCCGCCAATCGTCTATCGCCAGTCCTATGT